>NZ_NRRL01000325.1 GCF_016583645.1 Rhodovibrio sodomensis | reverse complement strand
CGGTAACGGTTGCAAAGCGTTTGCCCGGTTCAATGCTCACTTCCGTCACCCGCGCGACCGGATACCCAGGCGGATAGGTGCCGCCCAGTCCAGAGGTAACCAAGAGATCGCCCACCCGAATATCGGCTTTTTTGGGGACATGCAGCAGATTTAACTGGTCGATCAGCCCAGACCCGGTCGCGATGGACCTGAGTCCATTGCGGTTGACCTTGACCGGCAATGAGTGTCTGGCATCGGTGATGAGCAACACTGTGGAGGTGAGAGGGTTGGCGCGCTCGACCTGCCCCATCACCGCATTGGCATCTAACACAGGCTGGCCAACAAAGACTCCCGACAGGGTTCCCTTATCCACCAGCACCTGCTGGCGGTAAGGATCAAGATCCACTTGCAACAACTCGGCAATCAGTACCCGCTCACCCACCTTGAACGCTGAGCCTAACAGATTACG
>NZ_NRRL01000324.1 GCF_016583645.1 Rhodovibrio sodomensis | reverse complement strand
TCGATGCCGATCGCGACCAGCGGGAGATCGAGGCCATGTATGCCCCCGGCTGGTACGAATCGATCACCGAGGATATCTTCGGCTAAGCGCCCAGCCGGGCCCGGGCGAACAGGGTCCCGCCCGGGCCCGGCGACCGGACACCCACCATCATTCATCGCGGACCGAGGACTCCCCGGAGCGATACCGCTCCACGATCTCCTGATACCAAAGCGGGCGCTCGCGGCGCAGGAATTCCAGGCTGAGATAGCCTGAGCGCATCCCCTCCAGGGCCGGCCTGTGCTCCACGGTCGAGAAGTAGATATGGGCGACCAGCGCCATGAGGATCAGGTAGACCGCAGCGGCATGCAGCAGCACAGACGTGCGGTAGAGCGCGCCGTAGACGGAGCTGTCCGGGAAGCTGAGCAGCGATGGCGCCAGAAAGAGGTAGAGCCCACTGAGCGCTATGGCCA
>NZ_NRRL01000323.1 GCF_016583645.1 Rhodovibrio sodomensis | reverse complement strand
CGCTTGGGATAGCTGTTGCCGACAGTCGATATGCGTACTTTGTGGCAACGAGCTCACTGGCTTTGCAAGATGACGGACGCCGGTTTCCTTCAATCCGGGCGGCGTTGCGCACCCTTCATAAGGACTTCGCGGCTCGGGTGCATGCATCACAGAATGGACGGGCGGCTTAACCGGTAATTGTTAGAAAAGCTGCCAGTTCTCAAAAACAGATAAGCGTCACATCCACACGATATGCAGATACGCTCTAAAACATCACGCATAATGTTGAACAGTCCGCCGAGGGACATCATGTTGAAGCGTGCAAAACGACGGTTTGCTCTATACTTCTACCCCTTCTTCCAGAACGGCTTCTGCGCGGCGAAGTCGTCCCAGGTAGCGTGGAAGGCCTTGAGTTCGCGGTCCATCAGCGCCGCTTGCCAGCCGAGCACGATGCCGGTGGCGTTGGCGGCCAGCGCCTCGCCGCTGCCGCCGGCCTCCGGCGCGCGCTTGTTGCTCAGCCGCCGGTCCAGATCGTCC
>NZ_NRRL01000322.1 GCF_016583645.1 Rhodovibrio sodomensis | reverse complement strand
GCCTGAAGCGCCGGATCAGGGGCGATCCCCCGCGCGGCAAAGGCATTTTCGAAATAGGGCATCTGCTCATTGGCCAGCGCATCGAGCGAAGCGATCAGCTTGCGCCGGTCGCCCATGTCAGAGGTTTTCGCCACCGCATAGCCAAAAATCGCAATCGCGGTTTCGACAAAGGCACCTTCGATCAGCAGATACCGGTCAAACACAATCTTCGGCAGCGTATCGGCGGCAATATCTTGCGTGAACCGATGCGCGACCATCGCGGCAAAGACATCGGCATTTTCGCGCAAAATGCGGTCACTGAGGCGTTCAGACATCGTGGCGCTCCTTGGCGGCGGCGACAAAGGACTTCACGCGTTCCGGATCGACCGGGTTCCACCACACGCCGCCTTCCTTGAGCGACGAGGCCACGATCACGCCATTGGTGCGATCAAGGATCATCGAGATATTTTCCTCGGTCACGC
>NZ_NRRL01000321.1 GCF_016583645.1 Rhodovibrio sodomensis | reverse complement strand
TTTCGAAAGTCGACCGGTTCCGCGACCAGCACGATGCGAACGTCCGCGGGCGGCGTGATCATGTTGCCCGCCGCGCCGCCGAGATGATCCGGGCCAGCACCTCCGTGTCGGCATCCGCTCCGACGCGGAGCGTGACGCTGCCGGCATCCACCTCGATCGTCGAGGTAGGCGTTGAGCCGCTGTTCGACGGCGTCTCGTCGTCCGCCACGATCTCGACCGGGATGAACGTCGGCGCGGCCGACGTCTCCGGGCTCGCCTTGTCGGTGGTGCGCGGAGCGCCGTTGGAACCGGGCCGAAGCTCATCGCGCAGCCGGCCCACCCATAGGTTGAATGTCTGCTCGTTCAGACCGTGCTCGCGGCAGTAGTCATCCCGCCGGTCGCCGCTCCGGCGCCACGCCTGCACATGATCACGCCAGAACTGGCGCCGGTCCTCGCGCGTCTTGGCCATCGTTCCGCTCCCGTCCGCTGAACCTGGACGGTGGAGAATGGCTCAGGCGCTCGGCATCACGAAACGTGGGGGG
>NZ_NRRL01000320.1 GCF_016583645.1 Rhodovibrio sodomensis | reverse complement strand
CCCGGCGGACCGACCACGGCCTGCCCGTGCACAGCTTCCAGAGCCTGCTCGACGACCTGGGCACGCTGTGCCTCAACACCGTCAGCATGCCCAGCAACCCGGCCTACAGCTTCGATCAGCCGACCCAGCCCACGCCGCTGCAGGCCAAGGCCTTCGAATTGCTCGGCGTCAGCCCATGATGTAGCCAGAGCGGACTCGCCCGTGGCGCCAATTCTTTGAGCATCATCAGGGAGTTACTGTTCTGGCCAAATACAAAGTTCAGACTAGACGCCGGTTGAACCGTCAGGCGATCTCCCGATGGGTGACCTCCCGAAACGTAGCTGCTCACCCCCGGGGGTCGGCCCGTGAGTTTCTAGCCTGCCGGATCAGTCCAGCAGCAGCTCGGGTCAGCTCTTTACGCCGGGACTGAACGAACCCGCTATCGCGGGGGTTAGCGGATAACAGGTGCGGGCGGGTCTCCTGCCTGAGACGATGGGGTTGCCGACCACCAACTCTCAGGACAGGAGTTTCCCAGATGGCCGACATCAGCCCTC
>NZ_NRRL01000319.1 GCF_016583645.1 Rhodovibrio sodomensis | reverse complement strand
GGTTAGGGGAGGAGGCAACACGGGTATCGGCGCTGTGGGATCTGCGCGGGCGTGCTCGCCTCCTCTCCCTGGCCCTCTCCTCCCAGTGGAGGAGAGGGGATAAGTTGTGCTGGAGCGACAGCACCATGTTCCCGCCGTCCGCACGCATCTTCATCGCCCTGTCATCGAAACGCTTTATGGCCGGGGCTTCGGGGTGCGACCTTCGCATTCGGAAGGCACGATGAAGCGGGGGACGGCGTGAGCGACGGCAGCGACGCGGCGAAGCGGCCGCAGGGCGGGGTGCTGGAGGTCCTGTGGATCTTCCTGAAGCTGGGCTGCAGCTCGTTCGGCGGACCGGTCGCGCACCTTGGCTATTTCCGCAGCGCGTTCGTCGAGCGGCGCGGTTGGCTGAGCGAGGCCGCCTACGCCGATCTGGTCGCCCTGTGCCAGTTCCTGCCCGGGCCCGCGTCCAGCCAGGTCGGCTTCGCCATCGGGCTGGGGCGCGCCGGCATTCCGGGGGCGCTGGCGGCCTGGGCCGGGTTCACGCTGCCCTCGGCG
>NZ_NRRL01000318.1 GCF_016583645.1 Rhodovibrio sodomensis | reverse complement strand
GACTCAGCCGGCGACATAAAGATCCAGGTGTCGAGCACCGAGGACGACCGGACGACGGACTCGCAACGGACCATCGAGTTCGAGGACGACGAGCGGCGCCCGCGCATATCCCGCGTCGAGCGCACCATGGAGATCGGCCTCGGTGATAATGAGACGGACACCCTGGAGCGCCGCCTCCGCTGGGACGGTGAGGCCTATCCCGATACCGTTCGAGAGGGTGCGAAGATTCACTATGAGGTCTCGGCGTACGACCCGGATGGATCAGCTGAACTCGATTACGAATGGAAGGATGAAGAAGACTGTGATCCGGACGAGGAGAAGCCGTACCGTCTGACATGCGGGTCGGACGCGCTCGAGGATACGAATGGGACCTTTAAACCGCGCATAGAGGTTCGCAAGAATAATGGTGACTTGGAACGCGAAAGAACGATCCAAGTTAAGATCGACGAAGCAAGCGCACCGGATATCGTTTACCTGCGCC
>NZ_NRRL01000317.1 GCF_016583645.1 Rhodovibrio sodomensis | reverse complement strand
CGCGCTTGGCGAGCGTGGCCCGGGCGAACGGCTCGACCGGCTGGTCGCCTTGATCGTCCTGCCCCGGCACGGAAGACGCGCGCCAGCCGCCCTCGGCGAGCCACAGCTCCAGACGCAGCAGCAGCTCAGCCGTGCGCGGGTCGGTCACGGCGGTGCGCGCCTGCTCGTAACCTTCGCGCTGCAGGCCGTCCGCCTCCGTCTCCAGCAGCTCCAGGCTGTCTTCCGAGGGCAGGCGGTTGCGCAGCGGCGCCAGCGTCTCCGCCCGGAAAACGTCCCATTCGCGCGCCGGCCCCAGCTGCTGCTGCAGCCAGCGCAGCTCGGTGCGCAGGTAGCGGTACGGCTCCGCGGCGAACACGCTCTTGTAGACCGTGACCAGCGCGCGCAGGCGGCGCAGGCCGACGCGCATCTGGTGCACGCCCTCGGGATCGCGGCCGTCGAGCACGGCGGCCTCGTTCGCGCGCACCTGGTCGACGCAGCTGCGTGCCTGGCGGGTGAACGCTTCTGCCACCGTCTGGCCCGGCTCCAGCAGCGGCTTGGCCG
>NZ_NRRL01000316.1 GCF_016583645.1 Rhodovibrio sodomensis | reverse complement strand
GGGCCAAGGGAAAGACTTCCCGGCAATCCGGATGGACCAACACCGCACCGAGCATCTGATGATAGTAGGTGATGGTGCCGTCGCGGTGGTGCTTCTCGGCGCAGTACGGACAGTGGACCTGCTTGGAGGAGAAATAGCCCGTGCCATCGACGGAGAGCAGGTAATGGCCATCAAGGTAGGCGAATCCTTCCAGCCCCTTGCCGCGCTGCAACTGAGCAAACAACGCTTGATAGAGGGGGCGTACCTGGCTCGGGTCAAGCTCATCGAGCCGCTCGCGCAGGCGCGTGTCGCTCGGGGCCTGCTCAATCCCATAGAGCGCCTTGAGATTCGCTCGCGTCGTCTCCTCCCGGCAGTCCTGATCGAACTGCAGCAGCGACGGATACTTCAACCCGAAGATCGCCAGCCCCGACATCAGATGATCGACCAAGGCGATGTCGTTACCCGGCGCATCGGGGATTCGACGAAACACCTGATGCGCTTCTTTGAG
>NZ_NRRL01000315.1 GCF_016583645.1 Rhodovibrio sodomensis | reverse complement strand
GGCCGGCAAGACGGGCAAGGGCGGCCAGGGTCAGGCGCGCTCGCTGGAGCCCAACCCTGATCGCACGGTCACCGCTCCGGCGAGCAACTGTCCAAGTTGCGGCGGCCACGTCGGCCCGGCGCATCAACCCCTCAAGACCCGTTACGACCGCATCGAGATCCCGCCGGTGCGCCCGGACGTCACCCGCGTGCATCAGTACCAGGGCGAATGTCCCTGTTGCGGCGAGCAATTCGCTGCAACCCCGCCGGAGGGGCTCAAGCCCGGCTCGCCCTTGCGCGCTTGCAGCGCGCGACTGACGTGACCGGGCGCAGCGTCGAGGAGACGGTGATCTACCTGCACACCATCCACGCCATCAGCTACCAGCGTCTGTCGGCCTTGATGCTGGACATGTTCGGCGTGTCCATCAGCGAGGGCACGATCGCCAACATCCTCGCACGCGCCAAGGAGCAGGTGGACGCCGCGGTCGCCGACATCACCGCCGAACTCCGCAAAGCCGGGGTAATCGGCTGCGACGAGACGGGCGCCCGGGTAGCCGGCCAGAAATACTGGCAATGGGTGTTCG
>NZ_NRRL01000314.1 GCF_016583645.1 Rhodovibrio sodomensis | reverse complement strand
CGCAGGCCGCTCAGCCGGCCGTCGATGCTTGGCGGCGGCGCCTCGGCCGGGGCGAGCGGCAGGCGCACCCAGAAGCGGCTGCCTCGACCCTCGACGCTGTCGACACCGATGGCCCCGCCCATCAATTGCGCGAGGTCGCGGGCGATCGTCGTGCCGAGGCCTGAGCCGCCGAAGCGACGGGTCGTCGATTCGTCGGCCTGGCGGAAGCTCTCGAAGATGGTCGTGAGCTTGTCGGCCGGGATCCCGATGCCGGTGTCGCGGACCTCGAACAAGAGGTGCGGCCGATCGAGCGCGGCCTCCGCCGGGCGCGGCGTCACGCTAAGCTCGACCTCGCCCTGTTCGGTGAACTTGACCGCGTTGCCGAGCAGGTTGAGCAGGATCTGGCGCACGCGCAGCGGGTCGCCGATATGGCGGGCCGGCAACCCCGGTGCGACCCGCAGGATCAACTCCAGGCCCTTGCCCAGGGCCAGTGGCTCCATGAGCCCGCAGACATCCTTGACGGTCGCGCGCAGGTCGAACGGCGTCTCCTCCAACCGGAGTTGGCGGGCATCGATCTTCGAGAG
>NZ_NRRL01000313.1 GCF_016583645.1 Rhodovibrio sodomensis | reverse complement strand
GCGCTGAATGTGCGAGTGCCAAGTGGGCCATTTTTGGTAAGCAGAACTGGCGCTGTGGGATGAACCAAACGCCCGGTTAAGGTGCCTAACGCTGACGCTCATGAGATACCACAAAAGGTGTTGGTTAATATAGACAGCAGGACGGTGGCCATGGAAGTCGGCATCCGCTAAGGAGTGTGTAACAACTCACCTGCCGAATTGACCAGCCCTGAAAATGGATGGCGCTGGAGCGTCGGACCTATACCGGGCCGTCACCGCAAGCTGGATCGCTGGCTATTTTTTGGTGGTGCGAGCAGCGCATGGCCGGTTGCGTGAACGACAATCGGTCGCTGTCTTGCGAAGTCATGATCCAGGCAAGGAGGCGGTGGCGAGTAGGAGGGTCGCCGTGGTGAGCGTGGAAGCCTCGGACGTGAGTCTGGGTGGAGCCGCCACGGGTGCAGATCTTGGTGGTAGTAGCAAATATTCAAGTGAGAACCTTGAAGGCCGAGGTGGAGAAGGGTTCCATGGCCAACTGCTGTTCCCATGGAACCCTTCTCCACCTCGGCCTTCAAGGTTCTCACTTGAA
>NZ_NRRL01000312.1 GCF_016583645.1 Rhodovibrio sodomensis | reverse complement strand
AGCCGGCGGTGATCGGGGACACGCTGCACGCCTTCCTGAACCCGCTGCGCCGGGAGGTCACGCTGCCCGAGCTGCCGTTCGACCTGGGCCGGCTGCCGCGGGTGACGATCACCGCCTGCGGCACCGCCTTCCTCGCCGGCTGGGTCGCCAAGTACTGGATGGAGCAGGTGGCAAGGCAGCCGGTCGAGCTCGACCTCGCCTCGGAGCTGCGCTACCGCGCCCCGCCGATGCCGGACGGCGGGCTCACAGCCGTGATCTCGCAGTCTGGCGAGACGGCGGAGACCCACGGCGCGCTGCAGTATGCCCGCGAGCAGGGCCAGCGCACGCTCTCGATCGTCAACGTCGCGGAAAGCGCGATCGCGCGCGACAGCGAGGCGGTGCTGCAGACGCTGGCGGGCCCGGAGATCGGGGTCGCCTCGACCAAGGCGTTCACCACCCAGTTGACCGTGCTGGCGGCGCTGTCGATCGCGATCGGCCGGGCCCGGGGCACGATCGACCAGGCCACCGAGGCGCGCCTGACCGACGCGCTGATCGAGGTGCCGGCGCGCGCCAGCGAGGTGCTGAACCA
>NZ_NRRL01000311.1 GCF_016583645.1 Rhodovibrio sodomensis | reverse complement strand
AGCCGTCGGTGATCGGGGACACGCTGCACGCCTTCCTGAACCCGCTGCGCCGGGAGGTCACGCTGCCCGAGCTGCCGTTCGACCTGGGCCGGCTGCCGCGGGTGACGATCACCGCCTGCGGCACCGCGTTCCTCGCCGGCTGGGTCGCCAAGTACTGGATGGAGCAGGTGGCAAGGCAGCCGGTCGAGCTCGACCTCGCCTCGGAGCTGCGCTACCGCGCGCCGCCGATGCCGGACGGCGGGCTCACAGCCGTGATCTCGCAGTCGGGCGAGACGGCGGAGACCCACGGTGCCCTGCAGTACGCCCGCGAGCAGGGCCAGCGCACGCTCTCGATCGTCAACGTCGCGGAAAGCGCGATCGCGCGCGACAGCGAGGCGGTGCTGCAGACCCTGGCCGGCCCGGAGATCGGGGTCGCCTCGACCAAGGCGTTCACCACCCAGCTGACCGTGCTGGCGGCGCTGTCGATCGCGATCGGCCGGGCCCGGGGCACGATCGACCAGGCCACCGAGGCGCGCCTGACCGACGCGCTGATCGAGGTGCCGGCGCGCGCCAGCGAGGTGCTGAACCA
>NZ_NRRL01000310.1 GCF_016583645.1 Rhodovibrio sodomensis | reverse complement strand
AGAGCTTTACCGGCATCCTGCAAGTCGATGGCTATCAGGGTTACGGCCAGCTGGCCGACCGTGAGGCCCTGCCGATCACGCTCGCCTACTGTCTGGCCCACGCCCGCCGGAAGTTTCACAAGGTGCAACTCACGACCGGCTCGCCGATCGCGCAGGAGGCGCTGCGCCGGATCGCTGGAGATCTACGCCATCGAGGCGCGGGTCCGCGGGACGACGGCGGCCGAGCGGCTGGCCGTCCGGCAGGCGGAGAGCGCGCCGCGCATGGCCGACCTCAAGGCTTGGCTGATGGCCCGGCTCGGCGAGATCTCGCAGCAGTCCGCTCTGGCCAAGGCGATCCGCTACACCCTCGGGCACTGGGACGGGTTGTGCGCGTTCCTCACCGACGGGCGCATCGAGGTGGACAGCAACACGGTGGAACAGCAAATGCGGCCGGTGGCCCTTGGCAGACGCAATAGTCTGTTCGCGGGGTCCGAGGGCGGGGCGGAAACCTGGGCGATCCTGGCCTCGCTGATCCAGACGGCCAAGCTCAACGACCTCGACCCGTTGACCTACCTCGCCGACGTGCTGCAGCGGA
>NZ_NRRL01000309.1 GCF_016583645.1 Rhodovibrio sodomensis | reverse complement strand
TCTCCTACGGCGCGGGGGCCCAAAGCTAGTACCCGCGTCATACCGGCGCGGCCGCCCCTACAGGCCGTAGATCAGGGAAGCGATGGCGAAGTAGTTCAGCACCCCGAGTACGTCGATCGCCGTGGTCACGAAGGGGCCCGTAGCCACGGCGGGATCGGCCTTCAACCGGACGAATAGCATGGGCAGCGAGACCGCCAGCAGCGCGGCACCGGTCATATTGGTCAGGATGGTGAGGCCGACGACCTGTCCGAGTTGAAGGCTGTCATACACCCAGAAGCCGTAGGCAGCCAGGATCACGCCGTAGAAGGCGCCCAGCAGCAGACCCACCCGTAGCTCCTTGAAGACCATAACCAAGGTATCGCGGGGGTTGATCGCCCCGGTAGCCAAACCGCGCACCGTCACGGTGGCCGACTGCACCCCGACATTGCCCGCCATGCCGATGATAATCGGGACGAAGGCACTGAGGATGATAACCTGGGCAAGCACCTCCTCGTACTGCCCGATGACTGCGGTGGCA
>NZ_NRRL01000308.1 GCF_016583645.1 Rhodovibrio sodomensis | reverse complement strand
CCTATGTGGTCGGCGTGCTGATCGCGGTGCCAATCGGCATTATATCGGCCTATCGGCAATATTCGTGGTTCGACAATCTGGGCACCTTTATCTCGATGGTGGGGTTCTCGGTGCCGACGTTTTTCACCGGGGTCGCGCTGATCATCATCTTTGCCGTGCAATTGAAATGGTTCCCCTCGGTCTATGACACCACGCTTCAGGTGACCGATTGGGCCAGCTTCAAGGAACAAATCCGCCAGATGGTGATGCCGGTCACGGTGCTTGCACTTTACAATGCCGCGCAAATCTCGCGGTTCATGCGCTCGTCTATGCTCGATAACCTTGGGCAAGATTACGTGCGCACCGCCCGCGCCAAGGGGCTGACCGAAAAGGTCGTGGTGCTGGTGCATGTGCTGCGCAACTCGCTGATCCCCGTCATCACGGTCATCGCGCTGGGTGTGCCGCAAATCTTTGGCGGGGCGATCATTACCGAACAGGTGTTCAAGGTGAACGGGCTCGGCCAACAGCTGATCTTGTCGATC
>NZ_NRRL01000307.1 GCF_016583645.1 Rhodovibrio sodomensis | reverse complement strand
TTCCAGGGCGCACAAGACGGGAATGCGGGTCAGGTGACGCTGATGCGGGTCGGCGAAATCTATGCCGATGTGCCGACGGCGGGATTTAATGGCGTCTCGGTTCGCGCATCCGACCTGAATGCGATCGCGGCCCCGCGCCTGACGGTCAATGGCTCCATGTTGATCAATAACGGCACGTTGCTCTTCCTGTCCGCGTACTTATCCAATCTCTATATCCGCGACGGAGTCTCTCTGAATGCCGGCGAGCTGTTCTTTGTGGGCAACAACATCGTCGTGGGCAATGATGTCACGCTGAGCACGATCGGGCAGGGCGCGGCGCCGTTTGATTCCGTGTCCACCGGCATGAGCTACTCGGCGAACAGCCTCACGGTGCTGGCGCTGTCCAACGGCAAGCTGAACTTCCTCGGATCCGGTGCCGGTACCGGCTCGATCACGATCGGCGCCGGATCACAGCTCTATTCCGAGGGAACACTGGCGCTCGCGACCAACGGCGCCTCCAGCATCGATCCGACTGCCCATTTCGGATCAAGCAACATCGCGCTGGCGGTCGGCAGCATCAATATCGGCGACGCTGCGACCGTCGCCGCAGCGGGTGCAC
>NZ_NRRL01000306.1 GCF_016583645.1 Rhodovibrio sodomensis | reverse complement strand
CTGGAGCCTCGGCGGCCTCTATGCGCGCCAGCTTGCCAAGATGATGCCGGATCGCGTGCGCCAGGTGATCACGCTCGGCAGCCCGTTTGCCGCCGGTCCGAAGTCGACCAATGCCTGGCGCGTCTACGAGATGGCCAGCGGCCGCCGCGCCGACGAGGAGGATTCCCGTTTCGGCGGCTCGCTCGCCAGTGCGCCGCCGGTGCCGACCACTGCGATTTTCAGCCGCACTGACGGCGTCTGCGCCTGGCAAGGCTGCCGCGAGCAGAACTCGTCGATGACCGACAGCATCGAGGTCGAGAGCAGCCATTGCGGCATGGGCCATCACCCGGCCGTGGTCTACGCCGTTGCCGATCGCCTCGCGCAGAAGGACGGCGAGTGGGCCCCGTTCGATCGCAGCGGCTGGCGCAGCCTCGTCTATCCGGATCCCAATCGCTAGATCTTGCGAGGGCCCTCTCTTCACCTCGCCCCGCGTGCGGGGAGAGGTCGGATCGCATCGTCAGATGCGATCCGGGTGAGAGGGAGTCTCCGCGAGTTCGTCTCTCAGCGACCTCGTGGAGACTCCCCCTCATCCCGACCTTCTCCCCGCAGGCGGGGAGAAGGTCGGGATGAGGGGGAGT
>NZ_NRRL01000305.1 GCF_016583645.1 Rhodovibrio sodomensis | reverse complement strand
GTGGACGGGCCTACTCGAAGCGGTGGCCGAACCGCCGGGGACGCCGCAACGCCGCGGCAAACCGGTTTTTCAGGGTTGGCACGGGGTTTGCTTCACGGATGGGCCGAAGCGCCGATCCGTTCCGACCCGCAAGCCAAGCCGACCGACCCCATGTCCCTGTCCTTCCCCGTCGATCACGACACGGCCGGCGCCCGGTCCGACCGCGCCGACCCGTGGGCCGAGCTGCGCCGCTACGAGCAGGCCAAGGCCGACGGCACCGCGCCCGAGGCGTCGTTCGACGACCTGCTGGACGTGATCAACCCGCTGCAGCACATCCCGGTGGTGTCCACGATCTATCGCGAGATCACCGGCGACACCATGCAGGGCGCCGCGCGGATCGTGGGCGGCGGGCTGTACGGCGGGGTCGGCGGATTGGTCGGCGGCCTGGTCAACGCGATCGCCGAGGAGGCGACCGGCCGCGACCTGGGCGGACACGTCATGGCCGCCCTGGGCATCAGCGACGACACGCCAACGGGCGGCACCGCCCCGCCGCCGGGCGTGCAACTGGCCGGCGCGCCCGACCCGGCCGGCGCCGCAAACGCCAGTTCAGCCGGCGCCGACGCGACGGCCCGGCCCGC
>NZ_NRRL01000304.1 GCF_016583645.1 Rhodovibrio sodomensis | reverse complement strand
GGTGCACATCCATGATGCCCGGATCGAGGCGTACCTGGGCAGCACCCACGTGGTCACCCACCCCCGCCGCCGCGCAGGCGACGGCGCGCGCGTCCACGTCGTCGACTACCGCCACGTCATCCACGCCCTCAAACGCAAGCCGCAGGCCCTGGCCGGCTCGATGTACCGCGACGGTCTGTTCCCGCGCAGCGAATACCGCCAGGCCTGGGACGCTTTGCAGGCGAGCTTGCCGCAGAAGGACGCCTGCAAGCGCATGGTCGCCCTGCTCGCCATGGCGCACGAGGAGGGCTGCGAGGCCGAACTCGCCGGCCTGATCGCCGACGACCTGCGGGCCGGGCGGCTGCCCGAGGCGGATGCCCTGCGCCGCCGGCGCCGACCCGCCACCGACCTGCCGCCCGACGTACCCGTGGCGCTGACCGCGCCCGCGCAGTTCGACGCGCTGCTCAGCCAACAGGCGGGGGCGTGATGACCGCGGCGACCGAGACCGATGCCCACAAGCTCCCGGCCCTGCTGAACGCCTTGCGCCTGCCCTCGTTCAAGGCGCACTGGCAGGAGGTGACCGAGATGGCCGACCACGAGGGCTGGGCGACCGCCCAGGCCCTGGCGCTGCTCGCCGAG
>NZ_NRRL01000303.1 GCF_016583645.1 Rhodovibrio sodomensis | reverse complement strand
AATGCATCGGTCTGATCCTTGGGGCGAGCCATGAGCAAGCCTGCCGGGTCCAGAAATGGCAACACCCCCTGCGGTGTAGGCGTGTCTACCAACCAGCTTTCCCTGATCCACAGGCAGGCACCCATGGCGGCCATGGCCGCAAAGCTCATGGCACCCGGCCCATAGACCTCATGCACACGGGCACGACGCAAAGGAAAAACGCTGTGAAGTTCGACTCGCATTACAAGAACATAGGAAGAACGCCGCCTGTCAGCAACAGCGCCTCTGGATGTCCAGGTAGGAAAAGGGGCGCGATCTGCACCGCGCCCCATCCGTCTGGTCCTTGGCCCTAAGGACCGTCTGGCTCCGTGAGTGATTGCAGGATTTACGCGGGAACCGCGACACCGTCCCGCAGCGGTTTCTTCAGCACGATCAGCATGCCCGTGGTGACCAGCGTGCCCGCCACAACCGAGGCTGCATAGGCGCCCAGATGGGTCACGGCATTCGGGATCGCCAGCACGAAAATGCCGCCATGCGGGGCCATGAGCTGGCACCCCAGCACCATCGAAAGCGCACCGGCCACCG
>NZ_NRRL01000302.1 GCF_016583645.1 Rhodovibrio sodomensis | reverse complement strand
CGTCGCCGAACTCACCCAGAAAATCGCCGATCTGACCGCTCGGGTGGCCGAGTTGGAGCAGGAAAACGCCGCCCTGCATCAGCTGATCGCGGCCTACAAGCAGGCGATCTACGGCCAGAGCAGCGAGCGCGCCGATCCGGAGCAGGCCAACCTCGATCTGGGCGACATCGACGCGAATGCGCCGCTGCCGACACCGGCCAACGACGAGGATGGCGGGCAAGGCGAGGATAAGCCCAAGACACCGCGCCGCGGCCGTCAGGCACGCCGGAACCGCGGCGCGCTGCCGCGCCATCTGCCGCGCAAGCACATCCACTTGGAGCCGGAGACGGACAGCTGCCCATGCTGCGCCGGAACGTTGCACAAGATCGGCGAGGACATCCGCGAACTGCTGGACGTGGTCCCCGCCCTCTATCGGGTTCTTTGCATCCACCGCGCCTACTACGGTTGCCGCACCTGCAGTTCCGCGGTCGTGCAGGCACCCGCGCCCGAGCAGCCGGTCGAGGGCGGCTACGCGACCTGCACCCTGATCGCCCAGATCGCGGTCGGGAAGTGGGCCTGGCACCTGCCGCTCTATCGGCAGGCCAAGATGCTGGCCGGCCAGGGCATCATCATCGACCGCTCCACGCTGGCGACCT
>NZ_NRRL01000301.1 GCF_016583645.1 Rhodovibrio sodomensis | reverse complement strand
TGACACAAGAACGCATCGACTTCGCTGAAGATGCCAATATCTTTGCCGATCTGGACTGACGGACCTTGACGGAGACGAGGCGCCCATGACCCCGCAAGCCGACCATCGCCCCGACCTTATCGTGCATGGACGTGCCCTGATGCCTCATATTTGGGGCGCGGGGATCATTTTGATTGGTCTTTTGCAGGCGATTTCGCCCGCGATGGGGCTGATCGAAATGCTGCGCGGTGGCGGTGAAGACGGGATGATCTGGCATTCGGTCTCGGGCCTTGTGGGCGCCGTTTTGTGTTTCTTTCTGGCATGGGTTTTGTGGTCGGTGCCGCGCCCCGCGCTGGTGTTTCGCCATGATCGGCTGGAGGTGGCGCGGTTTTGGGGCAAATATGCCTCGGTCAGCTACGCCGAATTGCACGACAAGGACGAAGACCCCGCCAAGGCGGGCGGCAAGGCCGCTGTCCGGCTACGCCAATTGTCGATCCCCGGCTGGATGCTGACCAAGGAAGAAAATGCCGCTTGGCGCGCCGAACTGGCCGCGCGGGTGCCCACGCTGTCGAACCTTGGCCAATAACCCCCAACCAAGCCGCCCGACAG
>NZ_NRRL01000300.1 GCF_016583645.1 Rhodovibrio sodomensis | reverse complement strand
TTGCATGCCGCCCGAAAGCTCGGCCGGGAACAGATCCGCCACCTCGGGGCCAAGCCCGACACGAGCCAGCTTTTCGATTGCCACCTTGCGCGCCGCGTCTTTGGGGCGGCGGTCGGGACCGCGCAACAGCCGAAAGGCCACATTTTGCCAAACGGTGAGGCTGTCAAACAAAGCGGCGCCTTGAAACAGCATGCCAAAGCGCGACAGGAACGCTTCGCGCGTTTGATCGACCGGCGCGCCATTCACCGCAATCGTGCCCGCATCGGGGCGCACCAGCCCCAGGATACATTTGAGCAAAACCGATTTGCCCGTGCCAGATCCGCCGATCACCACCAAGCTTTCGCCGCGCTGCAAATGCAGATCAACGCCGCGCAGCACATGCTTGCTGCCAAAGGATTTTTTCAGCCCCTCAATCTCGATCATGCGGAGAAGAACACCTCTGTCAGCAGATAGTTGGCGGCCAAGATCAAGACCGAGGCGGCGACCACGGCGGATTTGGTGGCGCGCCCCACGCCCTGCGCGCCGCGCCCTGAATTCATGCCGTAATAACAGCCCATCAGCGCCACGATGAAGCCAAAGGCCGCGCCTTTCACAAGGC
>NZ_NRRL01000299.1 GCF_016583645.1 Rhodovibrio sodomensis | reverse complement strand
CTCTGGATAATTGTTACAGATCGCAGTCGGCCTTGCGTCGGCGACGGGTCCTTCAAATGTCTGCCCTATCAACTTTCGATGGTAGGTGACCTGCCTACCATGGTGATAACGGGTAACGGGGAATCAGGGTTCGATTCCGGAGAGGGAGCCTGAGAAACGGCTACCACTTCCAAGGGAGGCAGCAGGCGCGCAAATTACCCACTCCCAGTACGGGGAGGTGGTGACGAAAAATACCGATGCGGGACTCTTATTGAGGCTCCGTAATCGGAATGAGTGAACTCTAAATCCTTTCACGAGGATCAATTGGAGGGCAAGTCTGGTGCCAGCAGCCGCGGTAACTCCAGCTCCAATAGCGTATATTAAAGTTGCTGCAGTTAAAAAGCTCGTAGTTGGATCTCGGTATCACTGTCGCCTGCCATGCCTGGGCAAGGGGCACCGAGCGAAGCAAGGTCATGCTCGAGTTGGCGTGGCGGTGGTGTCACCTTTCAGCCTGTCTGTCTCTTTTGATCATTACTTCGGATCCGAAAACCAACGAAATAGAACCGAAGTCCTATTCCATTATTCCATGCAAAACTTTTCAGGCGACATCGGCCTGGTTTGAGCACTCAAATTTGTTCAAAGTAAACGTGCCATCCGCCCATAGACACCTTTTGAAGGGCATCCAAAGGCATGCAGACGAGCCGACGGACCCTACTGTCG
>NZ_NRRL01000298.1 GCF_016583645.1 Rhodovibrio sodomensis | reverse complement strand
AGTCGGTGGTCGATGCCGCCCAGTTCAACGGCTCGAACCTGCTCAAGGACGCTTCCGGTACAGCGAAGTTCGACATCCTGTCGTCGTTGGACCGCAATTCCAACCAGGAGGTCGAGGCCTCCCGGATTTCGGTCGACCAACAGAACCTGTCGACCGAGGCGGCGGACTCCAAGGTGGACTACGCCGGCGCGGCGGGTGACGGATCGAGCACGGCCTACACCATCACCGCCGGTGACACCACGCCGGACTACAACCAGGGTGACCTCAAGTCCGTCACTGTCACCTACACCAACAGCGGCGAGACCAAGAGCGTCACGGTCGACCTGAGCCAGGCGCAGAGCGAAGGCGACGTGCAGAGCGCTCTGCAGGGTAACGCCGATCTGTCGACCGATTTCGGTGATGCCCAGACGTTCGCCAACGGTGTCATGACGCTGGACGACACGACGAACGGTGCGTCGACCATCGTCGGCGTGAGCTTCACCGGCAACGAGGCGGGCATGCACAGCCTGTCCCAGGTGGACGTCACGGACTCGGACGGCGCCAAGCACGCCCTGGCCTCGATGGAGGGCTTTACCCAGCAGGCCATCGACGCGGCGGCGAACTTCGGTCAGGCGCAGATGCGCGTCGAGACGCAGATGGACTTCGTCGGCAAGTTGACGGACTCGTTGACCGCCGGTGTGGGCTCCCTTGTCGATGCCG
>NZ_NRRL01000297.1 GCF_016583645.1 Rhodovibrio sodomensis | reverse complement strand
CGAGATGCGCTCACGGAGCTGGGGCTGACCTACGTCGTCGGCGTCCAGGGCAACATCGTGGTCTGGCCGCCGGGAACCGAGCCGGCGGTTCCGGCGTGGTCCGGCCGCGGGCGTAAGCCGACGCGCCTGCGCCGCGGCGGCGACGACGCGCCCACGGTTCAGGTGCGCGAGCTGGCCGAACAGCTGCCGGCGACGAGCTGGGCAGCGGTCTCCTGGCGTGAAGGTGTTGCGGAGACGCTTTCCTCGCGCTTCGCCGCGGTGCGCGTGCGGCCGGCCCAGGGCGATGCCCGCCGCAGCGAACCCCGGGTCGAGCACTGGCTCCTGATCGAATGGCCGGAGAACGAAGCCAAGCCGACGAACTTCTGGCTCTCGACCATAGCCGAAGAGACCTCGCTGACCGACCTCGTCTATCATGCCAAACAGCGTTGGCTGATCGAACGTGACTACCAGGAACTCAAGCAAGAACTCGGTCTGGGCCACTACGAAGGCCGCGGATGGCCAGGGTTCCATCATCACGCGGCGCTATGCGTCGCCGCCTGCGGCTTTTTGGTCGCCGAGCGGCCGGCTTTTCCCCCCTCAGAGTCAGACTCGGAACTAATTCGGCGTTTTCAGGCTCTTCCGAGGCGGTGGACGAGGAGCTGGATATTCGCGAGGTATACCCAGCTTTCGGCTGAAGCGAGGCTGGTCTCGAAGTCCTTACC
>NZ_NRRL01000296.1 GCF_016583645.1 Rhodovibrio sodomensis | reverse complement strand
CTGCAGATCGAGAACGGCAAGCTGACCGGCGAAGTGATCGAGCCTATCCTCGGCCGCGCCACCAAGCTCGCCACCCTGGTCGAACTCACCGAATCCTTCGATCTCGACGACATCGACACGCTGGTGGTGGGTGACGGCGCCAACGACCTCGGCATGATCCAGGCCGCCGGCCTCGGCGTTGCCTATCACGCCAAGCCTGCGGTCGCAGCCGCAGCCGCAGTGCGGATCGACCACGGCGATCTCACCGCGCTGCTGTACGCGCAGGGTTATCGGCGGGACGAGTTCGTCGAGGGATAGGTAGAGTCGTCCCGGCGAAGGCCGGGACCCATAACCACAAATGCAAATTGCTACGCAATGCTGGAACGACGAGTCCCTTCGACAACACCTGCCGCGGAGTATGGATCCCGGCCTTCGCAGGGACGCCGGCCGGAGAGAGCCGCGGCTGCGTCACCCATCTTCGCCTTCGCGGCGATAACACCGATCTTCGACATCTTGAATCGAGAACGATCTCATCGTCGTCCTGGCGAAAGCCATGACCCATTACCCCAATTGCACATTGTTGCGCGCGCAGTGGCCACTGTCCCGTTCATCACCGAATGCTGTGGTTATGGGTCCTGGCTTTCGCCAGGACGACGGCTGTGATGAAATCGGGCCGTTCGTATGTATCTTGCATCCCGCGACGTCATCGTAACGGCCGCATCACTCCACA
>NZ_NRRL01000295.1 GCF_016583645.1 Rhodovibrio sodomensis | reverse complement strand
AAGGCCGCGCGCCGTCTTACTCTCGTGCTACGTGTGGGCGAATTCGCCGAATTCGGTGGGCGGTTTCAGCCGAACCAGGTGGGCGAATTCAACCGAATTGGGTGGGCGGATTCCGCCGAATTACGCACTCGGTCTCGGCGGGCGACATGCTCTCGGCGTGGCAGGTCGCGCAGGCGCGTTCGAAGACCTGCCGGCCGCCTTCGTCCTGACTGCCCGCCTCGGCCTGCACGGCGCCGAGACCGAGGCAACCTGTCAGGGCGATCGGGCCAAAGTCGCACGCATGAAAGGACTTCCCGCGTTGTCGCTTAGAGGTTTTTTCGGGTGGACCGTCGCACCCAGGCGTCAGAGCTGGGCTACAGGTACTTCGCGATCGCCTTGAATTCCTCGATCTCGCGCCGCTGCTCGGCAGTCATGGGGCCGACGACATTGTCGAGGCAGTTGTCCAGGTGGTCCTTGATCAGGGTCGTGCGCGCGCCCGCCAGCGCGTTCTCCACGGCGTAGAGCTGCTGCACGAGGTCCAGGCACGGCCGGCCGCCCTCGATCATCTGGATCACCTTGCGCAGGTGCCCGTCGGCCTGTGAATCTGGAGCGTTCTCGAGGGTCCGGGAACGGCAGTTTGCCAGGGCGAGACGGCTTTTGCCGGACCGCTCGTGAACGTGGATTGAACGGACCCGCGGGCAGCGAGGCAGGTCTATGGGGATTGTGTCGA
>NZ_NRRL01000294.1 GCF_016583645.1 Rhodovibrio sodomensis | reverse complement strand
AGGAGGGTGACGCGCAGACCGGGCGCGTAATGTTTCAAGTATTTGGCTGCGGTCGCTCCAGCGGAGCCGCCGCCGATCACGACGATCCGGGCGTCGAGCTGCTGACCGGCATGAGCCGTCAAGGGTCCGACCAGCGGGCCGAGCGCAGCGACGCCCAGGCTGCTGGCGCCCAGCTGCAGGAAACTGCGGCGCGAAATGGATCCTCTCATGGTGTCCCTCACTCCTCCAGTTCGCTGAGGTACTCGGCGACTTCGCGGATCTCTTCATCGGTATAACCGGTCGCGTGCCGGTCCATGACCGATGGATTCCGCTTGCCCTCACGGAACCCCTTCATGAAGTCCTCCATGATCTCGGGGTCCCAGCCGGCGATGGGGGGCATGCTTCCGGCCCCCTGGCCCTCTTCTCCGTGGCAGGCGAAGCAGCTGTTGGCAATCAGCTCCGCGCGGGAGATGGTGTCGTCATCGCTGGCGTGGGCCAGGCCGAGCGTGGTCCCTGCCAGCAGGCTGATGCACGTCCTCAGGATCTTTCTATGCCTCTGCATGGTCCTTAGCCCTCTTGCGTGACTGACGCGGGATGGCCGGACATCATCCTACATATTCACGGAATGGCATGCACCAATGTTCAAGGACCCTTGCCTGCACGATCGCCGAGA
>NZ_NRRL01000293.1 GCF_016583645.1 Rhodovibrio sodomensis | reverse complement strand
CGGTGTTCAACGTCTGAGCTTCGCTCCAGCGCCTCCCGTCCTCGACCCGCAGAATGTAGAGCGGTGTGAAAGGGCGGCAGCAGACCTACAGAAGGACAGCAGGCCTTCGGATTATGCAGAGTGAATCCGGTCTCCAACCCACGCTGCGGACCTTTCTTGCCCGCGGACTCCGCATAATCGTGGGCTCCGCATAATTCCTGAAGATTACGGCTGGACGGAGGTAGCGCTCGCTGGCGTTGTTGGTCGCCGGCACACCGCGGTTGGTAATGCAGACGAACAGCTCACAGCGCACGCGCCGGATCTGCCCGCGCAGCTTCTCGCCGGCGCGGCTGTCCGATGACCGCGTGACCAGCTCATCGAGGTCCCGATCGAGGCGACATCGGTACTGGTAGAGGGTGCTGTCCTGGAGATCCTCGCGCCGCCGGGCGATATCGACGGCGCGCAGCAGGAGGTCCTTGAGCGGCGGGGCAAACACCGTGTCGCCGGCGTCGATGGCGTATTGCGCATCCCGCAGCAGGTGGGCGAGGCAGAGCTGCCGGCTCTCGCCGTGTCCGTTCTGCGCGGCGAAACGGTCGGAGACCCAGACCGCGGGGACGTGCTCGCCGAGCACCTCCCGGACGACCGCCTTGCCGCGGCTGGGCGCCACCTTGTGCAGCACCGCGGTGGCGCAGCCGAACACCCATTGCCAGTATTTCTGGCCGGCTACCCGAGCGCCGGTCTCGT
>NZ_NRRL01000292.1 GCF_016583645.1 Rhodovibrio sodomensis | reverse complement strand
GCGTTTGATGAGCGGGGCGGAGAAACGGAGCGACGGCCCGGACTGAGGCACCGGCATCGGGCGAAAGCCGCCGGCCAACGGCTACTCCCCGGGACCCACCGCCACCGCGCTCCTCCTCGACTCTACTCACGCCACCCCGCCCTACTGGCCGGTCGGTGCATTAAGCGGGGTGACTGGGGATGCCGTTGTTCAGATCCAAGAACTCGTCGAAGAGGTCTTTACGGTCGACGCCGAAGGCCGCGAACTCGGTACAGTTCTGCGCGCCGGCGATCGACGCCGTGAGCGCGATCGTCAGCACCTCCATCAAATTATGCTGCGTAGCATTGCCGGTTCGCGGATCTGGCAGCTCGGCGAAGTTCAACTCGAACCAGGACAACGGGGACCTCCTCTCGATTCGTGTCCCCGTAATTCGAATCGCCAAAAGACGTGTCTGGACGCCCCCACAGATGCAAGCCCTTTTTCCTCGGGTCCGGTGTAGGCATGCGGTCAGGTGCAGTCGTGTCTTCGGCCTCTCGATGTAGCGCGTCAAGCAGCGTGACCGGTTGAGCGACAAGGTCGTAGCCGGTGCGGGTCGATGATGTTGAGGGCTTAGCTTTCGGTGTCGTCACCTCCTTCTGGGTTGTTGTCGGTTTGGTTGTCGCCGAGGCTGTCGCTGTCGGTTGACGCGGCGTCATCCGGCTCGGTTCGGCGGCTGACGGCGGTCCGCCGACGGTAGCTCTCGACG
>NZ_NRRL01000291.1 GCF_016583645.1 Rhodovibrio sodomensis | reverse complement strand
TCATGACCTCCTGGCCATTGAAACTCAAAATCACATCACCGGCCTGCATCCCGGCCTGTTGCGCCGGGCTGTCGGGAATCACCTGCGCCACCAGGGCTCCGCGCGGACGCTGAAGCGCAAAGGTCTCGGCCAGCTCGCGGGTGACATCCTGAATCACCACCCCGAGCCAGCCGCGGGTGACGCGCCCCTGGGTGCGCAGTTGCTCGACCACATCCATTACCACCTCAATAGGGATGGCGAAAGAGAGGCCCATGAAGCCGCCGGTGCGGCTGTAAATCTGCGAATTCACGCCAATGACCTGGCCGTTGAGGTCAAACAGCGGACCGCCCGAGTTGCCCGGATTGATGGCCACATCAGTCTGGATAAAGGACACATAGTTCTCACTGGGTAGACTGCGCCCCTTGGCGCTGACAATGCCAGCGGTAGCGGAATGCTCAAACCCAAACGGCGAACCGATAGCCAGCACCCATTCGCCCACTTTCAGATCAGCGGCCTGGCCAATCTCGACCTGCGGCAAATCGCTGGCATCGAGTTTCAGCAGCGCAATATCGCTACGCTCATCAGCTCCGACCACAGTGGCGACGAACTCCCGTCGGTCACTGGTGCGCACAATGATCTCCTCGGCCATTTGCACTACATGGGCATTGGTCACCACATAGCCATCAGAGGACAGCAGGAAGC
>NZ_NRRL01000290.1 GCF_016583645.1 Rhodovibrio sodomensis | reverse complement strand
GACGCCATCCTGGTGTTCTTTCGAGACACTGTTCCAAGAGAATGGCAGACATTCAGGGAACAGGTGTCCGACAACTTCCGCATCATAACCCACCAAGATTTTCGGATTTTGGAAGGTTAGGGGTATAAACCGTTTCGAACCGCCTGGTTCGACAGTGTCATCGGTAGGGTGATCGACGTAAGCCGACCGGCGGAACGCCCGCTCCGATCTCGAACTACTTAACCCGTCGGTAGGCAGGCCATTTACCGTCACTACTGTGTAGAACAGGCGGTCTCCTTGGTTCACCATACATCACCGTCGTGCGAGCAGGGATTGCGAATAAGTCTTTGGCGTCCCGGCAATTGGTGCCATGCAGGAGGGTTCATCCATCCAACGGCATGAAGGGTCAGTTGAAGACAACCCAGAGCATGTGCCCACTGCGGCCCAGGAGCGGGCGGTCGACTTCCTGCATGCGAGCGCGCTCCAACATGTTCCACCATGTGGTGCTCGCGGACCGCACAGCCGGGATCCTCTTCACGCTGCTGTCGGGCGCACTTCTTTTCTTGTTTACGCGTGTGCCGGACACGGTATGGCCGATCCGGTCCCTGGGCGTCAGACTGGTTGGCAGCTACAGGAACCTGTAGTCTTAACCGACCACTCGAGCCGAGGAGTTGGGTTTGCCCGAGTATTCCCAGGAGCGCAAGGATGCGGCGTTGGCCAAGCTGATGCCGCCGCAAAACCGCCGCCCGCAGGACGTCGCTG
>NZ_NRRL01000289.1 GCF_016583645.1 Rhodovibrio sodomensis | reverse complement strand
GCTCACCAAGGCCCTCGGGAAAAGCGGCGAGCAGCGAGTCGGCCTGCTCACTGGCACCCTCCGCGGCCATGAGCGCCAGGCGCTGACCGAGAGCACCCTGTGGCACTACTTCGCCGATCCGCAGGCGGCAGGGACACCTGCAGAGCCGGTCTACCTCATCGCCACCGCCGCCGGTGAGGTGGGCGTAGACCTGGACGCCGATCATCTGGTCATGGATCTGGCGCCGATGGACGCGCTGATCCAGCGCCTCGGCCGGGTCAACCGCGCCGGGCGCCACGCCGCCAGCTCGGTGGTGATCGTCTACACGCCCAAGGAGATCCAGTACCGCCCGGAGAAGGTCGACCAGGACGCGAAGCACCGCTACGCGGCCGCCTGCGAGCGTGCCCTGGCCTTGCTGAGCGGGCAGGATCGACTCGCACCGAGCGACCTGCTGGCGATCCCGCCCGAGACCCTGGCCGAGGCGGCCTCGCCGAGGCCCCGCTCCGCACCCCTGGCAGCCGAGCGCCTCGAGCTCCTGGCGGCAACGAACGCCGACGTTCAGCTGCCGCCGGTCACCCCCTACCTGCGCGGCGTCACCGACGAGCCCGAGCCGCCGGAGGTGCAGCTCCTCTGGCGCTACGACCTGGCGCGGCTGCTCGAGTGGGGCGGGGCCGAGGCGGCGCATGAGGCCCTGACCCTCCTGCCG
>NZ_NRRL01000288.1 GCF_016583645.1 Rhodovibrio sodomensis | reverse complement strand
CGCCACGACACGCTGAGCGAGGGCGAACTGCACCGCTTGCGCATCCAGTGCAAGAAGCTGCGCTACGCCAGCGAGTTCTTCGCCGGCCTGTTCCCAAAGAAGGCGACCAAGCGCTACCTGAAGGGGCAGGAGGCGATCCAGGACCGCTTGGGCGCGGTCAACGACGCAGCCACCGGCCAGCGCTTGCTGGACGATCTGGACCGGCGGCTGAGCAACAAGCGCGCGCCCGAGGCTGGCGGCAGCGGCGAGGCGCTGGCCGCCAACGCCACCGGCATCATGCTCGGCTGGCAAGCGGCGATGATGGACCGCGAACTCAAGGCCTTCCACGCCACCTGGGACGATTTCGCCGCGCAGAAGCCGTTCTGGAAGAAGGGGTAGAAGTATAGAGCAAACCGTCGTTTTGCACGCGTCAACACGCGGTCCCTCGGCGGACTGTTCAACATGATGCGTGATGTTTTAGAGCCTATCTGCATATCGTGTTGATGTGACGCTTATCTGTTTTTGAGAACTGGCATCTTTTCTAACAATTACTGGTTAAACCGCCCGTCCGTTCTGTGATGCATGTACCCGAGCCGCTAAGTCCTTATGAAGGGTGCGCAACGCCGCCCGGATTGAAGGAAACCGGCGTCCGTCATCTTGCAAAGCCAGTGAGCTCGTTGCCACAAAGTACGCATATCGACTGTCGGCAACAGCTATCCCAAGCGTGTGCCCGGAGACTTCGACAACGCACCGATCCAAGCCAGACTCGACGTACATCGTTATCTCCTCTACTGAAGGAGCTCCAACGGTATCCATTGAAGGATGACGTTTTGCTGACGGAGATACGACAGAACGCTTGCAACGTCACCACCAGCGATTCTACCATATTAGGGGTTGAAACTTTCAGGAAACGGTCATGTCGACACCAAGCGCAGTGTCCCAATCAATGGTATTAGATAAAGGTTGGCGCCTCGTACCACCAAGTGACAACGCGTATGAATTGTGTAAACGCGCGTACGATGGTTGGCATGTGGTTAAGCGCACGCCCAACTCGGATGAATTAGAAAGATTCGTGGCTGTGAACCATCCCGAGCTTACGCCGCGCCTTCGGAAAGCGCTTCGGGTGAACGATTGATCGGATCCCGCGCGCTAAGCAGAAGTGGCTTTCCTCAGCACTGATCCGAGTCCGATCAATCGGATCAACAAATCCACAGTTCGACAATCGTCAAAGTTCGTAATAAATAGAGGCTTTATTGATCTTGATCGGCTGTCGGCACACACTACTCGATCCACACGATGTTTTCGGTCTGGGCGCTGTCACAGGAACTGGTGTCCCTGCTCTACACTGTCAT
>NZ_NRRL01000287.1 GCF_016583645.1 Rhodovibrio sodomensis | reverse complement strand
GCGGTGCCGCAGGCGGTGATCGTCACCCGCGGCAGCCGGCCCAGGTCGAACGGCAGCTCGGGCAGCGTGACCTCCCGGCGCAGCGGGTTCAGGAAGGCGTGCAGCGTGTCCCCGATCACCGCCGGCTGCTCGTGGATCTCCTTCTGCATGAAGTGGCGGTAGTCGCCCTTGCCGATCATCGCGCCCGAGCCGGAGGTCTGCTTGATCGCCCGCTCCACGATCTCGTCGCTGGCGTCGTGGATGGTCGCGCCCTCGGCTGTCAGCTCGACCCAGTCGCCCTCCTCCAGGTAGGTGATCCGGTTGGTCAGCGGCGCCAGCGCCAGCGAATCGGAGCCGACGTACATCTCGCCGTCGCCGTAGCCGACCGCCATCGGGCTGCCGCGCCGCGCGCCGATCATCATGTCGTGCCGGCCGGCGAACAGCACCGCGAGCGCGAACGCGCCGTCCAGGCGCTTGAGCGCGGCCGCCGTCGCCGCGCTGGGCGAGGCCTGGCGCTTCAGTTCCTGGGTGATCAGGTGGACGATCGCTTCCGTGTCGGTCTCGGTCTCGAACACCGCGCCGTCGGCCTCGAGCTCCTGGCGCAGCTCGTGGAAGTTCTCGACGATGCCGTTGTGCACCACCGCGACGTGGGCGTTGGCGTGCGGGTGGGCGTTGCCCTCGCTCGGCCGGCCGTGGGTCGCCCAGCGGGTGTGGCCGATCCCGGTCGTGCCCTCGATCGGCGCCTCCTCCAGCCGCTGGGCCAGGTTGCGCAGCTT
>NZ_NRRL01000286.1 GCF_016583645.1 Rhodovibrio sodomensis | reverse complement strand
CGCCAGCGAGCGCTACCTCCGCCCGGCCGTAATTTTCAGGAAGATCACGCAAGGCTTTAACGCCGAATGGGGCGCTGCTTTCTACGCCGGCGTGCGCTCCGTCGTCGACACCGGCCGCCTATACGGCTTGAGCCCGCTCGCCGCCATTCGGCGCGTCCTTGCTGGCCAATCCGTTATTCTACCGGCCGCCGCCTGACCTACTCACCGGTGGGGGTGAGCAGTCACCCGGACGATTCCTGTAGACGAGAGATGGACCGCAACACTCGTGCCCGCCTGTCGAGCAAACAAGACGATTTCACGTGGATGGGCAGCATGGCACTCGAAACATGGTCACGCGTCCTCACCCTTCATCACGTTCGACTTAGAAAGGAGTGAAGACGGTTTCGCTAAACCTTTCTGCTTGTTGGTGTGCCGAATGGACGGATGCCCGTCCTTCGACGGGTCCGCTGAGAAACTTTAATAAAGGGAGGTTAGCGTCATGACCGATAAGCAGGGTGTTCGCTACCGTAGCACGGCTCGCGGTCTCAGCGTCGCGGCTGCCGGCTTACTGGCCGCTTGTGTCAACGCCGGTGCCGACCAGGCGACGGCCGCCGATCAAAGCAAAAGCCCCGACCGCGTTGTCAAACAGGACCCGGGCAAGGTCGTCTACTGGGTGCCGCCCGGACCGCGTAAGCTGAGCCCCGCGGTGTTCGGCACCGCCGAAGATCCGAAGATGACCCTGGCGCCGAAGCTGAACAAGGCCCGGCGCATGGTCGAGGCCG
>NZ_NRRL01000285.1 GCF_016583645.1 Rhodovibrio sodomensis | reverse complement strand
GTTCGTCGACGAGGTCGTCGCCCGGCGCAACGCCATGCGGCGGGACGATCTCGCCGCGGAGCTGCGGCACATGCACCGCCTGCCGCGGCAGCGCAAGGCCGACTTCACCGAGCGGATCGTCACGGTCCTGCGCACCGGCGGGTTTTGGCTGCGCAACGTGTTCTACTCGGTGCCCTCGCAGCTGATCGGCCACCGCCTGCGGGTGCACATCCATGATGCCCGGATCGAGGCGTACCTGGGCAGCACCCACGTGGTCACCCACCCCCGCCGCCGCGCGGGCGACGGCGCGCGCGTCCACGTCGTCGACTACCGACACGTGATCCACGCGCTCAAACGCAAGCCGCAGGCCCTGGCCGGCTCGATGTACCGGGACGGTCTGTTCCCGCGCAGCGAATACCGCCGGGCCTGGGATGCCCTGCAGGCGAGCTTGCCGCAGAAGGACGCCTGCAAGCGCATGGTCGCCCTGCTCGCCATGGCGCACGAGGAGGGCTGCGAGGCCGAACTCGCCGGCCTGATCGCCGACGACCTGCGGGCCGGGCGGCTGCCCGAGGCGGATGCCCTGCGCCGCCGGCGCCGACCCGCCACCGACCTGCCGCCCGACGTACCCGTGGCGCTGACCGCGCCCGCGCAGTTCGACACGCTGCTCAGCCAGCGGGAGGGGGCGTGATGACCGCGGCGACCGAGACCGATGTCCACAAGCTCCCGGCCCTGCTGAACGCCTTGCGCCTGCCCTCGTTCAAGGCGCACTGGCAGGAGGTGACCGAGATGGCCGACC
>NZ_NRRL01000284.1 GCF_016583645.1 Rhodovibrio sodomensis | reverse complement strand
GGATCTCGCTCGCCCGGTGCAGCAAGCCCTTCACCGGACAGCCGGTGGACAGGTGCAGGTCCACGCGTCGCTTTTTGGGCACCACCCGCACGGCGAGTTTGAACAGCCTGACGATCACGGTGCCGGGCTCGGCGCGGGCGAGTTCGGTGTGCGCCAGGACCTGCGTGCGCAGGGCATGGTGCAGGACGTACGCGGCGCAGGCGTAGAACAGCCGCAGGTGGTTGGCCAGGAAGCTGCGGTCGGAGGTGCGCTCGGCGAACAGGTCGTTCTTCCAGTGTTTGATGAAGTTTTCGTCCTGTCCGCGCGCGGTATAGAGATCGGCGTACAGCTGCTCGGGCTCGGGGTGCTGCAGGGAGGTCACGACGAACCGCGGGTTCCGGCCGGCCGCCATGACCTCGGCCTTGAGGGCCACTCGCGGGGCGATCAGCCACGAGCCCGCGGCGTAGGAGAGTTCGTGGTAGCTGCGCGTAGCCTGAGGCGGGGTGATGCCCATCCGCTGGGCCTCCGCGCAGCGGGCAGCGTGCATTTCGGCCGCGGCGTCGAGATATGGCCGGGCCTGCTCGTACAGCCGATTGTTGCCGGTCAGACCGACCAGGAAATCGGTGTTCGCCCGCTCCGCGAGCAGGCTCATGATCTCTGGATTGGCGAAGTGGCCGTCGCCGCGGACCAGGATATGGGTGTCCGGCCAAGCCGCGCGCAGGCGCTCGAGCACGCGCCGCAGGATGCTGGCGTTCTCCGCGCCGGTCGGGGTCTTGCCCGGGCGCAGCACCGCCGTGACCAAGC
>NZ_NRRL01000283.1 GCF_016583645.1 Rhodovibrio sodomensis | reverse complement strand
GCCGCGCCATGTCGGCCCTTGAATTCGAGACCGACCAGTCCAAAATATTGGGCATGGATGCCTCGAAAGCCTCGTCCCACGAAACGCCGACCCGCGGCCGGCCGCGCAGCTTCGACGAAGCCGCGGCGCTGAACGCCGCGCTCGACGTGTTCTGGCGGCAGGGCTACGAGGCGACCTCGCTCGACGATCTGACCCAGGCGATGGGGCTCAGCCGGTCCAGCTTCTACAGCTGCTTCGGCTCCAAGCACGAGGCGCTGCTGCGCGCCCTGCGGGTCTACGCCGACCGCAGCGTCGACGACTTGACCGCGATCGCCCGCGACGCCGGATCGCCGCGGGCAGCACTGCAGCGGATGATCGGCGCGATGGTCGAAACGCAGGACACCTGCCGCGGCTGTCTGCTGGTCAACTGCATCACCGAACTCGCCAACCACGACCCCGCCGTGCAGACCGTGGTGCAGCAGCACATCGCCCGGATCGAGGGCTTGATGGCCCAGACGATCGCCCAGGCCGCGCCCCCCGGCACGGCCCCGGACAGCCCGGCGGACCGGGCCCGCGCGCTGGTCGCGATCACCGTCGGCGCGATCACCCTGAGCAAGGCCGGCCTGCCCGGCGATCAGGTCCAGAGCGCCCTCCGGCAAGCCGACCGCCTTCTGCCCGACAGCTAGACACCCGACAGCTAGATGGGGTAACGGGCCGGCGCGAGCCAGGCCGTAGCGGTCGGGGTGGTCATCCCTCACACTGTTGGTGATTAAAACCGGCGTCAGGGCGGACCTGCGCCAAACAGAGGAGGGATGACCATGGAC
>NZ_NRRL01000282.1 GCF_016583645.1 Rhodovibrio sodomensis | reverse complement strand
TCGACACAATCCCCATAGACCTGCCTCGCTGCCCGCGGGTCCGTTCAATCCACGTTCACGAGCGGTCCGGCAAAAGCCGTCTCGCCCTGGCAAACTGCCGTTCCCGGACCCTCGAGAACGCTCCAGATTCGTCGACGGCGTATACAGGGTTAATCTGGACGAAGTCCCACGCGTAGTTCCGCGACATGTTGTCGACGCACCACTCTCCGAGGTTACCGGCCATGTCCAAGCAGCCGACGCCCGAGACACCTTGCGGGTAGGCGTCGACATGCGTCCCGCCCCGGTTAAGTTCCTCTGGCTCACAGCCTTCCGCGTAATGCGCATGTCGGTCGGTTGGAGTGGTCTCGCCCCACGGGAAGGTGCGCTCGCCCAAGCCGGCGGCGTACTCCCACTGGGCCTCGGTCGGCAGGGTTTTGCCGACGTAGCGCGCGTAGGCGTAGGCTTCCCACCAGCACACACCCGTCACCGGCATGTCGGGCGCGTTCCATTTCTCGTGCCACCAGTACAGCGGCACCTCGACGCCTTTGTGCTGGATGAACTGCCAACCGGCCTCGGTCCAATACCGGGGGTCCTGATAGCCGCCGTCCTTGACGAACTGCGCGAACTCGGCGTTCGTCACAGGGTACTTGTCGATCCAGAACGCATTCAGGGCGACGCGCCGAACGGGTCGCTCGTTCTTGAACCGGTCGCTTGTAGCGCGTCAAGCAGCGTGACCGGTTGAGCGACAAGGTCGTAGCCGGTGCGGGTCGATGATGTTGAGGGCTTAGCTTTCGGTGTCGTCACCTCCTTCTCGGTTGTTGTCGCTGGGGTTGTCGCCG
>NZ_NRRL01000281.1 GCF_016583645.1 Rhodovibrio sodomensis | reverse complement strand
TCAGGGGTATGTTCGACCACGGCGGGTGAGCTCCTGCTGATCGTAGGTTTTCGTCTCCACACCGAAATCTTACGACTATTCAGCAGCTTGGGCTACACCCGCCGTCCCCCATGAATTTTCCGGGCTAAAGCGGGCCACCGCAGATCTGCAGCGGTTGCCGGCGCTGGCCCGCGAGCTTTGCGCGGCGGCGGTCTGACCAAGGCACCCGTCCGCTGTCCAAGTTAACGCCCGATGCGCAGCCAGGATCGGCTGCGCCGTGTCTTCAGGATGGAGCGAAACCGATGAATACGCCTTTCAACATCAAGCTCAAACTGCGCGGTCAGATCCTCGCCGGCTTCGCTCTGGTGATCCTGGTCGCCGGCGTGATCGCCGCCCAGGGCGTCTGGGGGCTGCGCGATCTGGAGCGCAGCTTTGACACCTACGCCGAACTCGGCGACGATGCCGCGCTGGTCAGCCGCCTGCGCGGCGACATCTTGGAGACGATGCTGACCGTCCGCACCTGGCTGCGTACCGAGGACACCGAGACCAAGCAGCAGGTGCTCGACCTGGAAAAGACGGTCGAGGACGAGATCGCCGAGGCGCAGAAGGTCATCACGGACCCGGAGCGCGCGGCCAAGATCGATCAGATCGACGCCGCGATGCAGCGGTTCCACGCCGGGTTCGACCTGGTGGTTGAACTGGTCGACGCCCGCAACGGCTTCGTGCGGGACGAGATGAACCAGCTCGGCCCGAAGGTCCGTAAGCGATGGGATGGACGCCCCCTCCGGCGGCATCGGTGTGCCAGAATGGGTGCACTGAAAAACGCCATTCAAGGAGGAGGCATCCATGGCGAAGGTTACCATGATCGGGCTGGACTTGGCGAAGAATA
>NZ_NRRL01000280.1 GCF_016583645.1 Rhodovibrio sodomensis | reverse complement strand
ATATCGGCCGGGTGCGCGCGCAGGACATCCATCCGCACGAGCTGCCGGCGTTGACGCAGTTCATCGACGACGTGATCCAGCACGGCGACTGGGAGCGCGACGACATGGCCTGCCGGGCCCGCGATGGCGTGTTCGTGCCGGCGCGCGTGCGGGCGACCTACATCGAGGTGTTCGGCCGGCGGTGTGTCCTGAGCGTGATCCACGATCTGCGGACTGACCGGCTGGCCGAACTCGGGCAGGCCGTCCGGAAGGTGTCTCACGACCTGCGCAACGTGCTCGCCAACGCCGTGATGCTGGCCGAGACGCTGAGTACCCGCGACGATCCGCAGGTTCAGCGGCTTGCCCAGGGGGTCCTGACCTCGGTCGACCGCGCCATCGAGATGTGCCGGCGCAGTCTGTCGGTCGGCTCGGCCGCGGAACCCGAGCCGACACCCGAGCCGATTGCGCTCGCCGAGCTGGCCCGGGAGGTGGCGAGCGAGCTGCCGAGCCGCGACATCCGGGTGAGCGTCGACGTGCCGGCTTCGGCGACCGCACAGGCCGATCGGCAGCAGGTCCATCGCATCCTGCTCAATCTGCTGCGCAATGCCGCGGATGCCGCTGGTACCAGCCGAATCCGGATCGAGGGGGCGGTCCGCGACGACGGCTGGCGCCATCTGGACGTCATCGACGACGGCCCGGGGCTGCCGGCCGGCGCGGAGAACGTGCGGCCGTCGGAACTCGCCCGGCGGGGCGGCGGCACCGGGCTCGGGCTGCAGATCGCCGAGGAGATGGCGACCCTGAACGGGGGCCAGCTGAGCCTGGTCGACACCGGCGCGACCGGCACGCGGTTCCGGGTCTGGCTGCCCGGCTGAGACAGCCGGCGCCTCGCCGGC
>NZ_NRRL01000279.1 GCF_016583645.1 Rhodovibrio sodomensis | reverse complement strand
CGCCGCTACTGGCTGAACGCCAACAAATTCCCGGGATGGCACGCGATCGCGCTCAGATGCCAACGCTGTCGCCGGTTGGCGGGCCAAGCTTATCCGCCCGAAGGAAGACAGGCGATGCGTTATGCCTTGATAGGCCTGATCGTCATGCTTGCCGGGTGTGCCGCACCTTCGATCGAGCGTGTGCGCGGCGGCGACGCACTCTATACGGTGACGAACCCGGCGCGCTGCGCTGGGCTATGTAGCCCAAGTGACCCGGAAGCGTTCGAGGCAATGCACGAGAAATGCTCCTGGCCATCAGTTCCCGCGATCCATGTTCGAGGCCAAGAACGGAACGGCATCCTCGGCGTTCCTCATGCTGAATGGCGCTTTACGTGCCTGACTGTCGGCTCGTAGGCCAAATCAGAGCGTGTATCTTGACCGGCTACCCGACCCGCCATGCGGTGGTACAGGGATCAACTGCCGGGCCCGCAATCGATCGACCGCGGTGGCGGCGCCGGGCGGAGCCGCAGTTTGGCGCACAGATCGCGCAACGCGGTCCGCACACCTTCCTCGATGACCGGGTGGTAGAACGGCATGTCGAGCATCGTGGGCACGTCCAGCCGGCTCTGGGCGGCCCAACTCAGCAGATGCGCCAGATGCTCGCCGCGCGGCGCGATCATCTCCGCGCCCAGGAAAAGGCCCGTTCCCTGTTCCCCGTAAACACGAAGAACGCCCTCATTAACGCGCATGACGCGCGCGCGGCCCTGGTCGGCGAAGTCCACTGAAGTGGACCCGATGGGGTGGACGCCCCCTCCGGCGGCATCGGTGTGCCAGAATGGGTATATCGACAAACGCCATTCGAGGAGGAGGCATCCATGTCGGAGGTTAGCATGATCGGGCTGGATCTGGCGAAGAACA
>NZ_NRRL01000278.1 GCF_016583645.1 Rhodovibrio sodomensis | reverse complement strand
CCCTCGAATTTCACAGCCCTTGACGCGTCCGGTACCTACGGGATCAAGTTTTCGGTGCCGGGCCACGCGCCGGTCCGCATGACCGGCCAGTTCATCGTCACGCCCAACTGAGCCGACATCGGAGGTGCGCCATGCTTCCAAAAAACGGGAACCCGATGATCGATCGGGTCAGCGAGCTGTGGGATCCGTCGACGTTCGCAGAAGCCGGTTCGCGCGCGACCGATCTGATCCTGGACAGGCAGCGTCGCAATGTGGCGGCGGTCGGGCGCGCACAGCAGCAGCTGATGCAGGCTGCTCAGACGATGGTCGTCCAACAGGGGCAAATGCTCCAGGAGACGGCATCCGAAGCCGCTAACAGGCTGCAGCGTGGCCAGGAGGGCGTGCACGGTACGGATTGGCCCCACGCACCGAACGCCCTCGGCGAGGCGGTTGTCCAGGTCCACGGCGAGCGGCTTCCCGACGTCGTGGAAACCGCGACGTCAGCATATTTGAAGGCGGCCGAGATCCTGTTCGAACGCGTGCAGGCGGGCATGGGCGACCTTTCGTCCGGGTTCGCGCTCGACGAATCGGACGCCCCGATAGCGGGGGAGGCGGCGTGATCGACCACTCCCGGCGCACGGACCAAGTCCTAGACGCCCGTCGAGACGCGTGGCGCGGGTAGGTAGATCACCCGGCGAGCGTGGGCGACGGCTCGGGGTCAGCGTTCACCTCGTGCGCGCTCGCGCGGGCGCTTCGGGAGCAACGACGCTGTGCCAGCCCTGCAGGCGAGAATTCCGAAAGCGTCTAAGATCCGGGGCCGTTCCGGGCTTGCTCGAACGATCTGACGGCGTGTGAGCCAACGGAAGGTGTCCGGTTGTTGCCCCGGGGCGCCCGCCGGATGTGATCGATCTGCGTCTGCGGTACTGTTGGAACCGGACGA
>NZ_NRRL01000277.1 GCF_016583645.1 Rhodovibrio sodomensis | reverse complement strand
TCGCATATGTTGGGCTTTAGGCAAGCTGACCGACAAGATGACTGGGAGGAGCTTGCCATGCCCGCACCGGTCCCGCTGCGGGCCGACTATTCCGCCGAGGAGCTGCGCAACGAGGCCCGGCATGCCTGGACCGCCCGTCAATGCGCGCGTTTTCTCGCCCTCGCCGGCGTGGCCGAGGGGCGTAGCCGGCGCGAGGCCGCGAAACTGGGCGGCATGGACCGTCAGACGCTGCGCGACTGGGTCCACCGCTTCAACGCGGAAGGCCCGGACGGGTTGATCGACCGTCAGGCGCCCGGGCCGACGCGCCAGCTCACCCCCGACCAACGGGCGGAGCTGGCCGCTGTTATCAGAGCTGGCCCGGATCCGGAGGCGGATCGCGTCGTCCGCTGGCGACGGGTCGACCTGCAGCAGGTGATCTTGGAGCGCTTTGGCGTGTGGTATCACGAACGCCATGTGTCGCGCGTGCTGCACGAGCTCGGGTTTTCGCACATGACGGCCCGGCCGCAGCACGTGGGCCAGGACCCGGAGACGATCGAGACGTTCAAAAAAACTTCCCGGCGACCGTCGCAGAGATCATCGCCAAGCTGCCCGGCGGGGTGACGCCGGAGATCTGGTTCCAGGACGAGATGCGGGTGGGGCAGAAGAACCCGCAGGTGCGCCAGTAGGCGCCCACCGGCACGCGTCCCCGTCAGCCCGCCGACCAACGGACCAGCTCGGGCTACGTTTTCGGCGCGGTCGCGCCGGAGCGCGGGGTTGGGGCTGCCGTGGTGATGCCGCGGGCGAACACGCGGGGGATGCAGGAGCATCTGGCCGAGATCAGCCGACAGGTCGGGTCAGAACGCCACGCCATCCTGGTCATGGACCAGGCCAGCTGGCACACGACGGAGTCGCTTCGTGTGCCCGCCAACATCTCGATCGTGCTTCTGCCGCCGAAGTCTCCGGAACTGAACCCTGTCGAGAAGGTCTGGCAGTATCTGCGCCAGACGTTCCTCTCAAACCGTGGTTTCGAAAGCTACGATATGATTGTCGATGCCTGCTGCGACGCTTGGAACATATTCATGGAGATGCCGGAGACCGTGACCTCGATAAGCTACCGTAGCTGGGCCGCGATAACGACATCTCCATGACCGCTGGTATAAACACTCACTTCCGATAGTGAATGGTTGTCTCCAGGCGGACGTAGGTAGCGCAGTCAGCCGTTGACTGTGGATCGGCATGGGCGCACGACGCCGATCGGCGCCTCAAGCGCCTGAATCAAGCGGATTTCGAGGGGGCAGCCGCCAACGCCGATTGAACGAACCCGCTATCGCGGGGGTTAGCGGATAACAGGTGCGGGCGGGTCTCCTGCCTGAGACGATGGGGTTGCCGACCACCAACTCTCAGGACAGGAGTTTCCCAGATGGCCGACATCAGCCCTC
>NZ_NRRL01000276.1 GCF_016583645.1 Rhodovibrio sodomensis | reverse complement strand
GCGTCGGAACCACGGCCGTGGCGTAGTGCCGGGCCAGCTCGTGGTAGCCGGCGTTGATCGCCGGGTCGTAGAAGCTCGCGTGGGTGACGCCGACCTTGAGGTTATCCGGCACGAGACGCGACGGGACCCCGCCCAGGTGCTCGAACAGCCGCACGTGCGAGGCGAGCCAGTCGGCGCTCTGCTGGCTCCAGGTGACGTCCGCGAACAGGTAGCCGGCGTACGGCAGCACCGCCACGAACACCTGCGCCGGCCGGGCCGCCGCACCCACCCCCACGCTCAGCGTCATGCCGGCGTAATCGATCTCGACCATTTCGCCCGGCGTATGCGCCCGCAGCAGCCGCGGTTCCTTGTGGGCGCCTTGCCACTCCCGGAACCGGGCGACGAACTGCGTGTAGCGGTAGCCGTCCGGAACGGCCGCCAGATGCTCCCGCCACAACAGTTTCAGCGTGACCCCGCGCCGGCCCAGCTCCCGGGCGACATAGGCCCAGTCCGGCTCCGACCGGCCGGCCGGAGCCGGTGTGCGGGGGAACAGCTGCGCCTCCAGCGCATCGTCCGACCAATCCGCCACCCCGGCGTAGGTCAGCCCGGCGGCTTTCAGCCGTCGCAGATAATCCCGGACCGTCGTCCGGGGGAGCCGGCACGCCGCCACGATCTGGCGCTGACTGGCGCCGTGCTCGTCGCGGAGCCGGAGAACTTCCCTGATTTTACGCATATCCGACCTCGGTTTCGGCATCCACGGGCCCCCTGTCCCTCGTGATCAGGGGCGCACCGTAGAGCGTTGCTACCAAGGCCGCGCGCCGTCTTTCTCTCGTGCCACGTGTGGGCGAATTCGCCGAATTCGGTGGGCGGTTTCAGCCGAACCAGGTGGGCGGATTCAACCGAATTGGGTGGGCGGATTCTGGAGCGTTCTCGAGGGTCCGGGAACGGCAGTTTGCCAGGGCGAGACGGCTTTTGCCGGACCGCTCGTGAACGTGGATTGAACGGACCCGCGGGCAGCGAGGCAGGTCTATGGGGATTGTGTCGA
>NZ_NRRL01000275.1 GCF_016583645.1 Rhodovibrio sodomensis | reverse complement strand
GTCTTGGGTCGTGAGTGGCAAGAGAGGGAGTGAATATACCATGCGGTTCGACTTGTCGGATCGTGAGTGGGGCGTCATCGAACCTCAGCTTCCACCGACCCGGCAGGGTGGAAAGCGCGCCGACGATCGGCGAGTTTTGAACGGGATATTCTACGTCTTGCGCAGCGGCATTCCGTGGAAGGACCTTCCCAGCCGCTACGGTCCGCATACCACCGTTTACAACCGGTTTCGGCGATGGGCGAAGCAAGGGATTTGGCAGCGGATTTTCGAGGCGCTCCAACAGCAGCACCCCAGCAGCGTTGAGATGATCGATACCACGATGATCCCGGCGCACAGGGCGGCAGCCGGCGCAGAAAAGGGGGACTCTCCGCAAGCGAACGGGATGAAGCCCAGGCGATCGGAACCTCACGGGGCGGTCGCACGACCAAATGTCACGGTGTCTGCGACGAGCACGGCCGACTGCGCCGGTTCCTCCTGACTGCCGGCCAGCGCCACGACATGATGGGCGTCTGGGACCTGATAAACGAGGCTCCGCTGGACTGTACGGCCCTGATCGCCGACAAAGGCTACGATAGCCAGGAGTTACGGGCGTGGCTGCGCGATCAAGACTTGACCCCGGTCATTCCAAAGCGTGGAGAAGACGGTCAAAAACCCGAAGAAAACTCCGATCTCTATCGTGAACGGAACCTGATCGAACGTGCTTTCAATCGAATGAAAGATTACAGACGCTTCGCTATGCGCTTCGACAAGCTGAAAGTAACCTTCGAAGCTACCGTGGCGCTGATCGCGATGCGCACATGGTTCCTATGATTTGAGTCCACACCCTAGTCTTACTGAGTCACAAGATATCGGACGATTTTTGTCGCGACCCCCACATGCTGTGGTAAATTCGGAGATTCAATCTGGATGTGGGGGTGTCGATGGATCTCCAGTGGATGGATGGGCCGCAGGCTGAGCGCTTCACGCGTTATATGGACAGTCTGGCCGCTTGTCTTCGGCACAGAGACCGGATCGAGCCGTTCCGGCGCTACTGCGTCGGGCTGCTTCTGCCCGGCGAGCGCAAGTCGGTCGAGCCCATGGCGGCGCGGCTGCGCCCGGACCGCACGGCGGCCGAACACCAGGCGCTGTTGCACTTCGTCGGCCAGTCGAGCTGGGAGGCCGACGCGCTCCTGCGAACCGTCCGCCGTGAGGTCCTGCCGGTCATGACGGCGTCCGAACCGGTGGCTTCCTGGATCATCGACGACACCGGCTTTCCCAAGCAAGGCCCGCATTCGGTGGGCGTGGCCCGGCAGTACTGCGGTGAACTCGGCAAGCAGGACAACTGCCAGGTCGCGGTGTCGCTGTCGGTCGCTACGTCCAACGCCTCGCTGCCGATCGCTTGGCGGCTTTATCTTCCCGAGATCTGGGCGAGCGATACCGAACGACGCAACGTGGCCAAGGTGCCCGCCAAGGTCACGTTCCAGACGAAACAGGAAATTGCGCTCGCGCAAATCCGGGCGGCCGTGGCCGACGGCGTGCCCAAGGGCGTGCTGCTTGCCGACGCCGGGTATGGCAACACCAGTTCCTTTCGAGATGCGCTCACGGAGCTGGGGCTGACCTACGTCGTCGGCGTCCAGGGCAACATCGTGGTCTGGCCGCCGGGAACCGAGCCGGCGGTTCCGGCGTGGTCCGGCCGCGGGCGTAAGCCGACGCGCC
>NZ_NRRL01000274.1 GCF_016583645.1 Rhodovibrio sodomensis | reverse complement strand
TCCTTGGCGCGTCGCGGCCGGAGCTGTTCGACTCAGGATGGGGACCGCACGGCTACACCGGGCGGAAATCGAGGGCTGAGCGACAACCACCCTCCGGTAAGATTCCTCGGTGAGGCAACGGGACCGGCCACCGTTGTTGTCGCAGAACAGGCTTCCCCAGGTTCCTCAGTTGGCGCTGTACAAACTCCGCTTGAGACGGATGCCGCGCCCGCCAGCGCGCAAGCGCTTCTTTTTCCTCGGATAGGCGCTGCGCCAAGGTCTGTGCGGTCACGTGCTGCCCGAACTGAGATTGGCCGTTTCCGAGAGCCTTCTGATCGAAAAATTGCGCCAGAATGCGATCTCCAACGCGCGAGCGAAAATGCGAGATATCCCAGTAAAATGACATTTCATCAGCGATCGGTTCTGTCGTAACGGCATTGACGCCTGAGAAGTCCCAATAGGACGTGCGTTGGGCCAGACGACGCTTGAAGTCGACCCACTGCGGCCATAGTCCCCGTAAACGTATGGATTCCAGATGTGCCACATGGGTCGGCGGTATGAAGATCAGAACCTTTACGTCCCGCCGACGTAATTCCTTCAGGGCCTTTTCGAATTCCCGCCATGCACGATCCGATGGCTCGTACGCCCGGAAACGTCGGTTCATATAATTATCCAAAGACTGCCGGAAACGCGCGCGCATACCCTCTCTTGCAACTTGCTCCGACATTTCGTTCGCCGTTAGTTGACCGTTGTCGAAGTAAGGCTGGCTGACCCCATCGTGGCTCAGGTTAGCCGCGACAGTTCCCACACTTTTCACAAGGGTCGTCCCGGCAATCGTCGTGAACATCGCGTCATAGACGCTAAGCCCGAAACGATTCAGTCGGTCGCGCGTAAACACCGGTGGCAGTGTGTTTGCCTCATCGAACGCGAAAAAGTCTATACCCCAAACAACCGTTTCCCCGGGTAATTCACCGCCGGGGCAGTACAGAAGGGTGGCGTGACCTCGGAAGCCCTTGTTACCGGGGCTTTAGCGATGTCGGAGATAAACACCCGAGGTTCACGCCATGAGTGAGTCTAACAGGGTT
>NZ_NRRL01000273.1 GCF_016583645.1 Rhodovibrio sodomensis | reverse complement strand
GCTACGACCGGATCGAGATCCCGCCGGTCCGCCCGGACGTCACCCGCGTTCATCAGTACCAGGGCGAATGTCCCTGCTGCGGCGAGCAGTTCGCCGCGAGCCCGCCGGATGGGCTCAAGCCCGGCTCCCCGTTCGGGCGCAGCGTCGAGGAGAAGGTGATCTACCTGCACACCATCCACGCCATCAGCTACCAGCGTCTGTCGGCCTTGATGCTGGACATGTTCGGCGTGTCCATCAGCGAGGGCACGATCGCCAACATCCTCTCCCGCGCCAAGGAGCAGGTGGACGCCGCGGTCGCCGACATCACCGCCGAACTCCGCAAAGCCGGCGTGATCGGCTGCGACGAGACGGGCGCCCGGGTGGCCGGCCAGAAATACTGGCAGTGGGTGTTCGGCTGCGCCACCGCGGTGCTGCACAAGGTGGCGCCCAGCCGCGGCAAGGCGGTCGTCCGGGAGGTGCTCGGCGAGCACGTCCCCGCGGTCTGGGTCTCCGACCGCTTCGCCGCGCAGACCGGGCACGGTGAAAGCCGGCAGCTTTGCCTCGCCCATCTTCTGCGGGATGCGCAGTACGCGATCGATGCCGGCGACACGGTGTTCGCCCCACCGCTCAAGGACCTCCTGCTGCGCGCCATCGACATCGCCCGGCGGCGCGAAGAGCTCCAGGACAACACCCTCTACCAGTACCGATGTCGCCTCGACCGCGATCTCGACGACCTGGTCACGCGGCCAGCGGACAGCCGCGCCGGCGAGAAGCTGCGCCGGCAGATCCGGCGCGTGCGCTCAGAGCTGTTCTTGTGCGTCACCAACCCGGGTTGTGCCGGCGACCAACAACGCCAGCGAGCGCTACCTCCGCCCGGCCGTAATTTTCAGGAATTATGCGGAGCCCACGATTATGCGGAGTCCGCGGGCAAGAAAGGTCCGCAGCGTGGGTTGGAGACCGGATTCACTCTGCATAATCCGAAGGCCTGCTGTCCTTCTGTAGGTCTGCTGCCGCCCTTTCACACCGCTCTACATTCTGCGGGTCGAGGACGGGAGGCGCTGGAGCGAAGCTCAGACGTTGAACACCG
>NZ_NRRL01000272.1 GCF_016583645.1 Rhodovibrio sodomensis | reverse complement strand
CGGCGTCCTCACTGGCCGTGGCGCCGGCGATCCGGACCTGGGCCTTGCCGCTCTCGGCGACCTCGCCCGCCGGGCCGACCGCCTGGTTCTCCACTGTGTTGAACAGGTGGCGGATGCTGTCGCCGGTCGCGGCCACCGCGCCGGCGGTGCCGAGGCCGACCAGCCCGATCAGCAGGGCGTACTCGATCTTGGTGGCGCCGCGACGGCGATGGAGGTCGGGCCTGCGCATGGGATCTATCCGCGAATACGGTTGTTGATGAGCGTTCTTCGGGGATATGGTGGCGCCAGCGCACGCGTGCTATGGCCTGCATGCGCGCATGCCCATGCAGCTCGGGTGGGGGTGCCGCTTTCATTGGTAGAAGGGGGTCGCGAGGCTGGGCGAGGGCAAAAAGAAGGGCGGTTATATAGATGTGTGACCCGCAGGGTGTCATGCGACCGCTGGCTGATGAAACCATCCGAGCCATGAACTTTGCGTCGGTTGTCAAGGATAAATTAAGAAAATGGTTGCAAGCGTGGGTCATCCACCATAGATCCATAAGTGTAGCGGACGCCCGAGCGTTAGGAGTCGCTGTCGCCGGTGCTCTTTAGCGGGTTCGAAGGCAGCGTTAACCTCTCAAAGCGGGGGCGTTTACCGGCAACGTTTGGTGTGGGTTCGCTCCCACCCGTCCGCGGAGCGCTATAAAGTACACTCGCCCTTTCCACACGTTTCATCAGAACGGCAAACAAAACGCCGCAGTGACCAGAGGTCACCGCGGCGTTGAGCGGATGATGCTAGCGTTGGCACACGCTAGCGGCGAACTCACCGGGCCAGAGTGTGCGGCCCGCAAACCCTAACACTTGCAGATTCGAACACTCTGGTCCTCCACCGCAACCCTTAGCCGGAAGGAGGGCAGGGCAATCGGGTGAAAAAGGGGGTGACATGTAGATGAGGCTCTGAATCGATGGAAGGCCTCCGATTCGGTTAATGGAGGCGAACGATGGATCGAGCGGGTGCTCTGGGCGAGGCGGTTGTTTTTCTTGATCATTTTGCGGATGTGACGGATCCGCGCCAGGCCGGGAAGGTGGCCTATCCGTTGGACGA
>NZ_NRRL01000271.1 GCF_016583645.1 Rhodovibrio sodomensis | reverse complement strand
CGCGCCTCGGCGGCGATGCTGTCGGTCTTGCGCCGATAGCTGAAGCTGTCCTCGGTGATGGTGATCTCGAAGTGCTTGGCCATCTTGTGCCGGTCGAGCACGGCGCCCACCGCCTGGCCGATCTCGGCCTCGCCGCGCAGCGGCCGCTGCTTGCGCTGGACCGCCTTCTTGACCTTGTCCAGCGCACGCTCCGTCGCGCTCAGCAGAGCCTCGCGCTTGCGCCCCCGCTCCTCGGCGAGGTCCGGATTACGGCAGACCACCAGGCGCTCGCCGGGGAGCTGCTCGGGGGCGGCGATCTCCGCCAGATCGCGGTCGTCGAACAGGGACAGCTGCAGCGGCCCGTCGTCGACGAGCTGGCGGATCGCCGGGGCGCGCAGGGCGGTGATCCAGTCCAGCCCGGCGGGCGCCAGCTCCTCGCGGATGCGCTTGCTGGTGATCATGCCGCGGTCGCCGACCAGGACCACGCGCGCGAGCCCGAAGCGCTTCTTGAGCTTGTCGATCTGGCTGGTGAGCGTGGTCGGGTCGGCCGTGTCGCCCTCGAACACCTCCACCGCGATCGGCACGCCATCCGGGTCGCAGAGCAGGCCGTAGACGATCTGCGGCCGGTCCCCGCGATGATCGCGGCTGTAGCCGTACCGGGCGAGCTCGCAGCAGCGGCCCTCCAGATAGGACGAGCTGACGTCGTAGAGCATCAGCGTGCCCTCGCTGAAGTGCCGATTGGCGAGCGCGGTTTCGATGTGCGGCTGACGCGCCACCAGCCAGTCCAGCGCGGCGTAGATCTCATGCTCGCGCACCTCGCCCAGCCCCAGGCGCCCGTTCAGGCTGGAGGCGGCCGTCTCAGCGTTGAGGGCGCGCACGGTGGCGAGCTTGGAGCCCGGCTGGATGATCCGCTGGGCGATCATCGCCAGCACCAGGTCGCGCGACCGCTGATCGGCCGGCCGGCTACGCCGGCCGAGCAGCAGTTTCGGCAGGCCCAGCCGCTCGGCCATACCCACCACGGCGGCGAAGTGGCCGTGCGGCAGCGAGCGCGAGATCGTCAGCGCCTGCTCGGCGCGTTCAACGGCGACGCCGCCTTTGAGCAGGGTGCGCAGGCCCTCGACCACGTCCGTCGGCCAACCGCTCAGATTGGCCACGGTGCGCTTTTTGATCTTGCCGCCCTCGCGGCG
>NZ_NRRL01000270.1 GCF_016583645.1 Rhodovibrio sodomensis | reverse complement strand
GCCGGCGCAGCCGCAGAACTTCGCCGAGGTGGTCAAGCTCGCCAGCGACAAGCGCGAGCTCAAGCTCGCCGCCGATCTGCGCAACACGGCCCATCTGGTGCGCTTCGAGCCGGGGCATATCGAACTCCGTCCGAACGCCAACGCGCCCAAGGACCTGGCCGGCAACCTGGGCCGTCTGCTGTCGGACTGGACCGGCCGGCGCTGGGTGGTCTCGCTGTCGCAGGACGAAGGCGATCCGACGCTGTTCGAGCAGGAGCAGCAGCGCAAGGCGGCGGAGCGCGACCGGCTGCTGCAGCATCCCAAGGTGCAGGCCGTGCTGGAGACCTTTCCCGGGGCCAAGCTGATCAACTATACAGGCGCCAGCGGTCCCGGGGTCGAGACCGCGGCCGCCGGCGCGCGCGCGGGCGACGACGGCGAGACGCCGCCGGATGCCGCGGGCCTCGATGCCGCCGGTGACGACGCGGCCGGTGACGGCGCGGCCGACGACCGGCTGGAGCAGGTCGACGATCCGGGCCAGGCCGGTTACGGCGACGACATCGACCCCAATGACCCGCGCTTTCAGTGACCCCACATAGGCGTTAGACGCTACATAGATGTTAGACGCCAGGCCATTGCGCTTACAGGTGCCGGAACCGGCCGGCGCCCGAACCCGATCCCCCGGCAAGGAGGCGACGCCGCCATGAAGAACCTGAGCAACATGATGAAGCAGGCGCAGCAGATGCAGGAGAAGATGCAGGAGATGCAGGAGCGCCTGGCCCAGGAGGAGATCACCGGCTCGTCGGGCGGCGGCATGGTGCAGGTCACGATCACCGGCAAGGGGCAGACCAGCAAGGTCTCGATCGATCCCTCGCTGATCGATCCGAACGAGCCCGGCGTGCTGGAAGATCTGATCGCGGCTGCGAACAACGATGCGCGCCAGAAGCTGGACGAGTATACCCAGCAGCAGATGTCCGAACTGACCGGCGGTATGGACCTGCCGGCGGGCTTCAAGCTGCCGGGCATGTAACCTGGGCGCGATATCCAACGCGCGCCCGGGATCCTTAGCAAACGGGAGAGAACAGGATGGCGAACAGCCACACCAAGAGCGTGACCGAGATGGAGGTCGAGGAGTACCGCGCCTACAAGGCCTGGAAGCGCGAGGAGTTCCTGAAGCAGTTCCCGCCGAAGGAGCGCCCGAAGCACCGG
>NZ_NRRL01000269.1 GCF_016583645.1 Rhodovibrio sodomensis | reverse complement strand
CTCTGGCAGGACGACGCGCACGTGGCGGCGAACCGCGCGCGCTACCGTGCCAACTTCGACGCGGCGGAGCGCGCGCTGGCGCACGCCGGCATCGACGTCCGCCCGCAGGCGGGCTTCTTCCTGTGGCTCGACGTCGGCGACGGGGAGGCGGCGGCCAAGCGCCTCTGGCAGGAGGCGGGCCTGCGGGTCCTGCCGGGCGCCTACATGGCCGTCGACGACGCCGAGGGGAATAACCCGGGCGCGCCTTACATCCGCGTCGCCCTGGTGTACGAACCGGAGGTGACGGAAGCCGCGCTCAAGCGCCTGGGCGAGGTGATCTGGGGCCCGCCCGCCCGCGCCCAGGCCGGCTAGCGTCCCCGCCGGCTAGTGTCCCCGTAGACAAGCGAAAGCGACCAAGCACCCGTGAGCACGAGCACCCGAACCAGCCGCCAATCCGCCGCCGACCAGGCGGCGCGCGCCCGCGACGGCGTCTCCGGCTTCCTGAAGCGCCGGATCGCAGATCTGCTGCGGATCGCGCCGGGGCTGCTGGCGGTGGCGCTGTTGATCGCGTTCGTCACCTACAACCCGAACGACCCCAGCCCGAACGTCGCCGCCGACGGGCCGGTCTCCAACCTGCTGGGCTGGCCGGGGGCGGCGGTATCGGACGTCGTGCTGCGCACCCTGGGGCTCGCCGGTTTCGGGCTGGTGCTGGTGTTGGCGGGCTGGTCGCGCCGGCTGATGCTGGACCACGCGCTGCCCCGCTGGTGGCTGCGCATCGCGCTGCTGCCGGTCGCGCTGCTGGCGCTCGCCGCCGCGCTCGCGACCCTGCCGACGCCGGCCAGCTGGACGGTCGAGGGCGGCCTCGGCGGCTTTGCCGGCGTGCTGGTGATGCGCTGGCTGATCGGGGTTACCGGGCTCGGCCTGACGGTGCCGGCGCTGGCGTGCGCGGCCGTCGGGCTGGCGGCGCTGCACTATACCGGCGGGCTGCGCCGGGCGGACTGGCAGGCGATCGCGGCCGCGTTCGGCCGCCTGACCGGGCGCGGCGCCGAGGGTGTATCGGGCGCGATCCGCTCGGGCCGGGAGATCAACGACCGGCGCAAGGCGAACCGCGCCGCCCGCCCGGACTCCGCGGAGGTCGCGGCGGTCGCGGCGGCCCGGCCCGGGCTGGGCGCCCGCCTGGCCGGTCTGGTCCAGCGCGCCCGCGCGGCCCGGGCGGACG
>NZ_NRRL01000268.1 GCF_016583645.1 Rhodovibrio sodomensis | reverse complement strand
ATGCTCGCGCACCATCCGAACGGCGCGCTCGCGTAGTTCCCGCGGATACGGCTTCCGGTTCGTCGTCTTTCCCATGGGCTCCAGTCTCCCAGACGTTGGAGCCTCCGGAAAGCTCGGGGCGGTTCAGAGCGTCGCAGACGACATCGACAGATGCGTCGTTCAACATCCGCGCCCAGGCGATGGCCCGATGGTCGGTATCGACACCGGTGAGGTGCAGCCGGTCCGCTGAAATGCGACGGCGGAGGTGGCGCAGAAGCGCGCCGTCGCCGCAACCGATATCCACGTGCCGCCAGGTTCCCGCGTTCGGGTTCGCGCTCAGGTTTCGGTCCATCCAGTCGGTCACAAGCCATAGACCGGCAACGTAGGACGGCGCGAAGCTCCAGTACCGAGAGATCGTGGGCACGGGGGTCAGCGCGGGCAGATGATGGTAAGGGAAGGCGTAAGCATCGGCTTGGCGTTGATCTTGGGGGCTTCGCATCGGTCGACGCAACTCATTGCGGGGTCTCAGATGGTGATGATGCCGACGTATCCGCGGGGGTCGGACGAGCGGACTGACAGGGCGCATCATGCCCTGGCGATGCGCCGGATACCTCCAATGCAGTCCGGTGGGGACACGATTGTCGGGGATCGCAGCCATTATGGCCACCTGACGAACAAGCTCAAGGTAACCGGACGCGGCGCCGGTGACCGGGCGCCCGGCCGTGTCACACGCCGCCGGCGCTGTTCCCGTCGATCAGGCCGACTATTCGAGCGCACACGCGGGCGATGAGCGCGCTGTTCACGCCTGCGCGGCCAGGCAGCTCCAGGAGCCCTTCTGTCCACGCGGCCCGGCCGTCGGCGACGAGCGCCTCGAACACCGCATCCGGGTCCGGCGGCGGCGTCAGCAGCGGCGCGTTGGCAAGGCCGCGTTGCCACAGCCCCAAGAGGTCTAGCCCAGCCCCGGCACGCCACCTGTACGGTGCGCGCCGGGGCACCGGCACAACGGTGACCGGCTTGGAGCTGATATCGATTAACCGCTACATTTAGCGCTATCAATCTGCCGTGGACGGATGGTGTAGTTCCATTCGCCGTGGAAGTCATGCGGCTGGATGTTGAGCTGTTTCATCGTGCGGTCGGAGACCTTGATGCCTTTGGGATAGGTGTTGGCGTCGATGGTGCAGCTGACCTCGAGGCCCGTGCGCGTCGTGGTCGCGTTGATGAGCTGAACGATCGCTTCATGGCTGA
>NZ_NRRL01000267.1 GCF_016583645.1 Rhodovibrio sodomensis | reverse complement strand
AGGACCTGAAAAGCAAGAAACGAATCGAAGGCTGGGTGAATTTGCCAGAATAGAATCGGCGTATAGGCGGCATGATCGGGCGCAGGTTGGTAGGTTTGGGGTATGGGTAAGTTCGAAGACCTTCGCGCCCGCTACCTTGAGATGGAACCGTACCTCGATGAGCGGACCCGTCGTCTTTTTGTCGCCAACGAGGCCATGGCTTATGGCCGAGGCGGTCGGATCGCTGCGGCGCGCGCCACGGGTATGGCCCGCAGCACGATCGGGCGGGGCATCAACGACCTGAAGAACGGGGCCGAGGTGCCCGATGTGCTGGGCTCGGGCGGGCGCGTTCGACGGCCGGGCGGCGGTAGCAAGTCGGCCGAAGAACACCAGCCCGGTTTGCTTGCAGCTCTTGAGCGCCTTGTCGATGGGTCAATCCGGGGCGATCCTGAGGCGCCCTTGCGCTGGGTCAGCCGCAGTCAGCGCAATATCGCCGCAGCTCTGGCCGAAAAAGAGTTCAAGGCGAGCCAGCCGCTGGTGGGCCAGCTTTTGAAGAAGCTCGGCTACAGCTGCCAAGCCAACCAGAAGATGCGTGAGGGCGCGAACCATCCGGACCGCGACGCGCAGTTCCACAACATCAACGCGACCGTCACCGCGGCCACCGAACGCGGTGAGCCGGCGGTCTCGGTGGACACGAAGAAGAAGGAGCTGGTGGGCGACTTCAAGAACGCCGGCCGCGAGCTCCGACCCAAGGGCGATCCCGAGCCGGTGCGCGTGCACGACTTCCAGATCCCGGACTTGGGCAAAGTGGCACCCTACGGCGTCTACGATGTTGCCGCGAACGAAGGCTGGGTCAATCTGGGCACCGACGCCGACACCGCCATGTTCGCGGTGGAGAGCATCCGCCGCTGGTGGCAGCGGCTTGGCCAGGAGCGCTATCCTGAGGCGGAACATCTGGTGATCACTGCCGATTGCGGGGGCAGCAACGGCCCGCGGGTGCGGCTGTGGAAGTACGAACTGCAGCAGTTCGCCGACGAGACCGGATTGGCCATCACGGTCACCCACCTGCCGCCGGGCACGAGCAAATGGAACAAGATAGAGCACAAGCTGTTCGCCCAGATCTCGCAGAACTGGCGCGGCAAGCCGCTCATCAGCCATGAAGCGATCGTTCAGCTCATCAACGCGACCACGACGCGCACGGGCCTCGAGGTCAGCTGCACCATCGACGCCAACACCTATCCCAAAGGCATCAAGGTCTCCGACCGCACGATGAAACA
>NZ_NRRL01000266.1 GCF_016583645.1 Rhodovibrio sodomensis | reverse complement strand
TCTCGATGCGGCCGTTACACGCCGCGGGCCTGTATGGAGATACGCGGACCGGGTCCAATACGCTTACTCGCACTGTAGCGTGCAGCGCCTTCGTGCTGGTTTTCCCGACCCCGTCTCGATGACCGTTTGCCCTTACCTTACCTCAGACCTGCTCGCACCCTCCGACGCCATCCGGACAGCCGCTTTGGCGCGCTTTACGTTGCGGCGGCCGCCGGATCCTTGTACACGCCTCCCTGGGTCAGCAGCGCCCAGATGATGCGTGCATTCTTGTTCGCCAGCGCGACGGCGATGACCATGCGCGGCTTGCGCTGCAGCATGCGCGCCAGCCAAGAGCCTTCCGGCGCGCCGTTCTTCGCCGCCCAGCGCACGACGGCCATGGCCCCGCCGATTAGCAGGCGCCTGAGATCGCGCTGGCCCATTTTGGAGACTTTGCCCAGTCGCTCTTTGCCACCCGTCGAGTGCTGGCGCGGCGTCAGCCCGAGCCACGCGGCGAAGTCTCGCCCGCTCTTGAAGCTCTCCATGGGCGGGGCGAACGCCTCTACCGCTGTAGCGCAGATTGGCCCGACCCCCGGTATCGTCATCACGCGCTTGCTGCTGTCCTGCTTGCGTGCGAGTTGCTTGATATCCTGCTCGATCGCGTTGATCTGCTCGGTGAACGTGTCGATCTGTTCGAGCAGTGTCTGCGCCAGAGCGACGACCGCAGTAGGCAGGTATGTCTCGGAATCATCAACGACTGCCCGAAGACGCCCGAGGTGTGCCACGCCCTGTGGCGCAATCACGCCGAATTCCGCCAGGTTGCCGCGCAGCGCGTTGATCGTCTGGGTGCGTTGACGGACCAGCAGGTCGCGCGTCTTGAAGGCCATGCCCTGGGCCTGCTTGGCCTCGCTCTTGACTGCCACGAACCGCATGGTCGGCCGGCTCGCCGCCTCCGCGATCGCTTCCGCGTCAGCCGCGTCGTTCTTCTGGCGTTTGACGAACGGCTTGACGTAGACCGGCGGCACGAGCTGGACCTCGTGTCCGAACTCCCGCAGCGAGCGCGCCCAGAAGTGCGCGCCGGCGCAGGCCTCCATCGCCACCGTGCAGCGCGGCTGCTTAGCGAAGAAGGTCATTACCTTGTCTCGGCGCAATTTCTTGCGGAACGCTACTGAGCCGTCAGCGTTCTCGCCGTGCGCTTGAAACGTATTCTTCGCCAAGTCCAGCCCGATCATGGTAACCTTCGCCATGGATGCCTCCTCCTTGAATGGCGTTTTTCAGTGCACCCATTCTGGCACACCGATGCCGCCGGAGGGGGCGTCCATCCCATCGCT
>NZ_NRRL01000265.1 GCF_016583645.1 Rhodovibrio sodomensis | reverse complement strand
GGGCGCGCGGATCGCGGGCTGCCTGCACATGACGGTGCAGACGGCGGTCTTGATCGAGACGCTGACGGCGCTGGGCGCGGAGGTGCGCTGGTCGTCGTGCAACATCTTCTCGACCCAGGACCAGGCGGCGGCGGCGGTGGCCGCGGCCGGGGTGCCGGTGTTCGCCTGGAAGGGGATGGACGAGGACAGCTTCTGGTGGGCGATCGAGCAGACGATTCTGGGGCCGGACGGCTGGCGTCCGAACCTGATCCTGGACGACGGCGGCGACCTGACCGCGATGATGCACGAGAAGTTCCCGGAGCTTCTGAAGGAGCAGGTCAAGGGGCTGTCGGAGGAGACCACGACCGGCGTGGCGCGGCTCTACCAGATGGCCAAGAAGGGCGAGCTGCTGTGCCCGGCGATCAACGTCAACGACAGCGTGACCAAGAGTAAGTTCGACAACATCTACGGCTGCCGCGAGAGCCTGGTCGACGGCATTCGCCGGGGCACCGACGTGATGATGGCCGGCAAGCGCGCGGTCGTGGCCGGCTTCGGCGACGTCGGCAAGGGCTCGGCGCAGAGCCTGCGCAACGCCGGCTGCCGGGTGATGGTGACCGAGGTCGACCCGATCTGCGCGCTGCAGGCGGCGATGGAGGGCTACGAGGTCACGACCATGGAGGAGGCCGCGCCGCTGGGCGACATCTTCGTCACCGCGACCGGCAACGTCGACGTGATCACGGTCGACCACATGCGGGCGATGAAGGACCGGGCGATCGTCTGCAACATCGGCCACTTCGACAACGAGATCCAGGTCGACGGGCTGAAGAACTTCAAGTGGGACAACATCAAGCCGCAGGTCGACGAGATCGAGTTCCCGGACGGCAAGCGCCTGCTACTGCTCTCCGAGGGCCGCCTGGTCAACCTGGGCAACGCGACCGGTCACCCGAGCTTCGTGATGTCGGCCAGCTTCACCAACCAGGTGATGGCGCAGATGGAACTCTGGCACAACGCCAAGAACTACGGCCACGACGTCTACGTGCTGCCCAAGCACCTGGACGAGAAGGTCGCCACGCTGCACCTGGCGAAGATCGGCGTGAAGCTGGAGCAGATGACCGACCAGCAGGCCGAGTACCTGGGCGTGCCCAAGACCGGCCCGTTCAAGCCCGACCACTACCGCTACTAAGCGCGCGCCGGCGCGGGCCCCGGCGCCTTCTGCCTCTCTCTGGAGGGCGCCATCCCCTCTCCCTCGAGGGGAGAGGGCGGGGCCCGCGACCCGCAGGGTCGTGGGAGGGTGAGGGTGGGACTGCCCGGCATCCACCGGCAAACCCACCCTCACCTGTCCT
>NZ_NRRL01000264.1 GCF_016583645.1 Rhodovibrio sodomensis | reverse complement strand
TTAGAGTCTGGCCGGGAATGAGTTGTTTCGTATCAAGGTCTTGCGAGCCGCCTTGTGAGCAGGCGGATGTGGGCGATCAGCACCCACGCGACCGCACTGGTGATGGTTGCCTCGACATCCTTGGCCAGCCGGCGGCAGCGCCCGAGCCACGCAAAGGTGCGCTCGACCACCCATCGCCGGGGCAGCACCTCGAAGCCTTTGGTACCCGGGGAGCGCTTCACGACCTCGATCGTCCACTTGCCGTGAGCCGCCAGCGCCGTCTGGAGTTTTTCGCCAGCATAGCCGCCGTCAGCGAAAAGGTGGCGCAACCAAGGGTAGAGGCTGCGTAGAGCGGCGATGAGCTCGACGGCGCCATCGCGATCTTGGATGTCAGCCGGGTGAACCTGGATCTGCAGCAGGTTTCCCTGGGTGTCGGTGACGATATGGCGCTTGCGGCCCTTGGTCTTCTTACCGGCATCAAAGCCGCGCGGTCCGCCGCTTTCCGTGGTCTTGACCGATTGGCTGTCGATCACCCCTGCGCTCGGGCTGGCCTCTCGTTCCACCTGCTCCCGCGCAGCCATGACGAGCACGTGATTGATCTGATCGAGCACCCCGCTACGCGCCCAAGAGTAGAAATAGTCCTGAACGGTCGAGCGCGGCGGAAAGTCCTTCGGCAGCATCCGCCATTGGCAGCCAGTGGTTGCCATGTACAGCAGGGCGTTCACGACCTCCCGGCGATCCGTCTTCGGCGGGCGTCCCAAACGCTTGCGCGGCGGAAGCTGCAGTTCGACGAACGCCCATTCAGGGTCGGTCATATCGCTTGCATACCGCAAACCACGGCGGTCATACTGCGGTCGGGTGATCTTGGTCCACATGTTGTGTCTCCACTGAGTTGCGTCCACAACCCAATGAATCACAACCCACTGAGATCACCCAATTCTTTTCCGGCCAGACTCTTAGAGAAGGCCAACGCCGACAGCGGTGCACTCTCCGCGGGTCATCGGCAAGCTCTCATCCGACCGGGATCCGCCGATTAGACCGGTCTCCGGCAAGGTTGCCCGAGGGTGCCGAGCGGCGGTAGCGTGTTCGGTGCGGTGTTCGCAGTTTAGCTGCGAACGGGAAACCGGTGCGAGTCCGGTGCGGCCCCCGCCACTGTATTGGACTATGCTGCGCTCATCATGCCACTGGCTCTTGGCCGGGAAGGCGAGCGTAGAAGCGTCCTCAGCCAGGAGACCGACCGCAAACGACCGAGGCACCCCACATCAACGGCGCGGTGGGCGCCGAAAGGAGATTGCATGAGATTCTTGATCGCCTTGATGGCCATGACGCTGGCAGCGAGCAGCGCTTCTGCACACACGGGAACGATGACGGCTGGCGGCTTCCCGGCAGGTTTTCTGCACCCGATCGGCGGACTCGATCATGTGCTTGCGATGGTCACCGTTGGTCTGCTTGCTTTTCACGTCGGGGGGCGCGCAACCTGGCTCGTCCCGTCGAGCTTCATTTCGATGATGGTTGTCGGTGGCGCACTTGGCGCCGCGGCGATCGCGCTGCCGCTGGTCGAATTCGGTATCGTTTTGTCGATTGTCGTCCTGGGCGCCATGCTCGCAAGCGGCCGGGCAATGGGTACCATGTTGGCGGTTTTGATAGTGGGCGTGTTTGCTGTTTTCCATGGACACGCACATGGCGCGGAAATGCCGGCGGCTGCCTCTGCCGCTGCATACGGGTTTGGATTACTCGTGGCGACAGCGCTTCTCCACGGCGCCGGTCTTCTGGCCGGCTACGGTCTGGCCCGGCTCGGATCGGTGAGCGGTACACGCTTAGGACCTGAAAAGCAAGAAACGAATCGAAGGCTGGGTGAATTTGCCAGAATAGAATCGGCGTATAGGCGGCATGATCGGGCGCAGGTTGGTAGGTTTGGGGTATGGGTAAGTTCGAAGACCTTCGCG
>NZ_NRRL01000263.1 GCF_016583645.1 Rhodovibrio sodomensis | reverse complement strand
CTTTTATGTTGCCGAGTAGCCGCGGTAGGCCGGAAACCGCGGCAGGGGGAGAGGTGAGCCAGGCAAGCGGCTAGGGTCCGAACACCGAACCCGATGCGGAGATATGGCCCCTCTCCCCAAGGCGCGGCTTCAAAGCTGGACGGTATGATAGGCCCCGCAGCAAAGCGGAGAGCCCGAATAAAAGACCGGCTTTGCCGCGTGTAAGATCAGACTCGATCAACATCCGGGAGGCGGTCAATGGACGAGGCGACGCTGGGTGTCGATACCGGCAAGACCAAGCTGCAGCTCCATCTGATCCGCGCCGACGGACGCAAGCGCAAAAAGGGTGTCGACAACACCGCTGACGGTCATGCCCATCTCAAGGACTGGCTGGCCAAGCACGCAGACGCCCCTGTGCGCGTCGTTCTCGAGGCGACCGGCCGTTACTGGATGGACCTCGCCATGACCCTCCACGAGGCCGGCTACGTCGTCAGCGTCGTCAATCCGGCACGGGTCAAGCACTTCCAGCGGGTCCAGCTCGGTCGCGGCAAGTCCGACCGCATCGACGCGCATGCCGTCGCCCAGTTCGGCCACCTGCTGCGGCCGACGGCCTGGACGCCGCCGCCCGCCGCCGTCCTGCGGCTGCGCGACCTGGTGCGCATCCGCGAGCAGCTCGTCGAGGACCTGACCGCCCATCGCAACCAGCTGCAGGCCGGCCGGCTGTGCGACGCGGCCCGGCGGGTCACCGAGCAGACGATCGCTGATCTCGAGCAGCGTCTCGCCGAGGTCGAGCGGGCCATCCGTGACGAGATCGCCGCGGACCCGGAACTGGCTCGCCGTCACGACCTGCTCGTCTCCATCCCCGGCATCGCGACCGAGACCGCCGCCGGGATCCTCGTCGAGTTGCCGGATGTCAGCCTGTTCCAGCACGCCAAGCAGGTCGCCGCCTACGCCGGTCTCAGCCCGGCCCCGAACCAATCCGGCGACACCCTCGACAAGCCCGCCCGGATCTGTCGCGTGGGCAACGCCAACCTGCGGCGCATGCTCTACATGCCGGCGCTGGCCGCCCGGCGGCAAAACCCGTGTGTACGCGCCCTCGACGACCGCCTCGCAGCGAAGGGCCGTCTGGCCGGCAAACAGCGCGTCGCCGCCGCCATGCGCAAGCTGCTCGCGCTCTGCTACGGCGTCCTCAAGACCGGCCAGCCGTTCGACCCGAACTGGGCCGCAACGCGCGCATGATGGTCCATACGCCGACGCCGGGGTCGCTCGTCACCGTGACGGCTATGGCCGCGCGCTCCCCGAGCGGGGCCGAACAGGCCGGCCGCCCGCGCGCCCCACATAGCGCGCAAGGGCGGCCGGCCGTCGGTGAGGCCCCGACTTGGGGAGCGCGCCGCCAACGACCCTTTGACAAAAATCACGGTATCTC
>NZ_NRRL01000262.1 GCF_016583645.1 Rhodovibrio sodomensis | reverse complement strand
CACCCTCCCCCGCGCTTGTCAGCGCACGGGCCCCTCCCGCTCCCCTCAAGGAGACTTTTGCAAGCCGGCATAAGCAGCCGTGTAGGGTGCTTCGACACGCCAGCCTACGGCTGGCACCTCAGCATGAAGCGATCGTTAAGTTTTTGATAAAACAAACTTTTCATCCTGAGTAGGACGCGGAAGGCGTCCGTGTCGAAGGACCCCACACGGGCGCACGGCGAGCTGTGCAAAGATCTCCCGTCTAGGCAGAGCGGCTTGCTGGCGAGCATCCGCGCGCCCCCGAGCAAAGATAGGACGAAATTCCTAATTATATACTTGACGGAACACCGCTCATATCCCAAGCTGTCAACAGTCAAGGAGACAAGCCATGGATATGACGAACCCCATCTTTCACGAAGAAAACGCGGCCCGCGAGCACCTTGAGGCGCTCCACTGGCCCGATGGTCCTTACTGTCCTCACTGCGGCGAGGCCGAGAACGTCAAGCGCCTCAACGGCAAGTCCTACACTGCCGGCGCGCTTTACTGCCGCTCCTGTCGCCGCAAGTTCACGGTGACGGTCGGCACCGTCTTTGAACGCTCCAAGATTCCGCTGCACAAGTGGGTACTCGGCTTCCACATGATGGCGTCGAGCAAGAAGGGCGTGTCCGCCCACCAACTGCATCGCACGCTCGGCATCACATACAAGTCCGCGTGGTTCATGGCCCATCGCATCCGCGAAGCCATGCGCGACGACGACCCCGGCCCCATGGGCGGTGACGGCGAGCACGTCCAGGCGGACGAAACCTACTTCGGCAAGAAGGCCGATCAGACCCCGCCGGCGTCTCGCAAGGGCAAGCCTTACAAGAGCGCCAAATTCGCCACCCAGAAGCGCGCCGTGTTCTCCCTAATTTCCGGCGGTCAGGCCCGTACGTTCCATCTTAAGCGCGCGACTGCCAATAACGTACGCGAGCATCTTGTTCACAACGTCAGCCGCGACACCGAGCTATGGACCGACGAAAGCAACCTCTATCCCAAGGTCGGTGCTGAGTACGCCGCGCACCGCGCCGTGCACCACGCCGCTGGCGAGTACGTTGGCAAGGACGGCGTCACCATCAACCGCGTCGAAAACTACTTCTCCATCTTCAAGCGCGGCATGAAGGGCGTTTACCAGCATTGCTCCGACAAGCACCTGCACCGCTACCTGATCGAATTCGACTTTCGCTATAACCAGCGCAGCGGCCTTGGCGTTTCCGACTACGAGCGCTCCGACAAAGCCTTATCCGGTGCCCGTGGCAAGCGCCTGACCTATCGGCGGACTAAGGACACGCCCAACGATAACAGAATCGGTATGGCTGTCTTTGGGTGCGGCGGTTTGACTCGGGCGGGCGGGATTCCCGTTCACTGGGAGGTATCGTAAGTATGCCAGATGATCGACCGGCGCGGGAT
>NZ_NRRL01000261.1 GCF_016583645.1 Rhodovibrio sodomensis | reverse complement strand
CGCGGCCAGGCCGACCTTGGACTTGAACTGCGGCGTCAGCTTACGCGGGCTCTTCCTCGACATCGTCTCCTCCTTCAGGTCAGGAGGGCCCGCCCTACGCTAACGCTCGCCCCTGTTCCAAAACCAGGGTCCACTTCACACGGCCCGGTTCGTCACGAAGATCAGCATGTCCGAGCGGACGCGCTGGATCTGCCGGCGCAGCTTGTCGTCTGCGCGGGTGTCCGGGGTCCGCGTGACCAGCTCGTAGAGATCCCGATCGAGCCGATATCGGTACTGGTAGAGCGTGCTCTTCTGGAGATCCTCGCGCCGCCGGGCGATATCGACGGCACGCAGCAGGAGGTCCTTGAGCGGCGGGGCGAACACCGTGTCGCCGGCATCGATGGCGTACTGCGCGTCCCGCAGCAGGTGGGCGAGACAGACCTGTCGGTTGGCACCGTGCCCGCTCTGCGCGGCGAAGCGGTCGGACACCCAGACTTCCGGGACGTGGCCGTCCAAGACCTCCCGGACGACCGCCTTGCCGCGGCTGGGCGCTACCTTGTGCAGCACCGCCGTGGCGCAGCCGAACACCCACTGCCAGTATTTCTGGCCGGCCACCCGGACACCGGTCTCGTCGCAGCCGATCACGCCCGCGCGGCGCAGCTCCGCGGTGATGTCGGCGACCGCCGCATCGACCTGCTCCTTGGCGCGCGATAGGATGTTGCCGATCGCGCCCTAGCTGATCGTCACGCCGAACATATCCTGCATCAACGCCGCCAGGCGCTGGAAGCTGACCGCGTGGATGGTGTGCAGGTAGATCACCTTCTCCTCGACGCTGCGCCCGGTCACGTCAGTCGCGCGCTGCAAGCGCGCAAGGGCGAGCCGGGCTCCAGGCCCTCCGGTGGCCTCGGGGCAAAGCGCTCACCGCAGCAAGGACATTCGCCCTGGTACTGATGCACGCGGGTGACGTCCGGGCGCACCGGCGGGATCTCGATGCGGTCGTAGCTGAGCTTGAGGGTTTGGTTCTCGGGACCAACGTGCCCACCGCAACCCGGGCAGTTGCTGGCCGGCGCGGTAACCGTGAGGTCGGTGTTCGGCTCCAGGGACCGCGCCTGACCCTGGCCGCCCTTGCCTGTCTTGCCGGATTTACCTTTCCGCGGCTTATTCGGCTTCTCGTCCTGCGACTGGGCAGCGAGGAGTTCTGCGCGTTCTTGCGCGGCTGGTTCACCTTGGCCTCAAGTTCGGCCACCCGACGCTCCAGGCACCCGTTCTGAGCGCGCTGCTCCTCGATGATGTCGATCAGCTGGTCCTTGGAATGCTGGCGCAGCTCCTCGCGTATCATATCAGTCTGGACTGAACGAACCCGCTATCGCGGGGGTTAGCGGATAACAGGTGCGGGCGGGTCTCCTGCCTGAGACGATGGGGTTGCCGACCACCAACTCTCAGGACAGGAGTTTCCCAGATGGCCGACATCAGCCCTC
>NZ_NRRL01000260.1 GCF_016583645.1 Rhodovibrio sodomensis | reverse complement strand
CTCGTGCGAGGCGTTGTCCAGATCTGGCGGGACGTCGGCCATACCCCGATGCAACCAGAGTAGAGTCCTGAAGACAACCCGTGATGAGTCTCGCCTTACGCAGCGCCCGGGAAGATGCCCCAGTTACGGTTCACGCGGTTTAAGTCGTTGTTTTGCCGGCATCTTCATTTCGGGCGTGCCGCCAACAGCCTAGATACACGCTATCTACCTTCGAGATTGACTTAAGGTGATTCGACGCCCCAGGGTCTAGGTATGTACCTGCGAACGACCCAGCGCCGACGGAAAGACGGCTCGACCATCCGCTACCTAGCCCTCGCCGAAAACGTCTGGAATGCCGCCAGGGGGCGCTCGGAGGTCCAGGTGGTCTACAACTTCGGCCGCGCCGACGCGCAAAGCGAGGCGCAGCTGCGCCGGTTGGTTCGCAGCATCAACCGGGTTCTCGGCGAGGATACGGCCGCTGGCGGCGACAGCGTGGAGATCCCGGATATCGCCATCGACGAAAGCCGCGATCTGGGCATCGTCCATGTCGCCCGCACCTTCTGGGAGGAGCTCGGCATCGGCCCGGCGATCCGGGAGGTGCTGGCGGCCAAGGGGTTGGGCGCGCAGCACCACACCGCGCTGTTCGCCATGGCGGCCAACCGTCTGGAGGAGCCGTGCTCCAAGCGCGGCTGCACGACGCGCTGGCTGAGCGACCGGGCCTGGCTCCCGGAGGCGGAGACGCTTGACGTGGATCGGCTCTACCGGGCGTTGGACGTGCTGGCCGCCTCGGCCGAGCAGATCGAGCGACAGATCTTCTTCCGGACGGCGGACCTGTTCAGTCTCGATGCCGATCTGATCTTCTACGATACGACGACCGCCTACTGCGAGACCGACGTGGCTGACGAGGTGGAGACGGAGTGGAACGGGGAGACATACCCCGCCCTGCGCCGCCGCGGTCACAGCAAGGAGGGCCGGGACAACCAGCCCCAGGTGATCGTCGCGCTCGCGGTCACCCGCGACGGCATGCCCATCCGGTCCTGGGTGCTGCCGGGCGACACCGCCGATGTCTCCACGGTCAAGCAGATCAAAGAGGACCTGCGCGCCTGGCACCTCGGCCGCTGCATCTTTGTCGGCGATGCCGGCATGTACTCCAAGGCCAACCTGAAGGCCCTAAGCGAGGGCCTCGGCCGCTACATCGTCGCCGTGCCCATGGCGCGCGTGAAGGAGGTCCAGCAGGACGTCCTGTCCCGGCCCGGCCGCTACCGGACGGTCGCCAGCAACCTGAAGGCCAAGGACGTCTGGGTGGGCGACGGCGAGCGGCGCAAGCGCTATGTCCTGTGCCTGAACCCCGCGGAGGCGGAGCGCCAGCGCAAGCACCGCGAGGAGGTGTTGGCGGAGCTGCAGAGTGAGCTGGCGCGCATCGACCGCGGTGAGGCCGACCATCCGAAAGCCGCCTGCCGGCTGCTCAGTTCCGGGCGCNGTCTGAGCGTCGAGGACATCGCGCTCGGCTACAAAGGCGCGTCGATCATTGAGTCCTGCTTCCGGAAGATGAAGCAGACGGGGCTGGAGGTTCGGCCCATGTACCACGTGGCCGCGCGCCGGATCACCGCACACGTGAAGCTCTGCGTCCTGGCGCTGCAGATCCAGCGCGCCGCGGAGCTGCGCTGCGGACAGCCGTGGACGGCGATCGCCCACGTGCTCGGGCGGCTGAAAGTGGTGCGCTACCGAAGCCAAAAGCGCTCGATTGTGCAGCGGACCGAGGTCAGCGGCGAACTGGCCCAAACCCTGCGGCAACTGCGGGTTCAAGCCCCTTCCAAGGTGCTCAGCGTGACCGCCGTCTCGGACGCTGCCTAGAGACACGCCACGAGTCTCTTCTGTGTAACCCCCTGATTGAGGCGGCAAATTCCGGCCGTCTGTCTAGCCGGAACTTTGTACTTGTTTTGGACAGTAACTCCCTGATGACGGCTGAAGAATCGGCGCTACGGGTGAGTCCGCTCTGGCTACATCATGGGCTGACGCCGAGCAAGTCGAAGGCCTTGGCCTGCAGCGGCGTGGGCTGGGTCGGCTGATCGAAGCTGTAGGCCGGGTTGCTGGGCATGCTGACGGTGTTGAGGCACAGCGTGCCCAGGTCGGCGAGCAGGCTCTGGAAGCTGTGCACAGGCAGGCCGTCGTCGGTCTTCCGGGTGGCGGTCTTGCGCGCGGCCGCCTCCGAGGGCTCCGCCGGCGCGACGATGGAGGCGCGTTCGGCGTCGGCGCCCTCGGGATCGTGGTCGTCGAACAGGAGCGGCGCCAGGCGCTGGCGCATGTGCGCCTCGACGTAGTAGGCCAGCATGCACAAAAAGACGTGCGCACGGACCCGATCAGCAGCCCAGTGGAACACCGGCCGGATCGCCAGGTCGACGGTCTTCAGGCTGCGGAACGCGCGCTCCACCTGGCCGAGCGATTTGTACGCCCCGACCGCCTGCTCGGCGGACAGGGTCTCGGCGGGCACGTTGGTGCGCACGACGTAGATGCCGTCCAGGCGCGCCTAGGCGGCGATGCTGTCGGTCTTGCGCCGATAGCTGAAGCTGTCCTCGGTGATGGTGATCTCGACGTGCTTGGCCATCTTGTGCCGGTCGAGCACGGCGCCCACCGCCTGGCCGATCTCGG
>NZ_NRRL01000259.1 GCF_016583645.1 Rhodovibrio sodomensis | reverse complement strand
TGCTGGAAAGTCATACTTAAACCCGAGGCTGCGATGGAGAGCGATGTAGCGGCCAAGATCCTCGCTGAGCATCACGCCTCTCCCGGCCAGGGTTGCGTGATGGCGGTCAGCGTCGCGACGTCGACCTTGGCATAGTGAGCCGTCGTATCGACGGAGCGATGGCGCAGCACCGTGCCCACCGTTTCCAGCGTCGCGCCGCCGCGCAGCATGGCGGTCGCAGCCGAATGGCGCAGAAGCCTGGCGCCCTGGGACGGCGCGTCAGCGATGCCAGCCCGTTCGAGGCCCCGTCGGACCACCGCCGCAATGCAGCCAGAGCGGCTGAACGGACGATACGGCGCGTGCACCCGCAGAAAGACCCTTTCCTCTGGGACTCGCGGCCGCACCCGTTCGATGTACGCGAGCAGGGCGTCGCCGACGTCCTGCGGCAACGGTAACCGAACCTCCCGACGGCCTTTGCCACAGAGCCGCAGCGTGCCCTCATGCCAAGCGAGATCGTCGAGCCGCAAGGCGGTCACGTCGCCGGCCCGCAAGCCAAGGCGGGCGAGCAGAAGCAGGATCGCGTGGTCGCGCAAGCCGATTGGTGTACTTGTGTCGCACGCGCTGATCAGCTGCTCAACGCGCTCAGCTGGCAGGTAGCGGGGCAGCGTCGAAAGCCGCCACTCGGCGACCGCCGGCACGGCGCGATCAAGCCCGGGCTGGCAGGCGCCGCGAGCGGCGAGGAAGCGCAAGTACGCCCGAAGCGCGGTCGTCATGGTTTTGACGTAGCCGGGCGAACACGACCGTGCCTGCTCGAGGATCACGTGTCGCACACGAGCTGCGTCATAGGCCTCTGGATCACCGCCAAGCACCGGCAGTAGGCGCAGGACCAAACGACCGTTGCGATCGATCGTCCGCTCAGCGAGCCCGCGATGGGAACGCAGGAACTCCTGGAAGGCTACGACGGACTCTGGAACCGAGTTCACAGTCGGCGCTGGCGGAGCGGCGACGAGTTCTTGTTCGATCAGGAAACGCACGAAGCGGCGTACTTTGTTCACGTAGCGCCGCGAGAGCCGTGACTGCCGTCGGTAGCCGCTACAGCAACAATCGTGCGTCGCGAACCGGGTAACGACACAGTCATCGACAGAAGCAACCGCTACACCGGACAGCCTCAACCAGGCCGCAAAATGCCGGGCGCCCTCCGAATATTTAAGGCGGGTCAGCCGAGTATGACCAAGTTTTGCTAATTGCCCATCGAATGCCGCGATCGATTCAGCGAGGTTGCCGGCATCCATTAAACACGGTGTGCGAGACGACACAGGATTGTGGTCCATATTTCCTCATCTCCTTAGGGTGCATCGGGGCACCAAAGATAGATGGGAGACGGACCTTTAGTTATGCTGAGCTTTAACCAGCCTCGGCTACGCTAAGCGACTGATCGAAAACAGCTTTCTAAGCCGCACCCTCGCCATCTCCGCATAACCTTGGACTCCGCATAGTTCCTG
>NZ_NRRL01000258.1 GCF_016583645.1 Rhodovibrio sodomensis | reverse complement strand
CCTGGGCGAAGATCACAGCCGGATCCGTGTCCAACCCGGGCCCTTCACTCGTATCCGCAGCTTCGCGCTCAACATCCTCCGGGCGAACGGCGTGCGCAACGTGGCTCAAGCGCGCTACGCAACCGCGCTCAACCCCGACAAACTCTTCGACTATGCCGGCTCATGAAAAAAACTGAACAGCCCTGGGGCTTCTCCCGGGTCCTACCGAACTGTAAGACGCCCGACCCCATTCTCCCGAAGCTTTGTCAGAAGCGCCTATACCGACAACATTAACACCATCGGATGCTGGCTGGATTCGAGTGTTGCCCGCCGTGTGGTCTTCCTCACCGCTATTGCCGCAGGCTATCGATACAAAGCATTGTTGTTGAAACGCGTACTTGTCTAAGGTTGCCGTCCAAACATTTATATCATCGTCGTCTATAGGTATGTCTGGTCCCATTGAAATATTTAGGAAATCAAAATTTTCGTGATCAAGCGTTTTCGTGATCCTATGTAGAATGTCTACGAGGTCAAAATCATGCACAGGGTTGTGGTCAATCACCCTGTAGTGTCGAATCGACGAAAAAGGTTGCGGAGGAGTTGTTCCATTTTGAAGGCTCCCGAAGAGGGCTGCACATGTTACCGCCGTTCCATGTTCTTGAGCCGATTGATCTGGACTGCCTAAATTTGGTGTACTGTATTCCTGGGCCCACTGCGTTAACGGATGCGGATTATTGGGAAGTCCACCGTCAAAAACAGCGGTCTTTATTGTGGGATCGAGTACTGGACCGGTAGGAAAAGTCGGTTGGAAAGGCGGAGCATTTACTGAACGCAAGGCGGTTTGACCCATCCTCACCTTTGGCATAACTCGTATCGACCGTATTAGCGAGAACTCGCATAGGCTTCTCAGCGACTCGCCTGGGCAACGTACTGGTACAAAAGTCAGTTCTCCGATTGTTCGCACACGATCTGAAAGCACTTCAGCATTGAGTTTGGCACTGAAAGCTTCAAACGCCTCGTAGATTTCGTCTGAGATTCCTGGTATCCCAATGTGTAGAACGACTTCCAGAGGGTAGTTGCGTTCAACATTAATTTCTTCAATCTTTAGCCGTTCGAGTTTTGGCGCGCGAACGTCTTCAATTTTTCGAAAATCATCGGCAATGTTTTTGCTAGATGGCTGCCAATTTGTTAAATTTTCCGAAAAAGACCTTAGTGTTTTTCTTTTTACGGCTGCAAAAATTGTGGGGGCATCCCGAGGTTCACGTTTGTCTGTTTTACCAAGGACAACTTCCGGGGTAACTTTTTCAGCTTTTGCGCCGAGCGAAAACATACCCATGTATTCCAGAAAATTTTCTGGATAGTAAGATTTGGCTAAGAAAGCCGGCGCTCTGACGCTTCAAATGGATTTCGAGATATCGCCGATCGGGGCTGCGAGCAGGTAGATCATGGCGATGAAGGTGGCCGGGCTGCTGTAGCCACGTGCCCGGTGGCGGGCAGCCTGGAAGATCG
>NZ_NRRL01000257.1 GCF_016583645.1 Rhodovibrio sodomensis | reverse complement strand
TTGGGCATGGCGGTCCTCCTTCTGCTGAATGTTTGAACCCGCTGAGCGGAGTTCGTGCTGACATCCCTGGAGGGCCGCCACCCTCTCCTCAACATCTCAGAGGGTGGCCGCCGCGATACCCCATCTCCAACGCGATCGAGTGCGCGATCAGGCCAGCGCCATTGAACAGAAAGAATGCGTTATTCGCCGGCCATGACGAAGGCGGATCGCGATGGGGCATCTGGGCCTCGCTGATCGGCACGTGCAAGCTCAATGGCGTGGATCCGTACGCCTACCTGAAGGCCACGCTCGAAGCGCTCGCCGCCGGCCACCCGCAGTCCCGGCTGGATGAGTTGATGCCCTGGAGCTTCCGCCAGGACGCCAGCGGCTCGGACTGAGCCACGCCCAGCAAAACCAACAAAATTTGCAAAGTTTGTTGGCCACAGCTCTCGGTGGCGCCTCGTGCGCCCCGGAGATCCGTGGTCGCGCGTCAACACCCTATGCCAATGGGGCGTACGGTGCGCTTTCGATTTTCTCCGAGCTGTGGCCGTAGCGTTGCCGCTTGAGCCGGGCGATCTGGATCCGCAGGGCCTCGATCAGCGCCTCGTAGGCGCGCATGGAGGCGGTCACCCGGGCCGCTTCCTCGCGCTCGGCCTGGATGATCGCCTTCAGAGCGACCGGATCGTCGGGCAGGGTCTCGAGAGCCTGAACCATGTCCCGATTATACCAGATGCGACTCGGCGCACCAGCTTTATCGCATTGATTCCGCCCGCAGAATCACACCACACGGGCCGGCGGCGACGTCCATGCCGGCCGCCGCCAGTCGATCCCCTCCCACAGCATCGCGAGCTGCGCCGAGGTCAGCCGGACGCTGCCGTCCGCCGGCGATGGCCATGGAAAACGGCCGTGTTCGAGAACCTTGTAGTACAGGCAGAAACCCTGGCCGTCGAAGTACAGGAGCTTGATCCTGTCGCCATAACGCACGCCATTCAGCATACAGTTTGGCAGTTTATCGGGTCAGTTATCGCTGGCACCCGCTTTGCGGGCGCGAGCTACGGAGCGTGGGTCGGAGCCAGCGCGAGGGTGAGCCGATCCTGTATCTGGAAGATCATCCTGGTCGGGGACGAGAAGTTCCTGCGTGGATGTGCGATCCAGACATCTGCGACGCGATGCCCCTTGGATCGCCGGTTATCGGCCTGGCCGCTTTGAACGAGCTGTCAGTGTTATTAACCGAGATCCAGGCGAACCGGGTCGAGCGCGTATCATCATCTCGTCGCAGTAACGAGGAGGCTTGGGATGGGATCTGCAGACAGACCTACGACCCTGCAGCTGCGTCTGGAGCTAGTACTGCCGGCGGTTGCGCCAACGGTGGCGGATCCGGAGGAGATGGTACTGAGGTGTCCCGGCTTTCTCGGAGGCTGTGGTGTTTGGACGATCAGGCCGCCATGGCGGCCTGATCGTCCAAATCGAAAAATTTCGCCTCGGCCTCCGCCGGCGGGATATGGCCAAGCGGTTCCAG
>NZ_NRRL01000256.1 GCF_016583645.1 Rhodovibrio sodomensis | reverse complement strand
GCCGCGGCCGGAGCCGGCCAGCTTGCGGGCTTCGGGCGGGGGCACGCCGTTGTGGGTCAACAGGCGGTGCAGGCCGGACGAGGTCTTGGCCTGCTTCAGCCGGAAACACCGCAAACGTCGGCGGAGCCATTGGTCGAGGGCCGCCAGGGCCGTCTGGGCATGGGCGTGCCGGAAGTACCGCACCCAGCCCGCGGTGAACGCGTTCACCTCCGCGATCACGTGGCTGAGCGGCACGCCCCGGCGCCGGCTGGTGATCTCCCGGAGCCGGGCCTTGGCCCGGCCGTAGGCGTCCGGGGAGATGCCCAGCCTCCCGTCACGGTGGAGCCGGTAGCCCAGAAACTGCCGGCGATCAACCGGTGCGACCGCGCTCTTCTCCCGGTTGACCCGGAGCCGGAGCCGGCGCTCCAGGAACGCCGAAATCGAGGCCATCACCCGCGCGCCAGCGGCCTCGGACAGCACGTAAATGTTGCAGTCGTCGGCATAGCGGCAGAACCGGTGGCCCCGGCGCTCCAGCTCCTTGTCCAGGTCGTCGAGCAGAAGGTTCGCCATCAGCGGCGAGAGCGGACCGCCTTGAGGGGTCCCCTCGTAGCGCGGCGTGTGACAGCCCTGCGCCAGCAGGCCGGCCTGCAGAAAGCGCCGGACGAGCTTCAACAGCCGCCGGTCACCCACGTGGCGGGCCAGACGCGCCATCAGGACGTCATGGTTCACCCGGTCGAAGAATTTCTCCAGATCCAGGTCCACGACGATGGTCGCGCCCGCGGCGACATGGTCGCCCGCCGCCGTCACCGCCTGATGGGCGTTGCGCCCGGGCCGGAACCCGTAACTCGACACCGAGAACGTCGGGTCGAGCTTGGGCTCCAGCACCTGCACGATGGCCTGCTGGACCAGGCGGTCCACGACCGTTGGGATGCCCAGCTGGCGGGTCCCGCCGCCGGGCTTCGGGAGCGTGACGCCGCGCACGGCGGCGGGCTGGTACGTCCCGTCAAGCAGGGCCGTGACCAGCCAATCCCGGTGCTCGGCGATCCAGGCCCGCAGCGCGCTGACGGGCATGCCGTCGACGCCCGCGGCCCCCTTGTTCGCCTTCACCCGCTTGTAGGCCTGGTTGAGGTTCGCCGGGTCGGCGACCTCCTCCATCACAAAGGTCGGCAAGGCTCGGGGCTCGGTCCGTGCCGCGACCGCTTGCGGCGCCTCCCGCGCGCCAGCTTCGCTGCCGGCGTCGCCGGCCTCGGGGTGGCGGGCCGGGCCCGTATCCGACTCATCGAAGAGCCGGAGCTGGGCTTGGGCCGCTTGCTGCCGCGCTACGGTCATCGAACGGGCCAGTCTGCTCCTTGGCGACCGACTTCGGCCCTTCAGTCGTCCCCTCCGGGACCACCTACTATGGCCTCGGCTGACTTCTCCCGGTCCATCGGAAACCGTCGCCGGTCTCCTGCCCCGGCTCGCCCGGGGAAACCGAGAGACCTCCCAGGGTAAGACACTGATCCTTCATGCGGTCGCCGCCGGAT
>NZ_NRRL01000255.1 GCF_016583645.1 Rhodovibrio sodomensis | reverse complement strand
AAACTTCCGGCGGGCGTGGGCCAGACAGTAGGCGAGCGTGATCGGCAGGGCCTCACGGTCGGCCAGCTGGCCGTAACCCTGATAGCCATCGACTTGCAGGATGCCGGTAAAGCTCTTGAGGTGCTCGGTCATGTGCCGGGCCTTGCGGTCCTCGGCGTAGAGGTAGGCGACCGCCGGCGGTGCGGGCCCCGACCACGATCGGTCGTCGATCGCGTAGGCCCAGAACCGGCCGGTCTTGGTCCGGCCCGTGCCGGGGGCCAGCACCGGCAGCGGGGTATCGTCGCAATACACCCGCTGCTGGGCGAGCACCGCCTTGAGCAGACATTCGTGTAGCGGCCGCAGCCACCAGGCCGCGCGCGCCATCCAGGTCGCCAGTGTGGAGCGGTCGATGATGATGCCCTGGCCGGCCAGCATCTTGGCCTGCCGATAGAGCGGCAGGTGCCAGGCCCACTTCCCGACCGCGATCTGGGCGATCAGGGTGCAGGTCGCGTAACCGCCCTCGACCGGCTGCTCGGGCGCCGGCGCCTGCACGACCGCGGAGCTGCAGGTGCGGCAACCGTACCGAGCGCGGTGGATGCACAGAACCCGATAGAGGACGGGGACCACGTCCAGCAGTTCGCGGACATCCTCGCCGATCTTGTGCAACGTCCCGGCGCAGCATGGGCAGCTGTCCGTCTCCGGCTCCAAGTGGATGTGCTTGCGCGGCAGATGGCGCGGCAGCGCGCCGCGGTTCCGGCGCGCCTGACCGCCGCGGCGCGGGGTCTTGGGCTTGCCGTCGCCTTGTGCGCTGTCATCGTCGTTGGCCGGGGTTGGCAGCGGCGCGTTCGGGTCGATGTCGCCCAGATCGAGGTTGGCCTGCTCCGGATCGACGCCCTCGCTGCTCTGGCCGTAGATCGCCTGCTTGTAGGCCGCGATCAGCTGATGCAGGGCGACGTTTTCCTGCTCCAACTCGGCCACCCGAGCGGTCAGATCGGCGATTTTCTGGGTGAGTTCGGCGACGCTTTCGGACATGAGGAATCCTACCCGAAAGCCCCCTGAAACACCAGGAAAACTGCGCCTTTCAGCCCGATTTCAGCGGCTTTCTAACGGCCTGCGGCGCGACCTTGCGCCAGTCCAGTCCGGCCAGCAAAAGCGTCAGCTGGGCGGGGGTCAGGGTGATCGCCCCGTCGGCGATCGCCGGCCAGGTGAACGCCCCCTGTTCCAACCGCTTGTAGTGCAGCCAGAGGCCGCTTCCGTCCCAGACGATCACCTTCAATTTGTCGGCGCGTTTCGAGCGGAACACGAAAATCGTGCCGCAGAACGGGTCGTCCGCCAGCGCCTGCGTCACCAGCGCAGCCAATCGGTCGTGACCGGCCCTGAAGTCGATCGGACGCCGGGCGACCAGGATCCGCGCGTTGCTCGGAACCGCGATCACCGCGGCACGCTCAGCGCGGCCAGAACCGTGCGGACGAGGTCGCCGTCCGCGCCATCGCGCACCCGCACGGTGGCGCCGGCGAATTCGACCTCCAC
>NZ_NRRL01000254.1 GCF_016583645.1 Rhodovibrio sodomensis | reverse complement strand
TGGGCATTCCACACGTTCTCGGCCAGGGCCAGGTAGCGCACGATCGAGCCGTCTTTCCGGCGCCGCTGGGTCGTCCGCAGGTACATGCCTAGACCCTGGGGCGCCGAATCGCGCACAGTCAACGCCAAATCGGCCAGTCGTGTGTCTAGTCGGACGAACGCTTCGGCCATCCGCCGATCCAGGCACATCAACGACTTAGACCGCAGACCCCCGGCGCTGCGTGTCCAGTGACCGCGAACTCAGGCCGAAGACAAGCGGCCAGACTGTCCATATAACGCGTGAAGCGCTCAGCCTGCGGCCCATCCATCCACTGGAGATCCATCGACACCCCCCACATCCAGATTGAATCTCCGAATTTACCACAGCATGTGGGGGTCGCGACAAAAATCGTCCGATATCTTGTGACTCAGTAAGACTAGGGTGTGGACTCAAATCATAGGAACCATGTGCGCATCGCGATCAGCGCAACGGTCGCTTCGAAGGTTACTTTCAGCTTGTCGAAGCGCATAGCCAAGCGTCTGTAATCTTTCATTCGATTGAAAGCGCGTTCGATCAGGTTCCGCTCACGATAGAGATCGGAGTTTTCTTCGGGTTTTTGACCGTCTTCTCCACGCTTTGGAATGACCGGGGTCAAGTCTTGATCGCGCAGCCACGCCCGTAACTCCTGGCTATCGTATCCTTTGTCGGCGATCAGGGCCGTACAGTCCAGCGGAGCCTCGTCCATCAGGTCCCAGACGCCCATCATGTCGTGGCGCTGGCCGGCGGTCAGGAGGAACCGGCGCAGTCGGCCGTGCTCGTCGCAGACACCGTGACATTTGGTCGTGCAGACCGCCCCGTGAGGTTCCAATCGCCTGGGCCTCGTCGCGTTCGCTTGCGGAGAATCCCCTTTTTCGGCGCCCGCTGCCGCCCTGTGAGCCGGGATCATCGTGGTATCGATCATCTCAACACTGCTGGGGTACTGCTGTTGGAGCGCCTCGAAAATCCGCTGCCAGATCCCTTGCTTCGCCCATCGCCGAAACCGGTTGTAAACGGTGGTATGCGGACCGTAGCGGCTGGGAAGGTCCTTCCACGGAATGCCGCTGCGCAAGACGTAGAATATACCGTTCAAAACTCGCCGATCGTCGGCGCGCTTTCCACCTTGCCGGGTCGGTGGAAGCTGAGGTTCGATGACGCCCCACTCACGATCCGACAAGTCGAACCGCATGGTATATTCACTCCCTCTCTTGCCACTCACGACCCAAGACTGAGCGAATCATACACCGAGCGCTCTACGCAAAAGCAGATTTGAGTTTAGACCCTAGGGGTAAGGCGGGCGTGGTTGAGCGCGGCCCCGCGGGTTAGCAGCTCCGGCCGTACGGTTCCGTTGCTGCGGATAACCGGCGCGATGTCATTCGACTTGAACCGCCTGCTCGGCGATCGACCTGAACACCGCGTCCAACTCCCGGCCCAGCTGATCAAGGGCCGCCCCGCCGTCGTCGTACGGAGCGAAGGCGGCGCTTGGGCGCTGGTAGCGCAGCGTTGCAGTACCGTCAGGGGATTCGGTGACGTAAAAGCGGATCGGCGCCTCGTAACCGGCGGCGACGCTCGCTTCCAGCATCCTGAGTGCGTAGTCATTGCGAAATACGCCTACCACCATGTTGCCGGGTATCTGAATGTCGCGGTTGGCCGCACCGGCGCTCGCACTAGCACGGTTCACCAGGTACATCTCGTGGTCCTTGACCGCCTGGGTCAGCCGATCGACCAGTGTCGAGTAGCTGTGCGCGCTTTCCAGCACACGCAAACCTGGTCGCTGCGCGGCTGCGGGAAGGGCAGCTGCGGCGACCAACGCAGCGGTGAGTAGGTCGGCCAGGGCAGCGGTCGGACGCATCACGGGAACCTTCCGGAAGGCTAAGTCTGGCAGAACGCTGGGAAGGCTGCCGTTCGTGCGCCGCGCGGTCTAGCTTCGGACGAGCGCTCCCGCTGTCACCCTTTCGTGAGGAACCAAGGCCACCAAGGCCACCGGGCAAACAATGCGTCGCGTGCACGGTGTAGAGGCTACGTCGGTTACACTGTATGCGTCGGCTGGGGAGCTCGCTTGAGTATGACAGCTCCCTGTGTCTCGGCGTCCGCCGTGCCAGGACGAGTGCTTGGCGAAGGTACGGTAACGATTGTTTCAACAGCCAACGCTTTGCCTTGCCAAAGTTAGGTGCGGTGCAACACCTTATCGAGACCGAATGTTGCGTCGATAAATTGGGTAACCGCGGACATGCCAGAAACTGTAGATATAGCCGTGATCGGTGCCGGGACGGCCGGGATGGCCGCCTACCGTAAAGCCCGCGAGGCAAGCGATAACGTCGCGCTTATCGAGGGCTGTCAGTACGGAACTACCTGCGCGATGGTCGGGTGTATGCCGTCCAAGCTGTTGATCGCGGCTGCGGAACGGGCCGATGCCGTGCGCGACGCAGCAGGGTTCGGGGTTCAAGCGGGTGGCCTCACGATCGATGGAAAAGCCGTCATGGAGCGGGTCCGCGACGAACGCGACCGGTTTGTCGGTCTCGTTCGCGAAACGGTCGAGACGTTCGACCCGGCGCATCGGGTCACGGGCCACGCGACGTTCGCGGATCCGCATACCATCGCTCTGGAAGACGGTACGCGCCTTCAAGCCGACCGCATCGTGGTCGCAACCGGGTCGCGCCCGGTCTGGCCGTCAGCCTTCGAGCACGTCGGGGATCGCCTGGTCGTCAACGACGACATCTTCGACTGGATGGATCTCCCGGACTCCGTCGCTGTGTTCGGCGGCGGGATCATCGGACTGGAGTTGGGTCAGGCGCTGGCCCGTCTGGGCGTACGTGTCCGGATTTTCGGCAAGGGTGGCAGCGTTGCAAACCTCACGGATCCGGTCGTCAAAGCGCGCGCGGTCTCAGCGATCAACAAAACGGTTCCGTTCGATCCGGATGCGGACGTAAGCGAGATCGTACGGGACGACGACGCGGTGAGCGTGACCTTCGCCGCGGACGACGACAGACACACGCATCGCTTCGACTACCTGCTGGCGGCGACGGGCCGGAAACCGAACGTGGACAAGCTGGCGATCGACCGGTCCGGTCTCGACCTCGACACACGCGGGGTTCCCACATTCGATCCGCTCACGATGCAG
>NZ_NRRL01000253.1 GCF_016583645.1 Rhodovibrio sodomensis | reverse complement strand
TCCAGTTCCTCCCGGCGGGTCATACCATTCTGGAATCACACCCCGACTCCAGGGGTCAACCGGCGGATATGGAACGCGCAACGCAGCTCACATCGCCCGAACTACAGGGGGTGGGGTGAGCACGTACGGGTTTCCAACGCCTCATGGCGTCACCTCCTTGCGGTCGAGCGCATCCACCTGGTCGAATAGCTGTCTTAGCCGCTCTCGCCGGCTCGTTGGATCGCGTCCAAGATCGTGGCGAAGAACCCGTCCTCGCCCGCATCGCCATCACGCTTGGCTTTGGCGGATTCAGCATCGGGTGCGCGCTCCCGATCAGCGAAGTACGAACGATCCATCGGCCGCGGCTCACCATCGCCGGGTGTCCACGCGTTGCCGGCTCGTTCGCCGACGTCCGGCCAGGCACTGTCGGCGTTCGCCTGCGCAGCGACACCGGCACCCAGAATAAGCGCGGTAGCGGTGGCGACGGCAGCGGTAGTCTTGGCGATCCGGAACATGGCGTTTCTCCGCTCCAATCCATCGAATGGGATGGGTCGGAGACCGCCGCTTTTAAGGGCACGTCTCCGCTTTGCTTTCACCCTGGAGCATGGGAGAGCGCGTTGACCGCCGATGTGTGCGGCATCACACGTAACGCGCGTGTGATCGCTAGTGTCTGGTCGGTACGGGAACTCGGGTGTCGGTGTGGTCGAAAAGGCTGGCCGCGCCGACGCCGCTGGTAGCTGCGACCGGCGGGCCGCTCGTCGCTTTATGCTTGGACGCTTACAACCGCCGCGCAGAGGTCGTCTACGAGACACCGGCTTGCAGACCACCAAGCGGAAGACCGACAGCAAGGGCGGCCAGGAAAAGCAGCACACCGGCGGCCGCGCACAGCAAGGCCGCGCGCAGCAGCCGGAACTTACGGGGGCACAGAGCTGGTACCCGTGGATCGCCTTGGCACGCGCCAGCGTGGCCGCATCGGTCGCAAATCTCTGCCAGATAATTTTCGGGCTGCGTGCGTCTCGCGACAGCCCCCCAGAATAAAGGGTCCGATCCCGAGCGATGACGCAGCCGAGGGAGCACCACCAGGAAGGCCAGCACCGAGGCGCTGAGGAGAAGACCGACGACGATCAGCCAGATCGATGCGACCCACCGCGGCGCCTGTCAAGGTAGTTGTCGGTTCGTCGGGTTCGAATGCTGCGGGCCAGCGCGCTCCCCAAGCCCGGTCCTCGCCGACGGCCGACCGCCCTTCGGCGCGCTTGATGGGCGCGCGGGCGGCCGGCCTGCTCGGCCCGGTTTGGGGATCGCGCGTCAGGTATCCGTGGACGGGTCCCGTTCGGGGTTCAGCCAGACGCTGCCCACCGGCGTCCAGGCGCGGGTGGCGCCGCTCCAGCGGGCGGGCTTATCGGCCCGCGCCTGGTCGTAGACGCGCTGGCGATCGGCGAGGATGCGGGCTTCCGAGCCGTTGTGGCGCTGCTGCGGGGTGACGTAGCGCAGCGCGCTGTGACGGTGTTCTTCGTTGTACCAGGCGACGAACGTCCGCACCCAGCTGCGGGCGGCGTCGAGGTCGGCGAACCCCTCGCGCGGGTAGTCTGGGACGTACTTGCAGGTCCGGAACAGCGCCTCGGAGAAGGCGTTGTCGTCGGACACCCGGGGCCGGCTGAACGACGGCTCGATCTCCAGCCGCCGCAGCGTCTCCAGCAGCGTCGCGCCCTTCAGCGGCGAGCCGTTGTCGGCGTGCAGCACGAGGGGATGGTCAATACAGTTCTCCGCCAGCACGGCGCGCTCCACGACCCGGGCGGCGGCGGCCGCTGTCTCGGCTTCTTCGACCTCCCAGCCGACGATCTTGCGCGAGAACAGGTCCAGGATCAGGAACAGGTAGAAGAACGTGCCGCGGGCGGGCCCGGCCAGCCAGGTCACATCCCAGCTCCAGACCTGGCACGGGGCGTCCGCGCGGTAGGTGGTCGGCCGGGCCTGCGGTGCGGGGACCCGCGCGCGGCCGCGGCGGTGTTGCTCGCGGTGGCGGCGCAGGATGCGGTAGAAGGTGCTCTCCGAGGCGATGTAGCGGCCGTTCTCGTCGAGCAGCCGCGCGACGATCTGGGCCGGCGGCAGGTCGGCATGAGCGGGGGCGTGGCAGGCGTCGAGGACCTCTTGCACCTCCGCCGGCGAGAGGGCGTGCGGCGGTGTCGGCCGCTCGATCTCGGGGCGGCGGTCCGTTCGGACCGCGCCCTCCTCGGTCCAACGCAGATACGTGCGTTGGCTCAGCCCCAGCATCTGACACGCCGGGGTGAGGCGCGCGCCGGCCGCGCGCGCCTCGTCGATCAGCTCCACGGCCTTGGCGCGATCCGAGGCGGGGATCAGGCGTCCCCGTCGTCCCCCCAGATCGCTTCCGCTTTTTTTCGCAAGGCCAGCAGCGCGGCCGTCTCGGCGAGCGCCGCGTCCTTGCGTTTGAGCTCCTTCTCCAGCTTGCGCACGCGCTTGCGCTCCGCGCGCGTGTCCTGGCTCTCCTGCCGGCGCCGGTCGTCGCCCAACGCCGCCGCCTGCTCGCAGTCCTGACGCCAGCGCTTGAGCTGGGCGAGGTGGATGCCCCGCCGGCGGCAGTACTCGCCGCGGTCATGGGCGTTCATGGATGCCGTCTCCAGCACGGCCTGGAACTTCGCCTGCGAGCTCCAGCGCTCCGGGTCGCCGCCATTATCGCCAGCCGCACTGGCCCGGCCGGCTTTGGCCTCACGCCGCCAGCGATAGGCGGTGTCCTTGGTGATACCCTCCTCCGCAGCGACGTCCTGCGGGCGGCGGTTTTGCGGCGGCATCAGCTTGGCCAACGCCGCATCCTTGCGCTCCTGGGAATACTCGGGCAAACCCAACTCCTCGGCTCGAGTGGTCGGTTAAGACTACAGGTT
>NZ_NRRL01000252.1 GCF_016583645.1 Rhodovibrio sodomensis | reverse complement strand
GAGGGCTGATGTCGGCCATCTGGGAAACTCCTGTCCTGAGAGTTGGTGGTCGGCAACCCCATCGTCTCAGGCAGGAGACCCGCCCGCACCTGTTATCCGCTAACCCCCGCGATAGCGGGTTCGTTCATTCACGCGATCACATCGTCCGCGGCGGGTACGTGCTCACCCCACCCCCTGTAGTTCGGGCGATGTGAGCTGCTTTGCGCGCTCCATATTCGCCGGTTGACCCCAGGACTCGGGGTGTGATTCCAGAATGGTATGAGTCGGCGGGAGGAACTGAAGCAGTATTCCAAAGACGAGCTGATCGACTACATCCTGGCGCTGGAAAAGCGTATCGCGGCTATCGAGGCCAGGCTGAACCAGCCGCGCAAGACCTCGCAGAACTCCTCCCGCGCGCCGTCGCAGGACGAGAAGCCGAACAAGCCACGCAGACGCAAAGCCGGCAAGACGGGCAAGGGCGGCCAGGGCCAGGCGCGCTCGCTGGAGCCCAACCCGGACCGCACGGTCGCGGCGCCGGCCAACAACTGCCCGAGCTGCGGCGGCCACGTCGGCCCGGAGCATCAGACCCTCAAAGACCGTTACGACCGCATCGAGATCCCGCCGGTGCGCCCGGACGTCACCCGCGTCCATCAGTACCAGGGCGAATGTCCGTGCTGCGGCGAGCGCTTCGCCGCGACCCCGCCGGACGGGCTCAAGCCCGGCTCGCCGTTCGGGCGCAGCGTCGAGGAGAAGGTGATCTACCTGCACACCATCCACGCCATCAGCTACCAGCGTCTGTCGGCTTTGATGCTGGATATGTTCGGCGTGTCGATCAGCGAGGGCACGATCGCCAACATCCTCGCCCGCGCCAAGGAGCAGGTGGACGCCGCGGTCGCCGACATCACCGCGGAGCTGCGCCAGGCCGGCGTGATCGGCTGCGACGAGACCGGCGCTCGGGTAGCCGGCCAGAAATACTGGCAATGGGTGTTCGGCTGCGCCACCGCGGTGCTGCACAAGGTGGCGCCCAGCCGCGGCAAGGCGGTCGTCCGGGAGGTGCTCGGCGAGCATGTCCCGGAGGTCTGGGTCTCCGACCGCTTCGCCGCGCAGACCGGGCACGGTGAAAGCCGGCAGCTCTGCCTCGCCCACCTGCTACGGGACGCGCAGTACGCCATCGACGCCGGCGACACGGTGTTTGCCCCGCCGCTCAAGGACCTCCTGCTGCGTGCCGTCGATATCGCCCGGCGGCGCGAGGATCTCCAGAAGAGCACGCTCTACCAGTACCGATGTCGCCTCGACCGCGATCTCGATGAGCTGGTCACGCGGCCATCGGACAGCCGCGCCGGCGAGAAGCTGCGCGGGCAGATCCGGCGCGTGCGCTGCGAGCTGTTCGTGTGCGTCACCAACCCGGGTGTGCCGGCGACCAACAACGCCAGCGAGCGCTACCTCCGCCCGGCCGTAATTTTCAGGAATTATGCGGAGCCCACGATTATGCGGAGCGTTGATCGCAAGCGCGCAAATCAGGGCGAAATTGGAGCGGGCCAACTCCGCATAACGAGAGCGCGCATGACCCCTGGAACGGCGGGAGCGGCTGGAG
>NZ_NRRL01000251.1 GCF_016583645.1 Rhodovibrio sodomensis | reverse complement strand
GAATCGTACCTAGAGCACGATGTCAAGAATGAAGGCCCGCCATTTACATGGGTACACGGAGCCGCCGACAGCCGGATTCGTTGTTCACATTCAGAAACTTAGCCGGAAAACGAAGTAAAAAGTTCCGTCTAGTGGTGAAGCCCAAACGGAAGGTACCCACTCATAGCAGGACTGCCCCCAACAGCTGCCACCTCCTCTGCCGTCATGGTCGGCTGCCCGTTGACCCTAAGCGGACATTTGCGACTGCTCCGCGTTCCGAAACTCAAAATACTCTGAAAATTTTCTCTTTGCCTCATTCTCATATTCTTTCGGAATTGCGAGGTAGTCTGTTATTGTGAGGTCTGATGAAATCTCTGGTTTAATTTCTCTGATCTGAATAAGAGATCGATCATGGATATTGTATATGTTGTAGCCTAATTTATTTAATGTCTCTGATATTTCCAGCGCACGTCGGTTACGGTATTTAGTTAGCTCTGGAGACAACGCTTCACCCGTTGCCACAAGAAAATTGTTTAAAACTTCAAACACTAAGAACGGTCGCATTGCACCGAGGGTGTCGCGCATACCCTTGATAACCTCCAGTTCAGCTCCTTCTACGTCAATCTTCACTGTAGAAATATTCGATACCTCAAGTTCAGGAATTATATCGTCTCCTTTGAAAACAGGTATAACCCAAGACTCCGTATAAAAACTTGCTGGTCTATGGGCTTCAGCAATCGAAGCTGTGCCATCTCCCGGCTGACCAGTGCGAAAAAATAGCTGCTTAACACCGTTAACGTCTGATAAACCTGCGGGTACAACACGACAATTCGTTTTCTTGTTAATACGAAAGAAATCTTGGAGAAAAGTTACGCAAGAAGCTTGAGGCTCAAACCCGATGTAAGTCCGCTCAGGTGAAATGGTCAGAAACTTGGCAAGAGTTTGGCCACGATTGACACCGACATCTAAAAACGAACCTTCTTTAAAGTTTTGAATGGTCGAGAAGATCGGATCAAGCCACCTTTCATGCTGCTCCGAAAAATTGAGCGGGGACTCCTGCCATGTTGGTAATTGGTATTGTGTTCCAGATAGAACCGCCGTGCCTTGCCGTTTTGACGCTCTTTTCGACTTCGTTAGTTTTTTTGCGAGCTTCCAATATGTTCGCTTTGCCAAGCCTGCTACCTTAGTCATGTGCGACTCCGCTGTTCTATAAACGTGTGAACCTGTCTTTTTATGGCTCCTCGACGCTGCGAATGGATTTCGGGTGGCCTGTGCCCATGGCTGCACGGCAGGTTGGTTCCCGAGTTGAACGGGTAGAGCCGCGGCTGGCGGGCGGAGCCCCTCCATAAGGCGGAGCCCGCCAGCCGCGGCGGCCAATGCCAGCAGCGGTCGGGAGGCTCCGGTGAGCAACAGCCAGGATATCTTCGCGCTCGGTCTCGGTCTGGAGGAGCCGTGGATACTCCTCGACCAGCACCTCGACACCAGCAAGCAGCCGCACGAGCTGCACCTGCGCGTGGGCACGCGCCGCGGGGCGCAGTTCCCGTGTCCGACCTGCGGGCGGTCGTGCAAGGCGCATGACTTCAAGAAGATGACCT
>NZ_NRRL01000250.1 GCF_016583645.1 Rhodovibrio sodomensis | reverse complement strand
CCGCTGCCCGACCTCATCCGAGCCCGGGCGCCGACCTGAGCCGAAATCTCCCTACCGCACCGACAACTACCGATTGGAGGGCGTCGGACCGCGCCCTGCCGCGCGCCCGGGCTTTTGCCCAAGGTACGCGTGAACCCGGCGCTGCGTGCTCAGTGACCGCGAACTCAGGCTGGACGGCGACCAGATGGACACGGCGGGCGACACGCCGGCGTTCGTGCCGCTGCACGTCGCGGACGCGGCGGCCGGGGAGACCGAGCCCGTCACAGCAGACCCGCGCGTGGAGATCGTGGCCGGCGGCGTGACGGTGCGCTTGCCCGCCGACACGGACGTCACGCGCATCGCCGCGGTGGCGGCGGAGCTGGCAGGGCGGCGATGATCGTCCCAGGCCAACGCATGCCCATCGTGATCGCCACGCGGCCCGTTGACTTCAGACGCGGACATGATGGCCTCGCTGCGACGGTGCAGAACGAACTCGGCCTGGACCCGCACTCCGGGCTGACGGTGGTCTTTCGTTCCAAACGCGGCGATCGGGTCAAAATTTTAGTGTGGGACGGCACCGGGCTCGTGCTGACCTACAAGCGGCTGGACCAGGGGCGGTTTAGCTGGCCGCCCGTGCGGGATGGGGTGATGCAGTTGTCGCGCGCCCAGTTCGAGGCACTGTTCGAAGGCCTGAACTGGCAGCGCGTGCAGCCCAGGCGCGTGCCGAAACCGGCTGCGGCGAATTGAATCGGCCCTCGGGTCTGCTCTTTTGCCGCGACTCCGCAATTCCTACCCTGACAGCATGTCGCAGGAGCCGCCGACACCGCCCGATCTGAGCGCGCTGTCGCCCGAGATGGCGCAGCTGATCGAGCAGGCCACCCAGGCCGAGCGCGCAGCGAAAGAGGCTGAGCGTAACGCGCGGCAAGCCGCCGAGGCGGAAGCGGCGGAAGTGAAAGCCTACAACGAGAAGCTCGAAAAGCTGGTCAAAGAGTTCGAGCGGGCGAAGTTTGGCCGCAGCTCGGAGAAGCTCGACGACGAGCAGAAGGAGCTCGTGTTCGAGGATATCGAGACCGCAATCGGTACGGCCGAAGCCGAACACGACGCGAAGCAGGTCGAGGGCGGCCACGACGGCGAACAGAACGCCAGCGGCGGCAAGAAGAAGCGGAGCAAGAGCGGGTCCGGCAAGGCGCGCCGGCTGCCCAAGCATCTGCCCAAGGACGAGGAACATCTCGAGCCGGAGAACACCACGTGTCCCTGCGGCTGCGGGCAGATGAAGAAGATCGGCGAGACACGCAGCCGTCGCCTGGACATCACGCCGACGCAGTACCGGATCAAGGAGACGGTGCAGCCGCGCTACGCCTGCCCGCACGGCAAAGCCGGCGTCACCCAGGCGAAGGCGCCGGCGCACCTGATCGAGGGCGGGCTGCCGACCGAGGCGCTGATCGCCAGCATCATCGTCGCCAAGTACTCGGAGCATATGCCCCTGTACCGCCAGGCGCAGGTGTTCGAGCGCCAGGGCATCCCGGTCACCCGGTCGATGATGGCGGACTGGCTCGGCCGCAGCTCGTATCACGCGGCCCCGGTGGTCGATCGGATGGGCG
>NZ_NRRL01000249.1 GCF_016583645.1 Rhodovibrio sodomensis | reverse complement strand
CTGGTTTTGGAACAGGGGCGAGCGTTAGCGTAGGGCGGGCCCTCCTGACCTGAAGGAGGAGACGATGTCGAGGAAGAGCCCGCGTAAGCTGACGCCGCAGTTCAAGTCCAAGGTCGGCCTGGCCGCGTTGAAGGGCGAGGCGACGATCCAGGAGCTGGCGGCGCGGTACGAGGTTCATCCGAACCAGATCCACGCCTGGCGGAGGGCCGTCGAGGAAGGCGCCTCTGCCGCCTTCGAGAAGGGCGACGGCAAGCAAGAGCGAGAGAACCAGGCGCTGATCGACGATCTGTACCGGCAGATCGGCCAGCTGACGGTCGAGCGGGATTTTCTGCAGAAACGCTCGCCCAAGTAGCGCCGGCCGAGCGCCGGGCGATGGTGGATCGGGAGCATCCCAAGCTCTCCGTCGCCCGGCAGTGCCGGCTGCTCGGCATCAGCCGGACGTCGGTGTATCGGCGCCGGAAGGCGCGTCACGCCCGCGATCTGGAGCTCATGGACTTGATCGACCGGCAGTACCTGTCTTGTCCGTTCTACGGTAGCCGCCGGATGACGGCGTGGCTGCGCCAGCTCGGTTATCCGGTAAACCGCAAGCGCATCCAGCGGCTGATGCGGGAGATGGGCCTGAAGCCGATCTACCCGAAGCCGCGCACGACGCGCCCGCATCCCGAGCACAAGGTCTACCCCTACCTGCTGCGCGGGATGACGATCGACCGGGTCGACCAGGTTTGGGCGGCGGACATCACGTATATCCCGATGGCCCGCGGCTTCCTGTACCTGGTCGCGATCATGGACTGGGCGAGCCGGAAGGTGCTGGCGTGGCAGCTGTCGAACACGATGGACGCCAGCTTCTGCGTGGCGGCGCTGAAGCGGGCGTTGGAGACCGGGCGCCGGCCCGAGATCTTCAACACCGACCAGGGCGCCCAGTTCACGAGCGAGGCGTTCACGGGCCTGCTGAGCGACCACGACATCCGGATCTCGATGGACGGCCGTGGCCGCTGCCAGGACAACATTTTCGTCGAGCGCCTCTGGCGCAGCCTGAAGTACGAGGAGGTTTACCTGCGTGCCTACGACACCGTGGGCGACGCCGAGACCGGCATCGGCGCCTGGATGGCGTTCTACAACGACGACCGTCCGCACCAGGCGCTGGGCAACTGCACGCCGGCGGCGATCTACGCCGGCGGCTGTGACGTGCGGGCATGTGGACGCCCGGCTCCGCCGGCCGGCTGGACGGGCCCCGGAGTCCTAGATGGTCCGGGGCCCGTCCAGCCTGCGACCACAAGCCCGCACGCCAATCAGCCGGTGGTGCAAGCCGCACCAGGGCTGGACAATCCGCCACCCACGTCGGCTACGCTCGCCCCTGGCGAGACGCCGGCACACACCGAGGGCCCCACCGCCTAACGCTCTGAAGCCCCACCGCTGTTGCAGACAACGGGTCCACCTCACACCTCGCCAACCGCGAATTCGCAGGGCATGTGCTGCAGTTCCGCGTAGCTGCGGCCGACGGTGGCGATGTTGGGCTCGGTAAAGACCACGCTGAGCGGCGTGCGCCGTCGATGGGCCAGGACGTTGGGATAGCTCGCCGCGTTCGTACCGGCGATCCGTCCGTCGTCGGCGGCCACATGGAGCAGCGGAATGCGCGCGGACGCGTCGCCAGCCATGAAGATGTGGCTTCCGTTCGCCTGCATCGTGAGCGGATCGAATGTGGGAACCCCGCGTGTGTCGAGGTCGAGACCGGACCGGTCGATCGCCAGCTTGTCCACGTTCGGTTTCCGGCCCGTCGCCGCCAGCAGGTAGTCGAAGCGATGCATGTGTCTGTCGTCGTCCGTCGTCGTCCGCGGCGAAGGTCACGCTCACCGCGTCGTCGTCCCGTACGATCTCGCTTACATCCGCATCCGGATCGAACGGAACCGTTTTGTTGATCGCTGAGACCGCGCGCGCTTTGACGACCGGGTCCGTGAGGTTCGCTACGCTGCCTCCCTTGCCGAAAATCCGGACCCGTACGCCCAGACGGGCCAGCGCCTGACCCAACTCCAGACCGATGATCCCGCCGCCGAACACTGCGACGGAGTTCGGGAGATCCGTCCAGTCGAAGATGTCGTCGTTGACGACCAGGCGATCCCCGACGTGCTCGAAGGCTGACGGCCAGACCGGGCGCGACCCGGTGGCGACCACGACACGGTCGGCTTGAAGGCGCGTACCGTCTTCCAGAGCGATGGTGTGCGGATCCGCGAACGTCGCGTGCCCCGTGACCCGATGTGCGGGGTCGAACCCCTCGACCGTTTCGCGAACAAGACCGACGAACCGGTCGCGTTCATCGCGGACCCGCTCCATGACGGCTTTTCCATCGATCGTGAGGCCACCCGTTTGAACCCCAAACCCGGCTGCGTCGCGCACGGCATCGGCCCGTTCCGCAGCCGCGATCAAAAGCTTGGACGGCATACACCCAACCATCGCGCAGGTCGTCCCGTACTGACCGCCCTCGATGAGCGCGACGTTATCGCTTGCCTCGCGGGCTTTACGGTAGGCGGCCATCCCGGCCGTCCCGGCACCGATCACGGCGATATCTACAGTTTCCGGCATGTCCGCGGTTACCCAATTTATCGACGCAACATTCGGTCTCGATAAGATGTTGCACCGCACCTAACTTTGGCAAGGCAAAGCGTTGGCTGTTGAAACAATCGTTACCGTACCTTCGCCAAGCACTCGTCCTGGCACGGCGGACGCCGAGACACAGGGAGCTGTCATACTCAAGCG
>NZ_NRRL01000248.1 GCF_016583645.1 Rhodovibrio sodomensis | reverse complement strand
CTCGAACGGCTAAACAAGGAGGTGAAGCGCCGGACCAACGTGGTCGGCATCTTTCCGAACGAAGAGGCGGTCGAGCGCCTGGTCGGCGCCGTGCTGCTGGAGCAGCACGAGGACTGGGCGGTCACCCACCGCTACATGCCGGTGGAAACGCTCCAGGCGCTATGCCAGCCTGAGGATACCGACACTCCGCCGGCGCTTGCCGCGGAGTAGCCGCGCCCAACCCGCGGCGACATCCAGATGGCCGCCTCTGTTACACCACGCCACTGGACGCAATCGCAGCAGGTCATCCGACCCGATCTGCGCCCGTCACACACAAAAAAAAGGACGCAGCCGGGGGGCGGCCGGGCCGTAAGGGCCTGGCTGCCGAACCCGGTCGCGTCCGCCGATGGGGTGCGCCGCCATGAGCGTCCCCGCGCCTTTGTGCGTGCGCGGGGACTGCGCCCTCTTTACTTTCGTGTTAGCGGACCTCCTGCCCGCGCGCGGTCGCCAGCAGCCGGGTGTCGACCTGGATCTCGCCCGCGTTCATGCCGCGGTTGAGGGCCCAGATCGCGGCCTGCGTGCGGTTGCGGACCTGGATCTTGCGCAGGATGCTCTTCAGGTGAACCTTCACGGTCGCCTCGGTGACGTGCAGGCGGTTGGCGATTGCCTTGTTGCTGTCGCCGGCGACCAGACACTGCAGGATCTGCGTCTCGCGCTCGGACAGGGACGGCGAGCCGGCCTGCAGCTTGGGCGTCGACACGTGGGCGCTGGCGCCGCCGGCGAGCAGCATGGCGACCAGCTGCGAGGGGAACACCCGCTCGCCCGCCATGATCAGGTGCAGCGACTTGAGCAGCGCGCTGGAGGACACGTTCTTCGACACCAAGCCGTCGATCGGCGCGCCGAAGCAGGCGATCAGGAAAGCCGGGTTCTCGCACGCCGTCAGCACGACGATCCGGGCCGTCGGATACCAGCTGCGCAGCTGCTCCAGGTCGCCGCGGGCGCCTTCGGGATCGCTACCGCAATCGATCAGGATCAGGTTGGGCTCGGCATCGGCGCTATCGCGCGCCGGGAGTTCGTCGAACGACGACGCTTCCTTGGCCACGCTCAACTCGCCACGGGTTAGAATGGCAATCAAGCCTTCGCGGGACAGACGATTGGCGTCAATTACGAAAGTGCTGATTTCAGTCATAGCGGCATATCCCCTTGGGCGGACCGGTCGGATTTCTTTGGCTTTGCGACCTGGCCCGGATTGGCCGTGTTGTCTGGCCTGTTGTGCTCGTCTCACCCGTTCGGGCACCACCTTGGTTTGGGCGGGCACTCCGTTCGTTCGACAACGAGTATGTTCTTACCGATTTTATGTGCGCGTCACACTACCTAAAAAGAAGCAATGGATCGCTTAAGTTCCGCACTCAAGTTTTTGGCCTATACTCCGAGTCTCTGGAGACCCGAATTCGGGCTTGACGCGAGGTAGAATCGGGATTCAGCTGCGAGCATGATACGCCCCGGTTTCCTTTCCTTTGAAGATCGCCGCGAACTCGAAGCGTGCGTGCGTCGGCATCGCGTGGACCACGCCGTTGCACGGCGGGCAAATGCCCTTCTGCTGCTGGATGACGGCAAAAGTTGCGCCCAGATCGCGGAGT
>NZ_NRRL01000247.1 GCF_016583645.1 Rhodovibrio sodomensis | reverse complement strand
TCAAAGTTCGTAATAAATAGAGGCTTTATTGATCTTGATCGGCTGTCGGCACACACTACTCGATCCACACGATGTTTTCGGTCTGGGCGCTGTCACAGGAACTGGTGTCCCTGCTCTACACTGTCATAGCGCTGACCGATGCAATCAGTTGTTGGCCGGAGCTTCCATCTGGCCCACTTTCTGGCGTTGTACCACTGCGGTTCGCTACATGCACTACTGAGACATCACACCGATCGCAGCTTGGGACGGTGTCGGCCGGTTTTCAGGGTGCTGCGGTCAGCAACGGATACGTTCTGTCGGGCCCGGACCGCTACCTCGCAGAATAACCCTATTCTGTTAAGCTAGAGGATCTCGCTATTCACGTTTATTTCGTAAGAAATTCGCTTCTATTGCTGTCATCTCATTTTGCCCTATGCGCTTGTTTACAATCAAGGCGCGCAGAATCTCGCTATGTTCATATTTTTTTTGCTTTTTCCTCCAGCGCTGGCCTGCGCAGGGTAAATAGATCTCCGCCAAGGTTGCCCGACATCGCCGGGCGACTGTAGCGTGTCAAGCGCGGTGTTCGCAGTTCGACTGCGAGCGGGAAACCGGTGCGAGCCCGGTGCGGCCCCCGCCACTGTGTTGGACGATGCTGCGCTTATCACGCCACTGGCGTCGAGCTGGGAAGGCGAGCGTAGAAGCGTCCTAAGCCAGGAGACCGACCGCGAAACGACCGACATACCCCAGACCAACGGCGCGGTGGGCGCCGGAAGGAGATTGCATGAGATTCCTGATCGCTTTACTGGCCACGGCGCTGGCTGCCAGCAGCGCGTCCGCGCACACAGGCGCGATGACCGCAGGCGGCTTCCCGACCGGCTTCCTGCATCCGATCGGCGGGCTCGACCATGTGCTGGCGATGGTTACGGTCGGCCTGCTGGCGTTTCACATCGGCGGGCGTGCAACCTGGCTCGTCCCGGCCAGCTTCGTCGGTATGATGGTTGTCGGTGGCGCACTCGGCGCCGCGGCGATCTCGCTGCCGCTGGTCGAATTCGGGATCGTCCTGTCCGTCGTCGTTCTGGGTGCTATGGTCGCGAGCGGCCGGGCGATGCCCGCCGTGTTGGCAGTCGCGATCGTGAGCGTGTTCGCTGTATTTCACGGACACGCACATGGAGCGGAGATGCCAGCGGCTGCCTCGGGTGCCGCTTACGGGCTCGGCTTCGTCATGGCGACAGCTCTTCTGCACGGCACCGGTATCACGGCCGGATACGGCCTTGCCCGGCTCGGCTCAACCAGCAGCAACCGTCTTATGCGGATGACGGGAGCCGCGGCATCCTGCGCCGGCCTTCTGATATTCGCTGGCGTTTTCTAGGGCAAAACGACCGATCGAGGCCCGCGCCGGCCTCCTCTCGGCCGGCGCGGGCGCTTCCTTCTTATATCTCTTCAAGAATTGCGCATGCGATCTGTCCGGGGCTCGTCATAACCAGTAGCCTTTGTTTGGGTGATAAGTCCGAATTGCTTTGGACCATTGGTCCGCTCTGAGTCCTGACCAGCTATGGGGCTGACTCAATACATCGGCTGCTGTCAGATGTCGTCCGGTCGAAAAAAGGGATCGAAGAAAGCGTGGCGGCCCCGCTTGAGGGGAGGAAAGCGAGGCCGCCGGACGGGGACACAAACTCGGCGGGAGACCGAGC
>NZ_NRRL01000246.1 GCF_016583645.1 Rhodovibrio sodomensis | reverse complement strand
CGGCCCAGCAAAACCAATAAAGTTTGCAAAGTTTGTTGCCCACGGGTCCCGGTGGCGCCTCGTGCGCCGCCGAGACCCGTGGTCGCGCGTCAACACCCTATGCCAATGGGGCGTAGGGGGCGCTTACCATATAACGGTTGGATTGATGCGCCACGCGAGGAGTGGTTAAAATCCGAAAACGTGGGACATTACGCGTCACGCCAAAAAATAAGTGAAACACCATTGGTGGATTATGTTGCACCCTCCGGTCGTCTATCAAAATCGGATATCGAACAAGCCCAGCAAAAATATATTGAAGAACATATCGAAAAGGTTAATTTTGTTAGACAGATCGAAAATGGTCCACTTCTCGGTCAAAAAAATGTAGGCGGCGGCGTGTTGCCGGAATTTTTCCTCGTACCGGCTGTTCGCGATTTAACTGAAGAAATCAAAATTAAATCTAATACGACATTTGGTCGGCTTATGAACCGTGCGGTTAACGAGATGGCTGAGCGGGATGAACGATTTATTGAAGCAAAGCAACGTATGGCTGAGGTTATTCAATCACTGAATGATCGAGAACAAACAACCGGGAGGGAAAATGAACTGAAAGCCCTCGAATCCCGCTTGGAAGACGAGCTGAAAACGTGGGGTGTGTCAGTAAATATACAAATCTCCCCACCTGAGATGGAAAAAATTTTCGAGCTGGGCACCGACGTACATCTCGACGATGGTGTTCAGACGACTGCTGACCGCAAAGGCCATGGGCTCCAAAGAGCTATGATGTTCGCCTTGATACGATCCTGGGCGGCTGCATTAAAAGCCGTACCGGCAGGGTCGGATCAAGAACAGGTTAAAGCGCGGAAGCAATCGGAGTCGGTTATCTTCGCTATCGAAGAGCCGGAATTATATTTGCACCCGCACGCTCAGCGGCGATTGGCAAAGTCGTTACGTGATATTTCTGACACAGACGAGCACCAAGTACTACTCGGAACACACTCGACACACTTTGTTGATCTAAATTTTTACCGAGATATCGGCATTATCTCAAAACCAAGTCCGGCTGAAGGTAGCCAGATAAGGCAATGTACAGAGGAGTTGTTTGAAAGTGGTGACGTGGACGACCGGAAGCGGCGCTTTCATATGGCGCAGTGGATAAATCCCGAGAGAGGTGAAATTTTCTTTGCGGAGAAAGTGGTTTTCGTTGAGGGAGAGACCGAGAAAGTCATGATCCCGTTTGTGGCCGAGAAATTGGGTCTGTTTAATCCAGAGGTTTCAGTCATTGATTGTGGGGCAAAACACAACCTGCCTTTGTATATCAAGATCGCGAATGCGTTTGGGATCCCGTACGTAGTGGTGCATGACGAGGACCCACTACCCGAAGTGTGGGGCGCAGATGTAAGTGCTGAGAAGCGACGGGAGAGAGAACGAACCTATGCGTTGAACGATACAATCGCAACTGAGATAGATAATCGGATTGGTTCCCAGTGGGTTTTTGCAAGCGATTTCGAAGCAGCGTGCGGGGTGTCTAAGACCGCGGGTAAAAAGAAAGGTAAGGCATTGGCTGCGCTTGAGCACTTTAGCGCAGTGAGCGAGGCAGAGGTCCCTGACACTTTTGCCGAGTTGGTGCGGGCGATTTATGAGTAAGGTGAGAGCGCTCTCAGCGTCATCGTGAAAGGCATCAGGTCTTACGTACCCACTACGGAATTGCTTGCCCAATTCCAGTGGGCCGGGGGCTTAGCCCGGAAAATTCATGGGGGACGGCGGGTGTAGCCCAAGCTGCTGAATAGTCGTAAGATTTCGGTGTGGAGACGAAAACCTACGATCAGCAGGAGCTCACCCGCCGTGGTCGAACATACCCCTGA
>NZ_NRRL01000245.1 GCF_016583645.1 Rhodovibrio sodomensis | reverse complement strand
ACTCCGCGATCTGGGCGCAACTTTTGCCGTCATCCAGCAGCAGAAGGGCATTTGCCCGCCGTGCAACGCCGTGGTCCACGCGATGCCGACGCACGCACGCTTCGAGTTCGCGGCGATCTTCAAAGGAAAGGAAACCGGGGCGTATCATGCTCGCAGCTGAATCCCGATTCTACCTCGCGTCAAGCCCGAATTCGGGTCTCCAGAGACTCGGAGTATATAATAACAAAAACGGCTCATCCCATTGCATCAGGCGGGGCTATATGTTGTGGCGAAAGGGCTTGACCTGAGACCGCCAGCGCCTCAAGTGTAGCGGGTCAGGTTCGCCCGCTGGAACAAAGAGAGCCGACCGACCGCGCTCACTAATTTCAACGCCCGGTTCCCGGACGATGACGCTTGCGCGCACGCGCTGGCGACGCACCGGTGGCCGGACGGCTTCGTGTGCCCGCACTGCGGTGGCGAGGGCTGGCGCCTGCGGAGCAAACGGCACACCTGGCAGTACACGGCGTGCGACAAGCAGACCTCGGTCACTGCTGGAACGGTGATGCACCGGAGCGAGATCCCACTGCGCAAGTGGCTTCTGGCCGCACACCTGGTGGTCACGCACTCCAACGGCATCTCGGCCATGCAGCTTTGGCCGGCCGTTGGCCTCAACTCCTACAAGGATGCCTGGCTGCTGCTTCAGAAAATCCGGCGGGCGATGGTGAACCCGGATCGCGATCCGCTCACCGGCACCGTGGACGTCGACGAGGCGTCACTGCCTTTCCGCCGCAAGACCGATCCGGTCGCTGGCGGCCAGGGCCGCAGCGCTCTCGGCAAGATGCTGCTGGTCGGCGCCGTGGAAATCCGCGACATCGAGCGACACGGCCTGCCGACGACCATGCCGGGGCGCATCCGCCTCGCAACGATCCCGAACTACAATCGCCCGACCTTGCACCGGTTCATCGGCAGCACGATTGAGCCGAACAGCTTGGTCGTCAGCGACGGTCTGCCCGCCTACCGCGAACTCCAGGACCATGGCCACAGACCGATCGTCATCGGATCGATGGCGGCGCACATCCTGCTGCCCTGGATCCATCGGGTCTTCGCCCAGCTGAAGCGCTGGGCGCTCGGCGTCTACCACGGCCTCCGGCCGAAGCAGCTACAGGCGTATCTCGATGAGTTCCTGTTCCGTTGGTACCGAAGGCGCCTGCGAAAGAGCTCCCTCGATACTCTGCTCGATATCGTCGGCGTCACCCAGCCGGCACCGTACAGGATGATCATCGGCCAAACGTGAACAGTTCCTAATCTGGCTACACGCCCCCATATCTTGTATGCAACGAGGGAGCGCCAAATTGCCCCGCGAGATCACATGGTTGATTTTCGGATCGTCGATACAGACGGACCGACACTCATGCTTGAAGTCTTGCTCCCCACCGCTCGGGTGGAGGTCATAACAAACGTGAGGTTGGACGGCGATAGTCTGGTGCTATATGATCCTAATGTGGATGGTCCAGGAGCACAATCGCTTAGGATTGCCGAAGTTCGCGGGCTCGTCCACAAGGCCATGGAGTTTTACGATGTCGCGCATGTAGAGATACATGGTTTTGAACGGTCAACGGGGGCAAACCCTGGCCGTAAACCGCGAGTCATCCGCTTCTCAGTAGCTGCTCACCCCCGGGGGTGGGCCCGTGAGTTTCTAGCCTGCCGGATCAGTCCAGCAGCAGCTCGGGTCAGCTCTTTACGCCCGGAGTGAACGAACCCGCTATCGCGGGGGTTAGCGGATAACAGGTGCGGGCGGGTCTCCTGCCTGAGACGATGGGGTTGCCGACCACCAACTCTCAGGACAGGAGTTTCCCAGATGGCCGACATCAGCCCTC
>NZ_NRRL01000244.1 GCF_016583645.1 Rhodovibrio sodomensis | reverse complement strand
CGACAAGCTCACGTACGCGGTGTTCGAAGGTTTTAGGTGTCGTCCTGCCCACCTTGAGCCCGAACCCCCGGAGGATCCCGCGGATCGACATCTCAATGTCGTGGCGTTTGGTCTGTACCTGCCGCCGCGCTGTCAGCAGCGCCCGCGCCTCCTGGGCCCCGAGCGACTTGCAGTGCACCGGCTTGAACCAGCCCAGCCGCAGCAGCTGCGCGATGCCGCGTGCGTCCTTGCGGTCCGTCTTGACCGGCATCGACCGGAAAGCATCGGCCACCTGTCGGGTCTCCAGCAGCTCGACTGTGAAGCCAGCCTCGCGCAATCCTGCGTACAGCCACTGCGAAAGCGGGCCCGCCTCCAGGCCAATCCGCGTGACCGGCGCATCCAGACCGCGAAACCAGACGATCAGCGCCTCCGGCTCGCTGGCGACCTTGGCCTCGCGAACCACCTTGCCCGCGCTGTCCACCACGCAAACGCTGGAGGTTTCCAGCGACACGTCGATTCCGGCATACTGGTCCATGGTCATCCCTCCTCTGTTTGGCGCAGGTCCGCCCTGACGCCGGTTTTAATCACCAACAGTGTGAGGGATGACCACCCCGACCGCTACGGCCTGGCTCGCGCCGGCCCGTTACCCCATCTATCGCGAGAAAAAGACCGTCGCGGCGGGTTCCCTCTCCCCTCAAGGGCGAGGGGATCCGCCGGCCTGTCAGATCACCTACCGCGGCCGCTCAACCGTTTTCCAGATCGGCTGGGTGGCCTGGGGCTCGGTGTCCCAGGGGAACAGGATCCAGGTGTCCTGGCTGACCTCGGTGACGAAGGTGTCGACGGTCGGCCGGCCCTCCGGCTTGGCGTAGACGGTGCCGAGGTGGGCGTTGGGCAGCAGCTTGCGCACCGCCCGCGCGGTCTTGCCGGTGTCCACGAGGTCGTCGATGATCAGCCAGCCCGCGCCGTCGCCGACATCCTGCTTGACGCTCTTCAGCACCTGCAACTCGCCCTGCTCCCGTTCGTCGTAGGAGGCGATCGAGAGCGTGTCGATGGTGCGGATCTCGAGCTCGCGCGCGACCACGGCCGCCGGCACCATGCCGCCGCGGGTGATCGCGATTAGCCCCTTCCACGGGCCGAGTTCGACCAGGCGCCAGGCGAGCGCCTTGGAATAGCGGTGCAGTTCTTCCCAGGAGACCGGGAACGGCTTGTAGACGGGGGGCTGCTGCTCGCTCACGGCTGCACGGGCTCCGATCCGGGTCCAGACGGGTGGGGCGTTCCGCCCCGAAGGCCCGCGTCTTAGCCGAACGGTCGGCGCGAGGGCAAGGGTGGGGGCGGTGTTACGAAGTCGACATCCCCCGCAGGCGCTTGCCGGCGAGCTCGCGTGTCTGTTCCGAGATATCGGCCACGTCTGCCAGCCGCTCGGCCATGGTGTCCGGGCTGAACAGGCCAGCCTGTAAGCCGCTTCGTACCCAGTCCAGATCCTTCGGCCGCCCGCTGACCAGTTTCGACACGGCAAGATCGTTGGGTTCGGGGCATATTCCCGTCGCTGCGGTGGTGTCGAAATTCAGCCGGTACGCCCGGTCGAGCCATCCGGGCGGCAGCTTCGCCGTCTCCGGGCCGACGCCGTCGGCGTGATAGCCGAACGTCTCTTCAAAAATCGACCCCGCGCCGATCGCTCCTTCGACGAGATCGGCCAGCTTCGGGTTGCGCAGCGGGTAAAGATCGGCGGGCCTATTGCGTTCTGCGTATGTTCTCCATATCTTGGGGTCATGGCGAACGATCACCTGACCCTGCAGGGCTTCCTGGATCTGGTGCCGGACGAAGACCATGCCGAGGCGTTGTTCCTGTCCGCCCGCTGGCCGGATGGACCGGTTTGCCGCTGGTGCGGCGCAGTC
>NZ_NRRL01000243.1 GCF_016583645.1 Rhodovibrio sodomensis | reverse complement strand
TCCAGCAAGCCTACTGCGGAGCTTTGTCGCCCACGCGGAGGATCGAGGCGATGCGTTTGTTCGCACAGAAACGGCGCTCGTCTGGACCACACAAGCGTCGTCGCCACAACACCGTCGCAGTCGGCTGCTGACCCTGCGGCGCTTCGCGCTGATGATGCATGCTGAGGATTCCCGCCACGAGGTCCCGGCGGCTGACGCGCTCGGGCGCGCCCGGTTCGAGCGGCGGGCGCCCTACATCTACGCGCCCGAGGAGATCGCCCAGCTCGTCCGGGCGGCCGCGGCGATGGGACCCGCCAGGACGATCCGGCCGCAGACGTATGCGACGCTGTTCGGCCTACTGGCGGCCACCGGCCTGCGCGTCTCCGAGGCGCTCGCCCTGCACTGCGCGGATGTCACCGCCGACGGCTTGGTCGTGCGCCAGACCAAGTTCCGTAAAGACCGGCTGGTGCCCCTGCACGAGACGACCCGTGCCGCGCTCGATCGCTATCTGGAGGTGCGCAAACGGGTCGCTGCATGTGTCCCGGCGCTGTTCGTCTCGGCCAGCGGCAAGGCGCCCGCGTATACCACGGTCGGCGAGACATTCCGGCGGCTGGTGAGCGAACTCGGTCTCCGCGACCGTCCGGATCAGCCCGATGCGCGCATCCACGACCTCCGACATACCTTCGCCGTCCGGTCGCTCGAGCAGTGTCCCGGCGGTCAGGCGGCCGTAGCCCGCCATGTCGCCGGTCTGTCCACCTATCTCGGCCACGTCCACGTCACCGATACCTACTGGTATCTGCACGCCACGCCTCTCCTGATGCGGCGCATCGCCGAGCGCGGCGAGGCTTGCTACCTGGGAGATCCGACATGACCGCGCTGGCGCCGCATCTCGCGGCGTTCCTGCGCGAGCATCTCCCCGGCGAACGCCGGGCGAGCCGGCACACCTGCGAGGCCTACGCCACCACCTTCCAGCTGCTCGTAACCTTCGCCGCGCATCGCCTCGCCCTCAGGCCATCCGCGCTCACCGTCGAACAGCTGGACGCATCGCTGATCTTAGCGTTCCTTGAGCACCTGGAGCAGGAGCGGGGCAACGCGCCGCGATCCCGCAACGCCCGGCTGGCGGCGATCAACTCGTTCTTTCGTTTCCTCGAGTTCCGGCTGCCCGCCTGTCTCGATCAGGCCCGCCAGATCGGTTCCATCCCGGTCAAAAAGACGGATCAGGCGTTGGTCGCCTATCTTACCCGCGACGAGGTGCAGGCCGTGCTGGCCGCGCCGGATCCCCGCTCGCGCGCCGGCACCCGGGACCGGGCGATGCTCCATCTCGCCTTTGCCGGCGGTCTGCGCGTCTCCGAGCTCCTCGGGCTCCGCCTCGACCGGGTTCGGTGTGTCGATCACCCCACCGTTCACGTCGTGGGCAAGGGGCGGCGGGAACGCGAGCTGCCGCTCTGGAAAGAGACCGCTGCCACGATCAACGCCTGGATCGCGATCCGCCCGCCCACAAGTGCACCGGTGCTGTTCCTCAACGCCACCGGCCGGCCCATGACCCGGTCGGGCTTCGAGTACATCCTCGCCAAGCACGTCGCGGCCGCCGCCGCGACGTGTCCAACCCTCGCGCAGAAGCGCGTCACCCCGCACGTGCTGCGCCACACCTGCGCCATGCACATTCTCCAGGCCACCCGGGACGTGCGCCAGGTATCACTCTGGCTCGGTCACGCCAGCCTGCAAAGCACCGAGGTGTATCTCCGCGCCGACCCGACGGAAAAACTCGCCACGCTCGCCGCATCCGAGTCCCCGCCCCTCGCGCCCGGGCGGTTCACGGCGCCCGACAAGCTGCTCGCCATGTTGAAGGACATCAGCCGTCCCGATTATGCCGAGTAACTCGGACCAGGATCCGCGGCTGCGGCCGGGTCGCAGCCGCGGACTCCGCATAACCTTGGACTCCGCATAGTTCCTGAAAATTACGGCCGGGCGGAGGTAGCGCTCGCTGGCGTTGTTGGTCGCCGGCACACCCGGGTTGGTGACGCACACGAACAGCTCGCAGCGCACGCGCCGGATCTGCCCGCGCAGCTTCTCGCCGGCGCGGCTGTCCGATGGCCGCGTGACCAGCTCATCGAGGTCCCGGTCGAGGCGACATCGGTACTGGTAGAGCGTGCTCTTCTGGAGATCCTCGCGCCGCCGGGCGATGTCGATGGCGCGCAGCAGGAGCTCCTTGAGCGGCGGGGCGAACACCGTGTCGCCGGCGTCGATGGCGTACTGCGCGTCCCGTAGCAGGTGGGCGAGGCAGAGCTGCCGGCTTTCACCGTGCCCGGTCTGCGCGGCGAAACGGTCGGAGACCCAGACCGCGGGGACGTGCTCGCCGAGCACCTCCCGGACGACGGCCTTGCCGCGGCTGGGCGCCACCTTGTGCAGCACCGCCGTGGCGCAGCCGAACACCCATTGCCAGTATTTCTGGCCGGCTACCCGGGCGCCCGTCTCGTCGCAGCCGATTACCCCGGCTTTGCGGAGTTCGGCGGTGATGTCGGCGACCGCGGCGTCCACCTGCTCCTTGGCGCGCGAGAGGATGTTGGCGATCGTGCCCTCGCTGATGGACACGCCGAACATGTCCAGCATCAAGGCCGACAGACGCTGGTAGCTGATGGCGTGGATGGTGTGCAGGTAGATCACCGCCTCCTCGACGCTGCGCCCGAACGGCGAGCCGGGTTCCAGGCCCTCCGGCGGGGTCGCGGCGAAGCGCTCGCCGCAGCAGGGACATTCGCCCTGGTACTGATGCACGCGGGTGACGTCCGGGCGCACCGGCGGGATCTCGATGCGGTCGTAACGGGTCTTGAGGGTTTGATGCGCCGGGCCGACGTGGCCGCCGCAACTTGGACAGTTGCTCGCCGGAGCGGTGACCGTGCGATCAGGGTTGGGCTCCAGCGAGCGCGCCTGACCCTGGCCGCCCTTGCCCGTCTTGCCGGCC
>NZ_NRRL01000242.1 GCF_016583645.1 Rhodovibrio sodomensis | reverse complement strand
ACCCGAAAAGACGGATCCACCGGGGCCAGCGCGATCCACAAGGCCCGGCCTCACCGACGGCCGGCCGACCTACGGCGCGCGACTGGGGGCGCGCGGTCGGCCGGCCTGTTCGGCCGGGCCTGTGGATCGCCCCGAGCCAGCCGTCACCGGTCAACGTGGCTGACGCTCACCGGCGCATTGCCTCATCGATTTTCTTACCGGAGCCTCGGTTTTTGCCTCAGTTAGAATCTTACCCACTGATGGTGTCGGTGGGGCTGAGCGATGGGGCGAAAGGCCAGCATGAGCACACGCGCTGAATTGATTGAGGCGACGAGGGCGCGATACGAGTCAGGGACGCGGGCGGAGAAGCAGCGCATCCTGGACGAATTCGTTGCGGTGAGTGGTTATCACCGTAAGTACGCGATTCAACTGCTCGGGCGTGGGCCGCCGCGGGAGCGGTCTGCGGAAACGTCGCAGAAGCCGGACCGGCGGCGGTACACCCAAGCGGACAAGGAAGCGTTGATCGTGGTGTGGGAGGCGGCGGACCGGATTTGCGGCAAACGACTGAAAGCCTCACTCCCGGTGCTTGTGCCCGCCATGGAGAACGCAGGCCATCTCGATATCGCCGCCGACGTGCGTACGCGCCTGCTGCGCATGAGCCCGGCCACGATCGACCGGCTTTTGAAGGATGTGCGCGAGCATGCGGGGCGTGGGCGTCGGCGCAACGCGGCGCCAGCGGTAGCCAAGGACATTAGCTTGCGGACCTATGCGGGCTGGGACGAGGTCACGCAAGCAGGATGGCTTGAGGTCGACATGGTTTCGCACAGTGGACCGAGCGCGGACGGCAGTTTCAGCCAAACGCTCGTGGCGACGGACATCGTGACTGGGTGGACCGAGTACGTTCCGCTGCCAGTGCGCGAGAGTCGCCTGATCGTAGAAGCGTTGCGGGCGATCATGAAAATGCTGCCGTTCCATGTCCGCGGCATCGACACGGACAACGACACAGCATTCATCAACGAGACGTTACTGGGGTTCTGCCAATCGCAAGGTATCACATTCACCCGTTCGCGCGCTTATCGGAAGAACGATCAGGCCTGGGTCGAACAAAAGAACGGGGCGATCGTGCGCCGTCTGGTTGGTCATGACCGATACCAAGGCGAGCCGGCCGTAAAGGCGCTTATGCGTCTGTATCGGGTTGCTCGGCTTTACGAAAATTACTTTCAGCCGTGCTTTAAGCTGGCCAGCAAGAACCGCGACGGCGCGAAGGTCACCAAGCGGTACTACGACCCCGCCAGTCCGTACCAGCGTCTCCGCGAGTTGGAGCTTACGCCAGCGGGGCGGGGACACCTGGATGCCGAGTTCGCCGAACTCGATCCGGTGGATTTGCTCCACCGGATCCGGCAGGCGCAAGGCGAGCTTGCAAGCTACGCCGGTCGCACGCATGAAGCAGAAAATGCGGGGGACTTGGACACGTTCGTGAAGACCCTCGCCAGCCAATGGCAAGCCGGCGAAGCTAGGGCAACGCACAAGAAGCGGAAAGAGAAGCGGCCCCGAAACCGCACAGTCCCGGACCGGCTCGCCGAGGGATGGCCCATCGTGAAGACGTGGCTCGAAGACGATCCGACCTTGACCGGGCGAAAAATAATGCAGCGCCTCCAACGGGACTACCCTGGTCAGTACGAGCACCGCCAGTTGCGGACCTTGCAGCGGCGCATCAAGCAATGGCGACGGGAGAGGGCGAACGCGATGGTACAAGAAATCACGGAAGCGAGATGATGAGGCAGCCGTGATTGACGGTCCCCAACCTGGTCTCACCGACGCTCCGGCCGCGCCTGCGTTCCTTGGCGCGTCGCGGCCGGAGCTGTTCGACTCAGGATGGGGACCGCACGGCTACACCGGGCGGAAATCGAGGGCTGAGCGACAACCACCCTCCGGTAAGATTCCTCGGTGAGGCAACGGGACCGG
>NZ_NRRL01000241.1 GCF_016583645.1 Rhodovibrio sodomensis | reverse complement strand
TCAGCTCGGAAACCCCCGGCGGCATGCTTTGCTTCCCCCTTCAAGGCACTCACGCTCACCTCACGCGTGTGTGACGGTAGCTTGGTACCCCGCCTGCGTCACGGGACCGTGATGCGATCGTGCTTTTCCCGGTCGACAGAAGACTGACTAGATTTGGCGCCCCGAGAGACAGCGAAACCGTGGGGCCCGCCATGACCTTCCTCCCCTCCCGGCCGTCCGGCACCCTGATCGACGCCTTCAAGGCCAACCCGGCCGCCGCCGTCCCCTTGCACCGCTTTGCGAACGCCATTATGCGTGGTCGTGGCCCGTTCACGCCCGCCCAGCGCGAAGCGATCGCCGCCCGGGTGTCCGCCGCCAACGGCTGCGGCTTCTGCCGGGACTCCCACCGGATCGCGGCGCTCGAATTGGGCATGGATGCCGACGCGCTCGAGGCGACCGTTTCCGCCGCCCAAAGCGCCCACCCGGACGGCGCGCTCCGGCCGGTTCTCGCCTACGTCGACAAGCTCAACGCCGTGCCCGATACCCTCGAAGCCGCGGATGTCGACGCGGTGCTGGCGGCCGGCTGGCCGGAAGCGGCCGTCGAGAGCGCCGCCCTGATCTGCGGCTTCTTCAACCTGATGAACCGCTGGGTCGAGGGCACCGGCATCGAGAACACCTCCGCGTCGGCGACCGCCGCCGGGCGCATGGTCGCCCGCCAGGGCTACGAAGCGATCAGCGACGCGCTCGCCCGGGAGGAGCTCCGTGGCTGAGACGGCGGATCCGCACATGACGCTGGCCCTCGCCGACTGGCGCCGCCGGGTCAACGAGCTCTACGCGGCCGTGCGCGTCGCGCCCGATCCCCAAGCCGCTTGGCGCATGTGGCGGGCGGAACGCGACGACCTCTTGGCGGTCCATGCGCAATCGCCGCTCTCGGAGGACCAGAAGCGGACGTTCACGGGGCTGACGGTGTTCGATTACGATCCGTCGTTTCGCTTCACCCCCGACCTCGATCCGGTCGCGGACGCCGCGGCCTACGGGATCGACATCGGCCAGGACGGCAGCATCAGCCTGCTGCCCTTCGCCCGGACGCGCGGGCTGGCGGACGCGCTCGGCGGCGAACTGACGCTGTACTGGATCGGCGGCTACGGCGGCGGCGTCTTCCTGCCGTTCGCGGATCCGCATACCGCCACCCATGGCGGGGGTCGCTATCTGCTGGACGGGATCAAGGGGGCCGACCTCGGCCGCACGGATGCCGGATCGCCGATCCTCGACTTCAACTTCGCGTACAATCCGTCGTGCGCCTACAACGGCCCAGAGCAGTCCACGGCGGGTTGGGTCTGTCCGCTTGCCCCCGCCGAGAACCACCTGCGGCACCCTGTTACCGTCGGCGAACAGAGCTTCCACAGGCCGACATAGGTCGGCCCCGGCGCAGGGGGCGGACGCCGGGGCCGGAAGCCGCACGCTCACCGCCGGCGAGGGGGTAGGCCGACGGGCATGAACAAGACGGCGTGCGGCCTATCGGGTGTGTGTGGTCCTGAAGTAGGCATCTTCGCGGTAGCTGGGTTTCCGTGACTGCTCACCCCCACCGGTGAGTAGGTCAGGCGGCGGCCGGTAGAATAACGGATTGGCCAGTAAGGACGCGCCGAATGGCGGCGAGCGGGCTCAAGCCGTATAGGCGGCCGGTGTCGACGACGGAGCGCACGCCGGCGTAGAAAGCAGCGCCCCATTCGGCGTTAAAGCCTTGCGTGATCTTGCGGTTATGCGGAGCTCCACATAACAGGAATTATGCGGAGCCCACGATTATGCGGAGTCCGCGGGCAAGAAAGGTCCGCAGCGTGGGTTGGAGACCGGATTCACTCTGCATAATCCGAAGGCCTGCTGTCCTTCTGTAGGTCTGCTGCCGCCCTTTCACACCGCTCTACATTCTGCGGGTCGAGGACGGGAGGCGCTGGAGCGAAGCTCAGACGTTGAACACCG
>NZ_NRRL01000240.1 GCF_016583645.1 Rhodovibrio sodomensis | reverse complement strand
GAACCCGATCGAGCGATTATGGGCGGTCATGCATCAGCGCGTGACGCACAACCGTCATTACCCCACCCGGAAACAATTCGCCGATGCTATCCTGGTGTTCTTTCGAGACACTATTCCAAGAGAATGGAAGACATTCAGGGAACAGGTGTCCGACAACTTCCGCATCATAACCCACCAAGATTTTCGGATTTTGGAAGGTTAGGGGTATAGCCCTAAACTTCCAAAAGCCGAAAATCTTGGTGGGTTATGATGCAGAGCCATTCAGTTCTCGTCATGAATCGGCATATGCCAGGAGTGCGTCGGGGTTTAGCGTCGTAGCGTAGCCGGCCTCGGGCAGGTCGCGCACGCCGTTGGCAGGGAAGATGTTCAGGGCAAAGCTGCGGATGCGCGTGAACGGTCCGGGGTGGACGCGGATCCGGCTGTCGTCGTCGCGAACGTCGGGCGGCCCTTCCGTCCAGAACAGATGGATGGCCCGCACGATGCCCGGCAACAACTCGGCGAGTTCGCCGTCCGGCTCGGCTTCGGTGGCGTCGGTCCGCACGGCCTCGCCGTTGGCGTCCCTGTAACCGACGTAGCCGAACAACGGATCCAGCAGCACACGCGCCTTTTCGTGATCCAGGAGCGGCCGCCAGGCCTCCATGTCCAGGGTGATCGCCTTGACGAAGCCGACCGTCCAGCCGCGCACGACGGGGCCGCCGTCCGGGTGCGACGAGTCCAGGCGGGGCCAGAGCGGGCCGGGCTCCTCGCCGCGCGCGAACTGGTTGATGTAGTTGAAGCGGGCCATGACGGCGGCAAGGGCCCAAATGGCCTGCGCCTCGGACTCAAACGGCGTGTCGCCCCAGATCTTCGGCATCCAGTCGCTCGGGTTGAGCCGGGTCGGGCTGACGGCGATCCCCGTCAGATAGCCGTCCAGCACCGCGCCCGGCATCCAGTCGTCCGGGGCGTCCGGTGACTCGAGGAAGTCGACGAGGTCGTCGAAGTCGCCGCCCGGTTCGCTCAGCTCATCGTCCGTCATAGGCGCCTCCTACCGCATCCGGCTCGCGACCTCCCGCTCGCCAATCCCGACGGTGCTGGCTGTTGGCAGGGGTGGGGCGACCTCCATCGGCGCGCTCTGACGGTGAAGCAGCCGAGGGAGATCTCCGATGCCAGGCAGGACCATCACCGACCGGCAATGGAAACCGTCCCTAGTGCTGGCGCGGCTGGACGTGGAACGCCTCGATCTCGCTCTCGCCCAGCGCACGCTGCGCTTCCAGGCGATGCAGGCCTTCGACCAGCACCCACTGGTCCTTGCCCGCGCGAACCATGATCGGGGTGTTCATGCCGGCTTCCAGGATCTCCTCCGCCAGCTGCTCGACCCGGCCGTCGTCGAGCGTCTTGCGCCGCTTGGCCGGAACGTAGACGTCCGCGATCGGGACGCGAATGGTCCGCTGCATGGGCCTCCCTCTCAGGCTGTCGACCGCGTGGCCGCGTTGGCTTCGGTCGGATGACTGTGCGGGCGCAGGGCCACCGCCGTCCAGTGCCGGCCCGCCCGCCGCGAGCAGAGACGCCGGACGGCACGCCCGACGCCCCGTCAAGCCTGCGCGTCACATAAAGCCCACAGCGGCGACCGCGCCCGCGGCCCCGCCGGCGACGCCGGATCGCCCTGCATTTTCCATGGCTTGGCGGCGGGACGGGCCGACACGGCGGGCCCCGGCGGGCACGGGCGCTCGACAGACTCTGTCAACCACGCACGCGTGAGGGTCCCCACGGCGGTCCAGCCTCGCGCCCGCCGCCGCGCCGCCGCCCGCCATCCCTCACCGCCCGGAGAGCTCGCCTTGCCCCATCCCGCCGAGGTCCAAGCAGACGCTCCAAGCAGCTTTTATGTTGCCGAGTAGCCGCGGTAGGCCGGAAACCGCGGCAGGGGGAGAGGTGAGCCAGGCAAGCGGCTAGGGTCCGAACACCGAACCCGATGCGGAGATATGGCCCCTCTCCCCAAGGCGCGG
>NZ_NRRL01000239.1 GCF_016583645.1 Rhodovibrio sodomensis | reverse complement strand
CCTTCGTTCGCTTCGTTGTTGAATGCGCGTTCAAAATCCAAAGCATTAGAATGGCGCAGCCGGCACCAATATCAACCTTTTGTTCTCCACAACCGGACGCCACGTGATGCTGCATGCCCAACAAAAAGACCCCGCCGACGCCGCCGGCGGGGCTCGCGCTAAGCCACTGAAGCATCGCGCTCCCGTGGCTGCGTCTCCTGGAGAGCCAGGAAAAGAGAGGCAACGCGACCGCGATGTGGGTATGCGGGTGCAGCGCACAAGAGGGCCATGGAGCGGCAGGCTCCTTGGTTGGCGTGATGAAAGCCATCGCTTCGATGGCGCCAGAGACGCCGGCGCGAACTGCAAAGAAGCAGGTCCCGGCGCCGGGGAAGAGCGCCGGGACCTTCGAGCCGCACGCGCGGACAGACAAGAGGGGGCAAGGTCTGTCGGGACGAGAGGGGGATTGGCGCGCGGCTCAACCTTGATCGGATCGAACAATACCCCCGTGTTCAGCGCAGCGGTGTTCCCGCCCGCGGCCGCATGTCGTCGGCGTACAGGTCGATCTCCAGGCGATACGCCCCGTGCAGCTTNGTTCGTCGTGGGCGCCGCGGCGAGTTGCTGGCCTTTCGGGCCGGCCCCGTACGCGTCCTCAGCGCTGACCAGAAGGCCGCCAAAGACGATGCCCGCGGCCAGAATGATGGCCTCGGCCGCGCGATCCTTGCGGTACGCCCGCCCTTCGGTGTCGATCGAGCGATGGGTCCGGGTCGTGTCGATGCGGGTCATGATGACCTCCCGCTGTTGCGTCGTTCGCCTGGGATCGACCATGGCGCATCGCGATACGGACCGATGTGCCTCGCATCACACTTCACGCGGGTGTTACAGATCGGGCGGTCCCCGTGAGTCCGGCGATCGCGCAGGCGTCCGGGCAAGGCGGGTATTCAGGCTGCTTATCGGCCCAACCTTTGCTGGTCTGATACCCTCGAGCCCACGCACGACGGGAGGTGTGGCATGTTCGAACAGTGGCTGAAGTGCTGGCGGCGATGGATGTTCTGGTGGTTGCCGGGCGGCGACGAGCCGGACGAGACGAAACCGGCTCCGCCCGCGCAGAAGAAATCGGCTCCGGCGAAGCCTGACACCTAAGCGGCCAAAGTAGACGCGGGCACCAGCCAGCGGTCAGGATCGAACGAACCGTCTGCCACAGCGGCCAAGGCAGACGATTTGACCGCGATCCGGGGTATCGGCCCCGCGATCGCCCGCGAACTCGAAGCGCTCGGCGTGACAACCTTCGCGGATCTCGCGGAGCTCGACAGCGCTCTGAGCCGATGGTTCCACGAGCGCGTCAGCAACGCGCGCGGCCGCCTGCGACGGATCAAAATCGTTGCGATGGCCCGCAAGCTCCTGGTCGCGCTCTGGCGTTACGTTACACAGGGCATTGTACGGGAGGATGCCGTGACGACCGCATGATTGCCGACGGCGACAGCTGAACGGAACGTCGCGGGGACGGCCGCCCAGCGGCGGTCGGGCCGGACGCGTGATCGTTAAACGGAATGGCCAGCGAAGTGCGCGCCGTTGCAAAGATGGATCCCGTCCGCCCCAGGCCCGACCTCGACATATGCAGGATTAAGGTGACGGCTCGAGCAGCGAGCCGACCGGATGCGAGTTCGGCCAAGCGTGTACCTGCCCGTTACAAGGGCCCAGCCCGATCGTCCTCCGCGGCTGCAACCATGACTTCCTGCCTGTCGCATTACGACTGAACACGCGAAATCGCCGTCGTGCCACGCCACGCCGGCATACCGGCGAGGACTGCACAATCACCATGGCGCCGATCCAGGGATTATGGCGAGACACCGGGATTACGTCCTTGACACCCAGGCGCCCCATGCGAGTTCCGCCTAGCTATTGAGGTGGCCTACCCCCGGTGGAGGCTCCGGCCCCTGGACGCTCTGGCGAACGCCACGTCTCGTGCTGATCCTGTATCGTCGGTGACGCCACTCAGGCGCGTGCGTATGGGCTCTTCTAAGGCTGAATGCGGCCGCGTGCCAGCGTGCGCCCGGTTACCCCAGCCGCATCAGATGGTATGCGGCTTCCGCGCTGGCGACGGCGATTGCCGGGGTCGACGCCGTGCCGTCCGCGTGTGCGCCATCTCGGCTGGCGATCCAATACCAGCCGCAGTCTGAATTCGGCCCGCGTGTAGAGCTCCGCCCTCTGGGTAAGCGCTGAACGCCCCGTGGTGTTCGATCCGCCACTCCGGCGGCTGAACCCAACTCGGGGTGTCGCTGTTGTATCGGGCGTCGCATTCTATCGGGCACTTCGCGCTTCCGCATGGGCGGGTTGCGCGCTGTTGCTGTCTTCTAGCAATTCCCAGATGTGCAAGGCGCGCCGTAAGCACTCACCTCCGATGGTGAATGGGCGTTTTCCGGCGGGCGCGGGGGAGGGGGGCGCAGTCAGGGGTTAACGTCTGGAATCGGGATTTGATTCTGGAGCGTTCTCGAGGGTCCGGGAACGGCAGTTTGCCAGGGCGAGACGGCTTTTGCCGGACCGCTCGTGAACGTGGATTGAACGGACCCGCGGGCAGCGAGGCAGGTCTATGGGGATTGTGTCGA
>NZ_NRRL01000238.1 GCF_016583645.1 Rhodovibrio sodomensis | reverse complement strand
GGCGGGCTCCGCCTTATGGAGGGGCTCCGCCCGCCAGCCGCGGCTCTACCCGTTCAACTCGGGGACCAACCTGCCGTGCAGCCGGGGCGAAGCGCCACCCGAAATCCATTCGCAGCGTCGAGGAGCCCTGAACCGCTGGAGCCTGATCCGCCGGAGCCTGATCCACTGGGGCCTGACCCGTTGGGGCCTGACCCGTTGGCTGCCGGCAAGCCTCACCGGCCGGCTCGTGCTCGCCGTCGTGGTCGCGGTCGCCGCCGCCCAGGCGGTCGCCGGGGTGATCTTTCTGCGCGAACGCGCGCACGTGACCCGCAACGTCGTCCGGGAATTCACGGCCGACCGCGTGCCCAGGGTGGCCCAGCTGATCATCCCGATGCCCGCCGGGGAACGCGCCGAGGTTCTGCGCGTGCTCAACAGCAGCACCACGCGCTACGCCCTCGCCGCAAGGCCGCTCGCCAAAGCGGGCGAATGGGACGGGCACTTCCAGGCCCGGCTGCGCCGCGCCATGCCGCCGGCGATCCGGGACGTGCGGGCGACCATCCGCAACGTCCCCGAACGCGGGCGGGGGCCGGAGGGCGTGCCCTTGCCGGACGGCGAACTGCTGACCCTGTCGCTGCGGCTGCCGGACGGGTCGTGGCTCAACGTCGAACGGGTGCTGCATCCGCCGATCCCGCAGGTGATCTGGCCGATGGCCCTGTCGCTGGCGCTGTCGACACTGGCCGTCGCGCTCGCCGTGGCGCTCGTGGTCCGGCGCATCGTGCGGCCGCTCAACACCTTGTCGGACGCCGCCGACCGGCTCGGACGGGGCGAGCACCTGGAGCCGCTGCCCGAAGAGGGGCCGGCCGACGTGCGCCGGACGACCCATGCCTTCAACGTGATGTCGGACCGGCTCACCCGCTTCGTCGCCGACCGCACGCGCATGCTGGCGGCGATCGCCCACGACCTCCGCACCCCGATCACCGGCATGCGGCTGCGCGCCGAGATGATCGAGGAGGAGGAGACCCGCGCGCGGATGCTGGCTGGCCTGAACGAGATGGCGGAGATGACCGAGGCCGCGCTCGCCTTCGCCAAGGCCGACGCCCAGGCGGAGGACAGCCGCCGGGTCGACCTCGCGAGCCTGGTGCAGAGCGTCTGCGACGACTTCGCCGATTCCGGGGCCGCGGTGACTTTCGACGGGCCGGAGCGGCTCGACCACACCTGCCGTCCGACCGCCCTCAAGCGCGCGGTGCGCAACCTGATCGCCAACGCGGTGCGCTACGGCAGCTCCGCCGCGGTCACGCTGGCCCGCGACGAGACCGCGATCACGCTGAGCGTCGCGGACGACGGCCCAGGCCTGCCCGCGGATCAGCTGGAGCGGGTGTTCGATCCGTTCGTCCGGCTGGAGGAGTCCCGCAACCGCGAAACCGGCGGCAGCGGGCTCGGCCTGTCGATCGCCCGGAACATCGCCCGGGCCCACGGCGGCGACGTCACCCTGCGGAACCGGAACGCCGGCGGCGCCGCCGCACACCTGACCCTGCCGTTGTGAGGCGGGTGTCGTCACCGCGGCACGCGGCCGGTCGGACCCGCTACCCGAAGCGGAAAAAGGTGTCCTCTCGAGCGCTCCACCTGGGGGCGACAACCTGCCGCAACGCCGGCGTGTGGCAAGGCCTCGCGCCGCGGTCCGACACGCCTCATATTCGAATCATGTCAACCGACCCAGCGGGGGTCTTTTGGTGGAGACGGGAAGCATGATCGACGACATCCAGGCCCAGAACGCGGCCGTGCTCGACCACGTGCTGGGCTACATCCCCGAACAGCTGCACCCCTTGGCGTGCAAATCGGCCAGCGCGATCTCGGCCGGTGCGCTGGCGATCACATGGCTGCTGGGCGTGGCGATGATCCCGCTGATGATCCTGGCGAAAACCGGCGTGCTGCACTAGCCCGATGGGGTGGACGCCCCCTCCGGCGGCATCGGTGTGCCAGAATGGGTATATCGACAAACGCCATTCGAGGAGGAGGCATCCATGTCGGAGGTTAGCATGATCGGGCTGGATCTGGCGAAG
>NZ_NRRL01000237.1 GCF_016583645.1 Rhodovibrio sodomensis | reverse complement strand
GCCGCCGGCCTGAATCGAGACACGAAAAACACCACATCCACATCGTACAATACCCCGCCAAGACCCTTACGCGAACGGCTCGCGGCGGCTACCAGACGGCATCAAGCAGCTGCGTGCAAAATCCAGGCTAAAGCGGCGACGTGCGGACCCAGGTCAGCAGCACCAGGGTGCCGCTGCCGGCGGCGACGGAGAGCAGGACGTTGCGCCGGGTCAGCCCGAAGAAGCAGACCAGCGCGAGGCCGGCCGACAGCAGCCGGTCGAGCGCCGCGGTGTCGGCGAGATCGCCGCGCGGCAAGACGATCATCCGCGCGATCAGGGCGGCCAGGAGCGCATAGGCGACGCAGGCTGTCCAGGCGAACAGCGGCCCGTCCGGATCGATTCGCCCGGACAGCAGCACCCCCAGGCCGCGCCAGGCGTAGGTGACCAGCGCGCCGACCATCAGCGCCAGAGGCACCGCGATCGCCGGGTCCATCGCCTCACGCATGCCGGCGCGCCCACAGACGGTCGAGCGCGTAGGCGAGCGTGCCCGCGCCGACCCCGGAGATCAGCAGGCCCCAGTCGGGCGAGAGCAGGTGCACCGCCGGCCCCGCCACCGCGCCCAGGCCGAGCGCGAGCGCGCGCATCCGCTGCTTGGCGCTCTCCGCGAACACCAGCATGAAATAGATCGGGTTCAGGAACACCAGGCCCAGGCTGACCTGCTGCGGCACCGCCCCGGCGAGATAGAAGCCGATCGCCGTGGCCGCGATCGTGCCGGTCCACAGCGTGACGGTGAACCCGGTGAAGTAGGGCAGCCGCTCGTCCGGCGGGATCGCCGGGCAGACGCGCATCGCCGCTGCCCAGCCGGTCACCGCGATATAGTGCGCGGCCAGGAAATAGCTCCAGCGCGGCCAGCGCTTGGCGCGCAGCACCGGCACCAGCGTCACCGTCATCGGCAGCAGCCGGGCGTTCGACAGCGCGACCGCAAGCGCGATCGAAAGCAGCGAGGCGCCGGCGGCGTAGAGTTCCACCAGCGCGATCTGCCCCGGCAGCGCCCAGCCGGTCACCGTGGACAGGACGCCGTGCCAGAGCGCGAGGTCGCTCTGCCGGACCAGGGCGCCGAAGCCGAGGAAGCTCGCGCTCAGCACCAGCCCGGGCGCGCCGAACGCCTGGCGCAGGCCGGCCCGTGCCGCGGCGCGCGGTCCGCCGAACCCCTGGTCGCTGTCGGGAATCTCAAAAGCACCGGGCATGACGCCGCGAAGCCTAGCCGCTGGCGGGCGCCGGCGTCAGCCCCAAGGCCCCGCGCGGCCGTCATGCGCGGGACGCGGATCTGTCTTCCCCCGGCGGTGGGACGGAGTCGCCGCGACCGCGGCAATCCGTCCGACGCAAACCGGCCTAGAGCAGAATCGATGAAGGTCGAGTCGACCTTGATCGTGAACTTTGCTCTACCTGCTGGAAGAGAGAGCAAGATCCAGCTGAAAGGTGGCTTCACCTTTCGGCATCTTGCTCTAGTGCTTGCCGTAGAGGCGGTCGTAGCCCTTCTTGATCAGGGCGAAGACGTACAGCACGCACAGCACGAACACCAGGATGCCGAGGTCGTAGCCGGCCGAGTTCAGGTCGCTGCGCGCCGCGGTGAGCAGCGCATAGATGCCGATGCCGCCGGCGACCAGACCCATGAACCACTGGTCCAGGGTGCGCGCCGGGACCAGCCAGCCGAGCGGCAGCAGGTCGAGCGACGCGCGCTTGCCGTCGCGGATGTCGAAGTGCTGCTTGATCAGCCGGAACTCGAGCAACGCCATGGCGATGAACAGCAGCAGGCCGCCGTAGTAGCCGCGCCAGGTCTCGCCGCCGTCCGCGATCGCCAGGCCAACGATGCCGATCAGCGCGATCAGCAGCGCGATCACCGCGCGCTTGGTCTCGGGTTGCATGGATTAGGTGCTCGCTTGTCCGCTTGGCCTCACAGGTGACGGGCCCTCGACCGCGCCGGCCGGGCCCCGATTTCGGCCGCCAACCTAGGCCAAGATGCTGACAGGTGGAACCACCTTTCGGCCAACGTGTCGCCGCACGCGAGGAGCACGGCGAACATCCGCCGCAAGGCCGGCGTGCGCGCACGTGCGCCGCCAGAGTAAGGCGCGCCGCGACGCCGTGCGCGGGGCGGGCGGGCCCTTGGGGC
>NZ_NRRL01000236.1 GCF_016583645.1 Rhodovibrio sodomensis | reverse complement strand
GCCAATCGCGCACGCGCCGCTCCAGGGTCCGGCGGACCTCCTGGTCGGGAAAGCTCTCCGGATGATTGCGCATCAGGTAGTGCATCAGCGTGACCGGCTTGAGACTGGGGTCCCGCTCGAGCATCGGCACGAGCTCGCTTTCCCAGACCCCGGCCAAGGGATCCGGCACGGTCCGCCCGCGCGCGGCCTGGCGCTCGGAGGGTTTGCGGGGATCCTTCTCGTGTCGCCGGGCGGTGCGCTCACTCATGCCCGCGCGTGCGGCGGCGACGGCCTGGTTGTGATGCTTGCGTTCACGCATATAGAGTGCCTTCTGCTGGTCGGTGATGGGTCTACCGGGCAACCGCACCTCCATCGACTTGATCGACAGAGTTCTTGTTTTTCCTGCGGTCGCCCTAACGATCCGCACCGGCCAGTTTCTACCCGAAAAGGCGGATCCACCGGGGCCAGCGCGATCCACAAGGCCCGGCCTCACCGACGGCCGGCCGACCTACGGCGCGCGACTGGGGGCGCGCGGTCGGCCGGCCTGTTCGGCCGGGCCTGTGGATCGCCCCGAGCCAGCCGTCACCGGTCAACGTGGCTGACGCTCACCGGCCAACGTTATTGTCGCTGAACAGGCGCTGACACCACTGAACTGCTGGTCAGCTGGGGGACCAGGACCCGCAGAAGTCTTGCTGCTTGCCGTGTGTGCCGGCTGCCGCTCCGCATTACACGTACCTTAGTGACGCAAACAAGTGACCTCGTCAAGGTCGCTCGATGAGCCGGAAACCAACCTTCGCCAACCTTCGCCAAACGCTCCCTTAGCAGGGCCCCAGCACCTGTTAGCTTCACGCCTTCCAAAACACGAATGCATCTTGCGCAAAGCCACCACCTACGCGAGAATGTCGTTCAAACACTAACCCCGCTGATATGGAGGGATGCGGAGATAACAGATGCAAATATCGGAAATCAAAATACGCAACTATAAGAGCATAAATTCCCTAGAAATAAAATGCGATTCCCTTTTTACATTACTCGGCCCGAACAATCACGGAAAGTCAAATGTATTGTCAGCTCTTGAATTTGCTTTATCAACATCGAAAAAACCATCTGTAGATGATCTTTTCTTTCATCGCGAAGAAGGAGATGACGAACTTTGGGTCGAACTAACGTTCAGCTCACTAACAGAACAGGAGCAGACAACATTCAATCGTTATCTCCTATCCGATGGTACTGTGTCTATCCGAAAAACCGCTATCTTTGAGAATGGTAACGTCGAGATCAAATATGGGCACCTCGAAAAATCTCGCGATCCAGCGTGATCCCGGTAGAATCGTCGATATAGGGGCGATGACCGGGAGGTGCTGATGGGCCAGATGGGCTTCTTCGACGTCTCGAAGCGCTACGCCGGGCTGGACGCGAAGGCGGACCCGCTGGTGAAGCTGAACGCGACAGTGCCCTGGGCGGATTTCCGGCCTCAGCTGGAAGCTGTCTGGCGCCGGCCGTCGGAGGCGCGGAAGTCCAAGGCCGGTCGCAAGCCCTGGGACGCGGTCGTCATGTTCAAGGCGCTCGTGTTGTGCGAACTGTACAACCTCTCCGACGAACAGTTCGAGTACCAGGTGCGCGACCGGCTGTCGTTCATGCGCTTTCTGGGCCTGGGTCTGGAAGATCCGGTGCCGGACGCGACGACGGTCTGGCAGTACCGCGAGCAACTGGTGCAGGCCGAGGTCGTCGACGAACTGTTCGGCGCGTTCGACGGTTACCTGAAGGCCCAGGGTTGGCTGGCGATGGGCGGGCAGATGATCGACGCCTCGATCGTGCCGGTGCCCAAGCAGCGCAACAGCCGGGACGAGAATGCCGCGATCAAGGCGGGCGAGACGCCGGAGGGCTGGGCCGACAAGCCGGCGAAGAAGCGCCAGAAGGACACCGACGCGCGCTGGACGAAGAAGCACGGCAAGTCGCACTACGGCTACAAAAACCACGTCAACGTCGACCGGCGGCACAAGCTAATCCGGCGCTACAAGGTGACCGACGCGGCCGTCCACGACAGCCAGGTCATCGACGACGTGCTGGATGACGACAACACGGCGTCCGATGTCTGGGCGGACAGCGCGTACCGGTCGGCCGAGATCGAAGCCAAGCTGGAAGACCGCGGCCTGAAGAGCCGCATCCACCGCAAGGGTCATCGCAACCGCCCGCTCAGCAAGCGCGAGAAAC
>NZ_NRRL01000235.1 GCF_016583645.1 Rhodovibrio sodomensis | reverse complement strand
ACTCCGCGATCTGGGCGCAACTTTTGCCGTCATCCAGCAGCAGAAGGGCATTTGCCCGCCGTGCAACGCCGTGGTCCACGCGATGCCGACGCACGCACGCTTCGAGTTCGCGGCGATCTTCAAAGGAAAGGAAACCGGGGCGTATCATGCTCGCAGCTGAATCCCGATTCTACCTCGCGTCAAGCCCGAATTCGGGTCTCCAGAGACTCGGAGTATATCTTAATTAAATTTGTCACCGTTCGGCCGTAACTTCCCTTCTGCGTTGTCGATCCGCGGCGACGCGCAGTCTACGCGAGCTAGAAGGGAAGTGCCGTTATGTCTGCCAAAAACGTCCGCCGGGCTTTCCGGCAGGAGTTCAAGGATCTGCCCCGCAACGGGCTGTGGCGCGCAACCACGGTGTTCGCGAGCTATCTGCTCGCGATCGCCGGCTGCATCGCACTGGGTGCCCAGCTGGTCGGGCAGCCGGGCGCGGCGAGCGCGCTCGGGATCGCGGCGTTGGCCGTGGTCATCGCCACCCGGCTGCGCGGGCTCAACAACATCGTCCACGAGTGCAGTCACTACACCTTCACCCGCTCGATCCGCGCCAACGTGATGTTCGGCCGGATCGCGGCGGTGGTGCTGCTGGGCGGCTTCCGGAAATACGAGCGCGAACACGCCACCCACCACAGCTTCCTGGGCGATCACGAGCAGGATAAGGACTTCGAGAACCTGCAGGTGTTCGGCATCGACCAGCCGGTGACCTGGGGCAGCCTGGTCCGTCACCTCGCGACCCCGATCCTGGGGCTGCACCTGCGCCGCTATTTCCCGGTCGACCTGTCGTTCGAGGACGGCCGCGCGGTCGGCCTCGCCAAGCTCGGCCTCTTGGGCGCGGTGGCCCTGGGCGCATGGCTGGCACCCTGGACCACGCTGCTGATGGTGCTGGTGCCCTACCTCTACGTCATGACCGCGATCAACTACTGGAACGACTGCGTCGACCACGCCGGCCTGATCGCGGAGAGCGACGATCTCTACGCCTCGCGCAACCTGATCCTGCCGCTGCCGCTGCGCGCGCTGCTGTTTCCGCGCAACGACTGCTTCCACCTGGTGCACCACCTGTTCCCAAGCGTGCCGGTACAGCACCTGCCGGCCTGCCACCGGCGGCTGTTGAGCGAACCGGCTTACGCCGCGCTCAACCACCGGCCGCGGCTGCCCAAGGGGCAATCGGCCGGCCTGGTCGGCTGGAGCGCGCCATGATCGTGTTCTTCTCCGGCATGGCGATGGCGGCGAGCATGATCGTCGCGATCGGTCCGCAGAACGCGCTATTGATCCGCTATGGGCTGGCGCGCGTGCCCACGGTGTTCGCGGTCGCGGCGATTTTCGTGGCCGTCGACATGGGGCTGATCGCGCTCGGCGCGCTCGGGGTCGGATCGCTTGTATCGCAGGTTCCTGCGCTCAAGCTCGCCTTTGCCGGCGCCGCGGCGGCGTTCTTCCTGTACTACGGACTGTCCAGCCTGTGGCGCGGAGTTTCCGGGGACGCCGGCGGCGGTCTGCTGCAGCCGGCCGGCGCCGCCGGCGTTTACGGGCCCGCGATCGCGGTCTCGATCGCCAACCCCGGGGTGCTGTTCGACACCATCGTCCTGGTCGGCGGTCTGGCCAGCCGATACGGCGCGCTGGGCGACCGGCTGGTGTTCTCCGGCGGGGCAGTCGCGGCGTCGTTCGTCTGGTTCGCCACGCTCGCGGGCACGTCCTACGTCGCCGGGCGCTACCTCGCCGGGCCGACCGTCTGGCGGGTGCTCGACATCGGGATGGGCGTGCTGATGATCGGTCTTGCGGCCAAGCTGACCGGCGACGTCATGAGGCTCGCGTCCGGCGTCCTGCTCTGATCCGGTGCGAACCGCATGGGCTAAGGCGCGGGGGCACAAAATCGAGTAGGGAGGAGCCTCGCGGCTCCTCCCTCTCACACCACCGAGCGTACGCGTCTCGTACCACGGCGGTTGTCGGTCGGGGTGACCGCTTTGTAAAGGGCGACCAGGGCCGTCAGGCCGTGCCGGTCGAACCAGGCCTGGGACATGGCGCGGGTGGCTTGCGGCGTGTTGGCCAGGGGCCACCAGCCGCGGCCGGAGCCGGCCAGCTTGCGGGCTTCGGGCGGGGGCACGCCGTTGTGGGTCAACAGGCGGTGCAGGCCGGACGAGGTCTTGGCCTGCTTCAGCCGGAAACACCGCAAACGTCGGCGGAGC
>NZ_NRRL01000234.1 GCF_016583645.1 Rhodovibrio sodomensis | reverse complement strand
AGGTCGACGTCGCGACGCTGACCGCCATCACGCAACCCTGGCCGGGAGAGGCGTGATGCTCAGCGAGGATCTTGGCCGCTACATCGCTCTCCATCGCAGCCTCGGGTTTAAGTATGACTTTCCAGCATTCCCGGCCAGACTCTCAGGTCCTACAAGCCGCAGCTTGAACCCGGTGGACCTCCCTTGTTCGCATGCATTCCCTCGGCGACATGCCGGCGGTACGAACCCCGGAAGCACCCCTGGGCACTCGCCATACCGCACCCAGCGGTTCTGCCTTCCCCAAAGAGGGATAGGGTCGGCTACTTCGACCACGATCGATTTCGGGGCTAATTGTCCGTTCACTTGCGTTCCGGCCTGCCGGCCTCCCTGTCTACGCTTCGCGGTACCCGTCGCCGGGCACCCCGCAAGACTCGGTGCTCGGCTGCTGGCTAGGCTTTGCCGAGGCCGCCATTTCAGGCGGCTGGATTGCATGCGCTTGCAAGGCGCAACCCTCGGTGAGAGCCGCTCGTGCAGGACTACCGCAAGCGCGAGCGATGGCTTTGCTACGCGCGGTGGCGAGCAAGTAGCCGCGGGTTAGGGAGCGGGTAGTGCACAAGGAGCTGGCGGAACCGGGCCCACGGCATGCGACCGTGTTGCGAGCGCCGGGCCAGCCAGGAGCGCCAACGACGGCGGGTCGCCGCCCACACGGCGCGGATGAGCCGTCCGTTGCCGGTGACGCCGAAGTAACGGTAGTGCCCCTCCAGCTTCCGGCAGAGCGTCAGCCACTGCGCGCTTACTGGCCGGTGGCGGTTGGCCCGGCACCACTGGTTGATCGCCCTGAGCGTGCGGGCGTATCGGTCCTTGGCTGTCTTGCGCTGGACAACCCACTTCCCTTGACGCGAACGCCGCCAGTAGTGGGTAAACCCCAGCAGGTCGAACGTCCCGCTATGCGGCTTCGGGCTGTCGGCATCGTGTGGTGGCCGGGTGAACGGGACCAGGCGCGTCTTCTCCGGGTGGACCGTGAGGCCGTACTTGGCGAACCGGTCGTAGATCACCCGCAAGACACGCCGGGCGTCGTCCGCGCGCTCGAACAGGAGCACGGCGTCGTCAGCGTAGCGGACGAGGTGGGCCCGCCCGTGCAGGCGCGGCTTCACCGTCTCCTCGAACCAGCTGTCGAGGACTTCATGGAGGAAAACGTTCGCCAGCGCGGGGCTGAGACTCCCGCCCTGCGGGGTCCCGGCGTCCGCCGAGCGCCACTGGCCGTCTTCCAGGATCCCGGCCTTCAGCCACTTGCCGATCAGCCGCGTGAGCACGCCGTCGCGTACCCGTTGGCGGACCACACTCTGCAACTGCCGATGATCGACGCTATCAAAGTAGGCGGTGATGTCGAGCGACAGCACCCAGCCACCGCCCGTCGCCATCAACGCCTCGCGCGTGGCGCGTGGCGCGGAGCGCGTCGTGCGCCGACCGGCCGGGCCGGAAACCGTACGAACAGTCGTAGAAATCCTGCTCGTAGACGCTCTCCAGCACCATAGCGACCGCGCGCTGGAGCACCTTGTCCTCGAACGTCGGAATGCCGAGCGGCCGGACCTTGGACCCGTCACCCTTGGGGATGTAGGTCCGGCGGACCGGCGGCGCCCGGTAGCGTCCGGACTTCGCGCGCTCCAGCAGGTCGGCGAGGTTGGCGTCCAGGTCGGCCGCGTAGTCGGCGGCCGTCTGGCCGTCCACACCGGTCGCCCCGCTCTTGCGGGTCTGCCGGTACGCCTCCTTTAGCCACGCGTGGTCGATGTGATGGGCCAGCGTCGTCAGCGGCGTCTCCGGCATGCGGGCCGCCAGATCCGCTATCCGCTGGCGTTTCGTTGAGATGGGATCGTAAGCGTCACGAGACCCCCACGTGGCGCTCCGCTGCGGTATGTGCGTAGCCTCTCCGCTCTTTCGCGAGCAGGAGGGGCAGATGAGCGATCGTGTGCAAGGTAATTGGCAAACCGATGGGCACCCGTACCGGCGGATGGAGCTGACGACGGGCACGTCGCGGCGGCGGTCCTGGACACTGGCCGACAAGGCCCGGATCGTGGCGGAGAGCTTTTCGGGCGACCGCCCAGCGTCCGAGGTCGCGCTGAGGCACGGAATCCACCGCAACCAGATCTACAACTGGCGCCGCGAGCTGGCCAAGGCGGCCACGAACGAGATCGAGGACGACAGCCCGTTCGTGCCGGTGCGCGTGGCGCCGCCTGAACCGGAGACGCCCGTCGCCGAGCCAG
>NZ_NRRL01000233.1 GCF_016583645.1 Rhodovibrio sodomensis | reverse complement strand
TCGACACAATCCCCATAGACCTGCCTCGCTGCCCGCGGGTCCGTTCAATCCACGTTCACGAGCGGTCCGGCAAAAGCCGTCTCGCCCTGGCAAACTGCCGTTCCCGGACCCTCGAGAACGCTCCAGAATCACACCCCGACTCCAGGGGTCAACCGGCGGATATGGAACGCGCAACGCAGCTCACATCGCCCGAACTACAGGGGGTGGGGTGAGCACGTACCTTCTCTTGATGTTTGCCGCGCGCCATCGCTTAATGCCGGCATGGCTTACGAGAACCTCACCTACGCGGAAACCGAAGCGCGCGTGCTAGAACTCATCGACGCGCATGGTGTCCCCGACCTCAACGCGCGCTCTTGGGCGCAATACGAGGATACGGTGCGCGCTTACGCGGCATCCGGCCGCTTGCCGGGCGAACGGGACGAGCCGCCGGCGAGCTTCTACAAGGCGCGAGCCGCGTTCATCGCCATCTCCCTGCGCACGCTTGATCAGTGGCTGCAAGGTGGAGAGCTTGACATTCAGGCGGTGCGGGGTGCCGTGCGGACGCTCGAAATGTATCCGCCAAAGGAGCATGATACCCCACCTGCGCAGACAAGCGGGCGGGCGGGACATCAACGGCAATTGCCGGCGAACACGAAAGCGCGTACGGCGGCGCGGTTGGAGAAGGCCTTCTCGGATTGGCGTCAACGCCTGTTTACGTCGGTTCGGCGGCTCGGGCGGTGCGTGGACGCCATCGCGGTGTGCTTATCGGTGGGGTGCCGACCGCACGAATTGGCGGAAGGGGTGCATGTCCGCGTGGATGGCCGGATCCTCGTGATCAGGTTCGCCGGGAGCAAAGTGAATGAGCGCCGCCAGACCGGGCAGCCGCATGCGACGGTGTTTATTGAGTACGACGAAACCGATCCAGTTGTTGCCTACCTTGCCCAGAGCGTGCCTACGGGCGAGATAACCGTCCGCTGTGACGAGTACCGTTTGCGTTACGCCCTGAAGTGCGCGGCGCGGGATGCTTTTGGAGATGCCGGCGAGGGCGTGTCGCCTTACGTTGCCCGGCATCTCGTGGCGGCCAGCCTATCCGACGGCGACGCGTCGGTACGTGCGATTACGCTGGGGCACGCATCGACCCGGACGTTCAAGACCTACGGGCGCGGTTGCAAAGGGCAGGGGCCGAAGGTCCTGGATGCAGAAGGAGACCGACCGGTACGGAACCCGGATCGGTCTCCTGAAGTCGACAGCGAGCCGGCGGCCGATATGGAGGCGCCGCAACCAGCCTATGCGCCATGACCCTCGCCGGTGGCCAACGGATATGGTCCGTAGCCCGCGACGATGACCACGGTGCCTCAAGCCGGGGCCCGGTTGTCAGCCCATGAGATCGATGCTCTCACGCGCTGTGGCCGATGGCTCGCGCGTGTCGGCCGTCGCCTGCGGCGCGGCCGCCTGCGCGCCCCCGGCCGCGGCCGAGTTCGGCACCTCGCCGTCGACCAGCGGCCCGGATTGTTCGCGGATCGCCAGTTCGCGCCACGACGCCGCCAGCGGCTCCAGGACCTCGAGGGCCTCCTTCGCCGGGGTGGCGTCGTTCTTAAGGTCGACCCGGGGCAGGCGGCGCAGGCAGACCATGTAAAGCTGAGACAGGTTGCGTGTGATCTCGCCGCCCTGTTCCTCAGCGAGCGAGCCGTAGAGGGCGAGGATGATGTCCTGTGCGCGCTTGTTGGCTTTCCAGCGCCGCTCGATCTCGTTGGTCTCGACCGCGTCGATCGCCTCGCGCAGCGACACGAGGATACGCTCGTACAGCAGGGCGACCTGCTTGACTTTAGATGCGCCCTTCACGTGCTGGGTGTGATAGGCGTAGGCGGCGTTGCCGTGCATGGACTGATCCTCTCCGCTCAGGCATTGAATGGCCGGTCCGCGTTCGGTCGACGGTAAGTGCCGGAGACTCGAATGCGATGGTAAAAAACCTAAACTATACTCCGAGTCTCTGGAGACCCGAATTCGGGCTTGACGCGAGGTAGAATCGGGATTCAGCTGCGAGCATGATACGCCCCGGTTTCCTTTCCTTTGAAGATCGCCGCGAACTCGAAGCGTGCGTGCGTCGGCATCGCGTGGACCACGGCGTTGCACGGCGGGCAAATGCCCTTCTGCTGCTGGATGACGGCAAAAGTTGCGCCCAGATCGCGGAGTTCCTGTATCTGGACGACGATACGATACGGGGATGGCACAAGGCGTATCAGCGCGACGGCTGGGAAGCTCTGGCTCGGGATG
>NZ_NRRL01000232.1 GCF_016583645.1 Rhodovibrio sodomensis | reverse complement strand
CATCCCGAGCCAGAGCTTCCCAGCCGTCGCGCTGATACGCCTTGTGCCATCCCCGTATCGTATCGTCGTCCAGATACAGGAACTCCGCGATCTGGGCGCAACTTTTGCCGTCATCCAGCAGCAGAAGGGCATTTGCCCGCCGTGCAACGCCGTGGTCCACGCGATGCCGACGCACGCACGCTTCGAGTTCGCGGCGATCTTCAAAGGAAAGGAAACCGGGGTGTATCATGCTCGCACCTGAATCCCGATTCAACCTCGCGTCAAGCCGGAATTCGGGTCTCCAAAGACTCTGAGTATACCTAGAAAAAACAGCAAGTGAACGTTCCGATGACGAGGCGGATTTTGTTGATCGATTGGTAACACCGGCACTTCTGAGGTCACTTGGTTATGACCAATCTAATGAAGTCTCATATAACCGGCATACCCATCGTCGTTTGCAACCCGACTTCACGGTCTATATTCCCGACTACCCAGCACCAGCTTGTTTTGTCGTAGAAGACAAAAACACCACTGAAACATCGCTCGAAGTTCACCGTGGACAATTGTCTGGATATATGGCGTCCGTACAAGCACCACGCGGGCTACTGATAAACGGCGCCTCCATTCTATCCTACGATAATGTCGGCACCTCACCTACGGCGACGATTAGCCTGTCTCTCAAAAACATCGTACGCATCTGGCGAGGCGAGGATATTCTCTCTGGCAGCCATACCGGATGGGAAGCCCTCCCACCAACCGACAGAGATCAATTGACGGCCTTATATCGCCGTTATAGTCGCCAAGCTTTCGCAGACATTTCAACACTTCGCGACGAGTTGGTCTACACGACCGATAACGAACGGCACACCCTTGACGGTACGACCTGGACCGCCCATCGCACTCGTATCGCTCTCACCGATGCTCATGCTCACCCCGAAAATCTCGTCGAGGCCGTCAAAACACTAATTTCAGAAGTCGAAACGGATGTCTCTGTACAATTTAATGCACATTTATCGGAATACGAACTATATAAACACGCGATGCGTGAAATACCCGGTGTGGGTAATACCAGCCGGAGAATAAACGAATATGACCATGAATTGCAACAACTCATACCCTCCTCGGTACCGGCTCGTGAACGCGAAGTACTTTTGTCTGAATTTCGCCGAGCCTTAGTGGGCGATTTACCTGAAACACACCTTGACGCTGTGCAAGCTAGTATTCGCACATATCACGGCTCCTCGAGCAGTACCCGGCGTGACGAAATTTCACGGTTCTTTGATACGAGCAAAGAATTTGCTGTGCGGTATCGGACGCATTACGAAAAATGTTATACAGAATACGGTGACGCGATTACCGTAAAGAACGCCTTCGATCAATGGCGTGAAAATATGGCGGTTACGATCCGTCCATCTGACGAGGACGAGGCTAAAAGGGAATTCTTTGCCCAAACCGCCTACTTGGTCATCGTTCGAATGCTTCTTATCCGGGTCTTCGAGGATAAGAACCTCGTGCCGCGTTCATTCACTGACGGTGGCACTGCTCTCTGGTTCCTCGACGTCGAGCCCACCTACTTCCGTCAATCCCTTGGTCGCAGTATGGCTCGCCTGATTGAAATTGCGTATGACAATGCTCAGCAGATTTACGGCCATTTTTACGCTGAGCATAAAGTTTTTGATTGGTATTCGCCAGATCGGAATATGGTAATCCGAATTCTTCATAGGCTGGCACAATTTGATCTTTCGAGAATTGACCGTGATATAATTGGTATGGTTTATGGTCAGTACGTTAACGAACAGCACAAACACCAGACCGGCCTATATTATACCCCACCAGAAGTGGTCCATTATATCCTTGATGAACTTGGATACAATGGGCCAGATATCGTCGGAAGCAGATTGCTTGACCCCGCTTCTGGGTCAGGCGCATTTCTCGTAGAGGCCGGACGACGTCTGGTCGAGGCGCACCGCACATATTGGAAAGATGTTGGTTATGCGGATATCCCGGCTGACCGAATTCCCGAAGTCATCGATGATATACGGGACAGTCTTTTTGGGTTGGATGTTAACCCCTTTGCGTGCGCGTTAGCTGAAATGAACCTTTTGATCCAGGTCCTGGATCTCCTCCGTACCGCTTACGAGCACAGGCAAGCGGTACGCATCGAAAGGTTTAACGTAAGCGCCAGCTACACCCCATTCGATCAACGGTTTCCCGGTCCCTGCTGATCGCGGCATAGCTGACCTCTCCAAGTTCAGGAGGCAGCCATGTCGCAGACCCTATTTTCCGCCACGAACGGTACGT
>NZ_NRRL01000231.1 GCF_016583645.1 Rhodovibrio sodomensis | reverse complement strand
TCGCGGGATTTGGGATCGGTGTGCCCGATGCCCGAGCTAAGACCTGGCCGGCCTCAAAGCGTGCGATATCTCCTCCGGTCGCGTCGCTGCGCCAATAGACGCCGTTGTCCGTATCGATACCGGCCGTGACATCCGGTGGTGTTCCGGTCGCCGCTGCTGCGATGTTTAGCGAGTTTACGCCAGAATTCACAACCGTGTTGCCGGGAAGAAGTTCGTCAATGCGCACCATGAATAAAAGCTCGTCACCGACAAGAAGGTTGCCGAGATCCCAGTCGACGACGAAATCGGTGCCGTTGCCGACGAAACTTGCATTCGCAGCCGTGGGAAGCTGTCGGGCGGCGATGTCATGTGTTTCGGTGTCTCCCGCAAGCTGAGTGCCCGGCGCGGGATTAGTACCGGTGCGATCAACCTCGTAGAGCTCTAGCGTCAGATCCGTCTTGTACCCCGAGGTTGCCGTGCCAACACTGCCAGCCGGATCATAGCCGTTCCAGTTCGACATGATCACCGAAAACGTGTCGATCTGTGCCGGCCGATCGAAGCCGATGACCCCGCCGAACGCATCAGCACTATTAGCGGCATAGGCCCAGCTACCGATATCGTCGGGCCGGTTCTGCCCATCCTTTACCAGGTTGGATGCCGAATTGAAATGATCGTAAAAATCATTATACAATTCGGCCGCGTTTGCTGACATGGAATTGCCAAACAAAAGGATTGTGCCGGCGCAGACGCTCGCGACGGTGCGCTTCATGGTGAGTAACTCCGTGCTCTTGAGGGTTCTGGCCAAACCTGCAGGAACCATGCCACGGCAATAACCTCGTGGAATCAAAGGATCCTTGGACCCGCCTTGTCGGCATTTGTAAGGCTGACGATACAGAATGTCGCTCTACACGGTAGGCGATGTAAAAAATCCTGACACATGCACGGGCCTGAGATCGCGAGTGCCAGCCGCTCCTGGCCCCTGGCTACTGGCAAGCACCCAAGCGTCGGCAGGAACACCCTCGACACCTGACGATGATGTCGCGGCGACGTGCTTCGTGATCTGACCCAAAGCGGCCGTAATCAGTCTGGCACATGTTTTTTGGAACAGTGACCTGGGAACTAAATGCACAAATGTAAAGTTTGCCGCAAACTGCCCAAGATTTCTTTCAACAAAACTTCAGGCACCGGGATAATCCGTTTTTTCTGCGACGGCGACACAAAATATTGCAATTGACCCCGCCTGACTAACATTGCCAGACGGGGCCAAGCAGTGACTTCTACACTACATTGTAACGCCGGCCAAACACGCCTAGCCCAAGCAGCGCCGCCCCAAGGAGCGCCAATGTCCCAGGTGCCGGTACTGTAGTCGTTTCACCATTGTAGGTTACGTTGAGAACCGCGCGTGCTTCTGTATCTTGGGTTCCCGTAACGTTACCGCCACCAAAGTCTATAAGCAATGCAGTATCAGTCGTTACGTCGACTGCAAAACCATCAAGCAGAGCCGCCAGTCCGCCTGATACGCTTTGCGAGGTTGCGCCGGAATCACTGGCTGCGAAAGTGTCAGTTTGGCCAGACGACAAAGTAATTGAGCCGGTTGATGCTGCTAGACCCAGCGACGCCGGTGAAATTTCACTTGAAGTGAAGGTAAAATCTGACTGTGCTTCAGCCGAACCCTCTTGTTCTTGCGCAGCGTCATTCGTAAGCGTGATACTGGTGTCGATCAAGCCTGTAAGTGTAATGTCGATTGAGGTCACACCCGTACCACTGAACGGGCCAACAGATAGCGTGTTATCCAATTCGGTTTCGCTAAAACCAACCGAATCCGACGCGGTGCCTAGGATGGCCGCATTCGCCGATCCAGCCCCGACGAGAGTTGCTACGGCAGCTGCCGTACCTAAGGCTCTAAGAGCGCGCTTCATGCTATGCTCCTCCTGTTCAAGTTACTCGCACGATCCAGACAGCAAAAGGCGTGCCACGAATGATAATTCGTATAAACCAGATGGTTAACGAGGCAGCCGCAGACTGGGGTGTCAAAAAATTTTACACCTACCCGTTAGCGCCGTCGCGACCTGTAAAATTTCGCGACAGTCCGACGGTGGGCCATCACTCGGCGGCTTTTGGCCCGGGGCTGCCACCGCCAGACGTTCGAAGGTAGGCGGGTCCACCCTCCGAACCTGCCGCGACCGCTGCGACGTGTCCGATGCGGGCGTGTGACGGTTCAGCCAGCGTTAGGCTGCTGGTAGGATCGGGCGGTTCGAGTGGAACCGAGCGCTTCAGCCTTGTCCGTCGGCCTTAGCGGGCGCCCAGTTCCAAGGCATC
>NZ_NRRL01000230.1 GCF_016583645.1 Rhodovibrio sodomensis | reverse complement strand
GTGCCTCAGCGCGACCTCGGACGCTGGGCGGTCGCCCGAAAAGCTCTCCGCCACGATCCGGGCCTTGTCGGCCAGCGTCCAGGACCGCCGCCGCTGCGTTCCCGTCGTCAGCTCCATCCGTCGGTACGTGTGCCCATCAGTTTGCCAATTACCTTGCACACGATCACTCATCAGCCCCTCCTGCTCGCGAAAGAGCGGAGAGGCTACGCACATACTCCGGTGGAGCGCCACGTGGGGGTCTCGTGACGCTTACGGAGCGCGCTGGCCCGCAGCATTCGAACCCAACGAGCCGACAACTACCTTGACAGCCGCCGGATGTGACCGAACTGGTCGAGGCGCGGGCCACGCGGCACGCCCAGGAAGACCGTTTCCGTGCGCTGGCCGATACGCTGCCGGGCGTCGCGTTCCAGAGGACCCGGGGGCGCGACGGCAACGCCGGCTTTACCTACATGAGCCCGAACGCCGAGGAGCTGCTTGGCATACCTGCCGAGCGGCTCCTGGGCAACTGGTACGCGTTCGCGGTAGATCTGCGTGACCGCAAAGCTTTCGATCGATCCGTCGAGAAGGCCATCACAGAGCGTACCGACTGGTCGTTCTCCGGGCGGCGACGGCATCCGGTCACCGGCGAGCAGTGGTTCACCGCGAGCGCCAAGTTGCTCGACGACGGCAGTGGGACGCTGGTCTACAACGGGATCCTGTTCGACACCACGAAGGCACGCCGACAGGAACAGATCCTCGCTCAGGCGCGTGACAAGCCGAGATTGCAAACCGTGCCAAGAGTGCGTTCCTCGCGACGATGAGCCACGAATTGCGCACGCCCGTGAACGCCATCATCGGCTATTCCGAGATGCGCACCAACGAGCTCTACGGTCCCCACAGCGACCCCCGGTACCTGGCGTACGCGGGCGACATCCTCTCAAGTGGCCGTTACCTGCACGAGCTGATCGAAGGCGTCCTGGATCTCTCCAGCATCGAGGCCGGTAAGGTTGAAATGAACGTCGCTGTTCACGATGCCGGAGAGATCGCCAGGAGCGTTGAGCGCCTCCTCCCCCCGCGCGCGGCGGAGATGCACGTCGGGTTGGACATCGATGTGCCGCAGGAGACCCTGGTGCGCTGCGATGCGCGGGGGCTCAAACAGGTGTTGATCAACTGCCTGGACAACGCGATCAAGTACAGTCAGCAAGGTGGCCAGGTCAGCCTACGGGTCGACCGCGACGGCTCCTACTGGCGGTTCGAGGTGACAGACAACGGTCCGGGCATTGCCGAGGCGGACCTTCCGCGGCTGACGGAGGCGTTCTATCGCGGCCGCAACGCCGGCACTGAGATGAACGCCGCACAGCGCGGTGCCGGTATCGGGCTTTCGATCGTCGATCGCTACGTGCGCGCCATGGGCGGCCTGCTGCGTATCCAGACCACAGTGTGGCCCTACACAAAAGCCTACCCACGGCACGCAGGCATATCAGCGACTTAGCGAGACCACTGACGCAAAAGTCTACCCACGGTTACACCCAAAAACGTACCCAGACCTCATCCAAAAAGCCAAAAATTTACCCATAACCCTGAATGGGCTACTCTCCAACGCGCTCCCAGAACGCACTCTTCCGTCCATGCTTACTTTTCAGCCGCCGCTCGAAGGTCTCGTGCGTATCGAAACGACCGAAGTCCTCGATGACCGTGGCGGCGCTCTTGCACTGCTGGAAATTTCTGGCCGCATGGCGGTAACGCTTCACGCGGGCGCGATCGAGCGCGAAGTCGATCAATGCCCGGCGTAACAGCGTCGCCGCCAGTGGGTGCTTCTCCTGCAACGCGTCGGCCGCCGGCGTCAGGACTTCGTAGCGATCGCCGTCGACCTCGTCAGCGCGATCGAGCACGACTTGTGCGGCGCGCGCCAAGGCAGGCCAGTCGATCAGGAAGACGAGCGCTCGGTTGAACCCGTTGTGGCGCTGTGCGACGGTCGAGCGCCCGCTCTTCCGCCTCGACATCGTCGAACTCTGGCAACCGCTTCAGGAAGGCGCGCAGGTGGGGCTTGCTCAACGTTCGCTCGAAACTGGCCCAGCGGAATGTCTGAGCCTCCTCACGCCGTCCTAGCCCGGAAAATTCATGGGGGACGGCGGGTGTAGCCCAAGCTGCTGAATAGTCGTAAGATTTCGGTGTGGAGACGAAAACCTACGATCAGCAGGAGCTCACCCGCCGTGGTCGAACATACCCCTGAACTGCCGGGCCTGTCACCTGTCTCGGGCAAGCGTGTGCTCGCCCGATTTGACGGCGGCGAGATGTCCTCCGACGGCGGTCTTCTCCTTTTGCGCGAGGTCGAGGAACGGATCG
>NZ_NRRL01000229.1 GCF_016583645.1 Rhodovibrio sodomensis | reverse complement strand
CCACCCACAACACCCGCCGCGGGGTGGAGCAGCCAGGTAGCTCGTCAGGCTCATAACCTGAAGGTCGTGGGTTCAAATCCCACCCCCGCAACCACCGATGTCAGCACCCGCCCATCACGCGATGCGGCGGGTGTTATCGTGCCCGACGCCAGGCTCAGGATGCCGGCGAGATCGCCCTCCAGCCACAGCGCGGCGCCGCCGTCCTGGTTGGGCGAGACCACGATCCGGCCGACCAGCGCCCGGATGTGGTCGCCCGCCTCCAGCCGCGTGCGCTCGTCCTGCAGCGCGGTGAACAAGCCGTCGATCCGCTTGCGGTATTCCTGCGCCATGTTGGGGTGAAGGAGGGCGGGCGGCGTCGCCGCGTGGGCAAGGTCGTCGGTCAGCTTGGCCTTGCGGTCCTCCAGAGCGAACAGCTCGTCTTTCATGCCAGGGGTTCGGTAGCCTTCCTTGATCGCCTCGACGATCTTGTGGATGCCCCGCTCGACCTTCTCGAGTTCCGCCTGCTTGGCGGCGACCCCCGCGGACGCGTCCATCCGCAGCCGGTTGAGTTCGCGCGTGAACTCCTCGCAGAACACCCGGAAAAGGCTCGGGTCCATGAGCTTGTCGCGCATGGCGGCGAGCACGCGCGCCTCCAGCTCCTGCCGGCGGACGCGCAGGGCGTTGGTGCAGGTTCCCTTGTTCTTATAGGTCGCGCAGCCGTACAGGTCGCGGTAGACCATGGAGTAGCCGCCGCCGCATGCCCCGCACTTGATCAGCCCGGAGAAGAGGTAGCGGGTCCGGCGCCGGGCGGTCAGGGCGTTGCCGTCGTCCTTGACGTAGCGCGCGCGGATGGCCGTCTGGCGCTCCTTGACCTTGGTCCAGAGGGCGTCGTCGACGATGCACAGTTCGGGGACGTCCTGGATGACCCACTGCTCCGGCGGGTTCGGGCGGGCGACCCGCTTGCCGGTCATCGGGTCCTTGAGGAAACGCTGCCGGTTCCAGACCAGCCGACCGATGTAGAGCTCGTTGTTGAGCACGCCGTTGCCGCGGCTGGCGTTGCCGAACAGCGTGCTCGGCCCCCAGGCCTTGCCGCGCGGCCCTAGGACGCCCTCGGCGTTCAGCTCGTGGGCGATCCGGGTGGGCGACTTGCCGGCGGCGTAGTCCGTGAAGATCCGCCGAACGACCGCGGCCTCCGCCGGGTCGATCGCGCGTTCGCCGCGCTCCGGGGTGCCGTCGGCGCCTGTACGGTGCACGACCCGGTAGCCGTAGCTGTTGCCGCCGCCGGACTTGCCCTCCTGCACGCGCCCGCGCAGGCCGCGGCGGGTCTTGTCCGCCAAGTCCTTGAGGTAGAGCGCGCCCATCGTGCCCTTGAGGCCGATGTGCAGCTCGCTGATGTCGCCCTCCGAGAGCGTGACCATGCGCACGCCGGCGAAGGTCAGGCGCTTGTAGACGCCGGCGATGTCTTCCTGGTCGCGGCTGATCCGGTCCAGCGATTCCGCCAAAATCACCTGGAAGCGTCCGGCCTGCGCGTCCTGCATTAGCGCCTGGATGCCCGGGCGCATCAGGCTGGCGCCCGAGATCGACCGGTCGCTGTAGCTGTCCGCGATCGACCAGCCCTCGCGCGCCGCGCGCTCGCGGCAAATTCGCAGCTGGTCCTCGATCGAAGCATCGCGCTGGTGGTCGGAGGAGTAACGGGCGTAGAGAGCGACGGCGGGCATGGCGGGACCTCTCGGTTAATCCGCCGAGTTTGAATCCGTTTCGCCTTTCGAACAAGCCTGCGCGTGGTGCGCTCGCGCGGCCTGGCGGGCGAGCGCACGGACGATCGCACGGAGCCGGAGATCGGATCGGTCGGTGGCCTCTTGAAGCGTCGCTTGGTTTGCAGGGCGCTCAATGCGTCCGGCCTTGGATGGCGTGGTCTCCATTCGACAGAGACTGAGGCATCGCCATGAAGGCGAACACGGCTTGTTGGCAAGCTCCGTCCAACTGAGCTGCACCACTGCTGGCTTAGATAGGCGCTACTGGTGCGAGCTCAGGACTACCGGCCATGCTTGCGGCGGGACTCACATTGACAGCTGCCGATGTTCCCATCCCTGTGATGCGAAGGTTATGACCCGAAGCGGACTCGGCGTCCTAGTGTTGTCAATGCGTCTCGCAGTGTTGAACTGTAGCGCGTCAAGCAGCGTGACCGGTTGAGCGACAAGGTCGTGGCCGGTGCGGATCGATGATGTTGACGGCTTATTTTGTGGTGTCGTCACCTCCTTCTCGGTTGTTGTCGCTGGGGTTGTCGCCGAGGCTGTCGCTGTCGGATGACGCGGCGTCAGCCGGGTCGGTTTGGCGGCTGACGGCGGTCCGCCGACGATAGCTCTCGACG
>NZ_NRRL01000228.1 GCF_016583645.1 Rhodovibrio sodomensis | reverse complement strand
CCCGGCGGACCGACCACGGCCTGCCCGTGCACAGCTTCCAGAGCCTGCTCGACGACCTGGGCACGCTGTGCCTCAACACCGTCAGCATGCCCAGCAACCCGGCCTACAGCTTCGATCAGCCGACCCAGCCCACGCCGCTGCAGGCCAAGGCCTTCGACTTGCTCGGCGTCAGCCCATGATGTAGCCAGAGCGGACTCGCCCGTGGCGCCAATTCTTTGAGCACCATCAGGGAGTTACTGTTCTGGCCAAATAAAAAGTTCAGCTTAAAAGCGGCGGTCTCCGACCCCACCCCCTTCGATGGACTGGAGCGGAGAGACGCCATGTTCCGCATCGTCAAGACTTCCGCCGCCGTGACCACCGAGCTTATGCTGGGTGCCGGTGTCGCCGCGCCGGGGAACGCTGACAATGCCTGGTCGGATGTCGGCGAACGAGCCGGCAACGCGTGGACACCCGGCGCCGGTGGGCCGCGGCCTATGGATCGTTCGTGCTTCGCTGATCGGGAGCGCGCAGCCGATACTGAATCCGCCAAAGCCAGGGGCGACGACGATGCAAGCCGTTTGCCATAAATATGGAATCTGGGGCTCTGAACGGACACGGGATGGCGAAAGCACCAGTCCCCACAATTATGGCTATTCCACTCAGTAGTGCCAAACCGCCGGTGTCCTAGGCGCGGCGGGGCTTCGGCAGTCGTGCATCGGGGCCCTGATTGCGATCACGTAATTGCATCAGGGCGAGCCGGTTCGGCTTTCATCGATTTTGTTCCAGGCGCGCGTTCGCCCCGGGCATGCCGGCGTCACGGGCCGGGGCGAAGGGGCTGCGGCCCGGCGAACCCACGGCTATTCAACAATCCGTAACTTTGCCGCGCCGCCGGTGCATGATGCACTGAGAGCGGCTGGTCGGGTCATTTCCGAGACCCCCAGGAGACACGGGAGCCGGACGCCATGCTGCGAAGTGCCGTGCTTGCCGCCACGATATTGGCCTCCACCATTTTGCCGGGTGCGGTGGAGTCGGACGCTGCCGCCGATTGTCTGGGGTCGGTCTGTACCTGGGCCCGGACCTACGGCGGGCCGCTAGAGGATAAGGCGCGCGGGGCCGCCTTTATGCCCGACGGCGATGTCGTGGTCGCGGGCAAGACGCGCTCCCACGGCGGCGGCCGCGCGGCCGGCTGGAGCGCGCGGCTGGATCCGGGCGGCGAGACCCGCTGGACCCGCACGATCGGCGGCGCCCGGGCGACGGACGGCTTCAAGCGCGGCCTGCCGCGCGCCGATGGCGGCACCCGCCTGATCGGCCAGACCCGCAGCGAGGGTGCGGGGGAGAGCGACGGTTGGCTGCTCGACCTCAACGCCGAGGGCAACACCGAACGGGAGCGCGTCTTCGGCGGGCCGGAGAACGACCGCTTCGTCGACGCCGCCATGCTGGCGGACGGCGGCACGCTCGCGGTCGGCTTCACCGCCTCCTATGGCGCGGGCGACCGCGACGTCTGGGCCGTGCGGACCGATGCCGAGGGGCGGGCCGTCTGGCAGCGCACCTTCGGCGGGTCGCGGGACGACGGCGCCTACGGCGTGGCCGTCCACGATGGGCGCGCGGTCGTGGTCGGCTACACCCGCACGGATGGCGAGGCGGGCTACGACGTTTGGGCGGCGCGGCTCGACCTCGCCGATGGGGAGGCCGTGTGGACGCGCACGCTGGACCGCAGCGGCATGGACGCCGCGACCAGTGTCACCTTCGCTGGCGATGGGGATGTGGTGATCGCGGCCTCCACCGCCGGCGGCGGGTTCGGGCGCGACGACATCTGGCTGATCCGCCTGAGCGCCGACGGGGACAACGTCTGGACGCGCACCCTGGGCGGCCCGTCGGCGGACACGCCCTGGTCGCTGGCTCCGCTCGCCGACGGCGGAGTGGTGGTCGCGGCGAGCACGCAGTCGTACGGTGCCGGCAGCGCCGATGCCTGGCTGCTCAATGTCGACGACAACGGGGCGGTGCGCTGGCAGCGCACCTACGGCGGGGAGCTGTGGGACTGGCCGGGGCAGGTTGCGGTGCGCCCGGACGGTGGGCTGTTGATGGCGGGCTACACCACCAGCTTGGGTGCGGGCTACGAAGACGTCTGGGTGCTGCGCCTGGACGCACAGGGGCGGCTGTAGCGCCGGCCCGGCTCGCGTTTCGTCTACGCCGGTGGTTAGGTACGCGCGGACCGCTGGCGCGGCCAAACACCGAATTTTTCGCGCTGGACATTCCGGCAGTGATTGACCTGGAAACCATTCATTTCGGGCGGCACCCGAGGCAGGCAACCGCTCTTGCCTCGACTAGCCCGATGGGGTGGACGCCCCCTCCGGCGGCATCGGTGTGCCAGAATGGGTATATCGACAAACGCCATTCGAGGAGGAGGCATCCATGTCGGAGGTTAGCATGATCGGGCTGGATCTGGCGAAG
>NZ_NRRL01000227.1 GCF_016583645.1 Rhodovibrio sodomensis | reverse complement strand
TCGCCCACAACCTTTTCCGCAACGCTCCTGGCACAAAGTCTATTCGCCTGCGACGCAAATGTGCCGCCTGGGACGACGACTTCCTGGCCAGCCTCGTGACCGCATAACCGTTCACCCGATTCCCCTGGCATCCAGGCTGAGAGGTTCCAAGGTCCCTCTCGTGCGAAGAGCTGATCAACGCCAACAGTTGTTTTCCGCGACGGCCGCTCTCCGAGGTACCCCGGACGCGCCCGAATTTCTTAGCATGGGCCGGGACGGGGCCAAGAGTTGCCATCGGACACATTCACATACATTCCTTTTCGGCGAATTCTCGAACGCCTTGACCGTCTGAATTCGCCTCAGAGACGAGGCATGGTTCAAGATTATCTAGCAGGCGCTCCGGTGGCAAAGCTATGGTGACGAGTGTTCCTTCGCCCGGGACGCTATCGACCAGAAGGTCACCGCCGTGAAGTTCGGCCAGCGCAGATGTAACGTTCAACCCGAGCCCTGTTCCTTCGCCATGCCGCTGATCTGGCTTGTTCGCTTGCCCAAACTTCTCCAGGCTTTGTGCGACTTGTTCCGGCGTCATGCCACATCCGGTGTCCTCGACCCGGATCTGCACGGCCTTGTCGTCGGCGATCGCGCTCACGGTCACCCGGCCGCCTCGCGGCGTGAACTTGATCGCGTTGGTGACGAGGTTGAGCAGCATCTGTTTGAGCGCACGCTCATCGGCGCTCAGAACGAAGCCTGTCTCTCTAATGTCAAGGGTAACGCGTCCCTGAGAGGCCCTGCCGATGGTCAGCTTCCGTGTGCTGGAAAATACATCGTCCAGGCTAACCGGTACCTCTTCGAGGTCGAGACGGCCGGCCTCAATCTTCGATAGATCCAGAATATCATTGAGCAGCGATAGCAAGTGGCTGCCGCTGTCATGGATATCGCTTGCGTAGGTCCGGTAACGCGGGTTGCCCGGTCCCATGGCCTCGTCCCGGATCAACTCAGCAAAGCCGAGCACAGCATTGAGCGGTGTCCGGAGTTCATGGCTCATGGTCGCCAAAAACTCGGATTTGGCATTGTTCGCCTGATCGTGAGCGGCACGGGCGCTATCGGCCTCTGTCCGCGCGCGGATCAGCGCCCGCTCGTAAGCCCGGGCGCGGAACAACAAAAAGACGAGACCCAGACCGGCAAGGCCACCGATCAGAAACAGGTACTTCGTGCGCTCCCACCACAGCGCTGTCACCGCCCCATGAGGGACCGTCACCTGCACGAGAAGACCGTACAGCTCGCTGGTCATGCGCGCGTCAAGCGCCGTCGACCCGAAAACCGAAGGCACCAGCCCGCCGGTCGCCTGCGCGTCGTCGGCTGCCAGGCGCTGCTTTGGCACGTCTGCCGGATCGATGACGCCACTATCCGGATCGGCGCCCATCAGAACGACACCATCACGCCGGGCAACCGTAACCGAACAGCTATCGCATACGCTGTGCTCGCGAAGTTTCGGGATATAGTATGCCGGTTCCACGGCAGCCGTGATCACGCCACGAAACGAGTGCTCTGCTGCCATGAAGGGGCGGCTGACAGGGACGAACCACCGTCCCGTGTACTTCCCGGCAAGCGGTTTAGCGAGATGCAAACCTGCTGTTGCATTGAACGCATGCGCGCTGAAGTAGCCCCGATCGATCGAATCGTGCTGTGGTGTTGGCCATTTTCCCGAGTATATTTGCATGTATCCATTCTGATCGATGAACCATATCGAGCGAAGTTGCGGCAGCTCTTCAGCTATCTCATTGAGGTGACGCCAGATGGGTTGGTTGTTCGTGATGTCCGCCCAAGGCGTGACCTCATAACGATTTACCAGTTGTTGGAGAACAATATCGACCGCCTGAAATGTCCGGTCACTATACTCCGTGATAACGCGTGCGTGACTGCTCACCCCCGCCGGCAAGTAGGTCAGGCGGTGGCCTGGAGCATGATAGGTTGGCCAGCGAGGACCCGGCGGATGGCGGCGAGCGGGCTCAGGCCGTATAGGCGGCCGGTGTCGACGACGGAGCGCACGCCGGCGTAGAAAGCAGCGCCCCATTCGGCGTTAAAGCCTTGCGTGATCTTCCTGAAAATTACGGCCGGGCGGAGGTAGCGCTCGCTGGCGTTGTTGGTCGCCGGCACACCCGGGTTGGTGACGCACACGAACAGCTCGCAGCGCACGCGCCGGATCTGCCCGCGCAGCTTCTCACCTGCGTGGCTGTCCGATGGCCGCGTGACCAAGTCGTCAAGTTCGCGGTCGAGGCGACATCGGTACTGGTAGAGCGTGCTCTTCTGGAGATCCTCGCGCCGCCGGGCGATATCGACGGCACGCAGCAGGAGGTCCTTGAGCGGCGGGGCGAACACCGTGTCGCCGGCGTCGATGGCGTACTGCGCGTCCCGTAGCAGGTGGGCGAGGCAGAGCTGCCGGCTTTCACCGTGCCCGGTCTGCGCGGCGAA
>NZ_NRRL01000226.1 GCF_016583645.1 Rhodovibrio sodomensis | reverse complement strand
TGAACGAACCCGCTATCGCGGGGGTTAGCGGATAACAGGTGCGGGCGGGTCTCCTGCCTGAGACGATGGGGTTGCCGACCACCAACTCTCAGGACAGGAGTTTCCCAGATGGCCGACATCAGCCCTCTGCGCCGGCGGATGATCGAGGACATGACAGTCCGCAATCTCGCGCCGACGACGCAACAATCATACATCTCCGCAGTCGGCAAGTTTAGCCGATTCTTCGGGCGCTCCCCGGACCGCCTGAGCCTCGACGATGTTCGTAGTTTCCAGGTCCATCTGGCCGATCAGGGCGTATCCTGGGCGCACCTCAACCAGACAGTGGGCGCCCTACGCTTCTTTTTCGGTGTGACGTTGGGGCGGAGCGAACTGCCGGAGCGCATTCCGTATGCTCGGTCTCCGCGCACCTTGCCCGTGGTTCTGAGCCCAGCGGAGGTGGTGCGGTTTCTCGAGGCCGTGGCGGTCCTCAAGTGCCGGATCGCGTTGATGACCGCCTACGCCGCCGGTCTGCGAGCCTCGGAGGTCGCCACGCTCCGGGTTACTGACATCGATAGTGCGCGCATGCTGATCCGCGTCCAACACGGCAAGGGTGGTCGCGACCGCTACGCCATCCTGTCCGAGCAACTCCTCGGCCATCTGCGCACCTACTGGCGGGTCGCCCGCCCCGAACTCTGGCTGTTCCCCGGGCAGCGAGATCGGCATGCCCCGATCCACCCGACCACGCTCAACGATGCTTGCCGCGCCGCACGCACGCTCGCCGGTCTGAGCAAGCGCGTGACCGTGCACACGCTGCGCCACAGCTTCGCCACGCATCTCCTGGAGAGCGGCACCGACATTCGCGTCATCCAGGTTTTGCTCGGCCACAGCCATGTCAGCACGACCGCCCGCTATACCCAGGTCGCCCGGACCATGATCGAGCGCACGCAGAGCCCGCTCGACCGGCTGGACGTGATGGTGGCGCCGCCAGGCTGATGTCGGTGGTGGCCACGATCGAGGTCGCCGACGTGTTTCGCGCGGCGGACTCCTGGCGGGCGGCCAACGACCAGCACCTCAGCCGCGACCAGCGCCGCGTCTACGGCGCCGTGCGCGCCTGCCGGACCGCGGCCCTCGGCGGCCACAGCGAGCGCTGCGGCAGCTGCGGCTACAGCCGGATCGCCTACAACTCCTGCCGCAACCGGCATTGTCCCAAGTGTCAGGGTGCTGCCCGGCGCCAGTGGCTGGCCGACCGTCAGGCCGAGCTCCTGCCGGTCGCGTACTTCCACGTCGTGTTCACCCTGCCGCCCGCGATCGCCGCGATCGCGCTGCAGAACAAGGCCGCGGTCTACGGCACCCTGTTCCAGGCCGCGACCGAGACGTTGCGCACCATCGCCGCCGATCCGCGTCACCTCGGCGCCGAACTCGGCGGGATCGCCGTCCTACATACCTGGGGCCAGAACCTGCAACACCATCCGCATCTGCACTGTATCGTGCCCGGCGGTGGCCCCAGCCCGTGCGGCACCCGCTGGATCGCCTGCCGTCCTGGCTTCTTCATGCCGGTGCGCGTCCTGGGCGCGGTCTTCCGGCGGCTGTTCCTGGCCCGGCTTCTGGCCCTGCATGCTGCCGGACAGCTCGCGTTCTTCGGCAATCTCGCGCCGCTCGCCGATGCCGCCGCCTTCCGCGACTACCTGGCGCCGCTGCGCCAGCAGGCCTGGGTCGTTTACGCCAAGCCCCCATTCGGCGGTCCCGAGCAGGTGCTGGCCTACCTCGGCCGCTACACCCACCGCGTCGCGATCACGAACCACCGCCTGGTCGCCCTACAGGACGGCCGGGTCAGCTTCCGTTGGAAAGACTACCGCCACCACGACAAGATCAAGGTGATGCATCTCGATGCCGGCGAGTTCACCCGGCGCTTCCTGATGCACACCCTGCCGAGCGGTTTTCATCGGATCCGGCACTTCGGTCTGCTCGCCAACGGTCACCGCGCCGCCAAGCTGCGCCAGTGCCGCGACCTCCTCGCCGTGGCGGCGACGTCCATCGCAGACACATGCACCACCGAAACCACGGACACCGAAGTTCTAGCGCACACCGTCTGTCCGCACTGCAACGGGCCGATGGTGTTCGATGCCGTGGTCCCCGCGACACCAGAGCCAGCCCCGATCGTCGGGCTAGACAGCTCATGACCGCACGTTCCGAGGCAGCCTTTCATCACGCACGAGCCCAGGGCCGTCGACGACGGGTCCCCCAGCGTGGGCAATCCGCTGGGCTCGGCACCAAGATCCGCTCGCTTGGACTGGACAACCGGCCACCCACACGCCCGCGCTGCCCACTCGGCTCGACCGTCGCGCTTGTCAGCCACCCGACCGACCAAGCCCAGCCCCGCCGTGGTGGCCGTGCTTCCCTGCGCGCCGAGCCGGCATCGACACAATCCCCATAGACCTGCCTCGCTGCCCGCGGGTCCGTTCAATCCACGTTCACGAGCGGTCCGGCAAAAGCCGTCTCGCCCTGGCAAACTGCCGTTCCCGGACCCTCGAGAACGCTCCAGA
>NZ_NRRL01000225.1 GCF_016583645.1 Rhodovibrio sodomensis | reverse complement strand
TGGACGAAGGTGTCGAACAGCACGTTGGCGCCCTCGAAGCCCATCACCGGGGAATAGCGCGCCGGGAAGTCCTGCACGTGCACCGGCGCGGAGATCACCGCGCAGCCGATGCCGAACTTCTTGGCGATGTGGCGCTCCATCTGCGTGCCCAGCACCAGTTCGGGCTGCAGCTCGGCGATCTTGGCCTCGACCTCCAGGTAGTCGTCGGTGACCAGCGCCTCGAGCCCATAGGCCTGCGCCGCCTCGCGCACCTCCCGGCCGAACTCGCGGGAGTAGGTGCCCAGCCCCACCACCTCGAAGCCCATCTCCTCCCGGGCGACGCGCGCGGCGGCGAGCGCGTGCGTGCCGTCGGCGAACACGAACACCCGCTTGCCGGTCAGGTAGTTGCTGTCGACCGAGCGCGACCACCAGGGCAGCCGCGTGGGCATCGCGTCCAGGACCGGCTGGGGATCGACCCCGCAGAGCTCCGCGACCTCCTGGACGAACTCCCGGGTCGCGTTGACGCCGTAGGGGATCGTCTGGGTCTGCGGCATCTTCCATTCGCGCGTCAGCCAGCGCGCGAGGTTGCCCGCGACCTCGGGGTAGAGCGGGATGTTGACGTCGGCCTGCGGGATCCGCTGCAGGTCGTGCGGGCTCGCGCCCATCGGCGCGGCGACGTTGACGTCGATCCCCAGCCGGTCCAGCAGCCGGGTGATCTCGGCGACGTCGTCGCGGTGCCGGAAGCCCAGCGCCGTCGCGCCCAGGATGTTCGCCCGCGGGCGTTCGCCCGCCGGGCTGCCGGCCGGCGTCGCGCCGTCGTTGCGCCCGATCAGGCCGCGGACCAGCTGGTAGAAGGTCTCCGCCGCGCCCCAGTTCTCCTTGCGCTGGTAGGCCGGCAGCTCCAGCGGCACCACCGGGATCGGCAGGTCGAGGGCGCTCATCAGCCCGCCCGGATCGTCCTGGATCAATTCGGCGGTGCACGACGAGCCGACCAGCATCGCCTGCGGCCGGAACCGCTCGTAGGCGTCCTTGGCCGCCTTGGAGAACAATTCCGCCGTGTCCGAGCCCAGGTCGCGCGCCTTGAAGGTGGTGTAGGTCACCGGCGGCCGGTGGTCGCGGCGCTCGATCATGGTGAACAGGAGGTCGGCGTAGGTGTCGCCCTGCGGGCTGTGCAGCACGTAGTGCACGCCGGTCATGCCGGTGGCGACGCGCATCGCCCCCACGTGCGGCGGCCCCTCGTAGGTCCAGACGGTCAGCTGCATGGCCGCTACACCTTCAGCCGCGTCTTGCGGTCGAACGGGCGGGCGAACAGTTCGGCCAGGTCCTTGGCCTGCTCGTAGCCCTGGATCGGGGTGAACAGCAGCTCGATCGACCACTTGGTGGTGATCCCCTGCGCCTCCAGCGGGTTCGCCAGCCCCAGCCCGCAGACCACCATGTCGGGGCCGTCCGCGTAGCAGCGGTCGAGCTGCTTCTCCACGTCCTGCCCCTCGCTCAAGCGCGGGCCGCCGTTGTCGCCCGCGCGCAGCCAGGCGACCTCGCGCGCCATGTGCTGGCCGTGCAGGTACGGCGTGCCGACCTCGACCGGGACCATGCCGCACTCGCGCGCCAGGAAGCGCGCCAGCGGCAGCTCCAGCTGGCTGTCCGGGAAGAAGAAGATCCGCTGGCCCGCCAGCTGGTCGCGGTAGTGCGCCACCGCCGTCCGGGCGCGCTTGCGCGCGGGCGCGACCGCGGTCTCGAAGGTGTCGGCGTCGACGCCCCAGTGGTCGGCGGCCGCCTGCAGCCAGGCGGTGGTGCCCTCCGCGCCCAGCGGGAACGGCGCGTCCAGGCGGGTGGCGCCGCGGTCCTCCAGCGCCTTGGCGGTCTCGCCCAAAAACGGCTGGGCCAAGAGGTACTTGGTGTTGGGCCCGACCGGCGGGCGGTCCTCGGCGCTGCGCGGCGGCAGGAAGCGCACGGGCGCGACGCCGAGGGCGTCCAGGGTGCGCTTGAGCTGGTCCTCGACGATGTCCGCCAGGCAGCCGACCACCAGCAGTTCGTCCTGCTGGGTCCCGGCCAGCTCCTGGGCCGGCAGGTCGGGGACCATCGCCGCCAGGCAGTTGTCCTCGCCCTGGGTGAAGGTCGTCTCGATGCCGCTGCCCGAATAGTTCAGGATCCGCACGTCCGGCGCGTACTGCTTGCTCAAGCGCTCCGCCGCCTTGGACAGGTCGAGCTTGATCACCTCCGACGGGCAGGAGCCGACCAGGAACAGCATCTTGACGTCCGGCCGGCGCGCCAGGACCTGGCCGACCACCCGGTCCAGCTCCTCGTTGGCGTCCTTCATCCCGGCCAGATCGCCCTCCTCCATCACCGCCGTGGCGAACCGCGGCTCGGCGAAGATCATCACCCCGGCCGCCGACTGGATCAGGTGCGCGCAGGTCCGCGAGCCCACGATCAGAAAGAACGCGTCCTGGATCTTGCGGTGCAGCCAGATGATCCCGGTCAGCCCGCAAAATACCTCGTGCTGACCCCGCTGCTTGATCACCCGGCTGTCGTTGCAGCCGCTCGCGGGGA
>NZ_NRRL01000224.1 GCF_016583645.1 Rhodovibrio sodomensis | reverse complement strand
CGAGCGGGGCCGAACAGGCCGGCCGCCCGCGCGCCCCACATAGCGCGCAAGGGCGGCCGGCCGTCGGTGAGGCCCCGACTTGGGGAGCGCGCCGCCAACGACCCTTTGACAAAAATCACGGTATCTCCGCGAGCGATGGCTTCGCTACGCGCGGTGACGTGCAAGCAACCGCGGGGGCGGCAACGGGTACCGCTCAAGGAGCTGATGGAACCGGTCCCACGGCATCCTGCCGCGTTGCGAACGCCGGTTGAGCCAGTAGCACCACCGCCGGTGCGTGGCGGACCACACGGCGCTGAGCTGTCGCCGGTTGCCGGGAACGCCGAAGTAGCGGTAGTGCCCCTCGAGTTTCCGGCAGAGCGTCCGCCACTGCTCGCGTACGGGACGGTGGCGGTTGGCCCGGCAACACTGGTTGAGCGCCTTCAGCGTTCGCGCGTACCGGTCCTTGGCCGTCTTGCGGTCGATAATCCAGTTGCCGCGGCGGGAGCGCCGCCAGTAGTGGGTAAAACCCAGTAGGTCGAACGTCCCGCTGTGCGGCTTCGAGCCGTCGGCGGCGCGCGGGGGCCGGGTGAACTTCACCAGGCGCGTCTTCTCCGGGTGGACCGTCAGGCCATACTTGGCGAACCGGTCGTAGATCACCCGCAGGACACGCCGGGCGTCGTCCTCGCGCTCGAACAGGAGCACGGCGTCGTCCGCGTAGCGGACGAGCTGCGCCCGTCCATGCATCCGCGGCGTCACCGTCTCCTCGAACCAGCTGTCGAGGACTTCGTGGAGGAAAACGTTCGCCAGCGCTGGGCTGACAATCCCGCCCTGCGGGGTCCCGGCGTCCGCCGAGCGCCACTGGCCGTCCTCCATCACGCCGGCCTTGAGCCACTTGCCGATCAGCCGCGTGAGCACGCCGTCGCGTACCCGTTGGCGGACCACATCCTGCAACAGCCGATGATCGATGCTGTCGTAGTAGCTGGAGATGTCGAGCGACAGCACCCAGCCGCCGCCCATCGCCATCAACGCCTCGCGCGTGGCGTGGAGCGCGTCGTGCGCCGAACGGCCGGGCCGGAAACCGTACGAGCAGTCGTAGAAGTCCTGCTCGTAGACGCTCTCCAGCACCATGGCGACCGCGCGCTGGAGCACCTTGTCCTCGAACGTCGGGATGCCAAGCGGCCGAACCTTGGACCCGTCACCCTTGGGGATGTAGGTCCGACGGACCGGCGGTGCCCGGTAGCGTCCGGACTTCGCGCGCTCCAGCAGGTCGGCGAGGTTGGCGTCCAGATCGGCCGCGTAGTCGGCGGCCGTCTGGCCGTCCACACCGGTCGCCCCGCTCTTGCGGGTCTGCCGGTACGCCTCCTTCAGCCAAGCGTGGTCGATGTGATGGGCCAGCGTCGTCAGCGGCGTCTCCGGCATGCGGGCCGCCAGATCCGCTATCCGCTGGCGTTTCGTTGAGATGGGATCCGAGCCCGATCTCTCGGTCATCTGTCCCCCCAACGGTTCCATCGCCCGGCAAGCCCCTTCCCTCCAGCGGGTCGCCCGGGGCGGCTTCCCCGCCTTCAGTGGTACTATGGGCCGCTCCGACTCCTTGCCGCCCGTCCGACCGCGCTCCGGTCTGCCCTCGCCCGGCCGTACCACCTGAGCGCCTCGCGTTTGCTCCGGCGGCCAGGGGCGCGCTGACCGCCGGCCCGGACTGTTGTGTCGGCGGGCGCCCGCGCCCGCCAGCTCCTACGGTGGAGGCGACAAGGCCTCCCAGGTGCCCTGGGGACCCTTGTGTGCACATGCCCCGTTCCTTCGACCGCGGCGGCCGGCCCTGCCAAGCCATTGCGGTCAGGGCCGTGTTGCCTTCCGCTTACGAAACAGCGTCGGCACCCGCGATTACGGTGGTTTCGCGGCTCCATCACGCGGCCTGCGCACCCGCGGCCCTACGCTTCGCGGCGCCGGTCACCCGACGCCCCGCAAGGGCTCCGCTTCCGGCTGGCGGCTAACCTTGGCCGGGCGGGAATTGCACCCGCTGGGTCCCGGTACGGAGTTTCCAGAGGTTCACCTCCTTCCCAACCGTCAGAGCGTTCCTGGCACACTTCGGTTTCACCCATGGCGTGACCCCTGCTTGTTGTATCCGGTATTTCCAAAGCCCGCGATAACAGGGGCTTCCAGGGGCACGCCACCCCCGCTCATCTACCCGCTGGCTGAATTACGCGGGATCATGGCAAAGCGGCCACGGTTCACTCCCGACCGTAACAGGTATAAACCCAACGTTACGAAAGGGACGAACATATCCCATTTCTTAAAGAGGTTGGTGCGTACAGCTTGAACGGCGTGGTGAAGCCGAATTTCGTCGCGATATTCATCAAGAGCTGTCTGTTGCTCGTCAGCACGTATGTAAGGCGGGTTTCCTACAACAAAATCAAACCCCTCGGCGAAGCGGCCCGACCGGGTTTTGACTTGTTCATAGACCGGTAAGTCGGAAGCTGGGAATGCGAAGCCACCAGACCCGCCGACTGCGGCAAGGGTTTCGGGCAAGTGCCTGTGGGTATCAGTATTAAAGACGTTAAACCGTAAGCGATGGGATGGACGCCCCCTCCGGCGGCATCGGTGTGCCAGAATGGGTGCACTGAAAAACGCCATTCAAGGAGGAGGCATCCATGGCGAAGGTTACCATGATCGGGCTGGACTTGGCGAAGAATA
>NZ_NRRL01000223.1 GCF_016583645.1 Rhodovibrio sodomensis | reverse complement strand
GCTCGCTTTGCTGCTGGACGTCGGCGATCCGCTGGGAGATGTCGCTCGTTGCCCTCGACGTCTGGTTGGCGAGGTCCTTGACCTCGTTCGCGACGACCGCGAAGCCCTTCCCGGCATCGCCGGCCCGTGCGGCTTCGATGGTGGCGTTGAGAGCAAGCAGATTGGTCTTCTCCGCGATATCGGAGATGATGTCGACCACCTCGCCGATCTTCTGGGTCGACTGCGAGAGTTCCGAGACAACCGCCTGCGTGTCGGTCGCGCGCGACGACGCCTGACCGGCGACCTCGGTCGAGTGCGCGACCTGCCGCGAGATCTCCTGGATCGAGCTGGACAGATCCTCGGCCGCCGACGATGCGGCCTGGACGTTGCCGGACGCCTGTTCCGCGGCCGCCGCAACGGTGGCGGCCTGCTGGTTCGTCTCCTCCGAGACCGACGCCATGCTTTGCGCCGTCGATTGCAGTTCCGTGGTCGCGGAGGCGACCGTCTCGATCACCTCGCCGACGACCCGGTCGAACTCAGCGTTGAGCTCCTGGATCCGCTCGGCACGGGCTTCGCGGGCTTTCTGCTCCTCCGCTTGTTCCCGGGCCAGCTGATCCGCCTTGATCATGTTGTCTTTGAAGACCTGCACGGTACCGGCCATTTCGCCGACTTCATCACCCCGTGCGGTGTCTGGAATTTCTACCGTTTTGTCACCACCTGCAAGTGCTGTCATCGCTTGCGTTATTCGGCCGATGGGTAAAGAGATGGAGCGGACCACGACAATCGCTGCAAAGATGGTGATAACAAGAAGAACAAGCGCTGATGACCCCACACCGATCAGCTGCGTGGCAGATGCGGCCCGCACATTTGCTGCAAGTTCGACTAGATCGTCTGCGACACTGTCTTCCAGGTTTTTCAGGGCATCGATTTTCCGCGTGATCGTATCGAACCACTCCTGCCCGGTAATGCCCTGAAGACCACCATTTCCGTAACCGTTGGCCACGGCGACATCTCGCATACGTTTCACAGTATCCGTCGCGGGTATCGACATCGCCGATTCGTACCGCGCAATCTGTTCCTGGGTCGCCTGGGCACGAAAGCGCAGAATGAAAGCGTCTTGTTGAGCGATCAGCCGGGTCAATTTATTATGTACAGTTGGTGAGAAACGGCCTTTGCCGAAACCGCTGGCGCCCATTGCCCGCTCCAGACCGGCCCGTTCTTTGGCCTCGATCAAGGCAATGTAGGCAGACACCATCTGCGTTACATCGCTATCCCGTGACAGATCGCCCAGGCCGGCGACCACATCGATCAGCTCGCGTATTGCCGATGAGTAGTATTGAACCATGTCACCGCGCGATACTTGAACGCGCGCTACACGATCGCGCATGCGAGAGAGCCCGTCCAATTGGTTCTGTGCTTGGCGCACGTCATCGATTAGCGAACTGCCCGCGTGGTCTGCTTCGAATCGGTCAAAAACGTCTCCGGCTCTCTGGAGAACCTTGTCCGTTCTTTGGCGCTGCGCAGTGAGTTTCTGTCGAAAACTCGTCTGCCCGTCACTCCCAAGAAAACCTGCAGAGGCTCCGCGCTCTTTTTGTAGTTCGTGCACAAGCCCGCTGCTCGCAGGAGCAAGTCTTGCCATATCCTCCAGAGTCGCCATTCGTGAATTCGTGCTCCAAGCATTGACGATCATAATCGTCGAAAGGAGTAACAGTCCGCCCAATGCAGACAGAATTGCGGCCAACACACGAGTGCGGATGCGTGCATTATCAAGAAAGCCGAACACAGTCTTGGTCCCATCTTCTTGAGGTTGGACAGAAGATTTCAGCGACCTGGACCGTATGCTGAACGAATTAAAAAATCGTTCGTAGCAGTACTATAATACCCGTATTTATTCGTAAACCGAATTTAGGATTACAATCACAGTCAAGTCGGCACCTCGACCCGTGACCTCCGAGTGGCGCGATACATCGGGGTATCATCAACAAATATGTTCATTATTGAGGCGGAATTGCGTTAGGAAAACATTTCCATTTTCGGTAAGTGGAAGACACTCTTCGGTCATCTAGATTAAACAAACAACAGAAAGGGAAGCTACGAAAATACCTGGCTTGTGGATCACCCAGCGTAGACATTCGAACAGCCAGTATACGCTAGTTTTATTGTTAACCATAACGCGCTAACCGCCTGTGAGCGCGGATCGCCTTGTGAACACGGGCATTTTGAGCCGATTTGTCGTTTCTATGGTGTCGCAAATTCAAACAACAGGAGCACACCATGGGACACGTCATCCAGATCGACTTCGCCGCCCGGCGGAACGTGGCTACCTCCGAGAGCCCCGCTCAGCCCTACGACGCCGCCGTCGCAGTTACGTCGGACACCGTCGGTGAGCCCGGCGGAACCGCTCGACGCGTACCCGAACTCAAGCCCGTCAGCGCGGCCGTGGCCGATAGCGATCGCGGTGCCATTACGGGGTCGAAAGCCGCCGAGACGGAACCGCGGAACCTTCTCGAAGCCTGCGCCCGCATGCGTGCGGAAACGTTGGCCCTCAAGAAATCGATCGACGACCTAACCCGATCTATTCATGAACGGGCGCTCAATTTCCCGCTGCACATGGCGTTTTCAACCGGCAGGCGTATCGGCACGTGAAAGCGCCGCCGGAATCGGCGATTTTTCGAGACTCTCGATGACGGCGGCGC
>NZ_NRRL01000222.1 GCF_016583645.1 Rhodovibrio sodomensis | reverse complement strand
CGGCCTCGACCATGCGCCGGGCCTTGTTCAGCTTCGGCGCCAGGGTCATCTTCGGATCTTCGGCGGTGCCGAACACCGCGGGGCTCAGCTTACGCGGTCCGGGCGGCACCCAGTAGACGACCTTGCCGGGGTCCTGTTTGACCACGCGGTCGGGGCTGTCGCTTTGATCGGCGGCCGTCGCCTGGTCCGCACCGACGTTGGCGCAGGCGGCCAGGAAGCCGGCGGCTGCGACGCTGAGACCGCGCGCCGCCTTACCGTTGAGGGCGCCCTGCTTTTCGGTCATCACGCTCACCTCCCATTGTCGACGTGTTCAGGCCGGACCGCTTGCAACAGCGCACGGCCCGGTCACCCACGACGCCAACACGCGGGACGATTTAGCGGAACCGGCCTCACTCCCTTTTGCGTCGAACGTGACCGTCTTTGAGGACGGGTGAACGCGCCGTGAGCATCGCCGCGTTCGCGGGAGGCTGACGCCGCTCGCGAGGCGATCAACTCTCTTCAAAACCCCCGTGAGACCCGGCCTGAAGCCCCTGCGCGGAAACGCTCGCCTGCCCAAATCAAGGAGACGGTGGGCATAGATCGAAGCATGTCCCGACGATAAGCCCAGATGACAAGCCAGGAGGTCCACGATGACGCTCAACCAGCCGCGCGACTTCGGTAAAGCCGTGGGCGTCGGTGCGATCGTCGCCGTGTTGACGGGCGCGGTGACCGCGCCGCTGTTCCAGTCCGGCCTCGCGCCCATGCCGCAGGCGCCCAGCCAGGCATTCGCCGAGACCTTGCTGGGGCCCGTCCCGGAACCGGTCGGCTTTCTGTTTCACGTCTTATACGTGACGGCCGTAACGACGCTGATCCTGGCCTTCACCGGCCCGCGGGCGAGCAAGCGAGCGATCGCCGGGTCCAGCGCCGCGCTTTGGGCGATCGCGATCGTCGTGTTCTTCCCGCTGGTTGGCTGGGGCCTCTTCGGGGCCGCGGTGACGCCAAAGATCGCGGTCGCCGCGCTGGTTCCGCACGTGCTCTACGGCGTCCTGTTGTGGGCGGTCAGCCGCTTGGTGTTCCGAGCGTCGGGCAGCACCGATCGCGCGTTCCGCAGGGCATGAAGGCACCAGAATCCAACCGACACGGCGAACTCAAGGCGGACCTGGAAGGGAGATGCGCTCATGAAAGTCGCCGACGCGATGAACGAGCACGTGCCGCACATCGAGACCGGGACAAAAGTCACGGCGGCCGCGCGCAAGCTGGCGCGTACGGGCGTCGCGGATCTGGCCGTCGTCGACGGTTACGGACGCTTCGTGGGCGTCCTGTCAGAGGGAGACTTGCTGCGCGCGGTCCTGCCGGCCTTCAGCGAGCTGATGGACCGGGATTCCCTACGCGAGGGCTACGATCTCTTCGAGGAGGCCCGCGCCCGGGTAAGCGACCACCCGATCGAGCGGTTCCTGATCGCCAACCCGATCACTGTCGCCCCGAACGACGATATCACCCGCGCCGCCGGGATCATGGCGGCGCGCATGATCCGGCGGCTTCCGGTCGTCCGGGACGAGCAGCTCATCGGGACGATCGCCCGGGCGGACATCTGCGCGGCCGCCCTCGCCGGCGTTGCCGCCGCGCGCGGCTGATGCCGGGGTTCGAGGGGTTTTCGGGTCTAGCCGCAGATCCCACAAGGCGCCGGTGCGGCGAAACAGCAACGAAGGACGCCGAGTTACGTCCAAGGAGACGCACGCCCCTTGCCGTTGAACGACGTTAAAGGGCTGATGAAGGCCGTTCTGGCCGGTTTGATCACGGCCCTTGGCACCGCCTTGGTGATCATGCCGCTTTTCGCGTTCGATCTGATCACAATGCCGGAGCCGCCGAGTCAGGCGTTCGCTGAGACGTTGCTCGGCCCGGTTCACCCGTATGTTGGGTTTCTGTTCCACGTTGGATACGTGACGGTCGTGGCCGGCGGCTTCCTGATCGCTGTCGGACGCAGGCCTTCGATCTTGAAGATCGCGGCCTGGAGCATCGGGCTTTGGACGTTCGCGATGATCAGCTTCTTTCCGATCATCGGCTGGGGGGTCGCCGGGGCGACCGTGCGATCAAGCGTGGCGCTCGGCGCGATCGGCCCGCACGTTACCTTCGGTGCAATCCTGTGGGCCGCCTCCCGCCTCGTCTTCCGCGCCCACGAAGCCACGCCGTCACACAACGTCGTCGCGTGACTTGCCGGCTTCATTTTGGTCGCGCCGACAGGCTCTTCAGCGTGGTTCCTGGCACCGCCATATGCATCGCTCCCCGCATCCCAGGCGCCGCGGCAAGCACCTGATCGTGGGCGGCATACGGCGTCATGCGTCGTCGCTGGTCCGAAAACGCAGGTGGGTAATGTTCGCGGGGAAGAGGCAACTCCGGATCCACTCGAAACCGGCGCGAAGTTTCCGCCAGCCCGTTGGGATCTGGGCGAGGTACACCAAGCGCCACAGCAGCCAGGCGTGGTGAAGTGGCCCCGTTGTCTGCAACAGCGCCGGGGCTTCAGAGCCTTGGACGGTGGGGCCTTCGGTGTGTGCCGGCATCTCGCCAGGCGCGAGCGTAGCCGGCGAGGCGCCGGCTGTCTCAGCCGGGCAGCCAGACCCGGAACCGCGTGCCGGTCGCGCCGGTGTCGACCAGGCTCAGCTGGCCCCCGTTCAGGGTCGCCATCTCCTCGGCGATCTGCAGCCCG
>NZ_NRRL01000221.1 GCF_016583645.1 Rhodovibrio sodomensis | reverse complement strand
ACGGCCGGTATCGATACGGACAACGGCGTCTATTGGCGCAGCGACGCGACCGGAGGAGATATCGCACGCTTTGAGGCCGGCCAGGTCTTAGCTCGGGCATCGGGCACACCGATCCCAAATCCCGCGACCCTACTGTTAGTGTTGACGGGACTGTTGGGCCTGGGCGTTGCCAAATACCGAACACGGCTCGGTTGAGAAAAAGCACAGGCGCAAAGCGAGCATCATCGGTCCAACTAGCCCGTGATGCTCGCTAACGATAGAAACAGCGCATTGTCTCCCGCAATCCATAGGTCGAAAACAGAGATTTTGTGTTTATGAGCCCAAAGATACTGGAGTCCAGCCTTCTCGCGTCGAGCCCCGGAAGGCATACAGGCCGTGTCAACTGCTTCGGGTCATGGTCAGCCGGTCTCTCCGACAGCTTCGGCGTAAGTTTTCGATGGTAGACCGGTTGCTTCGGCCACACGGCAGTCTTCAGCACGCAGGCGTAGGTATCCGTTAATTGGCTCACAAAAAACGGGCCTCACCTCGTTACGGCGGCTGGATCCCGGGTTCGCCGACTTAGCGAACGGCTTCTTTCCGATGCAGCGCCACGTCATGAGCGGCAGGCTTTGCAATGGTGAACCACGCTCCCACCGACGCTACCGCACTGCAAACCGACGACATGAGGAGAGTTTCACCTACCCCTACAGACAGCGCTAGGCCAGCACCGGCGCCAACGCTACCGCCCACGAAGGACGTGATAATGGATAAAATGCCAAGGCGTTTCGCGTTCACGATCGTCCCTCCGCAATGCCCCCTCAAGGCCGCAATGCAACATAACTTGCGGCAAAAGCCGAGTCCGAATTGGTGGGTCTACCAACTCTTAGCGGAGACGCCGGGCGCAGTCCAAATTTTAACTCGAACGGGTCGTGTTCGAGGCGCCGAGTTCGTCTACACCTACGGCAAAGGCGATAGGGAATATGCCAAAAGTTGACCGCGAACGCCTTACCGTACGGAGTGCAATTCTGATTTGGATATTCGGTGGAGTGTTGGGCTGGAGTGCTCTCGCCCTAACCGTTCTGGTGCTAGCTTAGAGCCGTAGCGGAGCGTCTCTATTTCAGGCGAACCCACGGCCGCTTCGGGTCATGGGACTAAACCGCTCCGCACTGAGATCGAACCGACCCGGCAACTCGGTCCAGTCGCTCGCGGCCTCCGCACCGTCGCGGCACCGCCGCCCCGCGCCGATAACAGCCAACTCCGACGCACTCATCGGGACAGCCCCGAGGTTACTTTCTCCATAACCGTCGGCAGGCACCACCCGTAGCTTCCCCGCCCCGCGGTTTTCCTCCCTTGAGCTTTCTCGGACGTCTGCCGATCGTGCCGCATGGCTACACCTGCGTCCGGCAGACATCCAAGAAACCTTCACATGGCCGGCCGCTGCCAGCCGTTGCGGACGCGGCCGGTGTCCGGTGGAAACCCGCCACTAGACTGCGGCGAGGTGCGGTCGGAGCGGTCGCGGCAGGTTCGGAGGGCCTACCTGCCCACCTTTGCGCACCGTCGAGCGGCCGGGTCGGGCCAATAACAGACATTTTCCTGCTGATCGTAAAAAGCTATCAGTCCAGTGCACCCCCCGGTATCAGCAAACACGCTATCCCGATTTTGGGGAAGAGCTACCCGCTCCGATCAGCACTCTCCGGAGATGCAGAACAGAGCCAGGAGGACGAGCGATGCCAAGCGGTCAGCGCCAGCAGTCGGCACCAGTGCGCTTGCGCGGCCACGATGCGACGCCAGAAGAATTGGAACGGATATCTCTCGTGAGGGGAAACCGGCAAGCAACCTACGATGAGGCTTGGCTTCAGGATATGCTCTTTCGGCATCCAGACATCCTGCCTGTCAGGGATCTTGAGCCGGGCTTCGGGGATCTGGTGCCGATCTGCCGTGAACTCCCAACGAATTCAGGTTCATGCGATAACCTGTACCTCACGGCGGAAGGCGATATTGTCCTCGCCGAATGCAAACTGTGGCGCAACCCCGAAAGTCGTCGTGAGGTGCTTTCTCAGGTCATTGATTACGCGCGCGACTTGGCGAGTTGGAGCTACGAGGACCTGGAGAGGGCCGCGCGGAATGGCCTGGGATCGCGCGTCTTTGCCGACAGTCGGCTCGTAGACGTGATCTCTGACGATCTGGACGAAGAGACCGCAGCGCGCCGTATCGGCGCGATCTCCCGGAACCTACGATTGGGCCGCATGCTACTGCTTGTGGTCGGCGACGGGATCAACGAGCAGGTTGAGCGGCTGGGCGAGATGCTACAGGCGCATGCCGGGCTTCACTACGGTCTTGGTTTGGTCGAAGTGCGGCTTTTCCAGGACGGCGACGGCGGCGTGCTCGCTGTGCCGAACATCGTGGCGCGTACGGTGAATATCGAGCGGGGGATCGTGACGCTCGCCGATGGCGCGCTCCGTGTTGACGAACCAGCTTCATCGGCCTCTGCCGCTGGTGGGCGCGGTTACGGCAAAACGCTGTCGCTCGAGAAGGTGATCGAGCACATCAGCGACAATACTCGCATCCACAGGGCCGACCTTTCGGCTTTCCTTGATCGCGCCCGGGACATCGGGGTGGTGCCCGACCCAGGTAAGGGTGCATTGGACCTGCGCTACGATCTCCCGACTGGCACAAGGATCAAGGTTGGAGCGATCCAGACTAACGGGAACGTAACGCTCGCCGACAATCACAAGTTAATTGAGGGGCACGACATCCGTGATCTTGACGAGGTTTACGTCAAAGAAGTGGCGTCCTTGGTAGATGGCGAAGTTCTCGACAGGAAGAGTGGGCGGACTGTTCAGCGCGATGGCCATTTGCTCGATATCGGCGAATATATCGAGCATGGAGAGGAGTGGATAGAGGCCATCAAACGACATGTTCGAAGCGTAGAGGAACGGCTAAATGCAAATTCCGGAGACCGGTAAAACTTTATCCATTGGTAAAGACGTTTCGCCCGCACCGCAGGTGTTCGCCGTTACGGAGACTTTAGGCGCGGAAAAGCATCGTGGGGTCGTCCGCTTCGGGTCATGGCCGGCCGCTGCCAGCCGTTGCGGACGCGGCCGGTGTCCGGTGGAAACCCGCAACTGGACTGCGGCGAGGTGCGGTCGGAGCGGTCGCGGCAGGTTCGGAGGGCCTACCTGCCCACCTTTGCGCACCGTCGAGCGGCCGGGTCGGGCCAATAGCAGAACTTCTTAGTCTTGCAAGATCGATTAAATTCATGTTGTCAAACCCAAGGCGGCGATCGACGTCTTAGGACCGGACACCGCGGTTGAACGCAATTGACAGCGCTGTCGTCGCGCACCATCGTCCACCGCCCGTAACATTGCTGCAATCTTTGAAAGGCGGCCCATCGCGATGGCTGAGGAAGTCGAGCTCAAGCTCGCCCTGGCCCCCCACGATCTCGCGCGTCTGCCGGCGAGCGCGATGGTGCGGGCGCTCGCCGCCGGCAGCGGCACCACCAAGCG
>NZ_NRRL01000220.1 GCF_016583645.1 Rhodovibrio sodomensis | reverse complement strand
CGCGCAGCGTGTTCAGCGCGGGCGCCCGGGTCAGGCGCGTGCCGAACAGCTCATTGAGCTGATGGCGCCGTTCCCGGATGAAGGTGATCACGTCGCGGTACGACCGCGCGCCCGCCAGCACGGCCAGGACCGTGAACACCATTAAGGGCGTGAAAGGATAGCGCTGCCCCCGGGTGCCGCGCGGGTCGGTGACGTCTTGGAGGGCCTGCCAGAGGCACGGAAACGGTATCATGGCAACTCCGTACGCTGTTCAGAGTTGCCAACCCAGGAGTCACATCTCAGCGAGCTCGCAAAGACTTCTCTATCGCGGGCGGTGATGTCAACACGGGTATCCACTCGGGTGGTGATGTCAACACGGGTATCCACTCGGGTGGTGAAGGTTCCGCAGAGGCTCATGCTTCTCTACGTGGTCGGCGCAGCGACCGCCACACGATAGGTTCCGAAGAGTGTAACGGGCCAATCTCGTTTGCGGGGTCATTGGCAATCCCCAAGTCTATGCGCGGCCTCGTCGCACTCTCGGCCTCTGCGGGGCCTTCTTTCCGCCGGAGCGGAAACCTTTTGGTGTTCGCTGTGTGCCTACATGATCGCTGTCCTCCGTCCTAGGGTTTGCCAGCTGCCGCCGGCGGGCGGCGCTCCAGTGTTGCGCCAGGCCCGCCGGCGGCAGCCTGAAGGCTGGCGGCGATGCGGCTGCATTACGCGGCCGCCCGCTGCCACTGGAAGGTCGTGCCGTCGCACCACATCCGGTGCAGGACCTCCGCCAGGCGCCGCGCCAGCGCGACCTTGGCCTTTTCCATGCCGCGGCGCTTGGCGATCTCCATCGCCCAAGCCTTCAGCCAGGACCACTTCTTGGTGTTGTTCAGCGTCGCGTTGGTGGCCTCGTACAGATGCTCGCGCACCGAGCCGTCGCCGCATTTCGAGATCCGACCGTCGTAGGCGACCTCCCCGGACTCATAGCGCGATGGCGTGAGACCGAAGTGCGCGCCCACCGACTTTGACTTGGTGAAGCGCTGGGGCTGGTCGACGCCGGCCTTGAAGCTCAGCGCGGTGAGTTCGCCCACACCCTGGACGGTCATGAACAACCGGCAGATCTCATCTTTTCTCGCCAGACGATAGACCTGCCGGTCCAGCTCCTTGAATTGCTTGCGCAGCTCGGCGAGAGCCACGAGTAACGGCTCGATCGCCTGCTGCAGTGCCGGCTCGCTGACGATCAGCTGGCGGACCTTCGCGGCGAAGGCGTCGCCGGAGACATCGCCGACCTTCAGGCCAAAGTTCTTGAGTAGGCCCCGGATGCTGTTCTGCAGGTCCAGCATCTGCTGCTGTAGCGTCTTGCGCGCGCCCAGTTGGGTGCGGATCTCCTGGCTGGCGCGGGTCTTGACGTGGACCTCCTGATACAGGCCGGTGCGCATCATCTGGGCGATGCCCCTGGCGTCGTTGCGGTCGGTTTTGTTGCGGCGGGCTTTCAGGAACGCCTTGGTGTGCCGGGTTTCGCAGCACACCACCGGATAGCCGGCCTCGGCCAGGCCGTCGAACAAATGCTGCGACATCGGACCGGCCTCCAGGCCAACAAGCCCGATCTCCGACCGGTGCTGGCGCAACGCCTCGGCGACCGCGTCGGCCTCGCTGGCGACTTTCGTCTCCTCCACGATGTTGCCGGCGGCGTCCAGGATGCACAGCGCGCTGTCGTTGACCGAGACATCGAACGCGGCATACTTGGTCATGGCGGTCCTCCTTCTCCTGAATGTTTGAGCCCGCTCTGCGGAGTTCGTGTTAACATCCCTGGAGGGCCGCCACCCTCTCCTCAACATCTCAGAGGGTGGCCGCCGCGATACCCCATCTCGTTTCTGGTGGATCACCCGCCGCTCGGACTCGCCTCACGCGACGCCACTCACTCTACCCGCGAACACTGAACAGCCCTGCGTCCGGGACGGCCGCCGAAGCTTTCGAGCCAGACGCTATATAGATTGCCACCGAAAGCTTGCCGTCATTTATCCTTTCCCTCATAAAAAGGGCGCTCTGACGGTTCAAATGGATTTCGAGATATCGCCGATCGGGGCTGCGAGCAGGTAGATCATGGCGATGAAGGTGGCCGGGCTGCTGTAGCCGCGAGCCCGGTGGCGGGCGGCCTGAAAGGTCGAGTTCAGGCCCTCCAGGCGGGCGTTGGAATGGGTCGAGTACCAGCGCTGGATGATCCGGTCGATCTGCTGCCGGACGGTGGCGATCGCCTTGCGGACGGGTGCCAGCGCTTCGTCGCCGGCGGCCATCTCCTCGGCATGGTTCAGGAAGCGTGTCAGCCGCCAGCGGGCGGCCTGCGGGGTCGCGGCTTTCCGAACCCAGCGTAGCTTCTCCTTGATCTTGTACGCCTCTCCGGTGGCCAGGCCGAGGCGTTCGAGCTCGGCGAGCGCATCGCGATCGCGGTCCTTCAGCGGGCCGTCGCCGCCTTTCACGGTCGCCCACCGGGCGCCCTTGGGCATCTTGGTCTGCTTGGCCTCACTACGGCGCACGCTCTCCACCGCATCGGTGAACAGCTGGACGACGTGGAACCAGTCGACCGTCTGGCTGGCGTTCTCGAAGGTCTCGTCGACCGCGTTCTGGAAGGCGCGGGACATGTCGCAGACCACTTCCGCGATCGCCGCGCCGTCGCCACCGTGGGCCTCCAGGAAGCGTCGGAACTGCCGCACGCAGTCCTTGCCCTTGCCGGGCGTGGCGAACAGCACCGGCTCTTCCTTGCGGTCGAGGTCGATGAACACGGTGATGTAGCGGTGGCCGCGCTTGGCGGCGGTCTCGTCGAAGGCGACGGCGCGCACCGAGCTGAGATCCATGCGGGCGACCGCCCGGTGGACGT
>NZ_NRRL01000219.1 GCF_016583645.1 Rhodovibrio sodomensis | reverse complement strand
GAGGGCTGATGTCGGCCATCTGGGAAACTCCTGTCCTGAGAGTTGGTGGTCGGCAACCCCATCGTCTCAGGCAGGAGACCCGCCCGCACCTGTTATCCGCTAACCCCCGCGATAGCGGGTTCGTTCATTCTTGCTCTAGCTGGGCGCCGTCACGCCGCCGACGCCGGCGCCAGTTCGGCGACCGCGTCGCACAGGCGGTCCAGTTCCTCCTCGGTGGTGTAGTAGTGCACGCTGGCGCGCACGACCGCGTCCAGCCTTCGCCGGTCCATGTCCAGGCGGGTTGCGGCGCGCTCGCTGACCGTCACCCGGATGTGCTGCTCGGCCAGCGCCGCCTTGACCGCCTCGGCCGACCAGCCGTCCAGCGTGAAGCTGCAGATGCCGCAGGTGTCCCGCCCCAGATCGCGGATCGTCACCCCCGGAATCCGGTCCAGCCTGCGGCGCAGCGTGCTGGCGAGCCAGCCGATCCGCGCCTCGATCGCCGGCAGGCCCCAGGACAGCGCGTAGTCGACCGCCGTGCCGAGTCCGATCACGCCGGCGTAGTTGAACTCGAAGGTTTCGAACTTCCGCGCGCCCGGCTGGGGCGTGTAGGCGTCGGCGGCCGTCCAGCGCGCCGAGCGCATGTCGAGCGAGGCCGGCTCCAGCCGGTCGCTCCAGTCCGGGTGGACGTACAGGAAGCCGGTACCGCGCGGCCCGCGCAGATACTTGCGCCCGGTCGCGGACAGGAAGTCGCAGCCGATCCGCCGCACGTCGAGGTCGATCTGCCCGGCCGACTGGCAGGCGTCGAGCAGGAACGCCACCCCCTTGGCCCGCGTGACCGCGCCGACGTCGGCGGCGGGATTGACCAGGCCGCCGTTGGTCGGAACGTGCGTCAGGGCGACCAGGCGCGTGCGGGCGTCGATCGTGTCCGCCAGGCGGTCGACGTCGATCTGGCCGTCCGCGTCGCTCGGAACGACCGCGATCTCGACGCCCAGGTGCCGGGCCAGCTGCAGAAGGGTGATGTAGTTCGAGGCGTACTCCGCCTCGCCGGTCAGCACTCGGTCGCCGGCCTGCCAGGGCAGCGCGCGGACGATCCGCTGCCAGCTGGTGGTCGCGCTGTCGGTGAGCGCGATCTGCTCGGGCCGGCAGTTCAGCAGCTCGCCGAGCGCCGCGTAGGTGCGCGCGATCTGGCCCTGGGCATGCTGGCAGGCCTCGTAGCCGCCGTGGGCGGCCTCGTCGTGGATGTGCCGGACCTGCGCGTCGACCACGCAGCGCGGCATCAGCGCGGACCCGGCGGCGTTCAGGTGGATGCCGTGGCCCACGCCCTCGGTCTCGGCGCGGGCGCGCGGAACGTCGATCTCCATGGCGGGCTCGCCTCCCCGGCGGATGCAGCGCGTCCGGCCGGTGCGGCCGGTCCGCGTCTTGCTTTTTTCGCAGCGCCCAAGCGATATCGTAAGCGGCCCGGTTGCCGGGGCTCAAGAGCGCGTGCGCGCCGGTTTTGGGCCCAGGGGCGGGCGCTCGGCGCCGGCGTGATCGCGGGGTCTGCGCGACGTCCAGGGGAGGCGGTCGTGCTGGAGGGCCGGCGAAACCGTGAGGCTCGGCGGGACTTAACCGTCCGACGGAACAGCCGCGGCGGCGTCGTCGCGCTCCGCGATCCGGGCGGCGACGGCGGCCTGCTTTTCCGCCCGCCAGTGGCGGAACACCTTGCTGCGGTAGGGACCGGAGAACTTCGGCGTGCGCGAGTGGTAGACGCCGATCGCCTTGGTCCAGGAGTTCTCGCTGGCCCGCAGGTCGAGCAGGAAGGCGGCGGCGTAGGCGACGTTGTAGGCCGGGTCGAACGCCTGCTGCAGGCTGTCGAAGGCCTGGCCGTGCCAGTGCAGGTTCACCTGCATGCAGCCGACGTCGATGTTGGTGACGCCGCGCGCCTGGAGCTCGCGGACCTCGGCGACCGCGGCGGCCCGGCTCGGCAGATATCGCCCCCGGCCCTCGGCCATCACGGTCCAGGGCCAGGCAAGTCTTGCCTTGCTGCCGGCGTGCCAGCGCCCCGATTCGACTTTGGCCAGCGCGCCCAGCAGGTGGGCGGGCAGGTCCGGGCGGATTGCCTCCGCGGCATCGGTCGCCGCCGCGCAGACCGCCCAGGCATCGCCGCCGGGCGCCGAGTCGGCGCGGGCCGGGGCGGCTGCAAGCACGGCCAGCAGCGACGCGACGAGCAGGCCGGCGGCGGCAAGGCGGGTCACGGCGGGGCAGCGGCGGGACATCACGGGCGCTCCGGGCTCGGGATCGGCTGGCGCACCGGGCATGCAGGACCCGTGCCAGCCCGCCGGTTCGCCCCTAACGGCGATGGGGTTAATGCTGCAACGCACAGCGCGAATGCCCCGCGAGCGGTTGGGCGGACCAAGTTTTTACACCAACGATCCCCAGAATTGGGCGCTTTTGCCGCAGCCCGACATTTTTTGTTTGCATCGCAGCATCCGGCACCCCAGATTGTGCAGTGCGGCACGATGGCCATGTGGGTCATCGGGCCGTAACGCCCTTCATGAGCGTTTACCTCCCCAGACTTGGGCCGTGCGGACTTCCGCACGGCCCTTTTTTCGTGTGCCAGGCACGGCACTGATCTTGGAGGTGAAAGTCCTCTTCGTGGCCCTGGTGGCGGGAAGCGATAGCCGAAGGCAACTGCGTCGCCGCGAGGCGGCGTGGGGAGGAAGCCGGAGGCAAAGTGCGGGGCCGACGCACAGGAACCGGATACGAGGCCAGCGCGTGCGGGTAACCCGGCGAAATACGGGGACGCCCGATAGCCACCCGGAGCGCGCGCGGGTAGATCCGGCGGCGACCGCATGAAGGATCAGTGTCTTACCCTGGGAGGTCTCTCGGTTTCCCCGGGCGAGCCGGGGCAGGAGACCGGCGACGGTTTCCGATGGACCGGGAGAAGTCAGCCGAGGCCATAG
>NZ_NRRL01000218.1 GCF_016583645.1 Rhodovibrio sodomensis | reverse complement strand
GGTCTCCGACCGCACGATGAAACAACTCAACATCCAGCCGCATGACTTCCACGGCGAATGGAACTACACCATCCGTCCACGGCAGATTGATAGCGCTAAATGTAGCGGTTAATCGATATCAGCTCCTTAATGCGGATGACTGGTGCCGCTGCGTCGTGCGCTGGCCTGCTGATCTTCAGTGGCGTTTTCTAAGGCAAAGCGACAGGTGGAGGCCCGCGCCGGCCAATCTTGGCCGGCGCGGGCGCCGGCGCGGTCAGCCGTGGGCAAGTTTACAATGCCAAGCATCCTAGATCTCCGTTGGACATTGTTGAACGCGATGTGCAGACAACTCGCCTGCATCGTCGCGCTCTGCCTGGGCGAACGCTCCACCTACCTGGCTTCGTAGGTGCGCAGGGTGCCGTCGTCGTCTACGAGTTAGGTCTGGACAAGGCGGGTCTTTGCGAACTGGACGGCCGCACCAGTGAGGGTTACCAGCGCTTCACCGGTGTTCAACGGCGGATGCGAAGAACGCGCACTGGCCGGTGGTCTCGGCCAACGACTGGGGCGGCGCGTATCAGCTGTTCGAGAAGGCCGCGGCGACGGCCTAACCGCTGGCCTACAAGACGAGCGAACAAGCCGGGCGTAGAGGCGAGCCTCCGCCCGGCTTTTTTTGTGTGCCAGCCACTCTGGTATCGACCGATTTGACGGGCGCAGTGAATACGCGCCGCCCGGTGATGATCAAGAGGTCGAACTCACGCAGGTGCTGGTTCGGCGGGTCGCCTTGGCGGCCGGCGGTCCGCATGGCTTCGCTGCGACTGCGTCTCTCAAACTCGATCGGTTATCCGACACATACAATTGCAACTGCGGTGCATTTGCAGTAATGGTGGCGCCCGGCGGCGGTTGGACGACGGCGTAAGCTGGCCGGGCGAGGGCCATGGGTGGCGTACGCGGTGCCCGGACAGGCGATCCCGGTCTTTTCGGAGCGCGTCGCGTCGCCAGCGGCCTGGCCGACGTCCGCCCCGCCCAGATCTTGAACGGACGGATGAAAAGGACCGCATTCAGATGTTGGCGTTCATGCGCGCGCTCGGCACTTGGCTCGCCCCGGTGTGCCTGATCGTCGGCCTCGCACCGTCGGCGCTCGCCAGCGACGACGCGCGGGTCGTGTCCGTGGGCGGTTCGGTCACGGAAATCGTCTACGCGCTCGGGGCCGAGGAACGCCTGGTCGGCGTCGACAGCACCAGCCTGTATCCGCCCGCCGCGCAGGAGGTGCCGGACGTCGGCTACATGCGGCGCTTGTCCGCGGAGCCGATCCTGTCGCTGGAGCCCGATATCGTGTTGGCAGCGGCCGATGCCGGTCCGCCGGAAGCGCTGGCGCAGCTGCGCGCTGCCGGGGTCGAGGTCGTCGAGGTTCCCGATACCCCCAGCCCGGCGGGCGTGACAGAGAAGGTTCGGGCTGTCGCTGCCGCGCTTGGTATGGCGGGGCAGGGAGAGGCACTCGCCAAGGGGAGCGGCGGTTTGAGGCGCTAGACCGCCGCCTCGCAGAGTTCGCGCGCCAAGGCCGGCAGCCGATGCATATCGGCGGTGGCGCGACGCAGGTTTTCGACGGCCTCTTGCAAGGCAGCCGTATCAGCGCGCATACGGGCACACGCGTCGACCAGGTTCGAACCCTCACCAGCGTGCCGTGGCTTCGTGGAGTTCCCTGTCCGACCGCCGCCGTCCGGGATCGACGGCGACACGACTTCCGGGACTTCCGCGGTGGCAATGGTCTCGCTGGCATCTACATGCAGCGGAACGATCGACGCATCTGAAGACATAGACGGATCAGCGCTGGTCCGGCTCGCCGTGTTCGTCCGTGAGGTGAAGTCGACTTCGATGACATGTCCCATGGTGCCCTCCTGATGGGTATGTGTCGCGGCACCAAAGGAACGATAAAGCGCCTCAAATTGCGCGCGTTCGGAAGGGGAGCGTGCGCGATCGGGCGGTTAGTGACGATGGTTAACAGTAAAACGGAAGGATAGCGTATCCGATATTTGCCGATCGTTCTGATCCGTGTAGAGCCGAGCGGCGTACTGACCTGCTTCTCGTCGGCTGCCGAACCGCAGGCGTAGAAATCGGCGCTCGGCTCTTATCCCACGAAATCTCCAGTAGCCGATACGGGTCGAGCTTGGATTCCCTGAGCGGCACCATGACTTAGCCACGCTTTGGACAAATGTCCGCTCCTGGCCCACCCCGGGCACGCCAACAAGCGGGCGCTGGGTCCGTAGTGCCCCCGAAAGCTGTCTACAGGGATCATTCTGTCTGGGCTGAACCAGTTAGCCGCGCACGTACACGTCACCCTAAACGGAACTTTTTACTTGGTTAGCCGGCTAAGTTTCTGAGTGGGAACAAAGAATACGGCTGTGGGCGGCTTTGTGTACCCATGTAAACGGCGGTGGTCTGCCGTTGACATCAGTCTCAAGGTACGATTCGCATGAGCCATGTACATCGAGTCGGTCCCCAACCGCCAGTCGCCGCCCGCCGTTCTGCTGCGGGAAAGCCGCCGCGTCGACGGCAAGATCAAAAAGCGCACCGTGGCCAATCTGAGCGATTGGCCGGAGCACCTGGTCGAGGGCCTGCGCACCCTGCTCAAGGGCGGCGTCGCGGTGGAACGCGCCGAGCAGGCGCTGACCATCGCGCGCTCGCTGCCGCACGGCCACGTCGCCGCCGTGCTGGGCACGGCCGAGCGGCTGGGCCTGCCGAAACTGCTGCTCGGCCGGCGTAGCCGGCCGGCCGATCAGCGGTCGCGCGACCTGGTGCTGGCGATGATCGCCCAGCGGATCATCCAGCCCTGCTCCAAGCTCGCCACCGTGCGCGCCCTCAACGCTCAGACGGCCGCCTCCAGCCTGAACGGGCGCCTGGGCCTGGGCGAGGTGCGCGAGCACGAGATCTACGCCGCGCTGGACTGGCTGGTGGCGCGTCAGCCGCACATCGAGACCGCGCTCGCCAACCGGCA
>NZ_NRRL01000217.1 GCF_016583645.1 Rhodovibrio sodomensis | reverse complement strand
ACGAGACCGGCGCTCGGGTAGCCGGCCAGAAATACTGGCAATGGGTGTTCGGCTGCGCCACCGCGGTGCTGCACAAGGTGGCGCCCAGCCGCGGCAAGGCGGTCGTCCGGGAGGTGCTCGGCGAGCATGTCCCGGAGGTCTGGGTCTCCGACCGCTTCGCCGCGCAGAACGGACACGGCGAGAGCCGGCAGCTCTGCCTCGCCCACCTGCTGCGGGATGCGCAATACGCCATCGACGCCGGCGACACGGTGTTTGCCCCGCCGCTCAAGGACCTCCTGCTGCGCGCCGTCGATATCGCCCGGCGGCGCGAGGAGCTCCAGGACAGCACGCTCTACCAGTACCGATGTCGCCTCGACCGCGAACTTGACGACTTGGTCACGCGGCCATCGGACAGCCACGCAGGTGAGAAGCTGCGCGGGCAGATCCGGCGCGTCCGCTGTGAGCTGTTCGTATGCATCACCAACCGCGGGGTGCCGGCGACCAACAACGCCAGCGAGCGCTACCTCCGCCCGGCCGTAATTTTCAGGAAGATCACGCAAGGCTTTAACGCCGAATGGGGCGCTGCTTTCTACGCCGGCGTGCGCTCCGTCGTCGACACCGGCCGCCTATACGGCTTGAGCCCGCTCGCCGCCATTCGGCGCGTCCTTGCTGGCCAATCCGTTATTCTACCGGCCGCCGCCTGACCTACTCACCGGTGGGGGTGAGCAGTCACCATCAACCCGCCCCATAATCTCATCGCCGCCTACGCAAACGTGTGGGCCCAAGCGCGAACTTGACTTTAATCGCGCCGACGCGCTCGGACCCATCCCGGAGACTACCGCCGCCGGATCACTGCCGGCGTGACCGTGGAAGCACCGGCTCGGTATACTATATTCCCGTCGTTGTCTACTCTTACTGCGTCACAAACGAAGTGGAGGCGAGGTTTCGGCGCGAATCGGCGTTTCGATAGCGCGGTGACAACAAGGACATCGAGGCAATAGGCGCGCAAGATTGTGAGCGATCAGCAGTCTCAGCGTGGCGATTGAATTGGGGACATGCCGTTCAGGTCGTAGCGGGAGCCCGCCGTCCTGCGCCGGTTTCGGGAACGGAAGGCGTTTCGCTGTCCCGGGTGCGGGAGTCGTCTGAGAGGCTGGCCCGAAACTCGTTGAGTGATTTCAGCCCTTTATGATGCCCTCGTTGTGGCAAACAGACGAGGAGGCACATCATGTGGACTCGCATGGGGCGACCTCCTGTCAAGGGTGTAGTACGGGTGCTGCGCCATGATCGAGTAGATCGGCGTCCGGGTGGTGATCGGGATTTTCCTGCACTGACGCGTGACCGGCTCACAGGCGTCTTGGGGCGGCTTCACGTCGCCGAGTAGGCGAAGGTCCGAGACATCGCGGTCGCGGCCGTTGGGGACGATCGGGCTGGGCCCTTGTCGCGGGCAGGCGCACGCCTGGCCGAACTCGCATCCGGTCGGCTCGCTGGTTGAGCCGTCACCCCAATCCTGCATGTGTCCAGGTCGGGCCCGGGGCGGACGGGATCAATCTGAAACACGGCGGGCTGGTTCTCCGCCCGTCCACATAGCGATCACGCGTCCGACCCGACCGCCGCGGGGCGGCCGTCCCCGCGACGTTCCAGCCGGCCGTCGCCGTTCGCGATCAGCCGGTTGTCACGGCGTTCTCCGGCACAATGCCCTGAGTTGCGTAGCGCCAGAACGCGACCAGGAGCTTGCGCGCCGTCGCGATGAGCTTGATCCGCCGCAGCCGTCCGCGTGCTCTGCCGACTTGGTCATGGAACCACCGGCTCAACGTGCTGTTGGGCTGGTAATGTAGCCAGCGCCAGGTGAGTTCGATCATCGCCCAGCGGGCGAGCGCGTGACCAGCTTTGTCCAGGCCCTGGTCGGTGTCCTTTGCACCACTGCTGTGCGGCTGCGGCGTCAACCCGACGTAACCGGCCAGCTCCTGTCGATTTCGGAAATCCCGGAAGAATACCTCGTCAACGAGGATGCTGGCACCGACCTCGCCGACCCCTCTCAACAACTGTAAATGCGCGATCAGCTCGGCGCGCTGTTCGAGCGCAGTCTTGTCCGTGGGCGCCTTGCTTTCCGCGCTACGCTTCGCCTCGCGGCGGCGCGCACGATCCTCGCGCACGAGTTGGCGAAGCTGGTCTCGGACGTGATGCAGGCGCTCACACTCCCGTTTGATTTCGCCTTTGAGCATGGGTGGCAGCTCGCGCCCATCAGCGGTCTTTAATTGCTCCAGCTGGTCGCGCCAGTCCCGACGCAATGGTCGGAACGTCGAAATACCGTGCAGGGCAATCACGCTGCCGATCCGGTTAAGGTGACCGGTAATTTCCTTCTTCATGCGCTGGGCCTCGCGCACTACCCGGCGTTCGTCCTCCTGCTCGGGTGTCGGCACATGCACCATGCGGCAGGCTTCTGGGTCGCCTTCGTGCCAAAGCTTTAGGGCGCGAAGGATCCGTCGCACGTCGATCTTGTCGGTCTTCGCCGACTTCTTCTTTTGATCCGTCAGCAGGCTCGCTGGATCGACGATCTGATTGTTGATCCCGTTGGCGTGCAGCACCCGGTGCAGCCAGAAGCCATCCCGGCCCGCCTCGTAGCAGGTCAGCACATTCACCGGAGCATCCGTTCCATCCTGCACGCGGGCGCGGGCCTGTTCCAGATGCGCGATCAGCTTGTCGCTGTCGCCCGTGGGCACCTTGTGCCGGCTGATCTTATCCCGGTCGGGCGCCTGAACCGCCAACAGCCAGTTTTTCGAACTCAGTTCGACGGCGGCATAAATTGTAGCAGTGTGACCGGGGGCGGGCGTCGAGGGCGTGGACGCGAACGACATCGGGGCCTCCGTTATACTTAACGTTGAACCGACACCCCGGAGCCTAACGCTCGGCGGAGTCCGTCGCCCCCATAGGATCTGAAACCACTCGCCCGAAATATGACCGTACGCACCTGCGTTACGCAAGTGATACCACGGACCTCGAATGGGAGGTGATCCGCCCGAAACTTCCGGCGGACCGCCGGATCGGTCGCCCGCGGGAGGTGGATCTCCGCGAGGTCATCA
>NZ_NRRL01000216.1 GCF_016583645.1 Rhodovibrio sodomensis | reverse complement strand
CGGGCGAGGGCCGCGCCGGGCGCCGCGGCCCTCGCCCGCCGCGCCGCCGGTGTCGGCCGTGTCGGCGGGCGTCTGGGACGCGTATCCGGTGTCGGCGGTGTCGGTCATGGCTGTCGTCCCCAAGGGCCCGGGCGTGTTGTCGTGAAAGGCGCGGAACCGGCGGCTTTCCGGGTGCCGCCTCTTATCGTTTATTATCCTGAGTCGGGCGTTTGCGCGGCTGTCGTTTCCGCGACGGGGAACGGCTGAATTGCGGCGCGGAAGGTGGCGCGGAAAGCCCCGCGATTCGCCGCACGCGCGGGATCGGTCGGGTGTGCTAGGTGGGCGTGCTAGGCCAGTGTCGGTTCCACGCGGGCGATGTTCGCTTTTCAAGGCGCCCATGCCCTTGGCGTCCCGCAGCCTCCGGCTAGCTGGACGGGAAGGCAGACGCGCGGTTAACTGTCGCGCGGTCGGAGCTTGCCCGGCCCTGAACCGGGCCCGTACGCCGGGCCCGCGGGCGCCTGGATGAGGACGAGGGATCGACGAGATGAGCGAACGTGAGGCGATGGAATACGACGTGGTGATCGTCGGGGCGGGCCCGTCCGGCCTGTCCGCCGCGATCCGGCTGCGTCAGCTCGCCGAGGAGAACGGCCAGGAGATCAGCGTCTGCGTCCTGGAGAAGGGCTCGGAGGTCGGCGCGCACATCCTGTCGGGTGCTGTGATCGAAAGCCGCGCGCTGGACGAGCTGATCCCGGACTGGAAGGACCAGGGCGCGCCGCTCAATACGCCGGTCAAGAACGAGAAGTTCCTGTACCTGACCGAGCGCGGCGGCTTCAGCGTGCCGGTCGGTTTGCTGCCCGCCCAGATGCAGAACCACGGCAACTACATCGTCTCGCTCGGCAACGTCACCCGCTGGCTGGGCGAGCGGGCGGAAGCCATGGGGGTCGAGATCTACCCCGGCTTCGCCGCGTCCGAGGTGCTGTTCGACGACCAGGACCGCGTGGTCGGCGTCGCCACCAACGAACTGGGCATCGCCGCCGACGGCAGCCACAAGGACAGCTACACCCCGTCGATCGAGCTGCGTGCCAAGTACACCGTCTTTTCCGAGGGCTGCCGCGGCTCGCTGTCCGAGCAGCTGGTCGCCAAGTACGGCCTGCGCGACTCCTCGGATCCGATGACCTACGGTATCGGCCTCAAGGAACTGTGGGAGGTCCCGGCCGACCAGCACGACGAAGGGCTGGTGATGCACACCTCCGGCTGGCCGATGGACGATGCCACCTGGGGCGGCTCGTTCATGTACCACCTGGAGAACAACCAGGTGTACGTCGGCTACGTGATCGGCCTGGACTACAAGAACCCCTATCTCTCGCCGTTCGACGAGTTCCAGCGGTTCAAGACCCACCCGAAGGTCCGGCCCTACCTGGAAGGCGGCAAGCGCGTGTCGTACGGCGCGCGCGCCCTCAACGAGGGCGGGCTGCAGTCGCTGCCCAAGATGCAGCTGCCGGGCGGCATCATCACCGGCTGCGCCGCCGGCACGCTGAACGTGCCCAAGATCAAGGGCAGCCACAATGCGATGAAGACCGGCATGCTGGCCGCCGAGAGCATCGCCGCGGTGCTCGCCGCGGGCGACCAAGGCCAGTCGACCCTGGACAGCTATCAGGAGAAGTTCGATGCCAGCTGGGTCAAGGAAGAGCTGCACACGGCGCGCAACGTCCGCCCGGCGGTCGCCAAGCTGGGCATGAAGCTGGGCACGCTGTACGCCGGCCTCGACCTCAAGCTGTTCGGCGGCAAGGCGCCCTGGACCTTCCACCACAAGCACGGCGACCACGAGACGCTGAAGCCCAAGGAGCAGATGCGCGAGATCGAATACCCCAAGCCCGACGGGGTGGTCTCGTTCGACAAGCTGTCCAGCGTCTACCTCGCCAACGTCTGGCACGACGAGGACCAGCCCAGCCACCTGCAGCTGAAGGACAGCCGGATGCCGGTGGAGCACAATCTGGAATGGTACGACGCGCCGGAGCAGCGCTACTGCCCGGCCAACGTCTACGAGATCGTGCGCGACAGCGACGGCTCCAACCCCAGGCTACAGATCAACTTCACCAACTGCGTCCACTGCAAGACCTGCGACATCAAGGACCCGACCCAGAACATCGTCTGGACCACCCCCGAAGGCGGCGGCGGTCCGAACTACCCGAATATGTGACGACGCGGTGATCACAAACCCGGCTAGTTCAATGACAAAACGTATCGATCTCAAACAGCGTGAACACAATAAATATCAACACGACGTGAGCCCAACGGCATATGCAGATCGCATAGGTGAAAAATATCTGGGCTCTCAATCTCGAATAAAACGAAAAAGCGCAGGACAGTATTTTACACCTGTCTACTTGGCGCGTCGTATGGCCGAGGCGTTAGAACTTACGTCCAAGGAACATGTATCCATTATGGACCCAGCCGCTGGAGTGGGCACTCTCCTTTGCGCGGCTGTCGAGCAGCTCGTTCAAGAAAAATCCGACATTCGAGAAATATCGCTCTATTCGTATGAAAAAGATGAGCGAATTATTCCTCTGCTCAATGATGTGCTCGTTAATTTAACCAATTGGGCGCTATACGAAAAAGGCGTGATCGTGCATACAAAAACTTTCCATAAAGATTTCCTTTCAATTTATGCGCGCATCATACTGTCAAACCAATATGACATGGTACCCGAAACCGACATCTGCCCAAATTTAGATGCTGTGATTTCGAATCCACCATATCAGAAACTAACTACGAAAACCCGGCCACCGTCCTGCAGTCCGAAAATGACACAGGGCTTTGGAAATGTGTATGCACTATTTATGTATATTTCGAGCTGCCTTGTCCGCGACGAGGGACGCCTCATTTTCCTTACGCCTCGTAGCTACACATCTGGACCGAATTTCAGATCATTCCGAAAAAACTTCTTCGCTATACCCCTAACCTTCCAAAATCCGAAAATCTTGGTGGGTTATGATGCGGAAGTTGTCGGACACCTGTTCCCTGAATGTCTGCCATTCTCTTGGAACAGTGTCTCGAAAGAACACCAGGATGGCGTCGGCGAATTGTTTCCGGGTGGGGTAATGACGGTTGTGCGTCACGCGCTGATGCATGACCGCCCATAATCGCTCGATCGGGTTCAAGTGCGGGCAATAGGGCGGGAGCTGGATCAGGTGGACGC
>NZ_NRRL01000215.1 GCF_016583645.1 Rhodovibrio sodomensis | reverse complement strand
AAGGCCGCGCGCCGTCTTACTCTCGTGCTACGTGTGGGCGAATTCGCCGAATTCGGTGGGCGGTTTCAGCCGAACCAGGTGGGCGAATTCAACCGAATTGGGTGGGCGGATTCCGCCGAATTACGCAGCCCAAAACGCAACTCATCGTAGACCGGGTGGAAAAGGTCGAACGCGAGCTCCGGGTCCTCAGCGAGACGGTTGGGGTCCGCGTGAGGCTCGATCGTCTTGACGAGACCATCGACGCCAAGCGCCCGATCGAGCCGGGGATGGTCGATCTCTACCAAGCGTGGCCACTCGCCTTTAGCCTCGGCGACCAGCGAGGCGAATAAACTGCTGGTCACCGTTTTCCCGGTACCGCCTTTTTGGTTACAGGCGAAAGCTGTGGTGATCATGGCTTAACCTCCTTCGTCAGCACGCTCGCTACGTTTCTTCACCAACTCCGCTACATCGTGACGGCCCGCTGACCCGACGCCGGAACCGACACGTCTCCGGTCGCGCGTGCGGGCCGTCGGGGGAACCGCGACGGTCTCGATATCGTGTTCCGAGGTCCGATCGATCGGTTTCTCGGAGGCGCTCTGCGGGGTCTCGGCCGCCTGATCCGTCCCACGCGTGCGGCTTACGGGCGGACCTTGCTGACCCCGCTGAACGGGGGCAGGAGTTGACGCCTCTGGCGCCAAGTCGTTCGCCTCGTTGTTCCCAGGCTGGAACTTGACGCCGGCACAAAAGCCTGCGCTTTTCGGCTGGCTGATGATCGCGACCGCGTCTGACACAGCCCCGAGCGCCGAGGGCGTTGGCGGCAGCATCTGCAGCTGGTAGCACGATACGGACCGGGCGCTTTTGTCGCGTTGCCGAGAGCTCGGCACTCCGGCGCGGCGGACCAATTTGCGCGCTGTTTCAGCCGATATGGCGCCCCCATTGTCCAGGGTCAGGCCAACACTCGTCAGGAAGTCGGCGATCTCGGCCCAGCTGAAACCGCGATCGCAGACTTGCTGTAGCAAGGCCGCATGACGGTTGCACCAGGTCTGAACATGGCCTCGCCCGAAGCTCGGGGTTCGTTCCCGCGCATGTCGCCAAAGCGCTGCGGCCAGATCCGTATCCGTGTCGGTCATGCCGCGTTCTCCCACCAGTGCCGTCAGTCCCAACCCGGCGCGGCCGACGTCGCGGGTCCTGTCAACGCACCCTGGCGACCATCCGGCTCACTGCCCGCGCCGGCGCCCTACCCGTCCAATGGAAACAATCGCGGCATAACGAAACGGATACGAAGTGCGTTACGTTGTCGCACCCCAGCACAACGACGGAAAACAACTTGACCAGTATGTCCTTTGGTAGCGCCCAGAGTCGTCGGTGTCCGCTTTCGGTATCGGCCTGACGAGAGCTGGACAGGCGTTCGGACAGCCTTTCGGACAAAAGTCGGACTGAAGGCGGACAGGTATCGGACTGTAAGCGGGCTTGTCTGATAATACGCAGGATCGACGCCATTCCCCCTCACAGGCGGCTTCATATTAGGCGCGCCACGATATCCGTCCACTTGCCGTTTGCAGATTTCGCAGCGAGGCTGACAACGATGACAGCCGAAACAACGCTCGCACCCGACATATGGCAGGAAGCCGTCGATCTGTGGCAGCGCTACGGTCGCCGAGAGACTTCCGTGAGCACGGAACGCCAGTATCGCGGTGACTGCCGCAGGCTCGCTGAGGCTGGTGAACCTTCCGCCTTTGCCTCACCGGATGCGTTCTATAAGCGCCGCGCGGCCCTCGTATGGGCCCAACTCAAGACCCTCGACGATTGGATGACGGGCCGCGACGTCTCGCCTGCCGAAGTCAGAGGTGCTGTCAAATGGCTGCGTCGATATCCGCCGGGTGCCGGTCAACCCGATCAGGCGGTAGGGGGCCGGCGCAGGCGCCAGCGTCGTTCGACGGCGGCGGGCGGACGGCCCAAGAGCAAGGATCACGTTGGTTGTCGTCTGCATAAACGTATCCCGGACTGGCGGCGACGGGTGCTCCAACGGGCGGTTTCGGCGAGTGCCTACCCGGTCGCGATCGCGGTCCTGATGGCGACGGGGGTGCGTCCGGCAGAACTCGCCAAGGGTGTGCGCCTTCGGACCGAGGCGGGATGTCTGCGCGTCGACGGCGCAGGCGCGAAAGCTTGCGAACGCCGGGCAACCGGGCAACCGCAATGGCGGGTGTGGATCGCGCTCGAACAGGCTGTTCCAGAAGTGGCTTACCTTCGGGGGTTGATCGGCGCCCACGCGGTCGATGTGGCGGTCGACGAGCCCACGCTGCGTCGGGAGGTCAAACGGGCCACGATCGCGGCGTTGGGCGATGAAGGCCTCGACGTGTCCCCGTATGTTTTCCGCCACGACTTCGCCGCCGGATTACCCGCTTGTCGGACGTTGAAGGCGTTCGCCCTGCATCACGCATCGTGTCGCTCGACCGCGCAATACGGCAACCGAAGCCGTGGTGCCCGGACGGCGCGCCTCGTCTCAGCCACCGGAACGCGCGCGGTAGCAGCGGGCCCGCTGCCACCCCAACCATCGCCGATATCTACACAGCCCGCAGCAGCTTCTGCCGAGCCACAGGTGCAGGAGGATGACGCCGAGCGACACGGTATGACGCCATAACCGGTGCCGGGCGGGTTCGGGATCACCAGCCGTTCCCTCATACCGCCTGGAACGATATGACGGGATCAGGGCAGCCGACACGCATGCGAAATGGTTGGTTGGCCTTCGCGTTCGAGGTTACAAACGCGAATGCACGCCAGAGTTACGCCAATCCGCCCAAGGATGGCCGAAAACGGCGACCAAGCGCTCAGAGGCGTGCCTGACACATCCCGGGTCGAGTGCCGCGCAGCTCGCCTGCCAAGGCGGTTGCTCCGCCTTGGCAGGCGCCGTCGGCGATCTACCTAGACCCGTGAGGGTCCATGAGGGCGGCACAGAGGCCTCACGCATCGGATCGGCCGCAGCCCTACAGCATCCCGCGGGCTTCCAGCAGGCCGATCACCTGGCCGGCGAGCTCCTCCGGGCTGGCCTGGTCGGAGCGCAGGTGCAGTTCCGGGGCCTCGGGCGGCTCGTAGCTGGAGCCGATGCCGGTGAAGTTGGGGATCTCCCCGGCGCGGGCCTTCTTGTACAGGCCCTTCGGGTCGCGCTGCTCGCAGACCGCCAGGGGCGCGTCGACGAACACCTCCAGGAACTCGCCCTCGGGCAGCATCTCGCGCGCCATCCGCCGCTCGCTGCGGAACGGCGAGATGAAGCTGACCAGCGTGATCAGCCCGGCCTCGGTCA
>NZ_NRRL01000214.1 GCF_016583645.1 Rhodovibrio sodomensis | reverse complement strand
TTCGGCGTCCGCGGTGAGTTGGCGTTCCAGACGCTGGAGATGATGTTCGATTTCGTCGGCTGTGAACAGCTGACGCGCCTCGGCAACAAACCAGGGCAGATCCGCGGCAAGGCGCCGATCCCTTTCCGCGCTTTCAGCGAACAACTGGAGTTTCTCGCCGACGATATAGTCGAACGCGGCTTGCACACCGAACCGCTCGCGCACCCCGCGAGCGGCTTCGCATTGCTCCTGCCAAAGTTCACGTGCCGTCTGCATAGCCTGTCTCCGCGAGGATCATACCAGCGATTACGGTAGGCGGCCCGGCAGCCTGCTGCCAAGTATCAACGCGATGCGTTGCGGCTGGCTTTCGCGCGGTCGGGCATCCAATAGCCGCGCAACGTGACGACGGCTGCGGCGATGGTGGGCGCCGGATGGGCTTCGGGCAACGACAGATCGAGGGCCTTCGGACCCAGCAACGCACGGGCGGTCGCCGGCGAGGCATGCGCCAGAATCGGATCGATCATCCGGAACTCCGCCCGGCCGGTGTCGAGCAGACGCTTCCAGAGCCGCCGGCGGGGCCGGATCGCCCGACCGAACCCGTCGCACCACGGGCTCGGGTCCGTATGGCCGTCGGCCGTGCGGCCGAACCGCGGCGCATAGGCCCGTGGCTGATCGGACAGGGTCGTGGCGATCCGGTTGTACTCCGCGGCGATTCCCTGGACCGCGCGCAGGGCCTCGGTCCACGCAGTGAGGCTGAGGTCCGCCTTGGGACCCAGCACTTCCGGCATGAACTGCTGGGGGTGGATGAACTTCGGCCCAACCACCAGCGCGCTCAGATAGCCGTCGAGGGTGGCGAGATCGGCGATCGGCGGATTCAACGTTGCCTCGGCCAGGTAGGCGGCGAGTTCCTCGACGCCCATGGCGTTCGCCCTGCCGTGGTCGTCGCTCATGCCGCCTGCGCCACCTCGGTCGCCGTCCAGTTCCAGGGCAGCAGCGCGTCCAGCCGGTTGACAGGGACGCTGCCGTCGACGATCCGCTGCAGCACGTCGGCGAGATAGGTCAACGGGTCGAGATCGTTGAGCTTGGCCGTCTGGATCAGCGAGGCCAGGATCGCCCAGGTTTCCGCCCCGCCCTCGGAAGAGACCTCATAATGCCCGGAATCTGGGGCGTGAGGTTGAGGTCATGTACCCTTTCCACCCTCTGTTCGGTCAGCGCGTGGTCGTTGTAGCCGAGCAAGAACACAATGGCGCGGCCCATATCACGGTTCGCCCGATTGATCACCCAACGGATGGACCAAAGGCCTTTCTCCCGGTCTGGATGGTCGAAAGTGGGTGCCCATCCAGTCTCGTTGACACCCCAACTTTCAGTTTAGGCGCGCTCTTTGATCTAAGAGCCTTCCTCGACTCGGTGCACGCCTGCGATAGTTGCAGGAAACCCAGCTCGGGAGGGGAAGGTGCTACAAAAGGGAGCGGCGATACAACTGAATCTGTTTCTAATCAACACGTTGAACGGGCCGAGGTTGGAGGAGTCCGATCGCCTGGACGTGGTAAGGCAGCTTCAGACCCTGCTGCAGGAAGTTCTGACCGCTCAGGTGATGGAGGCGAACGATGACGCGGATAACGCCTGAGCACTTGGCCCGGGATGCCGTCGTTTATGTCCGACAGTCTTCCGCGTTCCAGGTCACGCACAACCTGGAGAGCCAACGGCGGCAGTACGGTCTCGCCGACCGCGCAAAACAGCTTGGCTGGGCGGATGTCGAGGTGATCGACGATGACCTTGGTCGGTCCGGGGGCGGTGGCCGGCGGCCGGGGTTCGAGAAGCTCCTGGCCGGCATTTGCGAGGGACGTGTCGGCGCCGTCTTCTCGCTGGAGGCCTCCCGTCTGGCCCGGAACGGACGCGATTGGCATACCTTGCTCGAGTTCTGCGGTATCGTCGGAACCCTGCTCGTCGATGAGGAAGGGGTCTACGATCCCGCCATGCCGAACGATCGCCTTCTGCTCGGGATGAAAGGCACCATAAGCGAGATGGAGGGGTCGGTTTTCCGCCAGCGCTCGCGCGAGGCCATCCGACAGAAGGCGCGCCGGGGCGAACTCCTCCTCACAGTCGCGGTCGGCTATGTGAAGCAAGACGACCGCATCGAGAAAGATCCCGACACACGCGTGCAAGAGGCGATCTCTCTGGTCTTTCGGAAGTTCGCGGAACTCCAGACCGTTCGCCAGGTGCTCGTATGGTGCCGCCAGGAACAGATCCGGCTGCCGTTCGCCGGACAAGGGAAGCATGCCGATCGGATCGTGTGGCGCCTTCCTGTGTACCCGACGCTGCATCACATACTCAGAAATCCGGTGTATGCTGGCGCTTATGTTTTTGGTCGACGAACCGGACGGGTCGCGATCGAATACGGGCAAAAACGTGTTGTCAGAACAATCCGGCAAGACTGGCGCGAGTGGGAGGTCCTGATCCGCGATCACCACGAAGGCTATATTTCCTGGGACGAGTTCGAGAGAAACCAGAAGCTGATCGCCGACAACAGCAATGGTAAACGCTTCATGAGTCGAGGGGCGGTGCGATCCGGAGAGGCTTTGTTGCCCGGCTTGTTTCGTTGCGGGCGATGCGGGAAGAAACTCCATGTCCGTTATGGCCAAGGCTATGGCTATGCTTGCGCTGGGGCTTTCAATCAGCAGGCCGCCGCCCTTTGCATCAGCTTTGGCGGCGTCCGCGTTGACCGTGCGGTCGCCCGGGAGGTGCTGGAGAGACTTCAGCCACTCGGCGTCGAGGCCGCGCTGCAAGCGATCGACACGCATGGACAGCAGCACAGCGATAAGCGGGCCCAGTTGGAGTTGGCGCTGCAGCAGGCGCGCTACGAAGCGCACAAAGCTCAACGGCAGTACGACGCCGCGGATCCGGATAACCGGCTTGTCGCCGGCGAACTGGAGCGCCGCTGGAATGAGCGCTTGATTGACGTTGCGAACCTCGAAATGGAGCTGGAGAGCCTCTCTGCCACCAGCCAACCCGCTCTTTCAGAGACGGATCGAACGCGGCTCATGGCGCTGGGCCACGATCTCGCCCGTGCATGGGATAGCCCTGGCGCGACAATCGAAACACGCAAGAAGATCATCCGGACGGTTGTCGAAGAGATCGTTGTCGATGTCGTCGACGATAAACTTGCCCTGATAATCCATTGGCGAGGTGGGGATCACACGAAACTGGCGGTCAAAAAGAACCGCGTTGGTCAAAACCGATACACAACCGATCACGACGTGATCGATCTGGTCCGCATTCTGGCACGCCAGATGCCCGATCAGACAATTGCTGCGGTTCTGAACCGTTCAGGTAAGAAAACGCCTCACGGTAAGGGATGGACCCGTACAGCGGTATGCTCGCTACGCAATCGCAACAAGATAGCAATCTATCGAGACGGTGAGCGAAGCGAGCGTGGTGAGGCTACGCTTGAAGAAGCCGCCACGGCCCTGGCCGTTAGCTCGTCGACGATCCGGCGGCTGATCCTCGACGGGACCATCCCAGCCTCACAGCATTGCCCAGGCGCGCCTTGGATCATCCAACACGCCGACCTCGAACTCGACGATGTCCGGTGGAAGGCCGACGAACGCCGGGCACGACGCCCGGCGTCAGATGAACGCCAGGAAAACTGGCTTGAGAAATCAACCACATAGCGAGATGAGCAGTATGAAACGCCCTCGTCGGACCCCGCGAACAGACTATTGCGCCTTCCCAGGGCCACCGGCCGCATTTGCTGTTCCCTGGGCGTCAGACTGGTTGGCAGCTACAGTAACCTGTAGTCTTAACCGACCACTCGAGCCGAGGAGTTGGGTTTGCCCGAGTATTCCCAGGAGCGCAAGGATGCGGCGTTGGCCAAGCTGATGCCGCCGCAAAACCGCCGCCCGCAGGACGTCGCTG
>NZ_NRRL01000213.1 GCF_016583645.1 Rhodovibrio sodomensis | reverse complement strand
CTGGCTCGGCGACGGGCGTCTCCGGTTCAGGCGGCGCCACGCGCACCGGCACGAACGGGCTGTCGTCCTCGATCTCGTTCGTGGCCGCCTTGGCCAGCTCGCGGCGCCAGTTGTAGATCTGGTTGCGATGGATGCCGTGCTTCAGCGCGACCTCGGACGCTGGGCGGTCGCCCGAAAAGCTCTCCGCCACGATCCGGGCCTTGTCGGCCAGCGTCCAGGACCGCCGCCGCGGCGTTCCCGTCGTCAGCTCCATCCGCTGGTACGTGTGCCCATCAGTTTGCCAATTACCTTGCACACGATCGCTCATCAGCCCCTCCTGCTCGCGAAAGAGCGGAGAGGCTACACACATACCGCGGCGGAGCGCCACGTGGGGGTCTCGTGACGCTTACATCGCGCTCGACGGCAAGACCCTCAAACGCAGCTTTGATCAGCTCAACGATCAGGCCGCCGCTGCGACCCTGAGCGCCTTCGCCTCGGACGACGCGCTCATCCTGGCACACACCGAACTCGATGGGTCCAGCGACGAGGTGGCTGCCGTGCAAGAGATGATCGCGGACCTGAACGTCTCCGGCGTCCTGTTCACGGTCGACGCCCTCCACTGCCAAAAAAACCTTTGAGGCCGCCCAGACGAGCGGTAACGCGGTCCTGGCGCAGGTCAAAGGCAACCAACCACACCTCCTGGGCCGCGTTCAGCATCTTGCCCGGTCGCAGTCGCCTCGCGACCGGAACGAGACGGTTGTGCGCAACCGGCACGGCCGACAGGAGCACCGCTCGGTCGAAACCTTCGACGTGAGCGGTCAACTGGATCCCGCCTGGGACGGACTGATCGTGCAGGCCGCCCGCGTGTATCGCCTTACCTGGGTGAAGCAGCCGGCCACAGGCCGCTGGACTGAACGCAGCGAAACCGCGTTCTACGTCTGCCAGATCCCGCTGTCCGCCGCCGACTTCGCCAAGGCCGTGCGCGCGCATTGGACCATCGAGAACCGCAACCATCACGTCCGCGACGTGACCCTGGGCGAAGATCACAGCCGGATCCGTGTCCAACCCGGGACCTTCACTCGTATCCGCAGCTTCGCGCTCAACATCCTCCGGGCGAACGGCGTGCGCAACGTGGCTCAAGCGCGCTACGCCACCGCGCTCAACCCCGACAAACTCTTCGACTATGCCGGCTCATGAAGAAAACTGAACAGCCCTGGATGACGTATGGTGTTTAGATCGGCAAGGAGGTCACAGTGCCGATTGGCGCGGTAAATACGTGATGAAACGCGTGAGGTCAGGTTGACCCAGGTGCCGATGCACAGTCAGGGGCCGGTTTTGGTGTCGCCGGGGGTCCAGTATTCCGTTTCGCTCAACAGGCGGCGCAAGCCGCCGCTCTTACATTTTCTCAGATCGCGGTGGCCGCGTCTTTGGTTTCGTGCAGGCGTGCCTATTTGACGGTCGGATCACTCGCAGAACCAGAACCAGGGCCGTGCCATGTTCATTCACCAGTTGAAACTGCCCGGCGATAGCGTCGATGGGCTTCACGAGACGATCGGTGCCGTCCACCAGGCCCGCCGCGATTACGTGGAGTGTCAGGCGACCGATTTGGAGGCTCACGAAGATAAGCCTGGACCCTGGCAGCAGGCTCACCGCGCCGAATTTGCTAGCCTCCTGGTTGATCCCAGTCACGCGAAACGAGTTTGGCGCGGCCTGATCGAGGAGGGCATTAAACCTCTAAGCCGGCTCAAGCTCGGCTGACACTTCGCCCGACAAGCCTGACCCGCAGATAGGGCGTTGGCCTGAAAGCTGTACCGACAACGACGCGCCCGCTCCAGGGCATTTGATAGGAGCCTGACCGATACACTATATGACCCCCGCCGCATTGGTGGCCGATCTGGACGCGGCCGAACGTCAGATGCTCTGGCTGTACGATCAATGTAGGCACCGTGCGGAGAGTGATCCGAACTGGCAATTCACGCAGGGAAACTTGGCGGAGGCAGTCGCGGAATGGCGATGCTACCGCATGTTTCTCTCGATGGGCGCGGACAAAGCGGAGAGAGCCGACGACCACGCTGAGCGCGTGCAGAAATGGCTTACCGCCGCAGCGAAGGACATGCGCAGCCTTCGGCGTAACGCCGCCCTTGCCGAAACCGCAGAAATACTGCACCGGGACATCGGATACATGCGAGTGGCCTGGCCCCGGTGATCATGCCACCCGCGATATTATTGCAGATCAAGTTCCCTGGCGGCATGCGTTCCGTGCGTTTGTGAATGTCAACTGATCCGCCATGCTCCCCAGGCCCTCTAAAACCACCGCCATTCCAGGGCTATCGCCGGGCGCTGGTTGCGCGGGCGGTCAGTTACGTCCGGTAACTGCCCTTACCGGACCCAAACGCAACCACCCGACGCGGATAGCCCATTCCAGCGCGATCAGCGACCGCCTCGAGATCACAGAAGCGGTGATCCGCCGGGCTGGCAAAAAGCCGACGCCCGACGAGGTTATCGATGTGATCCTGGCAGCGTTGGTGATGCTCCTGCGTGCCGAAGCCGGTTACGCATAATCTTGGTAGGTGACCGGCCCATTCCGCGCGGACGACATCATATAGGCCGCGGCTGACACCATCAGACGCGGAGAAACGACATGAGCGAACATCGACCTGCCAACCCCAACCGACTGCTGACGATTCCCGAAGCCGCGAAGATCTACAGCGAGCGCACTGGACAGCCGTGTACTGAACGCACGATGCGATCCTGGGCGTCGCCCGACCGGCGCGGCCAGCGCAAACTGCCGTTCAGGCCCTGCCCGCTAACCGGCCGCGTGATGATCACGGAAACTGGCCTTATCGACAGTGCCGTGAAGCCCTTCAACGACGCGCTGCGGGACTGGCGCCGGGGGGGACGCTGATGCGTAAGGCGTTCGAAGGCCTTGCCGAGCCGGTGCCGGCCTATGTGCGGCACTAACACTCGAAAACGCGCCCGAAGCGGATGTCCGCCGCCCAATTGCCAGCGCCCTCGGCGTCGCCGAGGGGAAGCTGCAGTCCGTATATGTTCGCACCGGGTTGATCACGCTATCGGACGCCTCGTTCGAGCTTAACGCGAAGACCGCGCAATAAAATCGCGGCGGGCGCTCTTTCACGATCGCTGATTCGAACCGCCGCAAGCTTGCCGAACTCATCATAAAGATCGGTAACCTATACCCCTAACCTTCCAAAATCCGAAAATCTTGGTGGGTTATGATGCGGAAGTTGTCGGACACCTGTTCCCTGAATGTATGCCATTCTCTTGGAATAGTGTCTCGAAAGAACACCAGGATAGCATCGGCGAATTGTTTCCGGGTGGGGTAATGACGGTTGTGCGTCACGCGCTGATGCATGACCGCCCATAATCGCTCGATCGGGTTC
>NZ_NRRL01000212.1 GCF_016583645.1 Rhodovibrio sodomensis | reverse complement strand
ACGGACGCAGGGCGGATGTCGCGCGGCGCGGCGCGCCCGCGCGCCGAGGGTTACGCCGCCGACTGCTCGCCGCCGTCGGCCTGCGTCTCGCCCAGCTGGTAGCGGACCATGCCGGTCACCGTGATCTCGGTGCCCAGGTCCGTGCCCAGCTTGTTCAGCACGTCGCCGATCCGGCTTTCGCCGTCGACCACGAAGGTCTGGTCGAGGAGCGCGTTCTCCTCGTAGAACTTGCGCATCCGGCCTTCCACCATCTTCTCGATGATGTTCTCCGGCTTGCCGCTCTCGCGCGCCTGATCCATCAGGACCTGCTTCTCGCGCTCGACCAGCTGGGGGTCGATCTGGTCCTGGCTGATCGCCGCCGGGTTCACCGCGGCGACGTGCATGGCGATCTGCTTGGCGGTCGCCTCCAGCTTGTCCGGCCCGGCGCCCGCCTCGAGCGCGACCAGCACGCCGATCTTGCCCTGGTTCGGGGCCAGCTGGTTGTGCACATAGCCGGCGACCGCGCCCTGGCTGACCTTCATCACCTTGGCGCGCGAGATCTTCATGTTCTCGCCCAGCCCGGCGATCTGCTGGGTCAGCTCGTCGGCGACCGTGCGGCCGGTCGACGGGAAGGTCGCCTGCAACAGCGCGTCGGTCTCCGCCTCCTCGTCGTAGGCCAGCTTGGCGAGCTCGCCGACGAACTGCTGGAAGTGCTCGTTGCGGGCGACGAAGTCGGTCTCGCAGTTGACCTCGACGGCCGCCCCCTTGGTGCCCTCGGCGTGCACGCCGACCAGGCCCTCGGCGGCGGTGCGGCCGGCCTTCTTGGCGGCCTGGGACAGGCCCTTCTTGCGCAGCCAGTCGATCGCGGCGTCGATGTCGCCGTCGGTATCGTTCAGCGCCTTCTTGCAGTCCATCATGCCAGCGCCGGTGCGCTCGCGCAGCTGGCGGACCAGGTCGGCCGTGATCTGGGCCATCGTACGTCTCCGTCTCTTACATGTCGCGTCTGTCGCGTGGTCTGGATGCCGGCCGCCCGGCGCGCGCGCCTGGCGCTCGGGACGCCGGGCGCCGGGACGCCTGCCGCCGGGACGCCGGGCGGAGCTCAGCACGGCGTCCCGGCGGCTGTCGCGCACGGGCGTGTTACAGGGCGATCCGCCCTGCCCCGGTCTTAAGCGGACTTGGCCGTGTCCTGGGCCGTGTCTTTGGCCGTGTCCTGGGCCGTCTCCTGACCGGTGCCCTCGCTCCCGGTCGCGTCCGGGGTCGTGTTGCCCCCGGCCGTCTCGCCCGCCGGGTGCTCGGACGCCTCGCCCGCGGCGGCCGCCGGGGCGGTCTCGCCCGCGGCCTCGGCCAGCTCGGTCTCCTCCGGCAGCTTCTCGCCGGCGGTCTCGGCCGCGCCCGGGTCGTCGCCGCTGGCGGACATCTCCGCCGAGATGCCGTCGAGCACCGCGTCGCCGACCAGTTCGCAGTACAGCGAGATCGCGCGCAGCGCGTCGTCGTTGCCCGGGATCGGATAGGTGATGCCGTACGGGTCGGAGTTCGAGTCCAGCACCGCCGCGACCGGGATGCCCAGCTTGTTCGCCTCGCTGATCGCGAGGTGCTCCTTATTGGTGTCGATGATGAAGATCAGGTCCGGCAGGCCGCCCATGTCCTTGATGCCGCCCAGCGCGCGCTCCAGCTTGTCGCGCTCGCGGGTCAGGTTGAGCGTTTCCTTCTTGGTCAGGCCGGCGCCGCCCTCGTCCAGGATCTCCTGGACCTGGCGCAGCCGCTTGATCGAGTGGCTGATCGTCTTCCAGTTGGTGAGCATGCCGCCCAGCCAACGGTGGTTGACGTAATACTGCCCGCAGCGCTGCGCGGCCTCGGCGACGTATTCGCTCGCCTGGCGCTTGGTGCCGACCAGGAGCACGCGGCCGCCGTTGGCGACGACGTTGCGCACCGCCTCCAGGCCGCGGGAGAGCAGCGGCACGGTCTGCTGCAGGTCGAGGATGTGGATGTCGTTGCGCTCCCCATAGATGAACGGCTCCATCTTGGGGTTCCAGCGCCGGGTGGTGTGGCCGAAGTGCACGCCAGCTTCCAAGAGCTGGCGCATGGTGAAGGTCGGCAGCGCCATCAGGTTCGTCCTTTTTCCGGTTCGTTCCTCCGCGGGCCTGGGTGCGACCGGGCGGCCGGCCGCGTGCGGCCTGCCCCCGGCACCGGAAGCGATTGACGCCGTTGCAACGCCCGCGCCTTCTTCGAAGGCCACGGCCGCGACGACCCCTCGCGTAAGCCCGCGTGTGGGATGTGCGCGGGTGATAACGCCGCCCGCCCGGGAATGCAAGGGCGTGGGGGGCGCGGAGAGGCGGCTGGTGGCACGCCACGGCGATGCGCTCGGAACTGCGCGAGGCCGACACGGTGGCCCGCTGGGGCGGCGAGGAGTTCGCCCTGCTGCTCCCGGCGACCGACCTCGCCACCGGGTTCGAGGTGTGCGAGCGGGTGCGCACCCACCTCGCCGGCCGCCGCCTGACCAACCGCCAGACCGGCCAGACGGTGGGCCGCGTCACCGTCTCCATGGGCCTGGCGACTTACGCCTACGGCGAACCCCTCGACACCCTCCTCAAACGCGCCGACACCAGCCTCTACGCCGCCAAAAGCGCCGGCCGGAACCGGGTGACGACGGAGGCGGAGGAGACGGCGGGGTTGGTGGGGGTTTGAGTGAGAACCATAAACTACTGATGACACGCCCCGGTTTACATCTTAATCACATTCATAATTCTTATCACCGCGCCTAAAGTTCACCAAGGTAATGATCTATTAAAGCCCTGTACAACCTACACAGGAAGAAATTTGGACCGTAGGTCTTTCTGTTCAGTTCAATCTCTTCCTCATAAAACTCTTTAAATATTTGTAATTCGTCAACATTTCCTTCCCTAAACCTGTATTTGGTAACAAAGTTCCTTGCAAATTCAATCGATTCTGTCTCAAGACGATCTTTAAGATTAAGTTTATCAAAATGACGCTGTATGCGATATGCCATTTCGGAGTCTATTTCACAGTCCGTAAATTCTAGATAAAATACTGGGAGTATTATATCTCCAAAAACATCAATCCGGCATTGGAGAAATACATTGCGATCAAGACCTGCGAAATATGGAAACAAAACGTCTGTCCCAGCATTCTCACCAGACCAATTTTTCTCTTCGTTGCACTCAGAACATACGTAGACTAGATTTGTCGGTTCTATCGAGAATTCAGGAAACGATGCTTTATCAAGAAAATGATCAAAAACACGCCCCTTCTGAATCAAACAATACGGACAACGTGTCGACCGCATTGTTGCTTGTAGCGCACCTCTGACAAGTTCTTTCAACCGGGCCAAAGGTTCACTTCTAGAATCGTAAAGGCGCTTAAAACACTCCGCGGTCTCCGGTTCCCACGTAATGGGCGCCGGGAAACTTAACACCGCCTGACCTGACTTCGCGGTCACTGGACACGCAGAGCCGGGTTCATGCGGTTTAAGTCGTTGTTCTGCCTGCATCTTAGGTTCGGGCGCGCCGCCAGCGGACTAGATACACGCTATCTACCTTCGAGGTTGAC
>NZ_NRRL01000211.1 GCF_016583645.1 Rhodovibrio sodomensis | reverse complement strand
ACGGCCTGAAGATCCGGCCGATGCACCTGCCCGACCGGTTCATCGACCACGACAAGCCTTACCAGCAGTACGAGGCCGCCGGCCTCAACGCCCACCACATGGTCGCCAAGGCGCTCGACGCGCTGGGCCTCGAGCGTGCGGATGCGGGCTCGCTCAGGGCGTGACGGGCGGTCATGCCTCGACCCGGGCGCCTGCCCACCATGACGGGGACGTTTCTGAAGATCAGGGCCTTACGGGTGCCTCCCGACCCTGTGGTTGAACCCCCCGACCGCGGGCAGGCCCAAGTCATCCCCCTCCTCCACCTGGGAGGAGGGGCTAGGGGAGGAGGCTGCCGCGCTCTCGGTGGCGTGCACACCTCCTCTCCCGATCCCTGTCCTCCCACTGGCGGAGAGGGGACCGGTTCGCGTGCCGCCGGCGAACGGCCCGGCGTCTGCCCATGACCGCCCCCAAGAAGCGACGGGTCGACCAGCTGCTGGTCGACCGCGGGCTGGCGGAAAGCCGCGCCAGGGCGCAGGCGTTGGTCATGGCGGGGCAGGTGTTCTCCGACACCAAGCGGATCGACAAGCCTGGCACGAGCTTGCCCGCCGACGCCCCGCTCGCGCTCAGGGGGCAGGATCATCCCTGGGTCTCGCGCGGCGGGCTGAAGCTGGCGCCATTGGTCGAGGCGGGCGAGATCGATCCGCACGGCGCGGTCGCGCTCGACGTCGGCGCGTCGACCGGCGGCTTCACCGATGTCTTGTTGCAGCACGGGGCGATCCGGGTCCACGCCGTCGACGTCGGCCACGGCCAGCTCGCCTGGAAGCTGCGCCAGGACGACCGCGTGGTCGTGCTGGAACGCACCAACGCCCGCCATCTGACCTCTGGCCACGTGCCTGAGCCGGTCGACCTGGTGGTCTGCGACGCGTCCTTCATCGGGCTGGAGGTGGTGCTGCCTAACGCGCTCGCGCTGGCCCGGCCCGGCGCCCGGCTCGCCGCCCTGATCAAGCCGCAGTTCGAGGTCGGCCGCGACCGGGTCGGCCGCGGCGGCGTGGTCCGCGATCCCGCCCTGCACGAAGCGGTGTGCGCGCGTATCCGCGCCTGGCTGACGGAAACGATGGGCTGGCGCGTGCTGTCTTTACGGGAGAGCCCGGTCAAGGGGCCCGAGGGGAACGTCGAGTTCCTGATCGTCGCCGAGAAGCCGGGGTAGCGGCGGACAGGCCGCTTGCGACCACCCGTCGGGCGTGCTTCGACTTGGCCCTTCGGGCCTGCTCAGCATGACGCTATAAGTTATTGATAATTCGGTAACGTCATCCTGAGTCGCCGCCCCACATCTCTTCAGGCAGTTAGAGCAAAATTCACGATGAAGGCCGACTCGACCTTTATCGATTTTGCTCTAGCGAGAGGAGGTTGCCCGCGGCATTCGCGCCCGTGATTCCATCTCCCCTAACCCCTCCTCCCGCTTGGAGGAGGCGGACTTGGTGTGCGTATTCGGCGAACCCGACGCCCTACCGCACGTCCTCCACCTGGACCGGGCTTTCCAGCCGGCGCTCGGCCTGGCGGCCTTGCAGCAGGCCGATCACGTCGATCAGCGGCCGCAGGCCGCGGGCGATCCGGCCCAGCGCCTCGGCGGCCGGGCTTTCGATGCGGCCTTGCAGAGCGCCCTCGATCAGGCGGCGCAGCGGGTCCTTGCGTTCCGGCCGCTCGACCACGCGCACCGGCTGGCCGGCGGGGATCTCGGCCAGCTCCTTGGCGCCGGCAATCGCGGCCTCGAGCCCGCCCAGCTGATCGACCAAGCCGCGCGCCTGGGCATCGGCGCCCGACCAGATCTTGCCCTGGGCAACCTGTTCGACCTGCTCGGGGCTAAGGTCGCGGCCGCTCGCGACCTTCTGCTTGAAGTCGGCGTAGGTCTGGTCGAGGAAGGTCTGCAGCTTTTGCCACTGCGCCTCCGTAAAGTCGTGGTTCGGGCTCCAGAAGTCGGCGTTGCGGCCGGCCTGAACGCCGTCGAAGTTGATCTCCAGCTTGTCCCACAGCCCGGTCAGGACGAACTTGCCGGAGCCGACCCCGATCGAGCCTGTGATCGTCCCGGGCAGGGCGTAGATCCGGTTCGCCGGCGCGGCGACGAAATACCCGCCCGAAGCGGCGATGTTCGCCATCGACACCACGACCGGCGTGCCCATCTCGCGCGCCCGGCGCACCGCGTGCCAGATCGTGTCGGACGCGACGTAGCTGCCGCCCGGGCTGTCCACGCGCAGCACGATCGCCTTTATCTTATCGTCGCGGGCGGCCTCCAGCAGGGCGGGGGCGATCGTGTCGCTGCCCATCTGAACGTCGCCGAACAGCCTGCCGCCTTGGCTGGAGCCGAGCGTGACCGCACCCTGGCCGGTGACCACGGCGATCTGCGGGGTGTCCTCAGGCAACTCGCGCGCGCGCTGCATCTGCGCGCCGTAGGCCAGCAGGTCGACCATCGCCGCGCGGTCGTCGGCTTGCGCGCCGACCGCCTGGCGCAGCGCCTGGCGCATCTGATCCCGGTAGCCCAGTTGGTCGACCAGTCCGGCCTGCAGCGCGCGTTCGGCGGAAAAGTTGCCTTCCTCGACCAGCTGGCGCACCTGCTGCGGGGCCAGCCCGCGCCCCTGCGCGATCCCGGCGACCACCTGGTCCATCCAGGACTGCAGCAACTGGCGCCGGTTTGTGCGCTGCGGCTCGGGCATCCGCATCGCGGTGAAGCGGTCCTTGATGCCCTTGAATTCCCGGCGCTGGTCGAGGCGCGGCTCGACGCCGATCTCGGCAAGCGCGTCGGCGATGTAGGGGCTCTCCAACAGGAAGCCGGAGACGTTGACGTCGCCCGACGGCTGCAGCCAGACCCGGTCGAATGCGCTTGCCAGGTAGGCGTGCAGCGTGCCGCCGCCCATGCCCCCGCCGCTCAGCGTCTCGGCGAACGCCCAGGCGGTCTTGCCGCTGTCCCGGAAGTCCTGCAGCGCGTTGCGCAGCTCCTGCGCATGCCCCATGGCGAGCCCGCCGCGGCCGACCCGCATGGCGACCGCCCGGACCCGGTCGTCGCCGGCCGCGTGCTCCAGGGCGCCGATCGCGCGGTGGATCGGCACGCCGCCGTCGGTCGCCCCGGCGATCGGGCTGCGCGGCGCCTGTTCGGCGACGCCGCTTGAGAGGTCGAGGGTCAGGACCGCGCGCTCGGGCACCGGCGTCTCGGCGGTGCGCCAGTCGCGCACCTCCTGCCAGCCGTAGCCGGCGAGCACGCCGAGCGCGACGACGATCAGACCGACCGACGCCAGGAAGCCGACCAGGCACTTGCCGACGAATAGGATCAATCGCATGGGATCAGAGCGCCCCTTGGGTCGCGGGAAGGTAGATGTGCGGTACAGCGCGAACCGGGACAATGCCGACATCCGCGCGCCGCGCCAAGGGGCGCGGCGCTTGCACGCAGACGCGCCGCCGTTAGGATCGCGCGCCGGCGGCCGACACCGGACGGCAAGGATATCCGGTGCGCACGACGGCCATGGCAGCGGTTCCTGGACCTGGTGCGCCAGCGTCGGTTCGATGTCGGCGTGACCGGCTGGGTG
>NZ_NRRL01000210.1 GCF_016583645.1 Rhodovibrio sodomensis | reverse complement strand
CCCAGCAGTTCTTGCCCGAGGTGCTGGGCCCCAGGGCGGACCTCAGCCTGACCGAGGACACCGAGGCCCTGCGCGCGGTCCAGGGGATCGCCGTGGAGTACAACCGGATCGCTACGACCCTGTCCGACCAGCCGCGGGCCTATGCGCCGCGGTTCGGCCGCACGGCCGACGGCCATACGGACCCAACCCCGTGGTGCGACGGGTTCGGTCGGGCGGTCCGGCCGCGCCGGCGGCTCTGGAAGCGTCTGCTCGACACAAGCCGGGCGGAGTTCCGGATGATTGACCCGATCCTGGCGCACGCCTCCCCGGCGACTGCCCGCGCGCTGCTGGGCCCCAAGGCCGTCAACCTGTCGCTGCCCGAAGGCAACCCGGCGCCCACTATCGCCGCCGCCGTCGTCACGTTGCGCGGCTACTGGATGCCCGACCGCGCGAAAGCCAGCCGTTCAAGCCGGTAGCCGGTCAACCGTTTGCGGCTGTGGAGCGCTCGCGCCGCTTACAGCGCGCTCCCCAAGCCCGGCCCTCGCCGACGGCCGACCGCCCTTCGGCGCGCTTCATGGGCGCGCGGGCGGTCGGCCTGCTCGGCCCGGTTTGGGAATCGCGCGTCAGGTATCCGTCGATGGGTCGTAAGCGCCCGGTACGCCCCATTGGCATTGGGTGTTGACGCGCGAGCCCGACCTCTGGGGCGCGATGCGTCAGCCAGCCAGCACCCTACAAGCTCATCACCGCCGCGGCGTAACGGTGCCGCACACCCGCTAGGTTGGGCCTGTAGCCCAGATCCGCTGTAACCCTTGTTGCGGCGCTCTCGTTGAACTCCTCGCCGAGCCAAACCTCAGCGGAAAACCAGTCCGAAAAGCCCCCTTTGGCGGGTCCGCCCTGATTCAACATCTAGTAGCACCGGAATTAACGGGATGAGCCATTCTGTTAATCTTCCGATATGCACCTCTACTGGCCGCACATCGACCAGGGGGGCTTCGACCGGCTCGAGCAATTGGCGCACAACAACGCCGGTCAGGCCCAGGATCCCAGCTTCCCGGTGCATCCGGAAGGGTATGGGAAGTAACGGGCAGCCAGCCGATGCTGAAGCCAGGCAGGCCGTGTACACGAAACGGCGGCCGTGCGGCCCGGCACGGCCGCCGTTCCTTCCAGACGCCGACGTTGAAGCGACGCGCCTCAGCTCAGGTTTTGCCGTCGCCGGCGTTGAGAGATTGCTCCAGGCCGGTGCCGCGGACCTCCAGCACCTTATGTGCGTGGTGGGTGTTGCCGAATTCGTCGGTTGCCCGGACGGTCACGGTGTAGGTGCCGGGACCGATCTCGTCCGGCAGATCCGCCTTCCAGATGTGGGAGGACGGCTCGGCCTCGACCCAGGGCTTCACGGTGCCTGCGTTGCGCTGGAACAGCTCGTTGGCGTGCAGGTCCATCTGCCGGACGTGGGTCATGTCGCGCCAGCCGCCGCCGGCCACCTTGAATTCCACGTGCGACCGGCGCCCGCCGTCGAACAGGTTGACCAGCAGGCTGGCGGCCGGAACTTTATCCGCCGTCATGTCGCCGTCCAGCAGCTCGCCCATGTCGTAGTCGCCATAGATATGGGCGTTGTGGGTGTGGTGGGCGGTGTCGAACATCACGCGCATCTGATGGTCCGCCGGTTTGTTCGCCGCCTTGAAGCGGACCTCCACGTTCGTGCCGTCGACCTCCAGCACGTGGTAGCCGTTGGGCGTGCCGTCGCGCTGCACGGCGTCCGGGATGCCGCGGGCATCCTTGGGCCCTGACCACCAGGAGCCGGAGACGGTCGACAGGACATGGTGGTGGAACGGCTTTTTGCCGTCAAACCCGTCGTCCTCGTCGAAGTAGTGGTGCTCGCTGGTGTGGGTGTGACCGGCGACGGCGTAGAGATTCGGGTAATCCTCGATGATGTCGAACAGCTCGCGCCGGTTGACGGTGTTCACGTTGGCGCCGTCGCCAAGGTAGGTCTTGAGCGGGATGTGCATCGCTAGGAACACCAGCTCGTCTTTGAGCACCAGCGCCAGGTCGTTTTTCAGCCATTCGAGCTGTCGGTTGGAGATCCGGCCCTCGTAGACGCCGCCGCCGCGGTAGCGCGGCTCCTCCCGGCCGACGTTCTTGCCCTGATAATCGACGTTGTCGAGCGAGATGAAGTGTGCCGCCCCGTACTCGAAAGAATAGTACGTCGGCCCGTACACGCGCTTGAAGGTCTCGGTCGCGTGCTTGTCGCCCGAGGCCTGGAAGTTCATTTCGTGATTGCCGGGCACGTTCCACCAGGGCACGCCGATCTGCCCGATCACCGCGTTGTATCGGGGCAGCAGCGACAGGTCGTCGAACATGATGTCGCCGGTGGTCATCCCGAACTTGGCATCCGTGCCGATCAGTTCGCTGACCACGTCGTCGCGGATGTAGTCGATCTCCCGGCCGCTCTGCGGCTGCGGGTCGGAGATCAGGATCGCCTCGAAGCTCTCGGTCTTCTCGGCCTCGTGCAGCGGAAAGTTGATCTGGTCGGGCAGGGAGCCGGTCGGCTGGACGCCCGGATACCGCAAGTCGTGGGGCGAGCCGTCGGGATCGTGGATGTAATAGAACTGCGGCAGTTCGCTCTCGTTGGTCGGCACCGCATAGCCGGCGGGCTTGGTCATGCGGATAATCGTCTGCCCGTCGACCGCCAGGCTGTAGCGGCCGTCTTCGTCGGTGGTGACGACCTCGAGGCCGTTGGAAACGGCCACGCCCTCGACCCCCTGTTCGCCCTGGTCCAGCTCGCCGTTGCGGTTGCCGTCCAGGAACACGCGGCCGGTCGCCGTCTTGCCCGCGTCGGACTGCGCCAGAGCTGCGCCCGCGGGCGTCAGGGCCGTCGCCGCCGTCAGCGCGGCGGTCAGCAGGCGGGTGCGTGGATTGTCCATTGGCTTGCTCCTCCCTGATCCGGTTGGCTGTGTCTCGCGCTGGCGCTCGGCAGCGCGCGCGGATCGAACTCCGGACCTTGATGATGACACGCGAATTAGACCGATATGACGATTGAACGAACCCGCTATCGCGGGTGGTTAGCGGATAACATGTGCGAGCGGGTCTCCTGCCTGAGGCTCGTGCACGTGAACCGCCCCGCATACCATTTGATGCGGCTAGGGTAACCCAGCGCGCTCTGGCACACACGGCCGAATTCAGCCTCAAAAGAGTCTGAAATTGCACACCCGAATATGATTGCTATGCTGGATTCATGCTGCGGACGGCCCCACGCACGTGCGAGGACCTGCTGGTCGAGGCTGAACGCCTGTTCGACGAAGGGCACGGGGGGCGGCGCGTCTTATCTTCAACCGGGTCGCGGAGACATGCATCAACGGTCGCCAGCCGTGCCCTGAAAACGGATCATGCCGTGCCGCGGCCGAGCGCGTCGCGCGTCGACTGCACGACGCTGCCGACTGAACCACCACTACCTGGTGCGTGACAACGATGATGGCAGGCCTTGCATCCATGCTTGCGGATTTGCCGTAACGCCATTTCCCACAGGTTCTGGTCGACGCGGCCCTGATCCAGGAGGGCCGCCCACATCTCCCTCGGGGGCTGGAGACCGCGGAAAGA
>NZ_NRRL01000209.1 GCF_016583645.1 Rhodovibrio sodomensis | reverse complement strand
CAGCCGACTGCGACGGTGTTGTGGCGACGACGCTTGTGTGGTCCAGACGAGCGCCGTTTCTGTGCGAACAAACGCATCGCCTCGATCCTCCGCGTGGGCGACAAAGCTCCGCAGTAGGCTTGCTGGAGCTATGACCGAGTTTGGGTGATGGCGTGATCAGGCGGCGGCGCTCGCGTTGATGGTCGCGGCTTCGTCGGTCGCCTCGATACCGTCCCTGAACTTCACACCATAGACGACCTTGGGCAACTGGTTCTTGCCACTCAAGCGCCGCCAGGTCCGGCTGGCAGTGGTCACCAGCTTGAACACCATCGTCATCGCGGTGGCGTGCGACATGCAGCCCTTGGTGCGAACCGTTCGGTGGCGGACGGTGGCGAACACGCTCTCGATCGGGTTCGTGGTGCGGATATGCTGCCATTGCTGGGCAGGGAAGTCGTAGAACGCCAGCAATGCCTCCCTGTCCTTGGTCAGGCAGCCGACCGCGCCCGGATACTTGGCCCCGTACTTCGCCTCGAACGTCGCCAGCGCCTTCTCGGCGTCGGCCCGGCTGTCGGCCATCCAGATCGCCTGGACATCGGCCTTCGCCTGCTTCTGCCGGCTTTTCGGCATTTTGTTCAGGACGTTGGCGGTCTTGTGCACCCAGCAGCGCTGCTGGCGGGCGCCGGGGAACACCTCATCGAGCGCTTTCCAGAACCCCATCGCCCCGTCGCCCACGGCGAGCTTGGGCGCGATCGTCAGCCCGCGGCCCTTCAGGTCAACGAGCAGCTCGCGCCAGCTCTGCGCGCTCTCGCGGAAACCCGCCTGGAAGCCCACCAGCTCCTTGTGGCCTTCAGCGGTCGCGCCGATCAGCACCAGGATGCATTGGTGCTCGTCCTCCATGCGCCCCTGCAGGTGGACGCCATCGGCCCAGAGGTAGACGTAGCTGCGCCCGGTGAGATCGCGCTGCTGCCAGCGCTCGTAATCGCCCTTCCAGTCGGCCTTGAGCCGGCCCAGCACCTGCGGTGACAACGCTGGCGCCCGCTCCCCCATGAGCGCGGTCAGCGCTTCCTGAAAGTCGCCGGACGACAGGCCGCGCAGGTAGAGAACCGGCAACACCGCGTCCAGCGATCGCGTCCGGCGGGCGAAGCGCGGCAGGATGTTCGAGGTAAAGCGGATCCGGTCGTCATCGCTGGCAGCGCCCCGGTCGCGGGCCTTCGCCCGGCGGACCGGCACCGATCCGATGCCCGTCAGCACGTTGCGCTCGGGTCCGTGGCCGTGCCGGACCAGCCGTTGCCGGCCATCCTCCGTCTTGAGATCGGCGTAGGCTGCCAGGAAGGCTTCCAGCTCGGCCTCGACGGCCTGCTCAAGCAGCTGCCGAGCACCGGCGCGCAGCACTTCGGTCAGCGGGTCGTCGATCTGCCCTGGTGGCGTGAAGGAAATGACCTTATCCTCAGACATGGCGTATCGCTCCTTTCCGGGAGGCGTGGTTGGTTTGGTCGCCACCACACGATACGCCACCTCCTTCTCAGCCCGTCACCCAGTTTCGGTCATAGCTCGGAATGAACCGCAGGAAATCAATACGTTATGGCGGGTCGCAGTATCGACGCGGTTTGCGACATGGGCTGGCAAGTTGCCGCGTTCCGCGGTTTTAACTCGGGCTGGCGGCACTTCTTCGAAGGTGAACAGCCGCCGCAACGTCTTGATATAGCTACGATCATTCCCGGCCAGACTCTGACGAGCCAGCAATGCGAGGAAGGTCCGATGGCCCGGTGGAAGTCAGACTGGCTGATAGTACTCGGAGGCCGGGAGAGCCGGTCACATGGGGAAGCGGCCAGCGGAGATGGATGCGTTCTAAGGAGACATGGGCTCCACACAGAGGGAGGACACGGCCCTTCTATGCAAAGAGAAGACACGCCAGCCATGCCAACGGGATTGGAGCGTATAGCAGCCAAGGCCCGGTCCGAGCCGAACCTCCGGTTCACCTCGCTGGCGCTCACCGGCCACCGTTATTGTCGCTGAACAGGCACAGCGAGTCTGGGACAATCTCCAGCAGATACCCCGGACCTCGGCGCCGGGCACGGATGGCCAGACAGTGCCGGAGGCGGAAGCGACCTTCGATAGCTGGATCGACCCAATGCTGCGCTCGGTTCACCAACAAGGTTACCGGGCGCCGGCGATCCGGCGGGTCTACATTCCCAAGCCCGGCAAGCACGAGAAACGGCCGCTGGGCGTGCCCTGCGTCGCGGATCGTGCGCTTCAGCGTAGCGTTGCCGAGGTTTTGTCCGCGATCTATGAGCAGGACTTCCTGCCTTGCTCGTTCGGCGGACGCCCGGGACGCAGCGCGCACAATGCTCTGGCAACTCTCCATGAGGCGGTTGCCGGGCAGAAGGTGAGTTGGGTTTTGGAGGCGGACCTGAAGGATTTCTTTGGGAGCCTGAACCACGAATGGCTACTCCGATTCGTGGAGCACCGGGTCGGGGACCCTCGTCTGATCAAGCTGATCCGGCGATGGCTCAAGGCTGGCGTCCTGGAAGATGGTACGGTGCATCCGAACGAGCAGGGCACACCGCAAGGCGGTTCGATCAGCGTCCTGGTCAGCAACATCTACTTGCACTACGTCCTCGACCTTTGGTTCGAGTACGTCGTCAAGCCGCGGCTGCAGGGCGAAGCGTACCTGGTACGCTACATCGACGACTTTGTGCTGTGCTTCCAATATCGGACGGATGCCGTACGGGTCCGGGATGCGCTCGGCAAGCGGTTGGGCCGGTTCGATCTGAGCTTGGAGCCAGATAAGACCAAGTTGGTCGCGTTCGGCCGGTTCGCCCAGCGTGACGCGCGCAGGCAAGGGCACCGCCGCCCGCAAACGATCTACTTTGTGGGCTTTACCTTGTACTGTTCGTATAACCGCAAGGGACGTTTCCGGGTCGGCCTGCGCACCGAAAAGTCGCGGCTTCAACGCAGTCTCTCCAGACTGTTCGATCTGATGCGGCGCAACCGGCACCTGCCTCTCCGGATGCAGGCGGCTTGCATCCATCAGGTCCTGCGCGGGCACTACGCATATTACGGTGTCGCCGGGAACTTCCGCGCTCTCCAGCGCCTGTATCGCGCTGTTGAACGCTATTGGCGCCATGTGCTCAGCCGTCGCAGTCGCGCCGGCCATGTCTCATGGCGGCGGTTCTGGCGTATCGTTGCCCGCTATCCTCTCGCGCGCCCGAAGCTCGCTCTCCCGTATTCCGAGCTGCGAGCGTGCGCCACGCTGTGAAACCATCTTCGACGAGCGCAGTGCGGGAGATCCGCACGCTGCGTTCTGTGGGAGCCGGAGGCGGGTGACCGCCTCCGGCGACCCGGTGCCGGCGGGGTGACCCGCCGGTCTACTCGCCCCCCCCCCACCGGTGAGTAGGTCAGGCGGCGGCCGGTAGAATAACGGATTGGCCAGCAAGGACGCGCCGAATGGCGGCGAGCGGGCTCAAGCCGTATAGGCGGCCGGTGTCGACGACGGAGCGCACGCCGGCGTAGAAAGCAGCGCCCCATTCGGCGTTAAAGCCTTGCGTGATCTTCCTGTTATGCAGAGCTGCGCATAACAGGAACTATGCGGAGTCCAAGGTTATGCGGAGATGGCGAGGGTGCGGCTTAGAAAGCTGTTTTCGATCAGTCGCTTAGCGTAGCCGAGGCTGGTTAAAGCTCAGCATAACTAAAGGTCCGTCTCCC
>NZ_NRRL01000208.1 GCF_016583645.1 Rhodovibrio sodomensis | reverse complement strand
GCAAGGCCGATCGGATCGAGCGGCTGCTCCTGGGGCTGGCGATCTCCCTCTACTGGGCCGTCTCAACCGGCATGTGGGACCGCGAAACCAACCCGCTCGCCGCCGAGGCCAAGGCGCCGGATCGCCGGCCCCCCCGCTGCCTACGTTCCAGGCTATCCTTCTTCACCCGCGGCCTCCGGCGGTTGAAAACATGTATCGCCAGCTCCCTTACACCACCGCCGCTTTGGGGCGTCTGGAGAACTGACTCATGCTGAGGCGGCGGTGTGAAAGAGGCTTGTGGCGTGGGTAAAAAATCATATACTGCGCCCGCGCCGAACCGGGTATTCCCGGACCCTGACGTCAAGGAAGGGACCCCGTTCACATAATGTCCGTGACTCTGCCGCCGGATTATCGTCCCACCGAGGATGAGCCCTTCATGAACGACAAGATGCGGGAGTACTTCCGCCAGAAGCTGCTGGCGTGGAAGGCCTCGCTGTTACGGGAGTCGCACGAAACGCTCGAGAACCTTCAGGACGGCGGGCTGTCCGAGCCGGATATCGCCGACCGCGCGTCGGCCGAGACCGACCGCTCGCTAGAGCTGCGCACGCGCGACCGGGAGCGCAAGCTGATCTCCAAGATCGACGAGGCGCTCCAGCGGATCGAAGACGGCACCTACGGGTACTGCGAGGAGACCGACGAGCCGATCGCCATCCGCCGGCTGGAAGCGCGGCCGATCGCCACCCTGTCGATCGAGGCCCAGGAACGCCACGAGCGTCTGGAGCGCACCCAGCGCGACGATTGATGCGCCCGTTGTGGGGGTTAGAATGCAAAGGCCCGACGTACAGCGTCATGGGTCCGCGTATCTGATTACAGGGACTCCAGCGGAACTTACGGGCAAGGGGCACGCGCGATCGGCCATTTCGAGAGCGGAGCGGCCTGTCTCCACCGCACCGTTATATCGGGTCCAGCGGGACGCTTTTCATCTCGCGGTCCAATTTCGCTTCCTCGGGGCGCCGCTGCGGTCGGTGGTATACGCGTCGCCGGCGTCGCTGACGTTGACTTTGTCCTTCGTTGACCGCCCTGCCAAGCTGTAACCCGGACGGGCACAGGGCTATCGCATTTGGCCGAGGATGTCGTAGGCGATCTGGTTGGACCAGCCGACCCGCTTGCGTTTCAGGCTGATGGAGAGATCCCGTCGCGCGTTGCGTAGCAAGTTGAGCGCCAGCTTGCGCAACACGGCGAGGTTCTCAGGGGCGTTGTCGGCCCGGTTGCGGGCTCTGTCCTCGTCGAAGGTCTCGTCGAGCACCCAATGTAAGCTGTTTTCGATCCGCCAATGACCGCGCACGGCCTCGGCGAAGCGTTGGACGCTCATCTTTGCGGACCCGAGGTAGTGGCGCCGCGTGATGGTGGTCTTGCCGTTGCGTGTCACCTCGGCCTCGACCATCGCGAGGCAGCCCAGTCCGGGCGGTAGCTCTGGCAGACCCGCGGCGGCTTTCGGACCGCTGAGCCAGCTGAGATCATGGCTGACATAGTGTCGCCGGACCTCGATCCGCCCGTGGCCCTTGTCGGTCGTCACCAGCGGTTCGATCCCATGGCTTTCGGCGGCTTCGAAGAGCTTCGCCACCTCGCTGTGCAACGCGGGGCGATTGTCCTTCAGCGCCAGGAGATAGTCGCCGCCCTGCTCCAGCACCGTGCGGGCCGTCTCGTCCTGGCAGTGGATCGCATCCGCGGTGACCAGAACCCCGCGCAGATCCAGGCACGCCAGAAGCGCCCGAGCGGCCGTGATCTCGCTATCGCCGTCGCCGGAACGGTAACCTTTATGGCCCAGGACGACGCCTCCCTCCGCAGAGAACGCCGTCACCGCCTCAAGCGGCGAACGGTTGGCCGCCGCATCGTACGACCGCCGCAGGGTCTTGCCATCGATCGCCATGATCCCGCGGCTGTCCTGGTTCATCTCTTCTAGGAACCGGCCGAAACACTGCGCGAAAGCCTCGGGGTCCAACAGCCGAAACACCCGGGAGAAGGTGTCGTGACCCCATTTAATGCATCGCCCGGCTTCTGAGTTCCACGCTATCCGGGCGTAGAACTAGTGCCGCGAGTCGCGGTTTTGCCGTTTTCGAATGACGCGAGTCCCGAGGCGCGTGGACGCGAGGAGGGGCGCGGGCCATACAAGCTCGGCGAGTCCGGCTGGACGCGCTGGTAAACCGGCTGATTAGCGACGCCAGCTCAGCTGTTTGGTTGGTCGGCGGGCTCAGGCGCCGGGCGGTGCCCAGGACCAGCGATCGAGCTGGGCCAGGATCGCTTGCCAGAAGTCGGCGAACCGGCGTTCGATGATCATGCTCAGGCGCCGTCCGCTGCGGACGAACCGGGCGCTGGTCGTAAGGACGGCTCGCTGGAGCCGGTGCAAACTGACACCCGTGCCGGTCGCCGCCTCCATCGCCGTGCGCGCAACGTGGAGGAGCTGATAGGCGATCAGATTGAGCTTGAGCACGGCTTCGTTGCGGGCAAACGCGTCGATCTCGGTCGGCGGATCAACGGCGCGGTAGACCGGCGCGCCGGCGTACTGGCTTTTCGGCCGCGGGCTGGAGGACAACGCCGGCGCCAGGAAGGCCTTCACTTCACCCATATGCCCTTCCGCGGTACCGCGCTCGCGGTAGAGCTGCAGGATCTCCTCCGCGCTCTTGGCCTCCTCGGCGATGCTGGTGACCAGGTAGAACGCCCGGGGCTGGTCGCCGTCCGTCTGCTCGGTGACCACCAAGATGATCCGACGCGGCTGCGCCCAGGATCCGGCCTGATAGCTGAGATCGAGGCACCACTCGCGCGGCTCTTCGGGTGGCCGGCCGGCCGGGCGCCTGCGGTAGGGCGCACTCAGGCGGTCGAGCGCGGCGTTCGGCTTCATCCGGGCGATGTAGGGGGTGCCGTCGCTCTCCAGACCGCTCAGCAGCTCCTCGCCCGGAAAGCCCGCGTCGATCCGGATGACGCCGACCTGGCAGAGTTGCTGCTCGGCCCGCGCGACCACGTCGCGAATGAAGGCGAGCGCGCCGTCGGCGCTGCCCGCGTTGCCCGCGCGCAGACAGGCATCCAGCATGTCGCCCGTCGCGCCGACGCTGGCGATCAGGGGATCGTAGATGCGCATCTTGTAGTGGCCGTTGAACGCGCTGCCCGGCTGGCGCCCGGCGACCGCGATGGGCAGACCGTCGATGTCGATCGCCAGGCGGCGCTTGCGACGGCCTTTCCGGCTGGCCTTCAGCCGCCGGCTTGCCAGCGCCATCAGGGCCTCGGACAGCCGGCGGTTGTTGGCCGGGCGGGCCAGGATGCCGTCCAGGCGCGAGACGGTGGACTGGGATGGCAGCGCGATGTCGAGCGTCTCCGCGCCGCGGTGTCCTGTTGCGGTCACGCAGAACGCGGGGTCATGGCGCAGGCGATCGACGTCCTGACCGTGGCGCCAGCCCTGGCCCATCAGGAGCAGCCGGGTGCGCAGCAGATCCGCCGGCGTGTAGGTGATCAGGTCCGGGTCTCGTGGATCCTCCAGCCAATCCGCGAGGTCGGCCACGATGCCAGAGCGCTCCATCGCCTCGCGTAGCAGGACCGCGCCGCCGTCACCGCTCAGCCGCTCGTCGCGCGCCTCGACTTGAAGCGAACGGTTGAAACGGGCCGTCAGGAGATGCTCGGATTCACCCACGGCGTGACCTCCATGCTGTTTCGGTTTTGTTGCTAATTCCCTGATAACAGCGGGTTTTGAGGGCGTGCCGTGCTAAGGCGTATCAAGCCAGTGGAGGAAGACACCACACGAACAGTTGTCGATTAGGTTCGGAAGCTGACGAGCGGCGCAGGTGGGCAACCGGCTGCGTCGAAGCCTCGTGA
>NZ_NRRL01000207.1 GCF_016583645.1 Rhodovibrio sodomensis | reverse complement strand
ACGCCATCCTGGCGTTCTTCCGAGAGACTATTCCAAGAGAATGGAAAGCATTCCGCGAACAGGTGTCCGACAACTTCCGCATTATAACCCACCAAGATTTTCGGGTTTTGGAAGGTTAGGGGTATAGGCGTTTTGACAGGGCGTTAATCGCCGTTGGAAAGGGACGCCGCGAATTGGCTCAGACGGTCGCGCGCCGACTCCAGCTCGAGCAGCGCCTGCTCCATGGCTATGAACTGGCGCGTCAGGGCCTCGCGCTCGCGTTCCAGGCTGCGATCGATCCGGTCGACCTGGTCCTGCAAACGGTCGTTGAGGCCGGTCCGGTCGTTCCGCCCGATGACCCGGTCGATTTCCGACTGGATGATCCCGTCGCGCGGCCGGTTGTTGCTGAGTTTATCGGCGTCGAAAAACGCCGCGCTCCCGATGCCGTCGCTGGTCGAGATCGACACGGTTTCGGTGACGGCCCCGGTGCCGGTGCCGCTGAACAGGAGGCTGAGCCCCGTGAGCGGCCCGTCCTTGATGGTGAAGCGGCTCCCGTTCTGCTCGATATCGACGTTTGTGCCGTTCACGCTGACCGCATCGACCACGCCGTCGGTGGCTGTGATCTCCAGGTTCGCGTCGACGGCGCTGGTCGCGCCGGTGTAGCCGGTCATCTGCAGGTTGCTGTTGTCGGAGGAAAAGCCGAACTGGAACAGCTTGCTCAGGTCGTCAAAGTCGTTCAGCAGCCGGTCGTTCAGTTTCTGTGGATCGATCTGCAACGTGTCTTCAAGGGTCGCATCATTGATTTTCTCGTTGTCGACGAACTGGATCCCGGCCTGGGCGAGTACGGAGAACTCGCCGGTGCTGTTCCGGGCGCCATTCGCGAGGAAACCGCTCAGCCGCTGCTCGACCTGGCGGAGTATGGCCTCACCGCGCAGGGCACCCACCACGCTGTTCTCGGCGTCCGGATCCTGGCCTTCCAGCGGCGTTTCCAGGCGCTGGGCATTGATGAACTGTTTGACCTCGTTGTAGGCGGTGACGAAGTCCTGGATCGCCGTGTTTACAGCATCCTGGTCGCGTTCGATGTCGAACTGGATGTCGGTGCCGCGCTCAGCCTTGTACAGATTGATCGTGCTGCCGCCGAGCAGATCGTCGACCGTGTTGGTCTTCCGACTGACCGCGTCGGCGACGCCGATCCCGAGCTCGGTTGCCAACGCGTCGCTGACCGCGAGTGAGGGCACGTCGTTGTCCGGGCTGAGACCGAGTGTAGGTGTCAGGTCGCCGGAGGCGTCGATGACCGAGACCTTGCCGCCATCGTTGGAGGCGATCTCGAGCCGCGATTCCGTTCCGTTTCCGGTCACCTTCGCGCTCATTTTCAGGTCCGTGTCGGCCGTGATCACGTTCGCGATCTCCTGTAGGCTGTTTGCGCCGGTAAAGGAGAGTGTTTTGCTTTGCGGCGCGGTGCCTCCAGCACCGTAGTTGGTGATTTCGAGATCGAACGCTTCAGCGGCCTCGACTTCGCTCAGGTTGGAGAGCGCGTCGCCAGGCGCGAGGGTGAGAGACTGTGAGCGCTGTTCGGCGCCCGTCTTCTCAGCGTTGAATTCAAGCCGTGAGGTGCCGTCGGACTCTGTCACCACACGCGCCGACACCCCGAAGACGTTGTCGTTCACGTCGGCCGCTATGTCCTGCAGGCTGGTACCTGCGGTATCGTAGGTCCGGGTGATCGTCCGCGGCTCGACCCCGTTGTCGACCTTGAACGAGAGGGTCTGGTCACCCGTCAGCCCGAAACCGTCGATAGCTTGCAGATTGTCGGCTTTCGGATCGACGTTGAACGCGTCACTTTCCGACACGCTGCCGTCACTCAGCCCGTTGATCCGGAAGATCGAGCTTTCGGCCTGGCGCAGCTCGTTCTTGAAGTCGCCGGTTCCGCTACCATCGTCGACGATGATGCCGAGATCTCGAAGCGGACTACCGCCCGTCTCCTCCAGACCGATCGTCTCGCCCGGCGTCTCGGCGGTCAGGGTCAGGATCGCCTCGCTGTCGGAAATCGAGACGACCTGGGCGTTGACGCCGGTGGCGTTGTTGCCGCTGTTGGCCGCGTTGATCTTGTCGCGGACGTCCAGGAGACTGTCGGTCGCCGCGACCGCGACCTTGCGGCCGTTGACCGTGAAGGTCCCGCCGGTGAACGACCCGCCGAGATTGTCCACACTGTCCAGAGCCGTCGACGCGCTGGCGACGGAACCGCCCGCGACCTGCTGGCCCTGGGCCGTGCGCAGGACTTCCAGGTCATAGCTGCCGGGCTGGGCGGCGTTCTCGACGTTCGCCGTCATGATGCTGGTGGCGGTCGAGGCCTGCAGGCTGTCGTTCCGGGTTGCGGTCAGGAAGCCTTCCTTCGCCTCGAACACGTTGCCGCTGTTGTCGAACGTCGGCTTGCCGCGCAGCTGGTCCGCCGCCTGCTGCAGCGTGCTGAGCCGGTTCTGCAGGTCGGTCATCGCGTCGACCTTGACCTGGTTCTCGGCGATCCGGTTCTCCAGGCGCACGGCCGGCCGGCGCTTCGCCTCGACGATCTTCTCGACCGTCGCCCCGAAGTCGATGTCGGAGCCGGCACCGGTTACCGTGGTGCGGCCGTTGGAATCCACACGGACACTGCCGCCGAGCGCGTCGACCATAACCCAGTTCCTTTTACAGGGCCGTCAGGGCGGCCCGCGTCACGTCAGACGTTGCGATCCAGGATCTGACCCAGCATCGCCTTCAGCTTCTTCGCTGCCGAGATCACCGCCTCCGGCGGATAGGACTTGACGACATCGCCGGTCTCGGTGTCGACGACGGTGGCGATCACCTGCTGCAGGTCTTCGTCGACGCGAAGGCGCAGCTCGCTGGTCCGGCCGACAGGGCCGTCGCCGAGTTCCGCGGCGAGCGCACGGGCGAGGTCGTTGCTTCCGCCGCCTGCACCGGTGATGCGCGCGGGCTTCCCGTGAAGCTGTCCTGCACTGTTGTCGGCGCCCCGTCCGCCCGCGGCGGGGTCCAGGGGGATGGCTAGTGCCGAGACATCCATGCTCGTGTCCTCCGTTCAAATCTCGGCACCCACGGACCGACCGTTTGCCGGTTGGGATGCCGGATCGCTTGCCCGTTTGGAGACGACACGGGCCTGGAATCGCGCGCAGGATCGGCTCACGCACGACAGTCTGGGTCTGCCGCTGGGTGCAGCAAGCAGCAGGCCGAGACTGTCGGGTAAACAGATTAGAAGCGGTCGGGGAAGAGGAGGGAGCGCGCGGCTCCCTCCCCAAGATCGCCGAGGTCCGTTTACCGGAACAGCTGCAACAGGTTCTGCGGCAGCTGGTTGGCCTGCGACAGGGTCGAGGTGCCCGCCTGGACCAGCAGCTGCTGCTGGGAGAACTCGGTGATCGCCTTGGCGACGTTCAGGTCCTCCAACTCAGAGCGGGCCGCCTCCTGGTTCTCGCGGGTCAGCTCGACGTTCTGAGCCGCGAAGTCCAGGCGATTCTGAGCCGCACCGATGTCGGATCTGGCAGCCTGAAGCGAGTCGATCGCCGACGTCACGGCAGTGGACGCGAGGTCGGCGTTCTCTTTGGTGGAGATGTCGGAGCCTCCAATTCCCAGAGCTCCACTAGAAATCGAAGACAGCGTCACAGTGATTTCGTCCTCACCGGAAGAGACGCCCGTACCAACCTTAAACGTAAAGTCAGTACTATTCGCCCCTTGGAGCGTGAGGGCAGCAGAAGTGATAGAGGCGTTAGAGTCTGGCCGGGAATGAGTTGTTTCGTATCAAGGTCTTGCGAGCCGCCTTGTGAGCAGGCGGATGTGGGCGATCAGCACCCACGCGACCGCACTGGTGATGGTTGCCTCGACATCCTTGGCCA
>NZ_NRRL01000206.1 GCF_016583645.1 Rhodovibrio sodomensis | reverse complement strand
GCGCCTGCTCGGCGCGTTCAACGGCGACGCCGCCTTTGAGCAGGGTGCGCAGGCCCTCGACCACGTCCGTCGGCCAACCGCTCAGATTGGCCACGGTGCGCTTTTTGATCTTGCCGCCCTCGCGGCGGCTTTCCCGCAGCAGAACGGCGGGCGGCGACTGGCGATTGGGGACCGACTCGATGTACATAGCCTATGCGAATCCGACTTTGTCCCCGATGTCAAGAACGAACCCCGTCATTTACATGGGTACACGGTACCGCCCAAAACTCGATTCTTTGTTCATATCCAGGCACTTAGAAGGAAAACCAAGTAAAAAGTTCCGCTTAGAGCTGAACCGATGCTTCTGATCGCTGACCGGCATGCAAGCACGAGCCATCTGGCACCTACAGGCGCCGCACGGACACGTCGTTCATGCACCACATTTTTGGCAGATGTAATGAAGTGGCACGTCCGGTTATGGCCCTGGCTGCCCGGTGAACAACGAGGCATAGGCGTCCGCGGAATACCCTCGACACCGGACGGCGACGTCAAAAGAGGGGACTTCGGGACCCAGAGCGGTCAACATTGTCGACGGCACGTATCGCGATCCTTCAGATGCCTGCGCCCGGCGAGGCAATAGCCGGCCATGACCCGAACGTATGCAATGTTCTGTAACGTGGATGCATTAAAGCTGGCGCATTCAGAGCCGAACGCACAGAGCCGAACGCGGGGTGTGGATCGGTTGCTCGCCGCGCCCGCACCCCGCGTTGGTCGCCTAGAAGCTCACCTGCACTGACTGCTGGAGGCGCACGTTGTCGTCGCTGTCGCCGTTTGCGTCCTCCCGATTGCCCCAGATCACTTCGGTTCCGAAGGTTACGAAGTCGATCGGGTTCCAGAATAAGGTGGCGTGCACCGAGTTGGTGTTGTCGAGGTCGCCGGGACGGAACGTGTCCATGGCCTCATACCGACCGTAAGCAAGCAGGACTTGCACGTCGTTGGTAAGGTTATGACCGACCTGGAGGGTCGCACCGTACGCTTCGATGGTCTGGACATCGCCATTCGCGTCGACAAAGCCGTCCTGTCCAGAGCCGTTCAGAATATAGCGCCCGACACCGTCACCGTAGGTGAGGGAGCCGCGAAGAATCCCGTCCGTCCAAGGTTCCGTGTTGCCGGAGAGGTTGACGCCCCAACCAAAGGCATCGTCACCTTGGTCGTTCGGCGAACCAAGGTAACGGCCGACGCCGGACAGCTTCACCAAACCCCAGTCGTCTGAGTACGTCGTGGCTGCCGTGATGTCCGGAGCCTGATCGAGGCCGGCGTTGATGCCGAAGTCGTCGTTTTTGCGCTCGGTGCTCTCGGAAAATGCGCCGATAGCGTCCCGCCCGCTGAACTCGGAATTCTCCACCGAGCCCGACAGGGTCCACCGTTCCGAGAGGTCGTGGGTATAGCGTAGTTGGGCCTGTCGAATGAACGGGATACCGGCTGGTCCCTGGAAGTCGACCGTGGCCGGATAGCTCTCGATCGGCATGAAGTTCGTCCAGTACTGGCCGATCCGGAGACCGCCGACTGTTGCTGTCGCATGCCGCAGCCGGAACGAGTGCGAGTTCGAGAACACCTCGTTTCCCCCGTTGCCGAAGAAGTCGCCTTCCAGATGGGTTGTTACCTCGCCAAGATCCGTTGGGGTGAAGGTCTTGAAGCGCAACCGCGACTGTCGGGCGTGTGCGCGGAAACGTTGCTCGTCGTCGGCGGCACCGGTTGTCAGCAATTCGGTCACGAACAGGTCACCAACGGACTCATTCGTGTCAAAGATGAAGTCGGCCTTGATGTAGCCGCCGATCTCAACCTCTGTATCGGTGCCCGGTAAGCGGAACCGTCCGGGCTCCGAGCCTTTGGACAGGACCGCGTTGTCGCGCGTTTCCTCGACCTCTTGCTTGGTCTCGGCTTGTTCCGTCTCCAGTTCGTGCAGGCGTTGGCGCATCTCGTTCATTTGCTGGCGCAGATCGCGGATCTCTTCGGTATCGTCGGCTACGGCCGCCGCGCTCGGCAGCCCCAGTCCAATGGCCGTCAAAACCGCTACCGCCGCTCCTGTTCGAAAACCCATCTCAACCTCCCGTTTATCTGCTTCGGCCAGGCCGTCTAAGCGGGCCCGGAAACCTGAGCCTATGAAGGCGCGAGCCAGTGGGTCTTTGGCGCAAAGCGACAGCAGGCTTGTCCGGATCGGACGCTTGGGCGCCTTACGAACCAAGCCTTCTTCCGTAAAATGAAACAATCACAGTTGGTTAACGCGCCAATCTCAGCTTTTCACTCGTAAGCACGCTTTCGTTACAAGTGGCTTACAACCCGTCGATTGCGTGTCATCTCTTGCAAGAACGATTGCAGGCACGAGGTGCTCGCGATGAACTTGACCCGGATCAATACCCAGGTTGTCGCCCCCGAGGAGCGTTTCGATCTGTTTTACGAGTCGATCGCCCGGCGAGTGATGCCAATGACGCCGCGCTGGGCGTCCTGCGCGCGCGATTTTCAGGCCCGAATGCTTGCGGCGCACTACGGGTCACGCGGCGCGATGCTGGTCGAGGCGCCGGCACATTACGTGCGGCGCGGCCGCGCGGAGATACGAGCCGGTGATCCGGAAATGGTTCACCTGGGCTGCATCCTCGGCGGTAGCCGGTGGCTGCTAAACGCTTCCGGTGAGCACCGGCTGCGTAGGGGGCGGATCTTCATGACTTGCTCAGATCGTCCCTTCGCCCTCGACGCCCGGCGCGGTCGCTATACAGGCGTCACACTCGCCGTGCCGCGTGCGGAACTGAAAGGCCTCGATCTTAATCTTTTATGTGATCCCCGTGCCTTCGATGAATTGGCAACTGGCGAGATTTTGCGCCAAATCCTTAAACGCGCCGCTGACGCGTTGGAAACCGAAGCAGCGCGCGAGGTTCCCTTCCTCTGCAGTGCCGCGTTTGATGCACTGAAGCTGGGTCTCAATCACGGCCGCTGTTGCGCAACAGCTGAAGCTCAACCGAAGGTTACAAGTGAACTGGTCCGCATGGAGATAGCGCGCAATTATGGGAATGGCGATCTGACGGCCGAGCGAACGGCATGTCAACTTGGCGTCTCAGTTCGGGCTTTGCAGCGTGCTCTTGCGCGGGAAGAACTGTCTTTCCGCGGCATGTTGCGCGATCAGCGGATGCGTGCGGCCTACGAGGCTTTGGCCACCACTTCAGAGCCGATCGGCCATATTGCTAATGCTTGCGGTTATGGCGAACTTTCTTCGTTTTATCGGGCCTTCAAACAAAAGGGCACCTCGATAAATGCGGCTGCGTAGGCTCTTGCGGCCCGATAAACGGCTCCGGTGGCCGCTGAACGCCCCGATGGATGCCGCTCGGCGGCTCTTTTTGGTTGTTTTTACCTCTTCAGCTGCGCTCCAGGCACACTTCTCCTGTCACCACTCCGCTCACGTCGGGCCGCGAACGGCAGCCAGCCCGTCCAGCTGAACCACGCGTCGCATGTTGTAGGCCAGGTTCTTCAGCCCGATGCGTGCCGTGGCGCGGGCGATCCCGATGCTGCGCACCAGCGTGCCGCCCATGTCATTGGTCTGCGCGCCGAACACGTGCTCGACCCGGGCGCGGACCTTCGACCGGGTCTTGTTGCCCTGTTGCTCGCGCTTGCTGAGCGGGCGGTTGCGATGACCCTTGCGGTGAATCCGGCTCTTCAGGCCGCGGTCTTCCAGCTTGGCTTCGATCTCGGCCGACCGGTATGCGCTGTCCGCCCAGACATCCGAGGCGGTGTTGTCGTCGTCCAGCACGTCGTCGATGACCTGGCTGTCGTGGACGGCCGCGTCCGTCACCTTGTAGCGCCGGATTAGCTTGTGCCGCCGGTCGACGTTGACGTGGTTTTTGTACCCGTAGTGCGACTTGCCGTGCTTCTTCGTCCAGCGCGCGTCGGTGTCCTTCTGGCGGTTCTTGGCCGGCTTGTCGCTCCAGCCCTCGGGCGTCTCGCCCGCCTTGATCGCCGCGTTTTCGTCGCGGTCGTTGCGCTGCTTGGGCACCGGCACGATCGAGGCGTCGATCATCTGCCCGCCCATCGCCAGCCAACCCTGGGCCTTCAGGTAGCCATCGAACGCGCCGAACAGTTCGTCAACGACCTCGGCCTGCACCAGTTGCTCGCGGTACTGCCAGACCGTCGTCGCGTCCGGCACAGGGTCCTCCAGACCCAGGCCCAGAAAGCGCATGAACGACAGCCGGTCGCGCACCTGGTACTCGAACTGTTCGTCGGAGAGGTTGTAGAGCTCGCACAACACGAGCGCCTTGAACATGACGACCGCGTCCCAGGGCTTGCGACCGGCCTTGGACTTCCGCGCCTCCGACGGCCGGCGCCAGACAGCTTCCAGCTGAGGCCGGAAATCCGCCCAGGGCACGATCGCGTTCAGCTTCACCAGCGGGTCCGCCTTCGCGTCCAGCCCGGCGTAGCGCTTCGAGACGTCGAAGAAGCCCATCTGGCCCATCAGCACCTCCCACTCATCGCCCCTATATCGACGATTCTACCGGGATCACGCTGGATCGCGAGATTTTTCGAGGTGCCCAAAAATTTGAACGCACCCCTAACGAGGTGCGTTCAGAGATTTTTCTGCTATACTCAGAGTCTTTGGAGACCCGAATTCCGGCTTGACGCGAGGTTGAATCGGGATTCAGTTGCGAGCATGATACACCCCGGTTTCCTTTCCTTTGAAGATCGCCGCGAACTCGAAGCGTGCGTGCGTCGGCATCGCGTGGACCACGGCGTTGCACGGCGGGCAAATGCCCTTCTGCTGCTGGATGACGGCAAAAGTTGTGCCCAGATCGCGGAGTTCCTGTATCTGGACGACGATACGATACGGGGATGGCACAAGGCGTATCAGCGCGACGGCTGGGAAGCTCTGGCTCGGGATG
>NZ_NRRL01000205.1 GCF_016583645.1 Rhodovibrio sodomensis | reverse complement strand
CGTCGAGAGCTATCGTCGGCGGACCGCCGTCAGCCGCCAAACCGACCCGGCTGACGCCGCGTCATCCGACAGCGACAGCCTCGGCGACAACCCCAGCGACAACAACCGAGAAGGAGGTGACGACACCACAAGCTAAGCCCTCAACATCATCGATCCGCACCGGCCACGACCTTGTCGCTCAACCGGTCACGCTGCTTGACGCGCTACAATCGCCGACGATATGGATACCGCTCGGGCAAATTGTCCCCGCCGATCGAGTTCTTTCATGTTCCGAAGCAGATGAGGCAGCGTCGCTCCAGTTTTTGCGCTGTTACGCCTTTACAGCTTTACACCTTTACGATTTTACAGTTGACGGTAGTGGGGAGGCCTCTTGCTCGCGACCCTATCGCGACATGCAGAGGAGCCGGTGCGAGAAGATCATCTTCGCCAGGCAGCTGTTGATCATGCAGCGGCGCAGCCGCTGCAGGGTTCTCTAGGGGGTTCTCAGAAAGGGTTCTCGGATCCGGAAAGTAGCGCAATGTCAACTGGTTGAATGATGTCTCTCGGAGGCGGCGTCTGGTGCTGTCGGAACCCCTGTCCGGGCATATCGGAAGCGGTGTCCGGTCGACACCCGGTGATCGCGTTTATGGAACACGAGCCGGTGTCAGTTCACATGGCGTAAAGCCCTGAAAAACCACAAAATGCATATCCCATTTGGGACCCACTTGGGTCCCATTTTCAGTCGACGGGGATCAGCGACGGGGCACGCTACCGGTCTGCGTCGACAATGCGGGATTGTAAACGATGAAGCGGGGTCCACGCACAGATGCCTAGCCATCATGGTATCCCGTTCCGGTGTGGGCTTCGCCTCCGACGCTCTATCGACACGGCAGGTTTCGTGCTGACGTTTTATCGTGGTGGACGTCACTGCGGCGCGTGCGTATGGGGTCTTTTGAGGCGGAATTCGGCCGTGTGCCGGAGTGCGCCGGGTTACCCTAGCCGCATCAAATGATATGCGGCTTCTGCGCTCGCGACGGCGATTGCCGGGCTCGAAGCGGTGCCGGTCGCGTGCGCGCCCTCTCGGCTGGCGGTCCAATACCAGCCGCCGCTCGGGTTCGGCGCCGCGTGTAGAGCTCCGCCCTCGGGGTATGCGCTGAACGCCCCGTGGCGCTCGATTTTCCACTCTTGCGCTGCTGCGTCTTGGAAAAGGCTCTGGATCCGCATTGGCCGGCTTAGCACTTCCGATTGCTGCTCGACCTGCTCCAAAGCCTCGGTCTCGATCTCCTCACGCGTCCGGTTGTCGTCTGGCTTGGCACGTGCTTCATCCACGCGGGCCTGCATTGCGGAGAGCTTCTCAGATCTCCGGACGTGCCGAATGTCAGCGATCACATCTATTACGGCCTCGTCGTCCGAGCATTCTTCCGCCTGCTTGAAATTATCCAACACCTGCCGCTCGCGCTCGAGATCTCGACGGCACACCTCCAAGAGCTGAGCCTGCTCGGACTCCGGCCAACGATGAACTTCTGCGATCAGCCGCGCGAGCGCGCGTTCTCTCTCGCCATGCTGGTCGAGGAAGCGGCTCTGTTCCTGCGCTGCCACTCTGAGGCGCGCACGAGCCTCTTCTAAAGTCTCATCGGTCCTGTCGGCCATCGTGCGCCTCCTGTTGGTCCTGGTGCCAAGTGCGCCAGCCTGGGCCGTGCCGCTGATCCAGGTATATTTCGTTACTCCGGATCCGTGCTTCCAGATCGCGTACTTTTCGGTCGGTGCGCCGGTTTTCAAGGATGCGCAGCACAAAGATCGTCGCCATTAAGATGTAGCCGACCGCCCAAGCCCAGCCATACGGCTCTGGCGTTGTCCACCCGCGCATGGCGAGCCAGATGCCGACCGACGGGCATAGCATGCCGAATATGAGGACCCCGGAGAAGCCAATGTCCTCGATGAGCTTCTTCCAGACATCCCTACGCATAGCCGCCGTCCTCGATGCGTTCGAGGAAGCGTAGCACGGACTCACCGCGGCCTTCCGCGATCAACTCCTCGGCGGTCGCACCGAAGCCTGGGATCGGTTGCTCGCGCATCCACGAACGCGCGCGCTCCCTATCGCCAGCCCATGGCGTTAGTTTAGCGATGATCGTGTCGCGCCACAGCTTCTTCGTCAGCGGATCTTCAACGGCCCATTCTATGCTCGGGTCTCGATCTCGCCCCATCACAGCAACCTTATCACAGCAACCTTGAAGGTGTGTCGGTGTCCTCAAGTTTAACCCAAAATCGGCGCATGCGTAGTCGCTGTACGATACCAAAGATTATCCCTGACCCGCCCCAAGCTTCGTAGTTGCCAAGGCGCCGCCCTGGAGAGCTCGATCCAGGTAGCCCAGAGCCGCGGATTGCGAAGGTTATTACCGGGAGGTTGCACCCCGCCGGCCCCCTGCACCTCGGTCAGGCCGCCCGCACGCCGTCGAGGAAGCTTCCGACTTCCTGCTCGAGCCGGCTGGACTCTTTTGAGAGCTGCGAGGCTGCGGACAGGACTTCGTGGGCGCCGCCGCCGGTCTCGCTCGCGGCCGCACTGACGCCGGCGATGTTGCTGGTCACTTCCTGGGTTCCGGTCGCAGCTTCGTCGACGCTGCGCGCGATCTCCTTGGTTGCAGCGCCCTGCTCCTCCACGGCGGCAGCCACGCTCTGAGCGATTTCGTCGATCTGCTCGATGGTGCCCGTGATCTCGCGGATCGCGGCTACGGCGGCTTGAGTCTCGGACTGGATTGCGCCGACCTGGTTTTGGATGTCTTCCGTTGCCCTGGCCGTTTGGCTGGCAAGCGTCTTGACCTCCTGCGCGACCACGGCGAAGCCCTTACCGGCTTCGCCCGCCCTTGCCGCGTCGATCGTGGCGTTCAGGGCGAGAAGATTGGTCTGCCCGGGGATATCGGAGATGAGCTCGACGACCGAGCCGATCTTCTGTGCGGCTGCGTCGAGCCCTTCGACCCGTTCGTTGGTGCGCTTCGCTTGCTGGCGCGTATCCCCGGCCATGCGTGATGTGGTCAGTGACGAAAGACTCGGCTGCCGTCGCGCGGAACTGAGCAAGGTAACTTTGCTGTTCGGCGCCGAGCCGGACGAAGCGGGTATGAAGCTCCGGGGAGAAGCCGCTGTCGAAACCAGCGGCGCCCACCGCACGCTCGATGCCTGCGCGCTCTTTCGCTTCGACGAGCGCGAGATAGGCCTCCGTCATTCCGGTCTGTGCAGTTCGTTTCGTGGCGGCGCGCAGAGTCGATAGCGCTTCGATGTTCGCTCGGATGATCTCGGAATAGCCACTGGCTGCATCTCCTGGTGTTACAGAACCGGCATTGAGGGCGTCACGGACATCGTCTCGTCTCCTTGTTCGAGGTTTCGCAAGGAGCGCAACGTGCCACCTTGGAGCCCGAAGACGCTGGTTTCAGGCGCTACCCGGCCGCGAGATACGGGCGACAGGGCATCTCAGATTGAACGATGTCGTAATGCCGTTGACGGTTCGCGTTTTTGTTGCATCATCGGTTGTATGAAGCAGAAATCCCACGACTCGGCCCTTGCCACTGTCCTGCGCCGAAAGCGCGCCGAGGCTGGCTTGTCGCAGAATCAGGCCGGAAAACGCGTCGGTGTTACGTTCCAGCAGCTACAGAAGTACGAGAAGGGCACCAATCGGGTGTTTTTCTCGCGTTTCGTCGAGCTCGCGAGCGTCTACGGTACTACGCTCGAACAGATCATGGCTGAAGTCCGGGATGTGCTCGACGCGAAAGCGCCGGAGACAGAGCTGTCTGATAGCCGTCAGTCGACGGAGCTCATCCGGCTCGCGAACGCGGTCCCGTGAAGTGGACCCTGGTTTTGGAACAGGGGCGAGCGTTAGCGTAGGGCGGGCCCTCCTGACCTGAAGGAGGAGACGATGTCGAGGAAGAGCCCGCGTAAGCTGACGCCGCAGTTCAAGTCCAAGGTCGGCCTGGCCGCG
>NZ_NRRL01000204.1 GCF_016583645.1 Rhodovibrio sodomensis | reverse complement strand
ACGTTTTCTGCTTTCGGGGCCGCAAGGGCGATTTGATCAAGCTGTTGCGATACGACGGCGACGGGTTCTGCCTGTACGCCAAGCGCCTGGAGCGGGGGCGTTTCGTCTGGCCGGGCGCGCGCGAGGGTGTCGTTCACCTCACGCCCGCCCAGCTGGCGATGCGTAAGCGTGAACCGGAAACTGCGGTCACTGGCTTTGATGCGGTGGCGGATCTATGAGTCCCGGACCGGCAGCTCGATGCGCCATGGTAGCAGCTCGTCGATCCGGTTGATCGGGTGATCGGCGGTCCGCGACAGCACCGCGGTCATGTAGGCCATCGGATCGACGCCGTTCAGCTTCGCCGTCTCGATCAGCGTGTAGAACTTCGCCGCCCGGTGGCCGCCGGCTTCCGAACCGGCGAATAACCAGTTTTTTCTGCCCAGGACCAAGGGCTTGATGCCACGCTCCGCGGCGTTGTTGCTGATCTCCAGATGCCCGTCGTCGACGAACCGGGTGAGCGCGGTCCAGCGGACCTTGGCGTAGCGCAACGCGTCCGCCATCGGGCTCTTGGTCGGGAGCTGACGCAGGCTCGTCTCGATGTAGGCCCAGAAGGCATCCAGGACCGGCTTGCTTTCGCGTTGGCGCACGGCGCGGCGCTGGTCGGGCGGGCAGCCGCTGATCCCGCGTTCGATGGCGAACAGCTGGGCGATCAGGTCCAGCCCCTTCCGGGTGAGCGCGGTCTCCTGGGTGGCGTGGACGTCGTGGATCTTGCGGCGGGCGTGCGACCAACACGCGACCTCGACGATCGCCGGCGGCGCGCTGCCGTTGGCCTGATAGAGTTGGTTGAACCCCGTGTAGCCGTCGGCGTGCATCGCGCCCTTGAAACCGGCGAGTTCCGTGCGCGGATGCTCGGCTTTGCGGTCCGGGGTGTAGCGGTATAGGGCGGCCGGCGCGGCCTGACCGGCGTGCGGGCGCTCGTCGCGCAGGTAGATCCACTGATGACCGGTCTTCGTGCGGCCGCGGCCGGGATCGAGCGTTGGGGCGGGCGTGTCGTCGACGTGGATGTGGTCGCCCGCCATCACGTGCTTGCCCGCCGCCTCGACCAGCGCGTCGATGAGCTCGGCGATCTTGCCCATCCAGCCGGCCATCAGCGTGCGGGTCAGGGTGACGCCGGCGCGGGCGTAGATCTGCTCCTGCCGGTACAAGGGTAAGTGGTCACAGAACTTGCTGACGATGATCTGGGCCAACAGCTCCGGCGAGGGCATGCCGCGCACGATCGGCAGCGAGGGCATGGGCGCCTGGACCATGGTCTCGCAGCAGCGGCAGGACTTCGCTGGCCGGATGTTCTGGATGACCTCGAACCGACCGGGGATGTAGGTCAGCACCTCGGTTTCCGTCTCGCCGACCTTGCGCAACTCGCCGCCGCATTCTCCGCAGGTCTCGCCGGGATCGTGCACCACGGGCTTGCGCGGCAGATGCTCGGGGAACCGACGGGTACCGCGTGAGGCCGGCTTGGCCGGTTTCGCGTCGCGCGGTTTGTCGGTTTCCGCGTCGTCTGCTGCTTTGGGGGCCGTCTCGCCTGGCGCCGCGTCGTCGACGCCCTGATCGCCGGCGGTTTCGGCTTCCAGGTCCTCGATCAGCAGTTCCATCTGCTTGATCTCGCGCTCCAGGCGCTCGGAGGACCGGCCGAACTTCATGCGCTTCAGCCGGGCGAGCTCGATCTTGAGCTTCTCCAGCTCCAGGACCTTGACCTTCAGGCCCTCCTTGGCGGCCGTCAGCTCGGCGTCCTTCGCCGCCAAAGCCGCCTCGTTCGCGACGATCAGCGCGTGCAATTCGGCGACGTTGGTGGGCAGATCGGCGGGGCTCAGCGGCATGATTTAGAGTACCGCAAACCCCGCCAAAACACCATCAAAAAGCGCCGGAAACTGCCAAAAATCAGCCGACGCGCTGGGGCTGCCAGGTGCGCTGCGGCGACCGCCAATCGATCCCTTCCAGCAGCATCGCCAGCTGGGCGGGCGTGAGATGCACGACCCCCTCGCGCGCGCCCGGCCAGACGAAACGCCCCTGCTCCAGGCGCTTGGCGTACAGGCAGAAGCCGTCGCCGTCGTACCGCAAAAGTTTGATCAAATCGCCCTTGCGGCCCCGAAAGCAGAAAATGTGGCCGGCCAGCGGGTCCTTTTGCAGCACCTCCTGGACCAGCAGACTTAGGGAACTCATCCCCTTTCTCATGTCCGTGCGGCCGAGCGCGAGGTAGACCCGGGTGCCGGTCGGGACGCTGATCATGCCTGCTCGACCGCGGCGACCAGGCGCATCAGCGCTGCCGGCGCGATCGTCTCCAGAACCCGCAGGACGCGACCGTTGTCGAGCCGGATCTCCACCGTGCCGGCGGATTGGCGTTCATCCGGTGCAGCGTGCTCGGGCTCATGCGCTCGGCCGGCGTCATGTCCGGCGATCAGGCGAACGGCCGCGAACCGGTCCGTGCCGTGCACGCCCTGACTTTCCCGGACCTCGCGGCGCCACTGGAAGAGCTGCTGGGGCTGCATGTCGTAGCGCCGCGCGACCGCGCTCGCGCACACCCCCGGCATGGACGCCTCGGCGACGATCCGCTGTTTGTCCGCCCACGACCACCGTCGACGCCGGCGGCGGCCGGTGATCACCTCAACCCGTTCCATCGTGATGGTACTACCCACGTGATTACTGACGTAACGAGCGCAAGCCGCGCCCGAACGCCCATTTCACGCACACTCCATCACGCCGCGGTAGGCAGTCCTCGGCGCACGCTTACGAAGCGCTCGCGCAGCCGGGAGACGATCGGCAGCAGGGCTTTCACGTCGGCGGTGTTGCCCGGCCAGGTCTCCGAGCAGATCGGCCGGCCGCGCTGGTCGACGACGACCGCCAGGATGAGCTGCTCGAGCTCGGGCCGGCGGTCCTTGGAATGGCCCCGCGCGCCGAGTTCCGCGCCACCCTCGCCGTAGAAGAACAACGAGGTCGTGTCGACGAGCACAAGCTCCAGGTCGTCGAACAGGTTGCGCCGGCCGTCGAACAGCCGTTCCTCGATCACGTCCTTGGTGCTGCGCGTCGTCCGCGCGCTCTCGTCGTCGGTTTCCAGCGTCTCGCCCAGCCAGGCCATGGCCCGGTAGAGATGGTGAAGCTGCAGCTCCTCGCTGCCGGCCACGCCCTCGTCGCGCAGCCAGTGCTCGCACGCCCGGTCGGAGCCGGGCGCGACCAGACGGTGCAGCACAGTGGCGAACACCGCCCGCTCGATCGGGGCCGAGAAAGCACGCTCCTTGAGCAAGTCCTGGATCACCCGCTGGCACCCCGTTTCCTGCCAGAGCCGCTCGAACACCACCGCCGCGCCGATCCGCTGCGAGCGGACCTGATCCAGCTCGCCATCGCGCGCCCCGGCGATCACGGCCGCGCTCTGCGCGAACTTGCCGCCCGACTTGAGCAGCTCATCCAGGCTGCCGGACGCCTGCAGCTCGTCGAGACGCCCGAGGGAGGCCAGCTGGCGCTGCCGGGTGCGGCCGCCCTCGCGACGGTTCTCCACGAGCTGGATGTAGGTGTGGCCCTTGTTGACCTTCTTGCGGAAGAACACGGCGGCCTCCTTTTAGCCACCGCAATCGTGCCAACGCGAATCAGCCCTGGCAACGGGCCCGGACCCTAGCGTTGGCACCACACAGACGGGGGTTTTGCGAAACCGCCCTCTCAAAACCCGCCGCAAACTGCGACCGGTATTCTCAGCACACCGGGGTTACTGTTGAAGATCAGTCAAGGCGCGGATCGTCCAGGAAAGCTTCGCGCCGGGCGCCAGCGTGAGCGCGGTCGCACGCCGCCATGGCATCTCCCCGCAGCAGCTGACCGGCTGGCGTCGGGCTGCGCGGGACGGGCTTCTGCCGCTGGACCCGAGTTCGCGGTGGCTAGACGGAACTTTTTACTTGGTTTTCCTTCTAAGTGCCTGGATATGAACAAAGAATCGAGTTTTGGGCGGTACCGTGTACCCATGTAAATGACGGGGTTCGTTCTTGACATCGTGCTCTAGGTACGATTCGCATAGGCTATGTACATCGAGTCGGTCCCCAATCGCCAGTCGCCGCCCGCCGTTCTGCTGCGGGAAAGTCGCCGCGAGGGCGGCAAGATCAAAAAGCGCACCGTGGCCAATCTGAGCGGTTGGCCGACGGACGTGGTCGAGGGCCTGCGCACCCTGCTCAAAGGCGGCGTCGCCGTTGAACGCGCCGAGCAGGCGC
>NZ_NRRL01000203.1 GCF_016583645.1 Rhodovibrio sodomensis | reverse complement strand
GTGCTGGACGGTCTCGATCGCCGCCTCGGGCGCGCTGGCCTGCAGGCGCGGCAGCACGGTCTCCCAGGCGAACCGGTCGAGGCCGCGGGCGTAGGCGTCGCGGTCCTCGCCCGGCAGGGTGCGGCATTCCCAGGCGAAGCGGCAGCGGCCGGGGACGATGTTGAGCGCGTGCCCGCCCTGGATCGTCCCGACCGAGACGGTCGCATGGGGCGGGGTGAACGGCCCGTCGGCCGGCGCGGTCTCGCGCGCGCGGTCGGCCAGGCGCTGCAGCTCGGCGATCAGCGACCCAGCGGCCATGATCGCGTTGGCGCCCAGCTGGGTCTGGCTGGAGTGGGTCTCCTTGCCGGTGACCGTGGTCTCGTAGCCGTTGATGCCCTTGTGCGCGACCACCAGCCGCATCTCCGTCGGCTCGCCCACGATCACGCCCCGCGGCGGCGCGATTGCCCCCTCGGCCAGCTGGCGCACCATGTCGACGCAGCCGAGGCAGCCGACCTCCTCGTCGTAGGAGATCGCGAGGTGGACCGGCCGCGCGAGGCCGGCGGCCGCGAACTCCGGCACCAGCGAGAGCGCGCAGGCGAGGAAGCCCTTCATGTCGCTGGTGCCGCGGCCGTACAGGCGGCTGCCGCGCTCGGTCAGGGTGAACGGGTCGCTCGCCCAGGTCTGATGCGCGGTCGGCACCACGTCGGCGTGCCCGGAGAGCACCACCCCGCCTTCGACGTTGGGGCCGATGGTGGCGTACAGGCTGGCCTTGGTGCCGTCGTCGTTGGGCACCCGCGTGGACGGGATCCCGTGGGCGGCCAGGTAGTCCTCGACGAACGCGATCAGCGCCAGGTTGGAGGTGTGCGAAACCGTGTCGAAGCCGACCAGCTCCGCCAGCATCTCCTTCGCCGTGTAGCGCGGGCCGTGGGTGCTCATGCGATCCGGGGTACGACGCTTGGCCGGCGGTGTCGAGGGATTTGGGGTCACCACCAAGACACCAAGACACCAAGGTTGTTTTGGGCACCACAGATAGCACAGAGGTCACGGAGGTGAGCGACGCGGGCTATTGCGCCTGCCGGCCCGAGAGCGGGTCGGGTCGGTCGAGCGAATGGATAGCGCGCTTCGCGCGCAGCAAGCCTGCTCCGTGTCCTCCGTGCCCGCTGTGGTGAAACCAGCCTCTTGGTGCCTTGGTGTCTTCGTGGTGACCCGTTTCCCCGGCTCAGCCCTTCCAGAAGCTGGGGGCGAACATCACCAGGACGGTGAACAGCTCGAGCCGGCCCAGCAGCATGCCGAAGGAGAGCAGCCACTTCGCCGCGTCGGGCAGGCTGGTGAAGGTGCCGGCCGGGCCGATCACCGGGCCCAGGCCGGGGCCGACGTTGGAGATCGCGGTCGCCGCCCCGGAGACGGCGGTGATGAAGTCCAGCCCCATCAGCCCCAGACACAGCGCCAGCACGGCGAAACTGAGCGTGTAGACGAAGAAGAAGCCCATCACCGACTGCGCCACCTGATCCGGGATCGGGCGGTTGTTGTAGTACGGGATGAACACGCCGTTCGGCTGCATCAGCCGGCGGATCTGCACCCGCGCCTCGGCGTAGACGATCTGGAAGCGGAAGATCTTGATGCCGCAGGTGGTCGACCCGGCGCAGCCGCCGATGAACATCAGGATGAACATCAGCACCACCGCGAACCCGCCCCACTGGCCGAAGTCCGCGCTGGCGTAGCCGGTCCCGGTCATCACCGAGATCACGTTGAAGGCGCCGTGGCGCGCGGCGTCGGCGGTGGCGTACACGCCTTTATAGGTCAGGAAGGCCGCGGTGATCGCCGCCGCGGTGACCAGGATGGCCAGCAGCCAGCGCACCTGGCCGTCGCGCAGCATCGCCAGCGGATTGCCGCGGACCGCGCGCAGGTAAAGCACGAACGGCACCGAGCCCGCGATCATGATCAGGCTGGCCGCCCAGTGGATGCCGGGGGTGTCCCAGTAGGAGAAGCTGGCGTCGCGGGTGGAGAAGCCGCCGGTCGCGATCGAGGTCATGGCATGCGCGATCGCGTCGAACCCGGTCATGCCGAGGATGTAGTACAGCACCGCCGCGAACACGGTCAGCAGCAGGTAGATCCCGGCGATCGCCGCGGCGACCTGGGCGGCGCGCGGCAGTACCTTGTCGGCGTCGAACGCCTCCACCCGGAACAGCTGCATGCCGCCCACGCGCAGGATCGGCAGGATCGCGATCGCCATCACGACGATACCGATGCCGCCCAGCCATTGCAGCATCGACCGCCAGATCAGGATGCCCGGCGGCGCGTTGTCGAGCCCGACGATCACGGTCGAGCCGGTGGTGGTGATCCCCGACATGGACTCGAAGAACGCATCGGTCATCGACAGGTCGAGTTCGGAGAACGCCAGCGGCAGCGCGCCGAACAGCGCGATCGTCGCCCACGCGCCGGTGGTCATCACGAACGCCTGGCGGATGTTGAAGCTGGCCCAGCCGGTGCGCGTGGTCAGGATCATCGAAACGCCGACGAACACCGTCACGGCCGCGGAGGCGACGAACACCTCCCAGTCGCGGTGGCCCAGCACAAGGTCGACCGCCGCCGGCACCAGCATCGCCGCCGCCAGGATCGACAGCAGCACTCCGATCACGAACGCCACCGGCCGCAGATCGATCATGGGTGGCGATCCTGATTCTGGAAGTCGCCCAACTGACCCCCCTCCTCCACCTGGGAGGAGGGGCTAGGGGAGGAGGTTGCCCGCGGCATGCGCCCTGCAAGCCGCCTCTCCCTAACCCTCTCCTCCCAGGTGGAGGAGAGGGGACACTCTGCTGCGGCGGAGAGGGCGGACACCGCGCTCACCCGTGATGCAGCCCGCCGCTGTGGCCGATCAGGGCCAGGAACTCGCGCCGGGTGGCGTCGGAATTGCGGAACATGCCCAGCATCCGGCTGGTGACCATGGTGGTGCCGGGCTTCTGCACGCCGCGGGTGGTCATGCACTGGTGCTCCGCCTCGATCACCACGGCGACCCCCTTGGGCTCAAGCACGTCCTGGATGGCGTTGGCCACCTGGGCGGTCATCTTCTCCTGGATCTGCAGGCGCTTGGCGTAGGCGTCGACGACCCGCGCCAGCTTGGAAATGCCGACCACGCGCCGGTCGGGCATGTAGGCGACGTGCGCGCGGCCCAGGATCGGGGTCATGTGGTGCTCGCAGTGGCTGGTCACGCGCACGTCGCGCAGCACCACCATCTCGTCGTAGCCCTCGACCTCGGCGAAGGTGCGTTGCAGGATCTCCAGCGGATCCTGGCCGTAGCCGACGAAGAAGTCCTCGTAGGCGCGCGCGACCCGGGCGGGCGTGTCGATCAGCCCCTCGCGCGCCGGATCGTCGCCGGCCCAGCGCAACAGCGTGTCGACCGCCGCCTCGGCTTCCGAACGGGTCGGGCGCACCGCGCCGGTGGCGTTGCGGGGCCCGCGATCGTCCGCGCGCGGGGCGGGCGCGCCGTCGTCGCCGGTTGGACGCGGCCGGGCGGGGTCGGAGGTCTGGTCGCTCACAGCTTTGCCTGCGCAGTCCGTCGATGGGCCTGTGGTCTGCCGTCCGAAGGCCCCGGCAGGGGGCGCGCGGCGGGCCGGAACCGGACCGGTCGAGACGTGCCGAACGCCGCGCCGGCCGGCCCCTGGGGGCTAGTTCAGTTGCACGGGCTGGTGCGGGCTGTCCAGGGAAAACGCGGGGATTTCGACGTCGAAACGTTCGCCGCTCCGGGTCTCCATCTCGTACGTTCCGACCATGATTCCCGACGGCGTGCCGAGCGGCGTGCCGCTGGTGTATTCGAAGCTCTCGCCCGGATCCAGCACCGGCTGCTCGCCAACCACGCCGGAGCCGCGGACCTCCTGGATCTGGCCGTTGGCGTCGGTGATCCGCCAGTACCGGTTGATCAGCTGGACGGTCGCCTCGCCGACGTTCTCGATCTTCACGTGGTAGGCCCAGACGTAGTGATCGTCGGACGGCGACGACTGATCGTCCAGGTAATAGGGCTCCACGGTGATGCGGATGTCCTGCGAGGTGTGGCTAGACATCGTATCCATCGGGCGTATCGGTGGTCCGGGTCGGGTCGTTGGGCGCGCGTCGCGCGGCTCGGAGTCGGGGGCCGGCGCGTTCGCACGCCGAGCGCCCGGGGGTGGCCCAGGGCGAGCTGTCCGCATGTCGTCGACCGCGCACATATAAGGTGCCAAGGCCGGCTTGTCCAAGGATGGGGACCGGCCCCAGCAGATCTAAATGCAATTGAGTCGCACTTGCGCGTCTAGGTTGGGGTGCGACATATCGAATCGATCCGACAGGGAGGCCTTGGCGGCGCCAAATAACCCAGATTCTCTGCACGTATGCAGGTACT
>NZ_NRRL01000202.1 GCF_016583645.1 Rhodovibrio sodomensis | reverse complement strand
TGGCGTTGACTGTGCGCGATTCGGCGCCCCAGGGTCTAGGCATGTACCTGCGGACGACCCAGCGGCGCCGGAAAGACGGCTCGATCGTGCGCTACCTGGCCCTGGCCGAGAACGTGTGGAATGCCCAGACCGGCCGGGCGGAGGCCCAGGTGGTCTACAACTTCGGCCGCGCCGACGCGCAGACAGAGGCGCAGCTGAACCGGCTGGTGCGCAGCATCAAGCGGGTCCTGGGCGAGGACACGGCCGAGGATGCCGGCGCGGACGGCGGTCCGAACATCGCGATCGAGGAGAGCCGCGATCTGGGCGTCGTTCATGTCGCCCGCGCGCTCTGGGACGAGCTCGGCATCGCGGCGGCCGTCCGGGAGGTCCTGGAGGCCAAGGGCCTGGGGGCGCAGCATCACACCGCCCTGTTCGCCATGGCGGCGAACCGCCTGGAGGAGCCGCGCTCCAAGCGCGGCTGCACCACGCGCTGGCTGGGCGACCGCGCCTGGCTCCCGGACGCGCAGGAGCTGAACGTCGACCACCTCTACCGGGCACTGGACGTGCTGGCCGGCTCGGCCGAGCAGATCGAGCGCCGGGTGTTCTTCCAGACCGCCGACCTGTTCAGCCTCGATGCCGATCTGATCTTCTATGACACCACGACCGCCTACTGCGAGGTCGATGCGCCCGACGAGGCCGAGACCGAATGGAACGGCCAGCCCTACCCCGCCCTGCGCCGGCGCGGTCATAGCAAGGAGGGCCGGGACAACCAGCCCCAGGTGATCGTCGCGCTCGCGGTCACCCGCGACGGCATGCCCATTCGCTCCTGGGTGCTGCCGGGCGATACCGCCGACGTCAGCACGGTCCGGCAGATCAAAGAGGACCTGCGCAGCTGGAACCTGGGCCGCTGCGTGTTCGTGGGCGACGCCGGCATGTACTCCAAGGCCAACCTGAAGGCGCTCAGCGAGGGCCTGGGCCGCTACATCGTCGCCGTGCCCATGGCGAGTGTGAAGGAGGCGCAGCAGGACGCGCTCACCCGGCCCGGCCGCTATCGCCAGATCGCCGGCAACCTGAAGGCCAAGGAGGTCTGGGTGGGCGACGGCGAGCGGCGCCGGCGCTACGTGGTGTGCCTGAACCCCGAGGAGGCGGAGCGCCAGCGCCAGCACCGCAACGAGGTTCTGACGGAGCTGGAGAGCGAGCTGGCGCGCATCGACCGCGGCGAGGCCGACCATCCCAAGGCCGCCTGCCGGCTGCTCAGCTCGGCGCGCTACGGGCGCTACCTCAAGACCGACAGCAAGGGCCGGCCGCGGCTCGACCGGCCGAAGATCAAGGCGGCCGAGCAGCAGGACGGCAAGTTCGTGGTGGTCACCAACGACGACAGCCTGAGCGTCGAGGACGTGGCCCTTGGCTACAAAGGCGCTGCGATCATCGAGTCCTGCTTCCGCAAGATGAAGCAAACGGGCCTGGAGGTCCGGCCCATGTACCATGTGGCCGCCCGGCGCATCACGGCGCACGTCAAGCTCTGCGTGCTCGCGCTGCAGATCCAGCGCGCCGCGGAGATGCGCTGCGGGCGGACCTGGACGGCGATCGCTCAGGTGCTCGGCCGGCTGAAGGTGGTGCGCTATCGCAGCGAAAAGCGCGCAATTGTGCAGCGGACCGAGATCAGCGGCGAACTGGCCCAAACCCTGCGGCAACTGCGGGTTCAGGCGCCCCCGAGGCTGCTCAGCGTCACCGAGCTCGGCGACGCGGCCTAGATACACGCCCCGAGTCTGCGCCGCGCAAGTCCCTCATTTACCCGGCAAATTTCGGGCGCCTTTCTAGACGCCGCGAACCGGGGTCTGGGAACACGTCGTCATTCGTTATTATTACGACCGCCCTTTTGATACACTCCTGCTGACGTGGGCTTTCTTCCTCGTGAGCACGGAAATCGTCAAAATCGTATTCGGTTCGGGCTTCCGCGGTATCGACAATCCGATACCCGGCGCCGTGATGGTCGCCGGGGTAGACGTACCCGCGTACCGCGGCCTGATCGCCCTGCTGTCGCTTGGGCTCATTGTGGCGACCGCTTTCGTGATCTTCCGCACCAACCTTGGCATCAAAATCCGCGCCCTGATCCAGAACCGAGAAGTTGCCAGTCTGCTGGGGCTCAACATCTCGATGACGTACAAGCTGGTCTTCTGCTTCGGCGCCGGCATGGCGGGCTTGGCTGGTGCGCTCATCGCACCGGTGATGTCGATAGACCCCTACATCGGCAACATCTTTCTGGTCCGGTCATTCTTCGTCGTGATCGTAGGCGGGATCGGGCAACTGCTTGGCGGGACGCTTCTCGGCAGCTTCTTCGTCGGCGGCACCGAAACCCTCTTCGCGCTGTTCTCCGATCAGGTCGTCGCGCAGACGATCGTCTTCTTGGTCGCCATTGTGATCCTGCGTTTCCGTCCCTCCGGTCTTCTGAAGTCCAAATGACCCAGGACCTCGTCAGCCAAAAAGTTAAGTCCGTCTCCGGTCGGCTAAGCGTACCGAGCGGGGAGCCCGCCCTCGCCGTGGTGCTCTTCGCCATCCTCGCGCTCATACCGGTCGTGGCAGGCGGTTACATCGTCTACGTCCTGCCGCAGTACATGATTTTCGGCGTACTCGCGCTGTCACTAGGGTTGCTTTGGGGTTACGTCGGGATTTTGAGCTTTGGTCAAGCAGCCTTCTTCGCGGTCGGTGCCTACGTTACTGGTATCGTTATGGGGGCTGACTTTGGGATCAACCCTGTTTATCTCGCAGTTCTCGCCGCTACGGGTGCAGGGTGCTTGGTCGCCGCGATTGCTGGCTACTTTCTCTTTTCGGCTGGGGTTCGAGCGACGTACTTCGTACTCGTGACGCTCGCCCTGTCGATCATGGCCGAGCAAATTGCCGTCAGTCAGTCGCAGATAACGGGCGGATGGAACGGCATGTACGTGAACCGCCCAGAGCTGCCGTTTGGACCGATAGGAAGTCTGTCGCTTGGCGGCGACTACGTCATGTACTACGTGGTGCTTCCGCTCGTGGCCCTGGCTTATTTTATCGTCAGATGGTTGATGGCCGCACGGTTCGGCAAGGTCCTGGTCGGCGTGCGGGAAAACGAAGACCGCATGATCGCGTTGGGCTTTGGTGTCCCGTTCTACAAGACGGCTGCCTTCGCCCTTTCCGGGGCCGTCGCCGGGTTCGCGGGCGCGCTCTACGCGCTGCATTCGAGCTTCGTCTCGCCGTCGCTTGGCGGTGTGCTTTTCTCGACTGAGGTCGTGGTCTGGGTTGCCATCGGCGGGCGATTGTCCCTGCTTGGAGCGCTGGTAGGCGGGATCATTGTGGCAAGTCTTTCAAACTACCTTAGCGCGGTCGCTCCAGATACGTGGCAGCTCATGCTCGGCGTCCTTTTCATCATCGTGATCGTCTTCTTCAAACGCGGCCTTGCCGGGGCTGTATCCGATGGCGTGCGCTTGCTGACGGCGCAGCGGGGGCAGACCAATGAGTGAAGTGCTCCGGGCTGAAGGACTGAGCAAACGGTTCACAGGCATCAAGGCCAACGAGAACGTATCGTTTTCCATGGAGGCCGGGTCGATCCGTGCCATCATCGGCCCGAATGGCGCTGGCAAGACCACCTTCCTTTCGATGATTTCTGGGCACCTGCCACCAACTACTGGAAAAATTTTCCATAAGGGCCAGGATGTGACGCGCATGGACGTGGTTAAGCGCGCCCGACGTGGGATCCTGCGTAAGTTTCAGACACCCTCGGTCTTTGATGAGTTGAGTGTCTACGAGAACCTAGAGATTGCCGTGCTCGGCACGAACCGTGCGGCGGACCCTCGCCCGGCGCGCATCCGGTCGGTCTTAGAGACTGTGCGCCTTGCAGATCGCCCAGATGCCCTCTGTAAGCATCTTTCTCACGGCCAACGCCAGTGGCTCGAAATCGGGTTGTTGCTCGGACGCAACGCCGACCTCCTGCTACTGGATGAGCCGACGGCCGGGATGACTGCGGAAGAGACCGCGGCGACCGCAAGCCTCATCAAGGAACTCACAAAAGACCACACTCTGTCCGTGATCGTGATCGAGCACGACATAGACTTCATCCGCGACCTCGAGGCTCCGGTGATGGTTCTGCATCTTGGCGAGGTGCTTACGGAGGGCTCGTTTGACAGCGTCGCGAACGACCAACGGGTCCGCGATGTGTACCTCGGGACCTGAGATGGGAGAGGTTAGGCGTGACGCTTGAGGCGAACGGATTATACGCCGGTTACGGCGACATTACGGTGCTCCGCGACGTCACGTTGTCCGTGGACGATGGTGAAGTCCTGGCTGTCCTCGGGCGCAACGGGATGGGCAAGACCACCCTGATCCGAACGCTGGCAGGGTTGATCCGACCGAGTACGGGGACAATCAGGCTCAACGGCACGGACGTGACCCGCCAGCAAGCGCATCAGCGCGCTCGCGGGGGATTGACCACGGTGGTGCAGGGCCGCGGGATCTTTCCCCAACTGACCGTTCGCGAGAACCTCACCATGGGGCGGATTGCAGCGGGCACGCGGAAGCGCGACCGTCTGCGGGAGGTCTTGGATTACTTCCCGCGACTAGAGGAACGCATGTCTCAGGCCGCCGGTACGATGAGTGGCGGTGAGCAGCAAATGCTCGCTATTGGGCGTGGCTTGATGACGGATCCGGGGCTGATGCTCCTGGATGAGCCCTCCGACGGAATCATGCCCACGCTGGTCACGCAGATTGCCGACACGCTGCGGCGGATCAATCAGCAGGAGGGGATGGCCATCGTGATCGTGGAGCAGAACGTGCCGATGGTCTTCCGAATGGCGGACCAGTTCCTGGTGCTTGAGAAAGGCGGCATCGTCCATCGCGGCGATACGGCGACGACCGACAAGGAGACCATCATGCATGAGTATCTCGCACTGTGAGCCCATTGGAACTCTGTGATCCCCATGGTTGATGATTCCGCAGGACTGTCAGATACCGCGAGCGCGATCGCAAGCATGGTGAGCGACGAGCGCCTTTGGCGCCGTCACATGGAGATGGCGGAGATCGGTGCGATAGCTGGCGGCGGCGTAAACCGGCAGGCCCTGTCCGGCGAGGACATTCAGGCACGCGATCTCCTGATCAAATGGGGCCGCCAGATCGGTCTGGTGGAAGCGGTGGATCCCATCGCGAACCTTTTCCTGCGTTTGGAGGGGCGTGACCCTGGCCTGCCCCCGTTGCTGGTTGGGAGCCACATGGACAGCCAGCCGGCCGGTGGGCGCTTTGATGGTATCTATGGCGTGCTGGCAGGCCTTGAAGTAGTCGAGGCTTACGTGGCTGCCGATGTTCGTCCCCAGAGGTCGATCGAGGTCGTAGCATGGACAAACGAGGAGGGGAGCCGTTTTGCGCCCGGGTCAATGGGGGCACTCTGCTTTGCGGGTCAGGCGAATCCCGAAGATTTCCATCCAGTCTGTGATGATTCGGGCGTTGCGCTAGCTGATGCGCTGCGGGCGACATTGGCGGCGACACCAGGAGCGGCTAAGCGCTCCCTCGGCTTTCCGATCGCCGGCTATCTGGAAGCACATATAGAACAGGGGCCAATACTGGAGACAGAAGGGATTCCCGTCGGGATCGTCCAAGGTATCCAGGGCTCCCGACAGTTCGAGGTTTTTGTCTCAGGCGAAGCCGCGCATGCTGGGACGACACCGCGATCTGTCCGTCGAGACGCTTTACAGCATGCATGCCATCTTATGGGCACCTCGAAAAATCTCGCGATCCAGCGTTATCCCGGTAGAATCGTCGATATAGGGGCGATGAGTGGGAGGTGCTGATGGGCCAGATGGGCTTCTTCGACGTCTCGAAGCGCTACGCCGGGCTGGACGCGAAGGCGGAGCCGCTGGTGAAGCTGAACGCGATCGTGCCCTGGGCGGATTTCCGGCCTCAGCTGGAAGCTGTCTGGCGCCGGCCGTCGGAGGCGCGGAAGTCCAAGGCCGGTCGCAAGCCCTGGGACGCGGTCGTCA
>NZ_NRRL01000201.1 GCF_016583645.1 Rhodovibrio sodomensis | reverse complement strand
CCTGGGCGAAGATCACAGCCGGATCCGTGTCCAACCCGGGCCCTTCACTCGTATCCGCAGCTTCGCGCTCAACATCCTCCGGGCGAACGGCGTGCGCAACGTGGCTCAAGCGCGCTACGCAACCGCGCTCAACCCCGACAAACTCTTCGACTATGCCGGCTCATGAAAAAAACTGAACAGCCCTGGTCCTCACCGAGGAGGTTCCGGCCGACAGCCTGGCCCGCTGGCTCGAGGCCTACCTTGCCCTCGAGGCGACCACCGCGGCGAGCTCGCGCAAGGTCCAGCGGCGCGATCTGGAGCGCTTCCTCGCCTTCATGCGTCTGGAGGAGAAGAGCGACGCGCGCGGCCGGTGGACGCCGCGGCTGTCAGTGGCTTTCGTCGAGGCGCTGCGCAACGAGGTCGATCGGACCGGGCGCCGGCGCTACGCCGACCGCACGATCGCCCGCGTGCTCGCCCACCTGAAGACCTGGTCGAAGTGGATCAACCGCCACGCGCCCTTCCCGCTCGGCGACCCGATGCACAAGGTCAAGGTGTCCATGGGCGCCCCGCCGCTCGCCGTCGACCGGGCCCTGACGCCCTCCGAGCGCCGGCGCCTGCTCGACGCCGCCGATCTGCTGCCCAGCCAGGGCGGGCGGTCACGCGACCGGCACCGTTACCGGGACGCCGCCGAGCGGCCGCAGCGCAAGGGATACCGGCCCTGGCGTACGCGCGCGATCGTCTACCTGCTGGTCGAGACCGGCATGCGCCGGGCGGCGGCCGTCAACGCCGACGTCGAGGACGTGGACTCTACTCGCGCCCGGATCACCGTGCGCGAGAAGGGCGGCGCCCAGCACACTTACAAGATCTCCCGGGAGGGCCTGCGCGCGGCGCAGGACTACGTCGACCACGAACGCGCGGCGGATGCGGAAGTTTTGCAATCGCCGGCGCTCCTGCTGCCGGCGGCCGACAACGCGCGCAGCTCGGGGCGCCTGAGCCCCGTGGCCGTGAACCGGGCCTGGAACGAGGTCGCCGTGAAGGCCGATGTCGCGGGCAAGTCGCCGCACGCGGCCCGGCACGCGATGGGCCGGCACGTCGTCCAGAAAACGGGCAACGTGGCCGCCGTGCAGCGTCAGCTCGGCCACCGGAACGCGAGTTACGCGATGCAGTACATGCGCGTGAGCGAGGAGGAGCTCGACGACGTCGTGAACGACCGGTCCGGCTGAAGCGCCGGGCTCGGCGGTTGCCGGCGGGAGGTCTTCACGACCGCGTTACGTGTGACGGCCGCCACACGCGATAAGCCGAGCTCGATGGCATCTCCATAAACAGACGGCGGCGACGGGATCGCTGTCAGGAGGCCAGAAACGGAGGTGCCGTCATGAAGGATTGGACGCCCAGCTACCTCGAGGAAGCGTACTTCCGGGTCATCGGTCGGCGCTGAAACCTCGCCTCCCCTTGCCTCCCTGTCCGTCACGGTGCCCTGCCGGTCATTGCCCCGCCGGCAGTCCCGTGACCCTGGCCCCGGCGCGTCGCCCCCTCGCGCCGGGGCTCTCTTTCGGGCGGTCTAGGCTTTCTTTCGGCCGCGGCCTCGACCGGCGGACTTCTCGCCCAGGCCCAGGTCCTTGGCCATCTGCGAGCGCTGTTCGCTGTAACTCTTCGCCACGAGCTTCATCGAGGCCGGCAAGTCCCAACGGGCCTTATAGTCGTTCTCTTCCAGGCCGTGCTCGGTGCGCAGGTGGCGCTTCAGGGTCTTGTAGGTCTTGCCGCACTCCAGGCAGACGACGTCGTTCTTGCGGACGCTGTTCTTCGGCTTCACCGGCGGCGCGTGCTGCGGGCCGGTGGCCTCCGCGGTGCTCGATGCTTCTGCACTGGCAGTCCCGCCCTGAAGCTGCGTAAACTTGTCGTGGACCTCCTGCATCAGGTTCGGCACCTGATCCGGCTGCATCTGGTTGTTGTTGAGGTAGGACTGGACAACCCCGGCGGTCAGCTCGATGAGGGTCGCATCCGGGAAGGTATCGACGTCCGGTTGATCGGCCATGGTTTTGTTAGTCCTGAAAAGGTGGTGCGCTTTATTGTTGTCATAGGCGACCTAAAGAACCGCGACCGTATTGTCGATGGTTTCGTTTCTTGACGCCCGGATGTCGGGCCTCACGAAACCCGCTTCTTCGCCTCGGTGACCCATTCCTGCACGCGAGACGCCGTCACGGGCCGGCTGGCGAGCTTCGCCGCAAGATCCTCGGGGTCCGCCTCCGCCAGGTCCGAGAAGCTCCGGATACCAAGAGCATCCAGCTTACGGGCGATCGCCGGACCGATCCCACGGATCACCGTGAGATCGTCCGCCTGCGGCTTCGTTACCGGGGGCTCACCACGGGTCGGTCGCCAGGTCGCGACCGCGTCCACGTCGGCCGCCTCTGTTTCGGATGCCGTACTTGACGTTCGCTGGTTCCGATCCTGAGCCGGCCTGTCCTTTTCCGGTTCGTCCCCGCCCGGCAGCCACCAGAACATCCATTGTCGCCAGAACTTCAGCCACTGTTCGAACATGCGACGCCTCCTATCGTGCCTGGGACCGAGGGTATCGGACCAGCAAAGGTTGGGCCGATAAACAGCCCCGGATGCCCCCCGTTGCCCGGACGCCTGCGCGATCGCTGGGCTCACGGGACCGCGCGATCTGTAACACCCGCGTGAAGTGTGATGCGAGGCACATCGGTCCGTGTCGCGATGCGTCACGTTCGATCCCAGGCGAACGACGCAACAGCGGGAGGTCATCATGACCCGCATCGACACGACCCGGACCCATCGCCCAATCAACACCGAACGGCGCGCGTACCGCAAGGATCGCGCCGCCGAGGCCATTATTCTGGCCGCGGGCATCGTCTTTGGCGGCCTTCTGGTCGGCGCCGAGGACGCCTACGGGGCCGGTCCAGAGGGCCTGCAACTCGCTGCGGCGCCCAGCGCGAGCATGTCGCCGACGGCGTCAACGAGCGCCGGCGGCCTGGATCTGAGCCTGCCGAAGGCCGCGCCGGCTGCATCGGAAAGCGCGTCCGCCCCAACCTATGATCGTAAAGACGGCGCGGCCGTTACGGACGTCGACGACCAGACCAGCCTGCGCGGGGTGCATCGCCTGGAGATCGACCTGTACGCCGACGACATGCGGCCGCGGGCCGGAACACCGCTACGCTGAACACACGGCCTCATCACTGGATACGATCAAGGTTGAGCCGCGCGCTAACCCCCCTCGTCCCGACAGACCTTCCCCCCTCTTGTCTGTCCGCGCGTGCGGCTCGAAGGTCCCGGCGTTCTCCCCCGGCGCCGGGACCGCTTCTATTGGGCTTGTGCAGGCGCCTCCGGCGTCATCGACGCGATGGCGTCCACCACGCCGACCGGAAGCCTGCCGCTCCCGGGCCCTCTTGCGCGGTGCATCCGCCTCTCTACATCGCGGGCGTGTTGCTTCTCTTTCCTGGCTCTCCAGGAGAGGCAGCCTTGGAGGGCGACGCTTCAGTGGCTTAGCGCGAGCCCCGCCGGCGGCGACGTCGGCGGGGTCTTTATATCCGGCAGGCAGCACCGCGTGGCGCCCGGTTGTGGATAACAAAAGGTTGATATCGGTGTTGGATGCGCCATCATCTTAGCCTGGACTTTGAACGTATGTTCAAAAAACGAAACGGATGATCGGCGATGTACCTTCGCGGTCTTGAGCCACCGAGAGAGATGTGGGCTGCCCTCCAGGATCACGGCCGCATCGAACAGACCTTGTGGGACATGGCCTTACGGCAGATCCACGAGCACGGATGTGCTGCCTGCGATCGACGGTGTTATGCTACCCGCGCCAGCCGTTCATTCGCTGGCATCGTGCAGCCTGCGCGCGAGCCGTTGTGCCGCCGCACGGCATGATCCGTTCTCGGGGCACGGCTGGCGACCATAAATGCAGGTCTCAGCGACGCGGTTGAAGATGAGACGCGCCGGGGCCGCGTGCTCTTCGTCGAGCAAGCGTTCAGCCTCGACCAGGAGGTCCTCGCACGTGCGTGGGGCCGACCAATGCATAAACCCAGCATAGTAATCATATCCGGGTGTGCAATTTCAGCGAAGGTCGCTAACGGCTCGTTTACGCGGGGCTGGCATCCTAATACTGCTCGGTCTCCCGCCGAGTTTGTGTCCGCGTCCGGCGGCCCCGTTTTCCTCCCCTCACGCGGGGCCGCCATGCTTTCTCCAATCCGGAACCCAGGCAGCGGTTTCTTCGGCCGGACGACCTCTGACAGCAGCCGATGTATTGGGTCAGCTCTGTAGCCGGCCACGACCCAAAGCAGTCTACATCTACTTAAAGCAAAGTGTCAGACTGGGTTATTGTACCGCCAGTGGCCGTTTAGAGTCTGGCCGGGAATGAGTTGTTTCGTATCAAGGTCTTGCGAGCCGCCTTGTGAGCAGGCGGATGTGGGCGATCAGCACCCACGCGACCGCACTGGTGATGGTTGCCTCGACATCCTTGGCCA
>NZ_NRRL01000200.1 GCF_016583645.1 Rhodovibrio sodomensis | reverse complement strand
CCAACCAACGATTTGGCGGTCGCCGACCAGATCTCGAAGAGAAATGTGCCCCTGCGGAACCTTCGCCATCGAAGCGAACAGCCATTTTGGCATCTACCGCTTCAAACCGTGAAAGAAAGACACATTGGCTATGCGACAAACGCGGGCCGGTCCTGTTTGATGTCATCGACCTCGCTTGACCTTGCCGATACAAGGCAGTTCCAGCGCCGTCGGTTACCTAGCCATGCGTGACTGTGTCCGTCGACGAGCTTTCATGGCGCCGCATAATCGCCTCGAGGGCTGCTTCGGCCCGGCGCAGGTCCACACGGTCGGGTCCGGTGAAAGTATCCGCCTCTGCGGCGTGTTCGATCGCCCGTCGCACCCGAGCGAGGGCCTCACGAGCGCGGTCCAGTTCAGTGGCATTCATGGTAGACGACCCCGTCTATTCCTTTTCCGATTGGTCGCGAACCCGAGCGTTGCCGACTGCCGTTTAGCTGGATCTTGTTGCTTTCAGTCAAGCGTGGAAAACGCAAAGGTCACAGTCAGAAACAGGGAGTCTGCCCCGGGGTTCCGGTCATGGATGTCGGCGTTCGAGACGTGCTGGTAGGCGATCCCGATCCGGGTGCGTTCCGTGATCCGATAGCCGGCGGCGAGTCCAAGGTGGAACTGAAAAACACCGCCTAAGTCCCGGCTGTCGCCCTCGCTGTACCCAGCTATGCCTGCGGACGGCCAGAGATACCAACGCTCGAACGGGNGAAGCGCGGGCCAAAATTGTCCTCGAACATCCGGGCGCCAAAGCGGTATTCCGCCATTCCCTCGGCCGACAGCTCGTCGGTATCGAACGCGTCGAACGCGCCCAGGCCGAGGGTGAGTTGACCAGGCTGATCGGCCGCCCCCGTTGTCGGGACCAGCGCGAGCGACGCCACCACCGCCGGTCCGGTTATTTTACGCATGCCGACTACCCTCTTACGCAGTACATATCACCACTGTAAAAAGAGCCAGATGGTGATCGATCCCGCAAAACCGGAAGATCGGTGACGCCATCACGATTTCGTTGCGGGGCCCGCACGTAGCACCCGCACATAGCACGGCGGCTCACGCCTAGCCGGATGTCTTGCATCGGCTCCGGCGGCGATCGTCAAGGCGACGGTATGAAGCCTAAAGATGCGATGGTCGGCGGCAGAGTGCTTCATCCCAGCTTGGCGAGCAGGCGGACGATCCGGCGGGTGCGCGCGGAGAACAGGCTGGGCGTGTAGAAGCTGCCGGCCGCACGCTTGGAGACCTCGCCGAAGGTTGGATAGGGGGCGATCATTTGCGCGATCCCACCCACCTTCTCCTTACGCTGCACTGCCAGGATCCAGGGGTAGATCACCTCGCCCGCGTGCGCGCCCACAACGCCGCAGCCGAGCACCCGGCCCCTGGTGTCCGTGACCGCCTTGATCCGCCCGTCGGTCAGCCGCTCCGCCCGGGCGCGGTCGTTGTCGGCATAGGGCCAGGTGAGCACGCGGATCCGGTCACCGTGAGCCTCTCGGGCTTGGGCTTCGGATAGGCCGACCTGCGCAAGCTCCGGCGTCGTATAAGTAACGCCGGGCACGCTGGCGTGGTCGGCCTTGGCGGGGATGCGGAACAGCGCGTTCTTGATCACGATCCCGGCGTGGTAGCCGGCGACATGGGTGAACTGCGGCCCACCGGCGCCGTCGCCGGCGGCGAACACGCGCTTGTTCGTCGTGCGCAAGCGGGCGTCCACTTTCAATCTGCCGTTCGTCCGCTCAATCCCGGCTTCGTCCAGGCCGAGGCCGTCCAGCACACTGGTGCGCCCGGCAGCGATCAGCAGGTGGCTGCCGGCGATCCGCTCCCGGCCGCCGTTGCGCTCGACGTCCACCGCGACCCCGTTGCCCTGCGGCGCCACGCCCGCAACCCGGCTGCGTTCGTACAACCCCACCCCGTCGGCGAGCAGCTGTCGACGCAGCACGTCCACAAGCTCGGGATCGTCGCGCGGCAGCAGGTCCGACATCTCGACCAGGCTGACCCGGGAGCCCAGGTGGGCGAACGCCTGGCCAAGCTCGCTGCCGATCGGGCCGCCGCCCACCACGATTAGGTGCTCGGGCAGCTCGGTCAGCTCGAACACCGTCTCGTTGGTCAGATAGGGCGTCTCGGCCAGGCCCGGAATCGGCGGCACGGCGGCCGTGGAACCGGTCGCCAGGACAAAGCGCCGCGGGCGAATGCGCACGCCGTCCGCATGAAGCTCGCGCGGACTGGTGAACGCGCCGTGCGCCTGCACCACGCGCACCCCCAGTCCCTCGAAGCGTTCCACGCTGTCGTGCGGGGCGATCCCGGCGATCACGTCGTGGACGTGCCGGTGCACATCGGAAAACGCGATCCGTGGCGGGCCGTAGCCGACGCCGTACTTGCTTGCCAGCTGATCCATCTTGGCCGCCTTGCCGGCGGCGAGCAGCGCCTTCGAGGGCACGCAGCCCGTGTTCAAGCAGTCGCCGCCCATGCGGCTCTTCTCGACCAGAACGGTGTCGGCGCCCGTCTGTTGCGCGCCCGCGGCGGTCGCCAGACCAGCCGAGCCCGCGCCGATGACGCAGAGGTCGGGGGTCATGGTTGTATCAGTCATGCGTTCCACTCTTGGGTGTTTGATGGGGCGGTAACGTGCCGCAGCGACCTAGCCGGCGTTTCTCGGCCGTGAAGCTTACCGGAGAGAGCTAACGCTGGCTGGGCCCGTCCCGTTCACGCTCCTGCCGCCGTTGGGCAGCGACCGCGCCATAGGTCGCGACCAGGTAAGGCACGACGACCGTCAGGACCGCCTTGACCATGTCGACCCCGTGCCCGGCCAGCACGCGGTCGCCCTGGTTGATGGCGATCAAGGCGGGTCCGACGACCCCGGCCGTCGCCAGAGACGTCCGCACCGTTCCAGTATGAACCGCAAGCGACAGCCATCGCCGGCAGGCCATGGATCAGTGTCCTGAGGGTGCGTGAGGTCTGAGATCTCGGGCGTGCGTCTACGCCATGTGCCAGCCGTGGCTAACGACGACGCTCTGGCCGGTCAGGGCCTTCGACCGGAACGCCGCCAGGTCGACGGCGACCTCCGCGACATCGGCGGTGGTGGTGAACTCACCGTCCACCGTGTCCTTGAGCATCACGTCGCGGATCACGGCATCCTCGCTGATCCCCAGTTCGGCCGCCTGCTCCGGGATCTGCTTGTCGACCAGGGGCGTGCGCACGAAGCCGGGACAGATGGTGTTGGCGCGCACGCCGTGCTTGGCCCCCTCCACGGCGACGGTACGGCAGAGCCCGAGCAGCCCGTGCTTGGCCGACACGTACGGGCCCTTAAACGGCGAGGCGACTTTGGAATGGACCGAGCCGATGTAGAGCAGGCACCCGTCACCCTGCGTGTACATCTGCCGCAGGGCATGCCGGGTCAGCAGGAACGCGCCATCGAGATGGATCGCCAGGACCTTGCGCCAGCTCTCGAAGTCCAGCTCGTCCAGGCTCTCGATGTGCTGGACGCCCGCGTTGGAGACGGCGATGTCGAGCGTGCCGAACTCGCGTGCGACCTGCCCGACACCGTCAGAAACGGCGTCAGGGTCGGTCACGTCCATCGCGAGCGCGATCGCGGCGCCGCCGTCGCCCTGGATCTGCTCGGCTGCGTGGACCGCCCGGTCGCCGTCGATGTCGGCGATCGCCACGCGGGCACCTTCGCCGGCGAAGCGGGCCGCGATGTCGTAGCCGATACCACCGGCCGCGCCGGTCACCAGCGCGGTTTTGCCGTTCAGCCGCATGATTCCTCCCTCTGATCAGATCTTGAAGTCGATGGTCGATTGCCGGCCCAGCTTGTCGGCCGTCTGGTCCAGCCAGTGCGCGGCGGAGGCCCGGCCGAGATCGCGCAGATGGGCCAGGAACGCGAACTCCGGGTTGAACTTCGAGGAGGCGCCATATTCGAGCATCGCGCTCGCCGGCGGGACCCGGTGCAGAAAGATCCGCTTGTGCTTGCCGGCGTCGAGTTCGCCCTTGTCAACCAGGTCGGTGACGAACGAGATCGCCCGCAACTCGCGCAGCAGCGAGGAGTTGAACGAGATCTCGTTCATCCGGTTGGCGATCTCGTGCGGCGTGGTGGGCACGTGCTCGCGCTCGATCGGGTTGATCTGCACGATCACTACGTCCGGACAGTCGCTTTCGTAGATCAGCGGAAAGATCGCCGGATTGCCCATGAACCCTCCGTCCCAGTACGCCTCGCCGTCGATTTCCACGGCCTGATAGACCTGCGGCAGCGCCGCGGAGGCCATGACCGTGTCCGGCGTCAGCTCCGCGCGGTCGAACACCCGGATCCGGCCGGTGCGGACGTTGGTCGCCGAGACGAACAACTGCAGCTGATCGCAGCTGCGCACCCGTTCGAAGTCGATCTGATCCGCCAGGATGTCCCGGATCGGGTTCATGCCCATGGGATTGAACTGGTAGGGCGAAAACGCGCGCTTGGCGGCATCGAGCGCCCAGTACGCCGGCGACATGTCCAGGTTCCAGCTGCCGGTCATCAGTTCGACGGGCCCGCGCAGCCATGGCCCGACGCCGGCCATCTCCGAGATGCCGGTCCAGAAGGCTTCGAGGCGCTGGCGCGCGGCCTCCCGGCCGCCCTGCGTCAGGCCGTCGGCGACGGCCGCCGCGTTCATCGCGCCGGCGCTCGTGCCGCTGATGGCGGCGATCCGGACCCGATCGTCCTGCAGGATCCGGTCGAGCACGCCCCAGGTGAACGCGCCGTGCGCGCCGCCGCCCTGCAATGCCAGGTTGATCGGTGTCTTGGACGCCACGATGTGCCCCCTCGGCTGTTTCCAGGCTCGGCAATACAGGCCACGCCTGTGACGAGAAACAGGGTTTCACCCGGTTTTGATGGACCGCGAGGACGCGTGTGCGGTGGCCGGTTGCCACTCAAAAGGTATCCGCGGTCAGCGGACGAAGCGCTTCATGCTTTTCCGCGCGCAGATCCTGGATCACCCGACGAAGCCGGCTGCGCAGCACCGGATCCGTTCGCACGGCCTCGTTGATGGCGCGGTAGCGTGCCGGGTCGAGACGTGGGGTCGCCTCGATGATCGTGCGGATGCGATCGCTTGGATCGGTGGCCCAAGATCCAGTGTTCTCGCTGCGCCGCGTCTGCGATTGCCGCCGCAGCACCCGATCGATCTGCACCGCGGCGATCACGAAGTTGCGCAGGTCCGCCCGGCTATAAGTCCGTGTCCGGGCCTCGCCGGCGGTGGGATCGGCGCTGATGTC
>NZ_NRRL01000199.1 GCF_016583645.1 Rhodovibrio sodomensis | reverse complement strand
CGCGCGCCCGAACGACCATCGCCCCCAACCGCCCGCCAGCACGAAAGGACCCGCCGCATGGAACGCCCCTTCTTCCTCGAGGAGATCGACGAGCGCGGCGTCGTCCACATCGCGCTCACGCGGCCCGACAAGCACAACGCCTTCAACGCCGAGCTGATCGGCGAGCTGACCAGCAGCCTGCGCGGCTACGACGACGACGCGCGGGTGCGCATGCTGCTGCTGACCGCGCAGGGCAAGTCGTTTTCCGCCGGCGGCGACCTCAACTGGATGCAGGCGATGGCGGACAAGAGCGAGCAGGAGAACCTGGCGGACGCGCGCGCGCTCGCCGGCCTGATGGAGGCGCTGGACAGCTTCTCCAAGCCGACCATGGCGCTGGTGCAGGGCCCGGCGATCGGCGGCGGGCTCGGCCTGGTCGCCTGCTGCGACATCGTGGTCGCCAGCGAATCCGCGGTGTTCGCGCTCTCCGAGGTGCGCCTGGGGCTGATCCCGGCGGTGATCCAGCCCTACGTGCTGCAGGCGCTGGGCGAGCGGGCGGTGCGCCGCTACACCTTCACCGCCGAGCGCTTCTCCGCCCAGGAGGCGCACCGCCTGGGCCTGGTGCACGTGCTGACCGCCTGGCACGACCTGCGCACCCGCGGCGAGGAACTGGTCCAGGAGGTCCTGAAGGGCGGCCCTGCGGCGCAGGTGGAGGCGAAGGCCCACCTGCGCAGCCTGCGCGCGACCGCCCCCGGCGAGAGCGTGAACGAAGACGCCGCAAAGCGTATTGCCCGCCTGCGCGCGAGCCCGGAAGGGCAGGAGGGCATCGCCGCCTTCCTGGACAAGCGCAAGGCCAGCTGGCGAGAGGACGATTGACGCCATGCTCGCCTCCGTCCTGATCGCCAACCGCGGCGAGATCGCCTGCCGGATCGTCCGCACCGCTCGCGCGATGGGGCTCAGCACGGTCGCGGTCTATTCCGATGCCGACCGCGACGCGCTGCACGTCCAGCTGGCCGACGACGCGGTGCGCCTGGGCCCGGCCTCGGCCGCGGAGAGCTACCTGAACGTCGACGCGCTGCTGCATGCGATCCGTGTCTCGGGGGCCGAGAGCGTCCACCCCGGCTACGGCTTCCTGGCGGAAAACGCGGATTTCGCGCAAGCCGTGGAAGCCGCCGGCGCGACCTGGATCGGCCCGCCGCCGGCGGCGATCCGGGCGATGGGCTCCAAGGCCGCGGCCAAGGCGCGGATGGCGGAGGCCGGGGTGCCGCTGGTGCCCGGCTACCACGGCGACGACCAGGACCCCGAGCGCCTGGCGGCGGAGGCGGCGCAGGTCGGCTATCCGCTGCTGATCAAGGCGTCGGCCGGCGGCGGCGGCAAGGGCATGCGCGTGGTCGAGCGCTCGGACGAATTCGCCGACCAGCTGGCCGCGGCCAAGCGCGAATCCAAGGCCAGCTTCGGCGACGACCGGGTGCTCTTGGAGCGCTACCTGCAAAAGCCCCGGCATATCGAGGTGCAGGTGTTCGCCGACACCCACGGCAACGCCGTGCATCTCCATGAGCGCGACTGCTCCCCCCAGCGCCGCCACCAGAAGGTGCTGGAGGAGGCGCCCGCCCCCGGCATGACGGCGGAAAAACGCGCCGAGATGGGCCAGGCCGCGGTCGCCGCGGCGCGGGCGATCGGCTACGTCGGCGCCGGCACGGTGGAGTTCATCGCCGAAGGCGAGCCGGGGGCCGAAGCCTTCTACTTCATGGAGATGAACACCCGCCTGCAGGTCGAGCATCCGGTGACCGAGGCGATCACCGGTCAGGACCTGGTCGCCTGGCAGCTGCGGGTGGCGGCCGGGGAGCCGCTGCCGCTGGCGCAGGACGCGATCCCGCTCGACGGCCACGCGGTCGAGGTCCGGCTCTACGCCGAGGACCCGGCGCGCGACTTTCTGCCGGCGACCGGGCCGCTGACCCGCCTGCGCTTGGCCGACGGCCTGCCCCCCAATGGCGTACTGGGCGTGCGGGTCGACACCGGGGTGCGCGAAGGCGACACGGTCACACCGCACTACGACCCGATGCTGGCGAAGGTGATCGCCCACGGCCCCGACCGTCCGGCTGCGCTGCGCCGGCTGAAGCGCGCGCTGGAGGCGACCCAGGTCGGCGGCTGCGTTGCCAACCTCGGCTTCCTGTGCCGGCTGGTCGACCATCCGGAGCTGCGCGCCGGGCCGGTCGACACCGGCTTCATCGCGCGCCACGCCGACACGCTGCAGGCGCCCCCGGCGCTGCCCGACGCCGCGCTGGCGCTGGCCGCGCTGGCGGAAGCGCAGGCGCGCGATCACGCGGTGCGGCTGGAGGCCGCGGCCGCGCCCGACCCGCACGCGCCCTGGCACGCCGCCGACGGCTGGCGGCTGAACGACGACCGCCACCTCGACTTCACCTTCCTGGAGGGCGAGGTCGAGCACGCCGTGCGCCTGACCTTCATCCGCGACGGCGCGCTGCTGGCACTGCCCGCGGGCGAGGTGGCGGCGCGCGTGCTGTCGGCGCAGGTGACCGGCGGGACCGTCGAGCTCAGCGCCGAGGTCGACGGGCGCAAGCGCGCCGGCTGCGTGCTGCGCGACGGCGAGCTGCGGACCGTCCTGCTCGGCCCGCACGCCTGGCGGCTGTCCCGGCGCGGCCGGCTTGCCGGGGCGGGCGACGCGGATGCGCCCGCCGGCAGCCTGACCGCGCCGATGCCGGGCCGGATCGCCACCGTCGCGGTCGACGCCGGCCAGCAGGTGACGCGCGGCACCACCCTGATGGTGCTGGAGGCGATGAAGATGGAGCACGCGATCCGCGCGCCCGCCGACGGCACGGTGGCCGAGCTGCACTTCGCCGCCGGCGACCAGGTGTCGGAAGGGACCGAGCTGCTGCGCTTCGAGCCCGACGGCGACCCGGCTGACGGGGCCAGGACATGAGCCGGCCGGACCGGGTCACGGTCGTCGAGGTCGGCCCGCGCGACGGCCTGCAGAACGAATCCGGCGAGCTCCCGGTCGCCGCCAGGGTGCGGCTGATCACCGCGCTCGCCGCCGCCGGCCTGCCGGTGGTCGAGGCCGGCGCCTTCGTTTCGCCCAAGTGGGTGCCGCAGATGGCCGGCAGTGCCGAGGTGCTGGCCCAGCTGCCGCGGGGCGGGCCGACCCGCTTCCCCGTGCTGGTCCCCAACGACACCGGGCTGGCGCGGGCGCGGGAGGCGGGGGCTGCTGAGATCGCGGTGTTCGGCGCGGCCTCGGAGACCTTCAGCCAGCGCAACATCAACTGCGGCATCCAGGAGAGCCTGGGGCGCTTCGCCCCGGTGATCGCGGCGGCCAAGCGCGGCGGCCTGCGGGTGCGCGGCTACGTCTCCTGCGTGCTCGGGTGTCCGTACGAGGGGGCGGTCTCCCCCCACCGCGTCGCCAACATCGCCCGCGACCTGGCCGAGCTCGGCTGCGACGAAATTTCGCTGGGCGACACGATCGGCGTGGGCACGCCGGACGCGGCGGCGAAGATGCTGGAGACGGTGGCAGCCGAGGTGGCGATCGACCGGCTCGCGGTGCACTTCCACGACACCTACGGCCAGGCGCTCGCCAACGTGCTGGCCTGCCTGGAGCGCGGCGTGCGAATCGTCGATTCGGCGGTCGCCGGCCTGGGCGGCTGCCCCTACGCCAAGGGGGCGAGCGGCAACCTGGCGACCGAGGATCTGCTGTACATGCTGCACGGCCTCGGCATCGACACCGGCGTCGACCTGGACGCGGTCGCCGCCGCCGGGCGGGAGATCTCGGCCGCGCTGGGCCGCGAACCGGCCTCCAAGGTCGCTCGGGCGCTGGCGGCGCAAGGGGCGGGGGGCGCGGCGTGACGCTGCACCTGAAGAAGCTCTGCGTCGGCGTCGACTCGCCCGAACAGCTCGAAGCCTGGATGCCGCGGCGCCTCGACCGGATCGAGCGGGAGCTCGGCCGCCGGGTGCTCTGCCACGTCACCCGCCAGGTGCCCAAGCGCGCGCCGGAGATCCTGGACGGCGGTTCGCTCTACTGGATCATGAACGGCCGGATGCGCGCGCGCCAGCCGGTTCACGACCTGCGGGAGATCCGCGATTCGCAAGGCCGGCGGGCCTGCGTGATCGAACTCGCGCCCGCGCTGATCCGGGTCACCGCGGCCCCGCACCGCCCGTTCCAGGGCTGGCGCTACCTGGACCCCGCCGACGCCCCCGCCGACGTCGGCGCATCCGACTCCGACCCGGCCGCCGACATGCCCGACTGGATGGTCCGCGCGCTGCGGGACCTGGGCGTGCTGTAGGTGTCAGTGGTTGGCGGTTTGGGGGTTGGGTTTCACGTTGCTGCAACGCGGTTGCGATGGATCCGTCAAAATCAGGTCTTGTCATGGGGGTGTTGGTGGGTCTATACACCGCGCTCGCTGGCGGCGCGGTGCTCTTGGGGCGCGGCGGCGTTCGGCGGGCGCGGCGGCCGAGGTCGTCTTCGGGCGATCCGATCGATCGGCAGCGATCGAGGGGTTGTCAGGGCGGATCGGCGTCGTTAGATTGCTGGGTCCCGGCCGGCTGGCGG
>NZ_NRRL01000198.1 GCF_016583645.1 Rhodovibrio sodomensis | reverse complement strand
CCAAGCTCCGCCAGGGCTCCTACTTCCCGAGCTTCCTGGAACCGCGGCGCGCCACGGAAAAGGCGCTGGTCGCCGTGATCCAGGAAGCCTACGTCCACGGGATCTCCACCCGCGCCGTCGACGACCTAGTGCACGCGATGGGCGGCACCGGCGTCTCGAAGTCGGAGGTCTCGCGGCTGTGCAAGGAGATCGACGAGCGCGTCCAGGCGTTCCTGAACCGCCCGCTCGAAGGCGACTGGCCGTTCGTCTGGCTCGACGCGACCTACGTCAAAGCCCGGCGCAACCAGCGCATCGTGTCGCTGGCGGTGATCATGGCAGTGGGCGTCAACACCGACGGCCGGCGCGAGGTGCTGGGCATGAAGATCGGCCTGTCGGAGGCCGAAACCTTCTGGACCGAGTTCCTGCGCGAGCTGACAGGTCGTGGGCTGCGCGGCGTCCAGCTCGTCGTCGCCGACGAGCACCAGGGCCTGAAGGGCGCCGTGGAGAAGGTCCTCGGCGCCACGACGCAGCGCTGTCGGGTGCACTTCATGCGCAATGTGCTGGCTCGCGTGCCGAAGGCGCAGAAGTCCATGGTGTCGGCCATGGTCAAGACTGCGTTCACCCAGGAGACGCCGGAGGATGCGCACCGCCAATGGCGGGAGGTGGCCGACCGCCTGCGACCGCAGTTCGACAAAGCCGCCGAACTGATGGACGCTGCCGAGCACGACGTGCTCGCGTTCATGCAGTTCCCAAAGGAGCTGCGCACCAAGCTGCACAGCACGAACACGCTCGAACGGCTAAACAAGGAGGTGAAGCGCCGGACCAACGTGGTCGGCATCTTTCCGAACGAAGAGGCGGTCGAGCGCCTGGTCGGCGCCGTGCTGCTGGAGCAGCACGAGGACTGGGCGGTCACCCGCCGCTACATGCCGGTGGAAACGCTCCAGGCGCTATGCCAGCCTGAGGACACCAACACTCCCCCGGCGCTCGCCGCGGAGTAGCCGCGCCCAACCCGCGGCGACATCCAGATGGCTGCCTCTGTTACACCACCCCACTGGACGCAATCATCGTGAGCTATGCGAATACGTGCGCTACGCTGGGCGAGCAATCCGGACAATCCCAGGAACTCGAAGACGCCATCGACGCCTACCGCGCCGCCCTGGAGGTCTACACCCGGGAGCGCCTGCCGCTCGCCTGGGCGGCGACCCAGACCAACCTGGGCACCGCTCTCTAGACGCTGGGCGCGCGCGAAGACGGGACGGCCCGGCTCGCGGAGGCGTTAGCGGCCTAGGACAAGGCGCTTGAGGTTTTCCGGTCCGATAACGCCCCGGCCTATTGGCGGGTCGTGATGGGCAACCGGGAGCGCGTTGTGGCTTTGCTCGAGCAGCGGCGCTGTGCCGCGTGAAATCGCCCGACACGCCGTGCCGCCGAGCGGAGCCGTCATCCCCTCTCCCTTGAGGGGAGAGGGCGGGGCCCGCGCCCGGTTTCGCGCGTGCGCACACGATCAGCGCGTCGCCACAGACGAACAGAGCCGGGCACCCGAAGGCGCCCGGCTCCGCTCGTAAACCGTCTCCAGCCCCGGCAGGGGCGGCGGAGCGTTACTCCGCCGCCTGGCTGCGGTTCTGGCGGTTCTCGATCAGCTCGTCGACCACGCCGGGGTCGGCGAGCGTCGAGGTGTCGCCCAGGCTGGAATAGTCGTCCTCGGCGATCTTGCGCAGGATCCGGCGCATGATCTTGCCCGAGCGGGTCTTGGGCAGACCGGTGGCGAACTGCACCAGGTCGGGCTTGGCGATTGGCCCGATCTCCTTCTTGCAGATGTCGACCAGTTCCTTGCGCAACGCCTCGCTCTCCTGCTCGCCCGCGTTCAGGATCACGTAGGCGTAGATGCCCTGACCCTTGAGGTCGTGCGGGTAGCCGACCACGGCCGCCTCGGCGACCTTGTCGTGGAGGACGAGCGCGCTCTCGATCTCCGCCGTGCCCATGCGGTGGCCGGAGACGTTGAGCACGTCGTCGACCCGGCCGGTGATCCAGTAGTAGCCGTCCTCGTCCCGGCGCGCGCCGTCGCCGGTGAAGTAGCGGCCCGGATACATCGAGAAGTAGGTCTGCACGAACCGCTCGTGGTCGCCGTGGATCGTGCGCATCTGACCGGGCCAGCTGTCGGCGATGCACAGGTTGCCGTGGGTCGCGCCCTCGACGTGGTTGCCCTCGTTATCGACCAGCACCGGCTTGACCCCGAAGAACGGCAGGGTCGCCGAACCCGGCTTCATCGGCGTGGCGCCCGGCAGCGGGGTGATCAGGATGCCGCCGGTCTCGGTCTGCCACCAGGTATCGACGATCGGGCATTTCCCCTTGCCGACCACCTCGTGGTACCAGCGCCAGGCTTCCGGGTTGATCGGCTCGCCGACCGTGCCGAGGATCCGTAGCGAGTCGCGGCTGGTCTTCTCGACCGGGCCGTTGCCCTCGCGCATCAGGGCGCGGATCGCGGTCGGCGCGGTGTAGTAGATGTTGACCTTGTGCTTGTCGATCACCTCCCAGTGCCGGCTGGCGCTGGGGTAGTTCGGCACGCCCTCGAAGATCACGGTGGTCGCGCCGTTGGTCAGCGGACCGTAGACGATGTAGCTGTGCCCGGTGATCCAGCCGACATCGGCGGTGCACCAGAAGACCTCGCCGTCGTGGTAGTCGAACACGTACTGGTGGGTCATCGAGGTCTGCACCAGATACCCGCCGGTGGTGTGCAGCACGCCCTTCGGCTTGCCGGTCGAGCCGGAGGTGTAGAGGATGAACAGCGGGTCCTCCGCGTCCATCTCCTCGGCCGGGCAGTCGTTGGAGGCGTTTTCCAGCACCTCGTGGTACCAGTGGTCGCGGCCGTCGTGCCACTGGATGCCGGCGCCGGTGCGCTTGACCGTGATCACCGCCTGGACCGACGGGCAGTTCGCCACCGCCTCGTCGGTGTTCTGCTTCAGCGGGATCTTGCGGCCGCCGCGCAGCCCCTCGTCGGCGGTGATCACCACCTTGGCCTCGGCGTCCTGGATCCGGCTTGCCAGGCTGTCGGGGGAGAAGCCGCCGAACACCACCGAGTGCACCGCGCCGATCCGCGCGCAGGCGAGCATGGCGAACGCGGCCTCGGGGATCATCGGCATGTAGATCGAGACCCGGTCGCCCTTTTGCACGCCCAGCTGCTTCAGCCCGTTGGCGAGCCGGCTGACCTCCTCGTGCATTTCGCCGTACGAGATGTGCCGGCTGTTCTCGCGCGGATCGTCCGGCTCGAAGATGATCGCGGTGTCGTCTTTCTTGTGCGGCAGATGCTGGTCGATGCAGTTGTACGCGGCGTTGGTGGTGCCGTCGTAGAACCAGCGGATGTGCACGTCGTCCGCCCCGAAGTGGACGTCCTTGACCTTGCTGAACGGCTTGAACCAGTGGATGCGCTTGCCGTGCTCGGCCCAGAAGCTCTCCGGGTCGTCGATCGACTGCTTATACATCTTGTTGTACGTCGGCTCGTCGATCCACGCGCTGTCCGCGATGTGCTGCGGGACCGGATACGTTTCGACCTGACTCATGATGAGGCCCTCCCTCCCCGTTTGCGGGTCGTCGTTCGCGCTTGGGACGGCACGTCGGCCCGCGTGCTGGGCCGCCCGACTGCGCCGGATGGGCGCGAGCACGGGCGCAATCGACGGGAGTCACCGTCCGGCGTTCGGTTCGGCCCTGATGGCCGTTTGGCTGCTACGTTGGAAGCGTGACGCGCGATTCAACCGGTCCGACCAGCGGGACGGTGGCACGCCGGTCTTGGGCAGCAGCGCGTTAACCCGTTGGGTGGTGAGTATGGCGCGCGGGCCCGCCCAGGCACAAGCCCGCGGCCCGCCCTCAGGCGCGGCCGCGCGGCAACACGCCCGGAATCGCGTGCCCGGTGCGCTACAGCCCGCCCTTGCGGCAGATCCGCTGCCAGCTGGCGTCGTCGATCGGCATCACCGACAGGCGCGACTGCTTGATCAGCGGCAGGTCCTGCAGGTCCGGATCGGCCTTGATGTCCTTCAGCCCGACCGGATTGGGCAGCGGCTCGACCGCCTTGACGTCGACCATGCCGAACTTGCCGGCCGGGTCGCTCGGGTCGGGGTAGTACTCCCGGACCACCTCGACGATGCCGACGATCCGCTTCTCGTTGACCGAGTGGTAGAAAAACGCGCGGTCGCCCACCCGCATCGCCTTCAGGTTGTTGGAGGCCTGGTGGTTGCGCACGCCGTCCCATTCGGCCACGCCGTCGCGCACCTGGTCGTCCCAGGACCAGGTGCCGGGCTCGCTTTTCATCAGCCAGTACGCCATCTCGCTCCGCCGCTTGCTGGTAGGCCCGAGCGCCCGCTTCGGCCGGTCGGGGATTTTCGGTCCTCGGGGGTTACGGAAACACCTCTTTCCAGGGCTTGACCTCGACCTCCTGGAACAGCCCGGCGCGGTTGTAGGGATCGCCCTCGGCGAACGCCTCGGCGTAGGCGCGGGTCGGGAAGTCCATCAGCAGCAGCGAGCCGACCGGCGTCTGTCCGTCCTCGCCCAACAGCGGGCCGGCGCAGTAGACGTCCTGCAGATGCTCGCGGATGTAGGCGAGATGCTCCTCGCGGGTCTGCTGGCGGATCGCCGCGCTGTCCGGCTTGTCGACGCAGCGGATCATGAAGATCATGGCAGGCTCGCTCCCCCGTTTGGTGTTGTTGAACCGGCACGCCCGGCGCGCGGGCCGGCGAAACCGGCCGCAGGCTAGCCGAAGAGACTGGGCGGGGGAATGGGG
>NZ_NRRL01000197.1 GCF_016583645.1 Rhodovibrio sodomensis | reverse complement strand
CACGGCACTGGGTGGAGCGCATCTCGCGCCGTAACCCGCGCCTGTTCGCTCACTGGCCACTCCTGCAGGGTAACGGCTGAGCAATGGGAGCCGGATGAGGCGAGAGTCTCACGTCCGGTTCTGCGAGCGCGCGGGGGTGCGACTTCCCCCGCGCGACTCACCTTCACTACTTCGGCGGCTGCCTGCTGGGCGAGAACCTGGGCTGGGGCGCGGTCATGCTGGGGCTGAGCTCGCGCCCGCCGGATCCCGCGCTGGTCGGCGGCAGCTGGCGGACGACCTGGTTCGACCGGCTGCGCCAGATGCCGTTCCTGGCCGCGATCTGGCTGACCCATCAGCGGCGCGATGCCTATTGGCGCCACGGCTCGATCTGCGAGGATTACAGCCGGGTTAGGATCCCGGTGCTGGCGATCGACGGCTGGGCCGACGCCTATGCCAACGCGGTCGGCCGGCTGGTCGCCCGCCTGCCCGGACCGGCCAGGGGGATCGTCGGCCCGTGGGCGCACCGCTACCCGCATATCGCGCGGCCAGAGCCGACGATCGGCTTCCTGCAGGAGGCGCGCCGCTGGTTCGGCCGCTGGCTGAAGGGGCAGGCGACCGGCGTCGAGGCCGACCCCGCGATGCGCTGCCATCTGAGCGAAAGCCAGACGCCCGATCCCGACTTTCCCCCGGTCGCCGGCCGCTGGGTCGCGAGCCGGGCGTGGCCGCCGCCGGAGGTCGCGCGCACGCCGTATTACCTGGGCGCGGGCACGCTGGGGCCGACGCCGGACCCCGGCGCGCCGACCCAATCGGTCCGTTCGCCCCAGGACCTCGGCCTTGCCAGCGGGCGGTTCATGCCGCTTGGCATCGGCGCGACCGGGCCGGGCGATCAGGCGGGCGACGATGCGAAGGCGCTGTGCTTCGACCTGCCGGCTCGCGACGACCGGCTGGAGCTGCTGGGCACGCCGGTGTTGGAGCTGACGGTGATCAGCGACCGGCCGCAGGCGAACCTGATCGCCCGGCTGTGCGACGTCGGGCCGGGCGGGGAGTCCCGTCGGGTCACCTGGGGCGCGCTCAACCTGACCCACCGGAACGGTCACGAGACGCCGGAACCGCTGCCGGTCGGCGAGCCGGTGCGCGTGCGCATCCCGCTCAACGACTGTGCCCACGCGGTGCTGCCGGGCCAGCGCCTGCGGCTGGCGCTGTCGACCGCCTACTGGCCAACGCTGTGGCCGTCGCCGGAGGCGGCCACGCTGCAGGTGGTCGCGCCCGAGGCCCGGCTGCTGCTGCCGGTGCGGGACCCGGGCGACGGCGCCCCGGAGTGGGCGTTCGAGCCGGCGGAGGGCGCGCCGCCGGGCGCCTCGCTCGACTTCCGCAGCGGGGAGTGCGACATCCTGGTCGAGGAGCGCACGCTGGAGGATGGGGCGACCCGGGTCAGCTTCCGCGACGACTACGGCGGCAAGCGGTTCAACGAACACGGTCTGCTGTTCGACAGCTGGGGCGAGCACGTCATGACCGTGCACCCGGAAGATCCGTTGAGCGCGCACGCTGAGACGTCGTGGGTGCACGAACTCGGCCGCGGCGACTGGCAGGTGCGCACGGAAAGCCGCACGACCATGCGCGCGGACGCGACCAGCTTCCACCTGTCGGCGGAACTGATCGCCTGGGAAGGCGGGGTCGAGGTCGCCCGCTACACCTGGGCGGAGGCGATCCCGCGCGACGGTGTCTGAGCGTCCGGAGCGCCGGATCGGACGCCGACCGCCGTAGCCGCGACAAGCAGCAGCGCGTGCGACACGCGGCGCGGGTCGTGAGCGCCCCGGTCGACGCACAGAGATGTCGGCCGGGGCGCCCCGTGTTCGTCCGCGGTTAGAGGTCCGTTCGCGGTTAGAGCAAGATGGTGAAAGGTGGTTCTACCTTTCAGCATCGTGCTCTAGCAGCCGGCGACGCAGACGCCGGTACGGTCGAACGCCATGGTGCGCCCCGACAGCGGCAGGTGCGTAGCCACTTTGCTCGCCGCCATGAAGGTCGCCGTGCGGGTGCCGTCGCGCACCGACCCGCCCTCGGTCGCCGGTTCGTTGGCGTGCGAGGGGATCACGGCGGCGGGCTTGATCAGCTGGTTGATCACGAAGGCCGCCTCGCCCGGGCCGGTGGTGTAGGTATCGCCGATGTTCATCACCGCGAGCTTGGGCTGATACTGCCGCCCGACCACGACGTCCTGCTCGGCCGTCGTGCCGGTATCGCCCGACAGGTAGACCACCAGGCCGTTGGAGAAGGTCAGGACGTAACCGGTCGGCGGGCCGGCGTAGGCGGTCAGGCCGGCGTCGTCCATCATCTGGCCGAGCTCGCCGCCGATCATCGCGCCCGAGACGCCGTTGGAATGGGTGGCGGGCACGGTGGTGATGGCGACGCCGCCGACCGTGCGCGACGCGCCGAAGCGCACCAGCTGCGACATGCCGGCATCCGCGCCGGCGGCTGCCAGCTTGCCGGCGAAGAACTTGGGCATCTCGCTGCCGGTGACGATCGTGGCGCCCTTGGCGGCGGCGATCTGCACCGTGTTGGTGGCCGGCACCGTCGACACCGGGAACTCCGGACTGCCGCAGCTGCCGGCGTTGAGTTCCGCGATCCGGCGGTCGCCGACGTGGTCACCGTGCATGTGGCTCACCAGCACGATGTCGATCTCGCCCAGCCGCGGATCGTCGGGACCGGCGACCGTACGCCCGGCGTCGTACAGGATCCGGGTGCCGTTCGGGTCCTCGAACACCATCGCGCGGTCGAGCGCGCAGAATTCACCGTCGTGGCTGCCCAGCGGCGTCACCTTGACGGTCGCTTCCTGCGCCGCCGCCATGCCGGCGAACGCGCCCAGCCCGAGCGCCGCCACGGCGCCGGCGACACTCAGCCGAACCAGGTGTTTGATGTGCATTTCGTCCTCCCTGTTCTGATACCAGGGCAGTGTAAGCGCCGCGTGGCGGCCGGGCGATTGGTCATCCGGTCATCGCCCGACGGCGCTGCAGGGCGAGCGCGATTCCGCACAGCGTGAGGGCGGCCGACAGCAAGAGCCGCCAGGTGATCGGCTCGGCCAGCAGCACCGCGCCCGCCAGGGCGGCGATCGCCGGCACGGCGAGCTGGGCGCTTGCGGCGCGGCCGGCGGTGAGCCCGCGCAGCGCGGCGTACCAGATCACGTAGCCCGCCCCGGAGGCGAGCGCGCCGGAGGCGGTCGCAAGCAACAGGCCGGGTGCGGTGGGCGTCATCTCCGCATTGCCGAGCAGCGTCCCGGCACCGACCGCCACGGCCGCCGGCGCGGCCCAGACGAAGCTGCGCGCGGTCGCCGCGAGCGGCGCCGTCGCATGCCGGCCGCGCAGCGAATAGAGCCCCCAGCCAACACCAGCCGCGGCCATCATCACCGCCGCGCCGGCGTCCGGCGCCGCCGCGCCCGGCCACAGCAGGACCGCCAGGCCAGCGACCGCCAGCGCCATGCCGAGCCAGGCGAGCCGCGGGAACCGCTCGCCCTGCAGCAGGGCCGCGCCCAGCATCGTGACCTGGACCGTGCCGAACAGCAGCAGCGCGCCGGTGCCGGCGTGGAGCTGCAGGTAGGCGAACGAAAAGCCGACCATGTAGACCAGCAGCGCGCCGGCCGCGCGCGGATCGACCGCCCCCAGGCGCAGCCGCTGCCCGCTGAGCGCCAAGATCGCCGCCAGGGTCAGGGCGCCGGTCGCCACCCGCACGCTGGTGAACGCCCCGGCGCCGATCGTCCCCTCGGCCAGCGCCAGCCGGCACAGCAGCGAATTGCCGGCGAACGCGCACAGCGCCACGACGGTCAGGCTCGCGGTGATGGGCGCGCTCTGCGCCGCGGGCTGTCGGGTCATCTGGGCACGGCTTTCAGGCGGGTTCCGGGGCGACGGGCGGACGCGGCGCAGCAGGAAGGTCCGGTGCCCGGCACGGGTCGGGCGTCCAGCGTCCGATGGCAGCCTACAGCAGGTTGCCGGGTGGGCCGAGGACTGCGTGATCCCAGGCCCACCCGCGCGCGGCACCCAGGACCGGTGGCGGGCCGCCCGACGCCCGCCACCGGCCCCTAGCACACCGGTCGCAAGTCTCAGGACGGCTGGCTGCCGGGCCGCCGGACACGGCTCCCCAGCGCCAGAGCGCCAAGGCCCAGCAGGAGCAGCGCGAACGTCGCCGGAACCGGGATCGCGGTCGGGTTCCGACGCTGCAGATAGGCGATGTCGCCGTTCGCCAGGGGGATCCCGTTCAGGCTGCGCGCGCCCTGGACGGAGGCGTTGAAGATGCTGCTGCCCTCCGGGGTCAGGGTGGCGTAGATATCGAAACCGCCCAGCATCCCGAGCGGCGTCGGGCCGGTGCCGCCGAACAGCGACTGCGTGCCGAACCCGCCGGCAAGCAGCGACTGGACGAACGCCGGATCGGTTCCGGTCGGATCGACGCCCAGCAGCGGATCGAGCAGGTCGTCGCCGGTCAGGTTCAGCATCAACAGCATGTCGAAGCCGAAGTAGTCGTCGTCGTAGCCGATCGGCCCGACATCGACGCGCAGCAGCGCCCCCACGGCCGAGCTCGGCGCGCTGCCGAACAGCGCCGCGAACGCCGGGTTGTTGGCGTCGATGCCGTCGAGCAGGCCGAACATGTCGGCCCCGCCCACCAGGTCGGGGATATACGGCGTGTCGTCGGTGCCGCTGACGAACGGATTGTCGCCGCGGATGCCGACGAAGGTGCTGGTCGTGCCGCCAACCACCGTCGGCCCGCCGCCCGGCGTGTTGCTGCCCAGGATCAGGCGGCCTTGGCCGCCGGGTGTCCCGCCGCTGCCGCCGGTGGTGTCGGCCGTCGCCGCGCCGGCGTCGAGCACCGAGCCGACCAGCTTCACC
>NZ_NRRL01000196.1 GCF_016583645.1 Rhodovibrio sodomensis | reverse complement strand
ACTCGAGCCCCCGGCACTCGAGCCCCCGGCACTCGAGCCCCCGCCCTTCGGGCCTGGGGCGCCCGACCGTGGGCCGCCCGCCGGCCAGCCCGCACCCGGAGCGATCATCGGCACTCCCCATACCTCGTTCGGGCCGAATATTTTGTCGGCAATTTTCATAAAAATCAATTCAATTTGCGTGGAATCGCGGCGCACGTCCTTTCAATCTGTTCAGGGGAAATACTTAAAAAGGCCAATTAAGGTTAATAGCCCACACTTGCGGCAAAGACAGCAAAAATGCAGTTCATGGATTTTTAAGAGTCCGCGCCCGACAATCGCGGCCCAAAGTTGGGTTTGCGATCGCCTTCAAGTAGAGGGCGCGCACCGCTAGGAGGGCAACGTGCGCACGCCGTACAGGCAGACCGACCATGCCGCTGAACTCGCGCGGCTCCGCGCCGCGATCGAGGCTGCGGGCGACGTGGTCTATGAATGGAACCTGGCCGACGACACCGTCGCGTGGCTGGGCGACACCGCCGCGATGTTCGCGCCGCCCCGCAACGGACCTCCGGCCACCGGCGACGCGCTGGCAAGCTGCGTTCATCCAGACGACGTCCGGCGCCGGCAAAAGGTGCTCAGCGACCATCTGAAACGCGGCCTCGCCTACGATGTCGAATACCGGATCCGCACCGAGGACGGCCAATACCAATGGGTGCACGACCGCGGCGCCGTCGACGCCGGCCACGGCGGCGCGGTGCTCAAGCTGTCGGGCACGCTCCGCCTGGTGACCGACCGCAAGGAGCGTGAGGCGCGGCTGGAGTATCTCGCCAACTTCGACGAACTGACCGGCCACTACAACAAGGTCCGGTTGCGCGACGACCTGGACAAGACGGTCGCCGAAGCGCTGCGCACCGGCGACGGCGGCGCGTTCGTGGTGTTCGGGATCGACCAGCTGGCGATGATCAACAGCGCCTACGGCTATCAGGCCGGCGACCGGGTCCTGTGCGAGCTCGGCTCGCGGCTGGACGAATGCCTGCGCGCGAGCGACACGATCGGCCGGATCTCCGGCGACCGGTTCGGCGCGGTGCTCGCCCGGGTCGACCAGAAGACGGCGGTGCGCGCGGCCGAACGGGTGGTCCACGAGATCCGCCGCAAGCCGGTCGAGACCGGCGCCGGCCCGGTCCGGGTCACCGGCTCGGCCGGGGTGTGCATGTTCCCCGACCAGGCCACCGCCGCCCTGGACGCGATGGCCAAGGCCGAGGGCGCGCTGCGCCAGGCCAAGGTGCAGGGGCGCAACCGCTGTGGCTTGTACGAGGTGACCGAGGCGCAGCGCGAGACCTACCGCGCCTCCATGGGGATCGGCGACGAGGTGCAGCAGGCGATGAAGGAAGGCCGGCTGGCGTTCGCCTACCAGCCGATCGTCGCCGCCGGCGACCATACCCCGGTGTTCCACGAATGTCTGCTGCGCCTGCACCGCCCGGACGGCGAGGTCGTGTCTGCGGGCAAATTCGTGCCGGTGATCGAACAGATCGGGCTGATGCGCGCGCTCGACCGGCGCGTGCTCGATCTGGCGGTGGACGAACTCTCCAAGTACCCGGACGCCACGCTGGCGATCAACATCTCCGGCCTGACCGCGACCGAGCGGTCCTGGCAGCGCGCCCTGGTGGCCAAACTGAAGGACCGCGCCGACCTGGCCCGGCGGATGATCATCGAGATCACCGAGACCGCCGCGCTCAACGACATCGACGAGACGGCGCGCTTCATCTCGGCCGCGCAGGATCTGGGTTGCCGGGTGGCGCTGGACGACTTCGGCGCCGGCTACACCACCTTCCGCCACCTCAAGGCCCTGACGGTCGATATCGTGAAGATCGACGGCTCGTTCGTCCGCGACATCGCGGAGGACCCGCACAACCAGCTGTTCGTGCGCAACCTGATCGCGCTCGCCCGCTCGCTGAACCTGGTCACCGTGGCGGAATGCGTGGAGACGGCCGAAGAAGCGCGGGTGCTGGCAGCCGAAGGGGCCGAACTGCTGCAGGGCTACCACTTCGGCCGGCCATCGCTGGGCGCCCCCTGGCCGGAGAGGCCGCCGGCCAAGGTGGTCGACCTCGCCGACTGGGACTTCCCGACCAAGAACGCCGCGCGTTAAAGCAAGCCGCTGAAAGGTGAGTTAACCGTTCGCGATCTTGTCCGAACCGCGCGCGCCGTCACGACCATCAACGACCGGATAGGTCGGTCCGGCCGGCCGCTTACGACGAGCGGGAGCCCGCGCGGCTGCCCGCACTGCCGGTCTTGCCCGAACCGGTTGTGCCGGAGGAGCCGGCGCCGCCGGCCGCGCCGTTGCCGCCGGCGCCGCCCTGCTGCTGGCGGGTCAGCACGTCGAGCTGCTTCTGCAGCAGATCGACCTGCTGCTTGAGCTGCTGCAGCGTTTCCTCGGAGGCTTCCTGGCCGCCGGTTCCGGCGGTCCCGGCCGACGGGCCGCGCTCGCCCGGTTCGCCGCCTTCCGAGGTGGCACCCGGCTGCTGGCCGGCCTGGAACGGCGTGAACATTTTCAGCGCGCTATCGAACAGCGCGGCATTCTGCTCGCTCAGCTTCTGCAGGTCGCCGCCGAACGGGAACATGCCGCTCATGGTTTCGCGCATCTGCTCGCGCATGCGGTCCTGGTTGGCGGCGAACGCCTGCATCATGTGCTCGAGGTAGGACGGCACCACCGACTGCATGTTGTCGCCGTAGAACCCGATCAGCTGGCGCAGAAAATTGATCGGCAGCAGGTTGGTGCCCTTGCTCTCCTCCTCGACGATGATCTGGGTCAGCACCGAGCGGGTGATGTCGTCGCCGGTTTTCGCGTCGTACACCGCGAAGTCGATGTTGTCCTTCACCATCTGGCAGAGATGGTCGAGCGTCACGTAGCTGCTGGTCGACGTATTGTAGAGCCGGCGGTTGGCGTACTTCTTGATGATCACCGGCTTTTTCTGATCGCCGTTGCCGCTGGCGTTTGTCTTGTCGTCGCGCGCCATGTGATCGCTTTCATGCTTGGCGCCCGCCGGCAAGCATCTTGCGCGGCGCGGCCCCCGGTGTGTAACGGTTTGGGCTTCTCGATAGTCCTGCCGAACATATGGTGTCAACGCCGGCCCGCTTAAACCGTGAACGGGCGGCGGCGTCGCCCGGAAGCCCGGCGCCGCGCCGGTGCTGGTCACCCTTCAGGCGCCTCGTTATACTCCGCAACCATGGCGGAGCAGGACGATCTCGACGAACTGGCGCGCCGTTACCTGGACCTGTGGCAAGACCAGATGACGGCGCTTGCCAACGACCCGGAGATGGCCGAGGCGACCGAGCAAATGCTCCGCCTGATGGGCTTCGCGCCGCCGGACGCGGAGAGCTCGTCGCAAGACGGTACCTCGTCCCAAGACGGTACGGGGAACGCCAACCCGTGGGCGGCCGCGCAGGCCTGGCAGCAGACCCTGCAGGCCAACGCCAAGGCCGGTGCGCAGACGGCCGGGCAGCAGGCCGGCGCCGCCTGGGGCTGGCCGATGGCGATGATGACCGCCCTCGCCCAGGGCGCGCAGCAGATGCCCGGCGGCTGGCCGGGCGCGGGGGGCGGCATGCCGCCGGGTTGGCCGCCGCAAAGCTGGCCGGCGCAGGGCTGGCCGACGCAGGGTTGGGGCCCGCAAGCCTATCCGGGCGGCCCACCGCCCGGCTGGGGCCAACCGCAGGGACCGGCCGCCGGCTGGCCGGGCGCGGGCTGGACGCCGCCGCACCCCGGCGCGCAGGCCGGACCTCATGGCGGCTGGGGACCGCCGCCGGGCTGGAGCCATCCCAGCCAGGACCACGCCGGCTGGCCACCGCCGCACGGCGGCACCACAGATCCGCCGGGCGCCGGGCAGGCCGGCCAACCGGGGGCGCAGGGGAGCGCCGATGACCGACAGGGCGACCGGGGGGACGTCGCGGAGCCGGGCCCAAAGCCGGACGGAGAGCCGGACCCAGGGCCGGACCCGCACGGGCCCGAGCGGAACGACGCAGACCGACGGCACGGACCGGACGGACGGCACGGCGCACCAGCAGGAAGCGCCAACAGCGCAGCGCGGCCGGCGTCTGGGTCCGCGGCCGCTGCCGGCGCACCTGGCGGCGGCGATCTGGACCTGGACAAGTTCGCAGATCGCCTTGCCCGCCTGGAAGAGCGGCTGGCTGCCCTGGAAGGATCCGGCGGGCGCGGCGCAGCCGGACACGGCGGCGGACAGCAGTCGGGCGGAAAGACGGGAAAGTCTGCGCCGCGAAATCGCAAACGCGGATCCTAGCCGCTTCGCGCTGGCCCTGCAGCGCGAGGCGACCCGCCGCCACCTTGACCTGCTGCGCGGCATCCAGGCGTATCGCGCCCACGCCTACTCCCGGGCGCTGAGCGACCCGCCCGCCCTGTGGCAGGAAGGCACGACCCGGCTGCTGGATTACGGCCAGTGCCCGGAAGCCGCCGACCCCAACGGCACCCCGCTGCTGGTCGTGCCGTCGCTGATCAACCGGGCCTACATCCTCGACCTCAAGCCCGGGTTGTCGCTGCTGCGCCACCTGGCCGGCCTCGGCTTCCGCCCGATGCTGGTCGACTGGGACCGCCCGGGCGCGCAGGAACGCGGCTTCTCCCTGACCGACTACATCGCCGGCCGGCTGGAGCGCGCGCTCGACGCCGCGTGCGCCGCCGCCGGCCGCCCGCTGCCGGTGATCGGCTACTGCATGGGCGGCCTGCTCGCCCTGGCGCTGGCGGAGCGGCGGCGGCGCGACGTCACCGCCCTCGCCCTGCTGGCCACGCCCTGGGACTTCCACGCCGATCCCGACGCGGGCGCGGCGGGATCGGCGTGGAAGTCCCAGGGCGTGGCCAGCAGGGCGAGGGCG
>NZ_NRRL01000195.1 GCF_016583645.1 Rhodovibrio sodomensis | reverse complement strand
TCGTCGCCGGTGTTCCGGGGGCGCGGGTCGCCGCCAACGTAGGTTTCGTCCATCTCCACCACCCCGCGCAGGACCGGATCGTCCCCCTGCATGGCGCCGCGACGCGGCGCCGAGGGGCTGTCCATCCGGCGGATCCGGTGCGACAGGTGCCAGGCCGTGCGGTACTGGAGACCGAGCCAGAAGCCGAGTTGACGTGCGGGACACCCTGCTCGGCGTCCACAAGGACGCCTAATGCCCTTGGACGAGCAGGCCATCAGGACCATCGCGGTCAGCCATGTCCGCACCGGAAGATGCGAAGCCTCCATCGGCGTGCCGGCGCGAGCCGACGTCGCCCGGCCGCAGTCGCGGCAGTGGAACAGCATCTTGCGTCCGGGTAGCTGGCGCGCGTTGCCGACTGCGCCGCACCAGCGGCAAACCGGTCCATCCGGCCAGCGGGCGGACAGGAACAACGCCTCGGCATGGTCTTCGTCCGGCACCAAATCCAGGAAGCCCTGTAGCGTTAGGTGGTCACGCGACATGGCCACAAGATATAGAGAACATACGCAGAACACAATAAGTCCGGCAAGAAATACGGCGCTGCCCAGGTGAACGGCCAGCCGACCGGCACGACCAAGGCCGTTCGCGTGCAAGCCGTCGTGGCCACCGCGGTCTGGAAGAAGGGGCCTCAACTGGACCCCGACCTCGCCGGGGCCACCACCTACACCGACCTGTGGTAGCACGGCTGGACAACCGCCCGCTGTAAGCCGGTTTCACGTGAAACGCGGCTACTGGTTCATGCTGGAGAAGAACTCGGCGTTGTCCTTTGTGCGGCGGAGCTTTTCGAGCAGGAACTCCATCGCGTCCGTCGTCCCCATCGGGTTGAGGATCCGGCGCAGCACCCACATCCGCGACAGCGTGCCCTGGTCGACCAGCAGCTCTTCCTTGCGGGTGCCGGACTTGGCCGCGTCGATCGCCGGGAACACGCGCTTGTCGGCCAGCTTGCGGTCGAGCACGATCTCGCAGTTGCCGGTGCCCTTGAACTCCTCGAAAATCACCTCGTCCATCCGGCTGCCGGTGTCGACCAGCGCGGTCCCGATGATGGTCAGCGAGCCGCCCTCCTCGATGTTCCGCGCGGCGCCGAAGAAACGCTTGGGCCGCTGCAGCGCGTTCGCGTCGACCCCGCCGGTCAGCACCTTGCCGCTCGACGGCACGGTGGTGTTGTAGGCCCGTGCCAGGCGGGTGATCGAATCCAGCAGGACGACCACGTCCTTGCCGCCCTCGACCAGGCGTTTGGCCTTCTCCAGCACCATCTCGGTGACCTGGACGTGTCGCTGGGCCGGTTCGTCGAACGTGGAGGAGATCACCTCCCCGTTGACCGTGCGGTCCATGTCGGTGACCTCTTCCGGCCGCTCGTCGATCAGCAGCACGATCAGGTAGCATTCCGGGTGATTCTGCTCGAACGACCGGGCGAGGTTCTGCAGGATCATCGTCTTGCCGGTGCGCGGCGGCGAGACGATCAGCGCGCGCTGCCCCTTGCCGAGCGGGGCGACCAGATCGATCACCCGCGCGGTCATTTCCTTGCGCGACGGATCGGCCAGCTCCAGCTGGATCTTCTGGTCCGGATAGAGCGGGGTCAGGTTGTCGAAGTTGATCCGGTGGCGCAGCCGGTCCGGATCCTCGAAATTGACCTTCTCGACCCGGCTCAGGGCGAAATAGCGTTCGCCCTTGCGCGGCGCCCGGATCTGCCCGTCGACCGTGTCGCCGGTGCGCAGCTGGTAGCGCTTTACCTGGCTAGGCGAGACGTAGATATCGTCCGGCCCGGCGAGGTAGTTCGCTTCCGGCGAACGCAGGAAGCCGAAGCCGTCCGGCATCACCTCGAGCACCCCGCCGCCCTGGATCACCACGTCCTGGTCCGCCAGTTCCTTCAGGATGGCGAACATCATGTCCTGCTTGCGCAGCGAACTGGCGTTGTCGATATCCAGTTCCTCGGCGTAGGCCAGCAGGTCCTGAGGCGATTTGTCCTTGAGGTCTTGCAGATGCATGTCGGCTTCGTGGTGGTCGGGCTGATGAAGCGGGTGCGGGCGCGCGGAATCGCTGACGCGGCGGCCCCGCGCACGGGCCGCCCGCGGATTCCTGCCGAGCCGCCCGGGGTCCGGCGGGTCCGTAACGGCGATCCGCGTCACGCCGCTGCCGGGCCGCTGCAGAGCCGTGGACGCGAGACCGCGGGCACGCACCGCCGGGTGCGTCGATCGGGAGAAAGCGCTAGCTGGAGAAATGGTGGCCGGCGCCTCATGGAAGGACAGGATAGCACCTTGTGAGGTAGCTAACCGTGCCCGGGCGGAAAGTCAAGTGACAGCGGACAGCGCGCTCAACATGAGTCAGTTCTCCAGACCCCCCAAAGCGGGGGTGGCGTAAGGGCGCTGGCGATGCAGGTTTTCAACCTTCGTAGGCCACGGGTGAAGAAGGATAGGCGGGAGCGCAGGCAGCGGACGGGCTGGCAATCCGGCGCCTTGGCCTCGGCGGCGAGCGGGTTGGTCTCGCAGTCCCACATGCCAGTTGAGACAGCCCAGTAGATTGCGATCGCGAGCCCCAGGAGCAGCCGTTCGATCCGGTCGGCCTTCCGCAACTGGCTATCTTCCAAGGCGAACCCCCGCCTCTTCAAGTCCGAGAACATCGCCTCGATACCCCATACAAGATGCCTCTAATAACTTGACGCCGGACTCGGCTTACCCGAGAATCGGTTATCATGCCCTGCGCGATCTTGCGCGGTGGCTGGAAAACCGCGATGAGCGAGACGGATCCTGTTCTGACGGATCTCTGGACGCGGCTCCCGGTGGAGCGGCGGCAAGCTCTTCTTCAGACCCTGTCGGACATGACCCTGAGACGGCTCCGCGATCGTCCAACTGCGGAGGGGAGCGGCGATGAGCGGGATCCCTGCCGTGTCGAGCCGGCTATCGATGCCGGAAAAGGTCAAGCGCAGCCACCGCGACCGGCTGGCGATCGTCTACATCCGCCAGTCCACCATGCAGCAGCTGGAACGCAACCAGGAGTCCACCCGTCTCCAGTACGCGCTGGTTGAGCGCGCGGTCCAGTTCGGCTGGCCGCGCGAGCGGGTCGTCGTGATCGACGACGATCTCGGCTGTTCTGGGTCGAGCGCCGAGGGCCGGCTCGGTTTTCAGCGGCTGGTTGCCGAGGTCGGCCTGGATCACGTCGGTCTTGTGCTGGGTATTGAGATGTCCCGGCTCGCCCGGTCCTGCCGCGACTGGCACCAGCTGCTGGAGATCTGCGCGCTGTTCGACACGCTTATCGCCGACGTGGACGGGGTGTACGATCCTGCGAGCTACAACGATCGCCTGCTGCTCGGACTGAAGGGCACCATGTCGGAAGCCGAACTGCATATCATCAAGGCGCGGATGGAGGCCGGCCGCCGGGCCAAGGCCCAGCGCGGCGAGTTGGGAAAAACGGTTCCCATGGGCTACGTCCGCCTCCCCTCGGGCGAGGTGGCGCTGGATCCGGACGCGCAGGCGCAGGCCACGATCCGGCTGATCTTTAATCTGTTCGACCGGTTCCGCACGGTGAACGGCGTGCTGACCTACCTAGTCGCCCACGACATCCAGCTACCGGTGCGCGCACGCTGGGGGCCGCGCAAAGGCGACCTGGAGTGGCACCGCCCCAACCGTCCATCGCTTTACAACCTGTTCGTCAATCCGATCTATGCCGGGGTTTACGCCTATGGTGTCCGTCAGGTGGATCGCCGGCGACAACGGCCGGGCCGGCCGGGCACAGGCCGCGGAAGCCCGAGGCCCGAAAACGCCGAGGTGTTTCTCCTGGATCGCATGCCGGCTTACATCACCCTGGAGCACTACCAGCGCAACCGGGCGCAGATCGCGGCGAACCGTGCTGATCGGACGGGCCCGGTGCGGGCCGGCCAGGCGCTTTTGTCGGGTCTCCTCGTGTGCGGACGGTGCGGCCTGCGCATGAACGCGCATTACAACAACAACGGCGGTGCGCTGCGCTACAGCTGCGACCGCATGGCCAGCGATTACGGCGAGGCGGTCTGTCAGTCTCTGATGGGGGCATCGGTGGACGCGTTGGTCGCGGAACTGGTGCTTCAGGCGCTACAGCCGGCGGCCCTGGAGGCCAGTCTCGCGGTCGCGGGCAACCTGGAAGTAGAGCGGGCAGAACTGGACCGGCATTGGCGCCAGCGGCTTGAGCGCGCCCGTTACGCCAGCGAACGCGCACGGCGTCAGTACGATGCGGTTGATCCCGACAACCGTCTCGTCGCGGGGACGCTGGAACGCGTCTGGGAAGAGGCGCTGGGCGAGGAGGCCAAGCTGGCCGACGCCTACGCGCAGTTCCAGCGTGACCAGCCGAGCGTTCCGGACGCTGCGGAACTCGCCCAACTCCGGGAGCTGGCCACCGATCTACCAGGGCTCTGGGCGGCGGAGACCACCACCCAGGCGGATCGCCAGACCATCGTGCGCATGCTGCTGGAGCGGGTTCTGGTCGAGGTGGTCGACGATAGTGAACAGGTTCGTGTTCAATGCCACTGGCACGGCGGTCATCGAACCGCTCACACCCTGATCCGGCCTGTGGCCAAGTTGAGCGCTCTCACCACCTACAACCAGTTGCTGGAGCGAGCCGCCGATCTCCGTCGCGCGGGCGGGAGTTATACCGAGGTCGCCGAGACCCTCAACGCGGAGGGCTGGCGCCCGGCCAAGCGTCGGACGACCTTCAACGAGCAGATGGTCTACCGCCTGTTATCCAAGACCGGTGTCGTCAAACCTCGCTACCGCCGCGCACCTGTGGATCTGCCGCGCGAAGCCGATGAATGGACCGTGCGCGAACTGGCCGCCGAGATCGGGATGCCCGAGGCGACGTTATACGGCTGGGTCCAGCAAGGGCGTCTGCGCAGCCGGCGCATACCGGTCGGCCGCGGTTATGCCAACCTGGTCCATGCCGACGCGTCCACGATCGCCAACCTGAAGGCGATCCGCGCGACGCCCGCTCCCTGGCATCGCCGACCGCCGGTGGTCGAAGACGACCGTTCCCCAACCATTGAGTCTTGAGAGTCGCCATGTCTGGTCGATATCGATACCCCAGCGCATGCCGTAGTCCAGGGCGCGTGGCGTGCTCGGCTTTTCCGATAAGGCGATGATCCACGGCTCCGGATGGTCAGGCTCGTGCAGGATCGCGACGTGGCTCGGGACCTGCCGGGCGCTCAGGCGCACGTCCGGCAGCATCCAGCTGCCGTCCTCGAAACAGGCGCCCAGCGTGGTTTCGCCCCCATTGCGATCGTACACCAGCAGGCTCGCCTTCAGACGCAACCGCCATGACCAGCCGCGCTCGGCGCACCAGGTGATGAGATCCGGGC
>NZ_NRRL01000194.1 GCF_016583645.1 Rhodovibrio sodomensis | reverse complement strand
TCGGCGGACAGGGTCTCGGCGGGCACGTTGGTGCGCACGACGTAGATGCCGTCCAGGCGCGCCTCGGCGGCGATGCTGTCGGTCTTGCGCCGATAGCTGAAGCTGTCCTCGGTGATGGTGATCTCGACGTGCTTGGCCATCTTGTGCCGATCGAGCACCGCCCCCACCGCCTGGCCGATCTCGGCCTCGCCGCGCAGCGGCGCGCGTTGGCGCCGGACCGCCTTCTTGACCTTGTCCAGCGCGCGCTCGGTCGCCGCCAGCAGGGCCTCGCGCTTGCGCCCCCGCTCGTCGGCGAGCTCGGGGTTGCGGCAGACCACCAGGCGCTCGCCGGGGAACTGTTCGGGGGCGGCGATCTCCGCCAGATCGCGGTCGTCGAACAGCGACAGCTGCAGCGGCCCGGCGTCGACGAGCTGGCGGATCGCAGGCGCGCGCAGGGCAGTGATCCAGTCCAGCCCGGCGGGCGCCAGCTCCTCGCGGATACGCGCGCTGGTGATCATCCCGCGGTCGCCGACCAGGACCACGCGCTTGAGGCCGAAGCGCCGCTTGAGCTTGTCGATCTGGCTGGTAAGGGTGTTGGGGTCGGCGGTATCGCCCTCGAACACCTCGACCGCGATCGGCACGCCATCGGGGTCGCAGAGCAGACCGTAGACGATCTGCGGCCGGTCTGCGCGATGGTCGCGGCTGTAGCCGTGCCGGGCCAGCTCGCAGCAACGACCTTCCAGGTAGGACGAGCTGACGTCGTACAGGGTCAGCGTCCCCTCGCTGAGATGCCGGTTGGCGAGCGCGGTCTCGATGTGCGGCTGACGCGCCACCAGCCAGTCTAGGGCGGCGTAGATCTCGTGCTCGCGTACCTCCCCCAGGTCCAGGCGCCCGTTCAGGCTGGAGGCGGCCGTCTCAGCGTTGAGGGCGCGCACGGTGGCGAGCTTGGAGCCCGGCTGGATGATCCGCTGGGCGATCATCGCCAGCACCAGGTCGCGCGACCGCGCGTCGGCCGGCCGGCTGCGCCGGCCGAGCAGCAGTTTCGGCAGGCCCAGCCGCTCGGCCGTACCCAGCACGGCGGCGACGTGGCCGTGCGGCAGCGAGCGCGAGATGGTCAGGGCCTGCTCCGCCCGTTCCACGGCGACGCCACCTTTGAGCAGGGTGCGCAGGCCCTCGACCAGGTCCGTCGGCCAATCGCTCAGATTGGCCACGGTGCGCTTTTTGATCTTGCCGCCCTCGCGGCGGCTTTCCCGCAGCAGAACGGCGGGCGGCGACTGGCGATTGGGGACCGACTCGATGTACATGGCTTATGCGAATCCTACCTAGAGCACGATGTCAAGAATGAAGGCCCGCCATTTACATGGGTACACAGAGCCGCCGACAGCCGGATTCGTTGTTCACATTCAGAAACTTCGCCGGAAAACGAAGTAAAAAGTTCCGTTTAAGGACACGTCTCCGCATTGCTGTCACCCTGGAAGATGGGAGAGCGTGTAAACCGCCGATGTGTGCGGCTTCACACGTAACGCGCGTGCGATTGCTGGTGTTTGGTCGGTTGCGAGAACTGACGTCTCGGTGTCGATGACATGGCAGACTGGGCCGGACCCGTTCGTAGATATGCTAGCTATGGATGGCTGCTGTCGGTCAACTCGCCAAGCGCACTCGACTTCACAGTCCGTTACCGATGGCGATCCGGACTCCTATCACTCGTTCGTCGCCGGTAGGCGCGGGCCATAAGCAGCCATCATTATGACTGCGAAGAAGCACCAAGGGCAGCGCAGTAAAAACCCACCATACTCAGAGACTTGAGCGCGCCGAAAGCAGCGTTAAACATGAGCCACACCAAAAGTCGCTGGCGTTCCTTTTATCCTACGTTAAAGGTATTCCGTGAGCCGCGCCTCACCGAAAATTCAAGAAAGTGTGTACTGCAATTACATATTTGACAGCAGCATTGTTTGCGCTGCAAAGTATCTTGACGGTATGGTTCCGGCGCACAACGCTGCATAGTTCTCGGGGAGGTACGCAACATGGCGAACAAAACCGGTAACCCGTTTATGGATCAAAGCCTCACCGAAGTGTTCGATCCACAGAAATACATGGATCAGTTCCAGATGCCCGGTCTGGACAACAAAGATCTGATGGAAGCGCACCGCAAGAACATCGAGGCGCTGGCGGAGGCTAACCGGGTCGTCTTCGAAGGAGCCCAGGCGATGGCTCGCCAGCAGACCGAAATCGTCTGCAAGGCAATGGACGGGGCCGCTCAGGCAATGCAGCAGGCTCAGCAAGCCGGTTCCAATGAGGAGATCGTTGCCAAGCAGACCGAACTCTCCAAGTCGGCCGTCGATAACGCGCTCAAACATGCGCGCGAACTAGCTGAGACGGGTGCCAAGTCGCAGAATGACGCGCTGGAGCTGCTGAACAAGCGCGTGGCCGAGAACTTAGACGAGATGCGCGACAGAATGCAGACCCTCGTTAAGCAAAGCGAGAAGGCGACCGGCCAAGCGACCAAGGCGTTGCAGAGCGCAGGGGAGGCCGCGACCGGTACGACCAACGGCTCTGGTCAGGTTCGCCAGAGCGGCGCGCGCTCTGGCTCTTCGAAGGGAAAGAGCGACACGACATCCAGCACAACAGCCAGCTAACGCGGGCGACCAGACGCGCCGCCCGGCGAAGGGTGGCGGAAATTGGACGAACCCAGCAGCCGGCCGGCATCCCCATTACGACCGTGTGGGATGCCGGTCCTGCTTTTGAGCCGCTGACCCGACGGCCTCGGACAAGACCTGCCAAAAGACATAGCGGGCGATGAACACCTTTCACCGCCGATCTATCGACACGCTGTGACCGTCAGTGTCGAGGGTGTTGTGTCACGGGGCGATCTTCGGAATGCGCGCAGGCGCACAGCAACACCCATCGATATGGTGAGGTGCCGCGCCCGCAGCTGCGGAAACGCGGCGCCGACCTCACCTCGCGGCGACAGACCGTCCGCTTGGCACGCCTATGCCGCTTTTTTCCCGGCCACTACTGGCGGCTTCGCCTTGGGTTCCTGCATCAACCCTTTGATGAGAGCGTAACAGGCGACCATGAGCACGACGGCGAACGGTAGCCCGGTCGATACAGCGGCGGCTTGCAAAGCCCCCAAGCCGCCGCCCAGCAGTAGGGCGATCGCGACCAGACCCTCGAAGATGCACCAGAACACGCGCTGGGGCTTCGGCGCATCGACCTTACCGCCCGCAGTGATCGTGTCGATCACCAGCGAGCCGGAGTCCGAGGAGGTCACAAAGAACACGATCACAAGGAAGATGCCAACGAACGAGGTGATCGCGGCCAGCGGCATCTGCTCCAGCATGCTGAACAGTTTGAGTTCCAGCGGCGCGTCGGCGATCTGGGAGACGCCAGCGTTGACGAAGCTGATCGCGGTGCCGCCGAAGGCGGTCATCCACAGCACCGAGACGATCGACGGAACCAGCAGCACGCAGAAGATAAACTCCCGCACGGTACGGCCGCGGCTGACGCGTGCGATGAACATGCCGACAAACGGCGACCAGGAGATCCACCAGGCCCAGTAGAAGGACGTCCAGCCCTGCGAGAAGTTCGCGTCGTCGCGGCCGAACGGCATCGAGAGCGCCGGCAGGTTCTCGCCGTAGGCGATCAGGTTGTCGAAAAAGCCCGTGAGGATCGCAACGCTCGGGCCGAGCACGATGACGAACAGCAGCAGCACGAACGCCAACACCATATTGATCTCGGACAGACGCTTCACGCCCGCCTCGACGCCCGCGATCACAGAGACCAGCGCCACCGCGGTGATCGCGCTGATCAACACCACCTTCGATGTGTCCGAGACGGGGATACCGAACACGTACTCCAGCCCCGCGTTCGCCTGCTCGGCGCCGAAGCCGAGCGAGCAGGCCAAGCCGAACAGGGTCGCGAAAACCGCCACCGTGTCGATGATATGACCGGTCCAGCCCCAGACGCGGTCGCCGAAGATCGGGTGAAAGATCGACCGCATCGACAGCGGCAGGCCCTTGTTATAGGCAAAGAGCGCGAGCGACAGCGCGACAACAGCGTAGATCGCCCACGGGTGCAGGCCCCAGTGGAAGATCGTTGCTGCCATGCCCAGACGCCGTGCCGCTTCCTCGTCGCCGGCCGCGCCGCCGAGCGGCGCCCAGCTATCGGCCGACCCCGCACCCTCAGCGAAGGAGGAGTTGAAATGCGAGATCGGCTCGGACACGCCGAAGAACATCAGGCCGATGCCCATGCCGGCGGCGAACAGCATGGCGAACCAGCCAGGATAGGAGAACTCTGGCTTCGCTTCGGTGCCGCCGATCCGGACCCGTCCGAGCGGCGAAACCAGGAGCCCCAGGCAGACCAGCACGAAGATGTTGCCGGCCAGCAGAAAGAACCAATCGAACGTCGAGGTGACCGCCGGGCGCAGCCAACCGAACAGCGCTTCTGCCTGCTCCGGCAGGGCAAGAGCGTAAAAAACGACCGCGCAGATCACCAGGCCGGAGATCACGAAGACGGGGTTGTGAATATCCAACCCGAAAGACCCGAACTGCTTCTGGATGTTGTCCTGACCGACAATGTAATTGGTCTGGACGACGGCCGCGTCTCCATCCGGCGTGAGCGCATCGTCGCTCATGTTGCCTCCTTGTCCGTTAGTTTTCGTTCTCTTTTCCCCTGGTTGTCCTCGATTATATTCTTGCGCCCGTTCGCGGGCGGGACATCACGGCTGTCTCTATTGTCTCTATAAGGTGTTCGCGGTCAGCGTACGACGAACACCGAAACGTCCGCATGCAGCGAGACCTTGCCAGCATTGGACTCGAAGAAGTGTTCCTGGACTCCCGGCACGTGCGACGCCATCACGATCAAGTCGCACCCTGAGGTGGACCCGTTGTCTGCAACAGCGCCGGGGCTTCAGAGCGTTAGCCGTTTGGGCCCTCGGTGTGTGCCGGCATCTCGCCAGGGCCGAGCGTAGCCGACGTGGGTGGCGGATTGTCTAGCCCT
>NZ_NRRL01000193.1 GCF_016583645.1 Rhodovibrio sodomensis | reverse complement strand
TATTCTTCGCCAAGTCCAGCCCGATCATGGTAACCTTCGCCATGGATGCCTCCTCCTTGAATGGCGTTTTTCAGTGCACCCATTCTGGCACACCGATGCCGCCGGAGGGGGCGTCCATCCCATCGCTTGCACAGCAACAGGCCGAGGCCCGTCCCCTCGGTCCCGCGGGCCGTGTTGCGGGCGCGGGCGAAGGGTTGGAACAGGCCGCCGACCGTGTCGGCGTCCATGCCGGGGCCCCGGTCGGTGACGGCGATCCGCACCGCCTCCGCCGTGCGCTCCGCGGACACGCGGATCGGGCCGGCCGGACCGGCGTACTTGACCGCGTTCGACAGCAGGTTCAGCAGCAGCTGGCGCAGCGCGCGCCGGTCGAACAGCAGCGCGGTCCCGGCCACGCCGTCGCCCTTCTCGATGCTGGCGCCTTGCTGTTCCAACAGCGGCTCCAGCATGCGGAGCGTCCAGTCAACCTGATCGCCGAGGTCGAGCTCCTCGGGGTCGAGGGTGTGCTGGCCGGATTCCAAGCGACTGATGTCCAGGATGTCGTTGATCAGCGCCAGCAGATGTTCCCCGCTCTGCCGGATGTCGCGGGCGTAGTCGACGCAGCGCGGATCCGGCATCGGGCCGTAGGTCTGCTTCTCGAGCACCTGGGCAAACCCGATCACGGCGTTGAGCGGCGTCCGCAACTCGTGGCTGATGCTGGCGAAAAAGGTGCGCCGGGCGCGGTCGGCCTGCTGCGCGTCCTCCAGCGCGGTCTCAAGGCTGGCGTTGGCCTCGCGCAGCTGGCGCAGCTTGCGCAGCAGCCGGCCGGCCATGCGCGCCATGTCGACCAACTGCGCGCGCTGCGCCGCGTCGAGCCGGCGCGGCACCGCATCGATCAGGCATAGCGTGCCGATCCGATAGCCGTCCTCGCTTTCCAGCGGAACGCCCGCGTAAAAGCGGGCATAGGGCGGCCCGACCACCAGCGGATTGTCCGCGAACCGGGGATCCGCGCGGGCGTCTGGAACCTCGAGAACGCCATCTTCGAGGATGGTATAGGCGCAAAAGGCGGCGTCGCGGCCGGTCCCGTCGATGCCGTCCAGGCCGACACAGCCGGCGAACAGCTGCGCGTGTTCCTCCAACACGCTGACCAGCGCGATCGGCACCCCGACCACCCGCGCGGCCATCTCGGCAACCGCCTGCAGCCCGTCGTCTTTAAAGTCCGCCGGATCGATGTGCGCGCGCAGCGCCTGCAGGCGCGCCTGCTCGTCATCCGGATATGCAGCGGGGCACATACACCTAACTCCGCGGAAATGCTCGTCCCGACACTCGGGTTTCGAAATTAAACTGGCGTAAACTTAGCGACGAATCGTGGCCCGAAGACGCGAATTCAGGGGCCACGCCGTAACGTTCGGCCGTCCGGAACCCGCCGCGCGGTGCACCGACTAGTTCCGGTCCTTCCCGAGCAGCATCACCGCCACCGCCATCGCGACCGAGCCGAAAGTCACGATCAGGCCGAACAGCAGAAGCCCGCCGGCGACCCAGCCGTCGCGGGTGTTCAGGATCAGCTCGCGGAGCTGGGCGAGGTCGTAGGCGAGGATCAGGGCGAAGAACGCGACCGCGCCGATCACCCCGCCGGTCACGTGGTGCAGCAGGAAGCGCACGCCCGCGTACTCGGGGCGGTCCTTCGGCAGCATCCGGGCGAACCACTTGCGCATGCCGGTCAGGTGGGGCCGGCAGCGGGGCGCGGCGAGTCGGCGCAGGCGCGGGGTTACGCCGGATCGTCGCCGATCTCGGGCTCGGCGCCCATCGCGCGCACCATCTCGATCAGCTCGGCGCGGGCAGCCAGCAGGCGGTCGCGGTCGGTCGCGCGCAGCACCAGGCTGGCGCCGTAGCGGTGCTGGCCGAAGAACGGGTAGGACCCCATGCCGACGTCCGGAAAGCGCGCCTGCAGCTCGCCCAGCGGCTGCGCCAGGTCGCCTTCCGGCAAGGCGGCAACCACGGTCGCGCTCAACAGCGGCGGCCCGCCGACCAGCTCGTGGCTCAGCGATTCGAACATCCCCTGCATGACCTCCGGAATCCCGGCCAGGACGTAGACGTTGCCGATCTTGAAGCCGGGGACCTTGCTGACCGGGTTCTCGACGATCTCCGCCCCCTCGGGCGTGCGCGCCATGCGCAGGCGCCCCGGCGTCAGCCCCTCGGGGCCGTAGCGGGCATCCAGGACCGCGCGCGCCTGCGGGTTCTCGATCAGCTTGCGATCCAGCGCCTCGGCGATGCAGTCGGCGGTGATGTCGTCGTGCGTCGGGCCGATCCCGCCGGTGGTGAACAGGTACTGATGGCGCGCGCGCATCGCGTTCACCGCCTCGACGATCGCCGCGCGGTCGTCGGCGACCACGCGTACCTCGGCCAGCCGGACGCCCAGCTCGTTCAGCCGGCGGCCCAGGTAAGGCAGGTTCTTGTCGTGGGTACGCCCGGACAGAATCTCGTCGCCGATGATCAGCAGAGCGGCGGTGACGGTGTCCGAACCGCTTGCGGGCGGCGTCATGCGGGTATCCTCGGCTCGGGCAAGAAGCTGCAAGGTGGGCTCACCTTTCAGCTGACTCTTGCGCTTTCATCAGAGAGTCAGAGCCAGATCGCAAAGGGTTTACTCAGCTTCCGCGCGGCCCTGCCTCGTCTTGAAGAAGGCCGGGCGAAATCCACGCGAAAGGTCGGTCCGATCTTGAGCGATTCCGCCCTGCGCGTGCCCCGGTTCACGGGCCCGGCGCAGGTCAGTCCAGCCGCCAGCCCTTATTGCGCATGCAGGTCTGGAACAGCCGCTGCTGCCGCTTGTCCTGGCTGTAGTCGCGCAGCTGGCGGGTCAGGTCCTCGGCCGGCTGGTCGACCCCAACGGTGGCGGAGCCGACGCGCTGGTCCCGGTCGATCCGGCGGTCGCGCTCGATCTGCGCGCGCGCGATCGTGCGGCACTCCGAGATCGCGGCACGGCGCGCTTGCGGGCCCGCCCCTTGTTTCAGCCAGACGCCCCGCTCCTGCGGGCCGGTCGGGCTGGAGAACACGGGGCCGAAGTTGAACGGGTCGCCGGCTCCGCCGGAACAGCCGGCGAGCCCGAGGACGAGCGCGACGGCCAGCAGCGATCGGGACCAGGCGGCACGGCGAGGCGTCATGGAGACTCCTTATTCGGACGGTTCGCGGGTCGGGCGGCTCGGGGGTCAGGCGGCGCGTCGTGTCAGTCGGCGCGTCGTGTCAGGCGGTGCGTCTGGCGCGCGATCGCGGGCGGCGCACCGACGTGCGGCGACGCGCTTCAGGCCACCCACCCGGCATTCGCGCTTGTTCGCGCGCGTCTGCATCGCTATGTCCGGTCAAGGTCGCGCACTTACCCGTGCGCGCGCAAGCGCCAACCATGGCGTACCGGCGCGCCTGCCACGCGTCCGCAGCGAAAGTAACCCGCAGCCCAGCGCGAGTGCCACGATGAGCCGAGACGAACCCGCATCCGTGATGGCCGACGACAAGCGGCGGGTGCCGCTGCACGGGGAGGAGGCGTTCGAGGGCATGCGCAAGGCCGGCCGGCTGGCCGCCGCGACGCTCGACATGGTCGCTGCGCACGTCGAGCCGGGGGTAAGCACGGGCGAGCTCGACCGGCTGTGCCACGAGTTCATCAACGACCACGGCGCAACGCCCGCGCCGCTGAACTACCGCGGCTTTCCCAAGGCGACCTGCACGTCGGTCAACCGGGTGATCTGCCACGGCATCCCGAACGACAAGAAGAAGCTCGCCCGCGGCGACATCCTGAACATCGACATCACCGTGATCCTGGACGGCTGGCACGGCGACACCAGCCGGATGTTCTGGGCCGGCGACCCGCCGGTGAAGGCGCGGCGCCTGTGCGACGTCACCTACGAATGCCTGATGCGGTCGATCGACGCGGTCAAGCCGGGGGCGACGCTGGGCGACATCGGCCACGCCATCCAGAGCCATGCGGAGGCGAACCGCTTCTCGGTCGTGCGCGACTTTTGCGGCCACGGCCTTGGCCAAGTGTTCCACGCCGCCCCCACCGTGCTGCACTACGGCGAGCCCGGCACCGGCATGCCCCTGCGCGAGGGGATGATCTTCACGATCGAGCCGATGATCAACGCCGGCAAGCCGGACGTGAAGGTGCTGGAGGACGGCTGGACCGCGGTCACGCGCGACAAGTCCCTGTCGGCGCAGTTCGAGCACTCGATCGGTGTGACCAGGGACGGCTGCGAGGTGTTCACCTATTCCCCGAAAGGCTTGGACAAACCGCCCTACACCATCGAAGATTAGGCGAGCCGTCCACCACACGCCTACGGGCACACGCCTACGGGCACACGCCTACGGGCACACGCCTTCGGGGTCGCCTTTCGGTCATGAGCGCGCGCGGATCCAAACGCGAGGGGACGGACGCGCGCGCCCCGGCGGACAGCGAGCCCGCCGGCAAGGCGCCCCGCCCCGCAGCCGACAAGCCGCACTACCACGGCCACCGCGAACGCCTGCGCCAGCGGCTGATCGACAAGGGCGGCGACGCGCTCGCCGACTACGAGGTGCTGGAGGTGCTGTTGTTCGCTGGCAATCCGCGCGGCGACACCAAGCCGCTGGCCAAGGCACTGCTGGCGCGCTTCGGCAGCCTGGCGGCGATGCTGGCCGCCCGGCCGGACGAACTGAAGTCGGTCAAGGGCATGGGCGACGGCGCGGTCGCCGGCCTGTTGGCAAGCCGGGAGGCGGCCACCCGGATGGCCCGCGAGCAGGCGATGGAGCGGCCGGTGATCTCGTCCTGGGACAAGCTGCTGTCCTACGTCCGGATCCAGATGGCGGAGCAGAAGGTCGAGCAGTTCCGTCTGTTATTCCTGGACCGGCGCAACCGTCTGATCGCCGACGAGGCGCAGGCCAAGGGCACGGTCGACCACACGCCCGTCTATCCCCGCGAAGTCGTCAAGCGCGCCCTCGATCTCGGCGCCAGCGCGCTGATCCTGGTGCACAACCACCCCTCGGGCGACCCCACGCCCAGCAAGGCCGACATCCAGATGACCCGCGACGTCGCCGACGCCGCCAAGCGGCTTTTATGTTGCCGAGTAGCCGCGGTAGGCCGGAAACCGCGGCAGGGGGAGAGGTGAGCCAGGCAAGCGGCTAGGGTCCGAACACCGAACCCGATGCGGAGATATGGCCCCTCTCCCCAAGGCGCGG
>NZ_NRRL01000192.1 GCF_016583645.1 Rhodovibrio sodomensis | reverse complement strand
CGCGACCAGCGACGACAACACCTACGAGGGTAACGAGGCCCTGCGCCTGGACCTCTCCGGCGTGCAGCACGCCAGCCTGGCGCGGACCAGCGCCACCGGCACGATTCTGGAGGACGATCCCAAGCCGAACCTGCGGGTGCGCGACTACGGCAACGTCACCGAGAACAACACCTCGATCACCTTCACGATTGACATCGACCGCAGGGCCGAGGGCGGCGTTTGCTTCAACCTCTGGACGACCAACGACTCGGCCGAAAGCAACGACTACAATGGCGTCAGCGCCACCCGGCGGTGTATCGGCGAGAACGCCACATCCCGCGGCTTCAATGTGGGCATCAATGAGGACGGTAGCTACGAAGGCAACGATACCTTCTACCTCAACGCGGGCTCGCCCTCTGTTAACCTCAACATCGCCGACAGCCGTGGCTACGCCCGGATCGTGAACGATGATTCGCAGTACAGCTCGTGCGGCAGTCGCGCCGTGTCCTGGCTGGGGAGCAGCTATACTACTTGCTATGGGGAAAAGAATCGTCGTCGCTGCATCACGGATCGATACGAGTGCTCAGCGCGCGTTCAAGACACAGGTCATAACGGTGAGCGCGTGGTGTACGACACCCATAACTATTGGCGGGGTGGCGTAGGCGGTTCGGCGCGCTTCCGTTGCAACGACGGCCGCTGGGAATACCGCTCCGGCAGCTGTACGTACCGCTCCGGCAACAAGTAGAACGAGCAGCCCCACGTCCCTGGAGGGCAAACCGTTTGCCGTAAGTGTGGAAATCGGGTAGAACAGAACGCGTAAGCCCCACGGAAACTGCGCGTTCTGTTCGCCCGTCCATGCCGAAAAAATCTTCGGGAGCCGAAGAGGCACCGGAAAAGGGAGGAAACCGCGGGCCGAGTAAAGAGTAGTGCCGGCCGGTGGTTATGGAGAAAGTAGCCTCGGGCTGTTCCGGTGATTGCGCCGCATGGGGGCTAGGTATTGGCCTGGGTAGACGACGCGGCGACGTTGCCGAGGCCGAAACCGGTTGGGCGGAGTTGAAACATTGGTTCGATACCGTCGGAGACGAGGTGGTGGTGGCCGTGGGCGCGCGGCCCCTCGCGACTGGCCATGATGGACAGACCGGGAGATGCTGGTGGACCTGAGTGGGGGTGGTGGCTGGTCATGAGGCGATCGCCACGATGACGTGTCCGGACGGCGGTGCACGGGGCTGCGTACCCGGCAGGAAGGTCTCGATGACGGCCATGATGCCACCGCAGTGCGGGCACGGCGGTGGGCTGGCGAACGGTGGCTCGCTGTTCGGCGGTTTCTCGTCGGGGCGGGGGAGCAGGTCGGCCTGCCGGGCGGCGAGCCAGGCGTGGGCGGCCGCGCCCTGGCAGCCGGGACAGTGCCGGTTGCGGCAGGAGTTGTAGGCGATCCGGGTATGGCCGCAGTCGTGGCAGGCCGCGACGTGCCCACCCAGGGCCGCCGTGCGGCATTGCTCGATCGCGGCCATGACCTTGAGCTGGCCGAGGCTGAGACGGCCGGCGTGGGCCTGACGATAGGCGGCGCCCTGGGCGTGGAGGATATCCGAGAGCTCGAGCGAAGAACGACGCATTGCGCCTCCTCCGTCGATGGCGGACCAAAGACATCCGCCGGCGAAACGCAGATCCTAAGCGACCGAGGCGTATCGTTGCGCCAGAAAACGCTACTGCCCACCTGGGCTACCGCGCGGTTTAGTCCTTTGGCTCTTTGCGGACGTCACGTGCTGTTGGCGCACGTCAGGTCTTGGAGCGGAACCTGCCGTTTTTAACCCCTATGCCGATGTCCAACAGGTAGGCACGCGCCCCGACCAGACACAGCCGCGCGGATCGCATACAATCGAACTCGCCGACCTTTGATGTCCCAACGTCGTTGACCCTGCGGCGATATGGCGCCTCCAAGGGTCGCCACCGCTTCATATTTTCTATCGCGAAACGGTCTGCCACCACCGCCTAGGACACCGGCGTCATGGACCTCGATCCGACCCTGCTCGCGCGCATCCAGTTCGCCGCGAACATCTCCTTCCACATCCTGTTTCCCACGATCACGATCGCGCTCGGCTGGGTGCTGCTGGGCTTCAAGCTGGCCTACGCGCGCACGGGGCAGCAGAAGTGGATGGACGCCTACTTCCTGTTCGTGAAGGTGTTCGCGCTGTCGTTCGCCATGGGAGTGGTTTCCGGGATCACCATGTCCTTCCAGTTCGGCACCAACTGGCCGGGCTACATGGAGACGGTGGGCAACATTGCGGGGCCTCTGCTCGCCTACGAGGTTCTGACGGCGTTCTTCCTGGAGGCGGTGTTTATCGGGATCATGCTGTTCGGCTTCCGCAAGGTGCCGTCCTGGCTGCACACCATCGCGACCTTCCTGGTGGCGCTGGGCACCACGCTGTCGGCCTTCTGGATCCTGGTGCTGAACAGCTGGATGCACACGCCGGTCGGCTTCGAGATGCGCGATGGGGTGGCGCACGCGACCGACTGGCTGGCGATCGTCTTCAACCCGTCGATGCCCTACCGGCTGAGCCACATGCTGCTCGCCTCCGGCCTTACGGTGGCGTTCCTGCTGGCGGGGTTGTCCGCGCTGCGCTGGCTGATGGGCCAGCGGTCGCCGGACGTGCGCGCGGGCCTGAAGACCGGCGTGGTGATGGGCGCGCTGCTGATCCCGGTGCAGATCTTCGCCGGCGACTTGCACGGCCTGAACACCCTGGAGTATCAGCCCCAGAAGGTCGCGGCGATGGAGGGCAATTGGGAGACCGGCGGCAACGTGCCGCTACTGCTGTTCGCGCTCCCAGACGAGCAGGCGCGCGAGAACCGCTTCGAGATCGGCATCCCCTCGGGCGCCAGCCTGATCCTGAAGCACTCGGCGGACGGCGAGGTCCCCGGCCTGAATGATTACGTCGCCGAGGACGGCACGCCGCAGCACCCGCCGGTGGCGCCGGTGTTCTTCGCCTTCCGCGTGATGATCGGCGTGGGCGTGCTGATGCTGCTGGTCGCCTGGTACGGCACCTGGCAGCTGCGCGGCGGGCGGCAGCCGAAACGGCCGCTGCTCTATGCCCTGTCCGCAATGACCTTCTCCGGCTGGATCGCCACGCTAGCGGGCTGGTACACCACGGAGGTCGGCCGCCAGCCCTGGCTGGTGACCGGCGTGCTGTCGACCAAAGAGGCGATCAGCGACGTCCCCGGCATGGTGCTGTTCGGCTCGCTCGGCGCCTACCTGGCGGTCTACGCGGCCCTGATGGTGGCCTACATGGCGACCCTGGTGCACCTCGCGCGCAAGGCTGGCCGGCCAAAGGACGGCGGCGACGTGCGCGCCCCCTTCCCGATGCCCGGCCTGAGCCGCGCCGCCGATGCCACGCCGGCCGAATAGGAGGCGCCCGAGATGACCGAGCTGTTCGCCGACCCGAGTATCTGGCTGCCGTTCGTGTTCGCCGCCCTGATGGGGCTGTCGATCCTGATCTACGTCGTGCTCGACGGCTACGACCTGGGCGTGGGCGTACTGCTCGCCCGCGGCACGGCGGAGGAGAAGGACCGCATGATCGCCTCCATCGGCCCCTTTTGGGACGCCAACGAGACCTGGCTGGTGATGGCGGTCGGGCTCTTGCTGGTGGCCTTCCCGGTGGCGCACGGCGAGATCCTGTCGACGCTCTACATCCCGGTTGTGGTCATGCTGATCGGGCTGATCCTGCGTGGCGTCTCGTTCGAGTTCCGCGCCAAGGCGCAGCCCGACCATAAGGCAGGCTGGAACGCCGCGTTCGTGGCCGGCTCGCTGATGGCTGCGCTGGCGCAAGGCTACATGCTGGGGCTCTACGTCATGGGCCTGGAGCACACGCTCTGGACCGTGCTGTTCGGCCTTTTGACGGCCGCCTGCCTGACCGGCGGCTACGCCTTCATCGGCGCGTGCTGGCTGATCTACAAGACCGACGGACTGCTGCAGCGCAAGGCGGCGCTGTGGGCCCGCTGGCTGCTGGCGCCGGTCGCGCTAGGCTTCGTCGCGATCTCGCTCGCCACCCCGCTGGTTAGCCAGCGGATCTTCCACAAGTGGTTCGACCTGCCCTGGCTGCTCTACCTGGCCCCATTGCCGGCGGCGGCGGCGGCGACCTTCGTGTGGCTGCGCCGGAAGCTGCAGCACCTGCCCCGCCACGACGACCGCGGCAGCTTCCAGCCGTTGCTGGGGGCGATCCTGCTGTTCGTGCTGTCGTTCGCCGGGCTGTCGTACTCCTTCTACCCGTTCGTCGTGCCCGACAAGCTGACCATCTACGAAGCCGCGAGCGCGCCCGAGAGCCTGCTGATCATCTTGGTGGGCGCGCTGGTCGTGATGCCGGTGATCGGCGCCTACTCGGCCTTAGCCTACTGGATCTTCCGCGGCAAGGCGCGCGAGCTCAGCTACGACTGAGCGCGCTCACGACGGCTCGGCCTTGAGGCCGTAGCGCTTGAGCTTCTCCCACAGCGTGGTGCGGGAGATCCCCAGCTGGCGCGCGGCCGCCTGCTAGTTGCCGCCGGTCGCCCCCAGGACCCGGGCGATGAGCGCGCGCTCCGCCGCCGCCCGAGTTTCGGCCAGGGACGACCCGGCAGACGGCGCGGCCGGTGCCGGCGCAGCCGCGGGCGCGTCCGGGAACAGGTCGTCGGGGCCGATCCGCCCATCCGGCGACAGAGCGATCGCGCGCCCCAGCCGGTTGCGCAGCTCGCGCACATTGCCCGCCCAGGCGAAGGCTTCCGCGGCGCGCACCGCCCCGGGATCGAGCGTCACCGGCGGCGCGACATACAAGGCCTTGATCGCCCGATAGGAGGCGCTGTGAACGAGAATCCGTTCAAGCTCGATATGAGCTTTGAGGAAGCTATGCGCCGATTAGGGCGCGTGAGTCGAAAAGCGCTGGATTCCGTGAATGAGGAGGCGGAAGGCCAGGAGCCCTCCGCCTCCGGTGAGCCTAGGGATGAAGGCGAGTCCAGCCGCCAGCGCCAGCGTTCATCGCCGAGCGGCGCGAGCGACTAGACCATGGAACGCCAGTGGCCGCACACACGCTCGATGCTGCCGAACCGGCGGCGCTTGTAGGGACGAACATACACCATCCCTGCGCCCTCCTTCCCAGGGGAATCGGGTGAACGGTTATGCGGTCACGAGGCTGGCCAGGAAGTCGTCGTCCCAGGCGGCACATTTGCGTCGCAGGCGAATAGACTTTGTGCCAGGAGCGTTGCGGAAAAGGTTGTGGGCGA
>NZ_NRRL01000191.1 GCF_016583645.1 Rhodovibrio sodomensis | reverse complement strand
GGTTCACCCCCTCGCCCTTGAGGGGAGAGGGTGGGGCCCGCGGGCCGCAAGGTCCGTGGGAGGGTGAGGGTGGGACTCCTCGGCGTATCGCGCGGAGTGCCACCCTCACCCTGGCCCTCTCCCGTCACGGAGACCCCTGCACAGCAGGCGCTTCGACACCCGTCAGGCGTGCTTCGACACGCCGCCTGTCGGCGGCTGCTCAGCATGAAGGTGATATATGTTCCTGAAACACCTCTAACTTCATCCTGAGCAGGCTTGCGTAAGCAAGCCGTGTCGAAGGATGCCTGACGGGTATCGACACAGCCGTGCACACCTCTCCCCTCAAGGGAGAGGGGACCCGCCCAACGCGCCTACTTAAACTCGACCTGTTCGATCTCGTAGAACTTCTGGCCGCGCGGGGTCTCGACCTCGACGGAATCGCCCTTAGCCTTGCCGATCAGGGCGCGGGCGATCGGGCTGGTGACCGCGATCCGGCCGGTCTTCACGTCGGCCTCGTGCTCGCCCACGATCTTGTAGGTGGTCTCCTCGTCGGTGTCCTCGTCGGCCACCGTGACGGTGGCGCCGAACTTCACCGTGTCGCCGGACAGCTTGGTGACGTCGATCACCTCCGCGCGCGCCAGCATGTCCTCGATCTCGGCCACGCGCCCCTCGATGAACGACTGCCGGTCGCGCGCGGCGTGGTATTCCGCGTTCTCGGACAGGTCGCCGTGCTCGCGCGCCTCGGCGATCGCCTGGATCACTTCCGGGCGCGCGGTCGAGCGGAGGTACTTCAGCTCTTCGTAGAGCTTGTTATAGCCTTCCGCCGTCATCGGTACCTTGTTGCTCATTTCGCTCGCAAACTCAGCTTCGACTGCGTTGGTCGTGGGTGGGTGGTCACGCCCGTATCCCGGTCCCGCAGCCCTGTCTGCGTGACCCGGGCGCCTGTCCGGGGATCGCGGCCGGCGCGGTTGTGACGGACGGTCGGTCCGCGCGCCGCCCAGGTGTAGATGAGAACCAGCATGCCGCGCCGCAACCCGAACCAGGCCACCTGGAGCCAGCGGGGCCCGGCAAACCGGCCAGCGTCGGCGTTGCCGGCGAACCGGCGCGCTAGAACGACCTCTCAAAATACGCCTGCAAGGGGGCGACTTCAAGCTGACCCGAACGCATCGCCTGGATCGCGCGGGTGACGGCGCGGCAGCCGGCAACGGTCGTGTAGTAGGGAATCGCGTTGGTGAGCGCGGTGCGCCGGAGCGAGAAGGAGTCGGCGATCGCCTTTTTGTCTTCGGTCGTGTTGAAGATCATCTGGACTTCGCCCGACTTCATCTTGTCGACGATGTGCGGCCGGCCCTCGCGGACCTTCTTGACCTCCTCGACCTTCAGGCCGGCGGCGCGCAGGTGCTCGGCGGTGCCGGCGGTGGCGACCAGCTGGTAGCCCATCGACAGCAGGTCGCGGCCGAGCTCGACCATCGCCGGCTTGTGGCCGTCCTTGACCGAGATGAACACCGTGCCGCTGTCCGGCAGCTTCACGCCGGCGCCGATCTGCGCCTTGGCGAACGCGCGCGGGAAGTCGCCGTCCAGGCCCATGACCTCGCCGGTCGACTTCATCTCGGGACCCAGGATGACGTCGACCCCGGGTAAGCGGGCGAACGGGAACACCGCCTCCTTGACCGCCACGTGGTCGCGCTTGGTGCGCTGCAGCTGGAACTCCGAGAGCTTGGCGCCGGCCATCAGCCGGGCGGCGATCTTGGCGACCGGCACCCCGGTCGCCTTGGCGACGAACGGCACGGTGCGGCTGGCGCGCGGGTTGACCTCCAGGAGGTAGACCGTGCCGTCGAGCACGGCGAACTGCACGTTCATCAGCCCTATGACGCCCAGTTCGCGCGCCAGCTGGCGGCTTTGGCGCTCCAGCTCGTCGATCGTCGCCTGCGGCAGGGAATGCGGCGGCAGGGCGCAGGCGCTGTCGCCGGAGTGGATGCCGGCCTCCTCGATGTGCTCCATGATCCCGGCGACGAACACCTCCGCGCCGTCACAGAGCGCGTCGACGTCGACCTCGATCGCGTCGGCGAGGTAGCTGTCGATCAAGACCGGGTTCTTGCCGGAGACCGAGACCGCGTTCTGGATGTAGCGCTTCAGGTCGGCCTCGTCGTGGACGATCTCCATCGCCCGGCCGCCCAGCACGTAGGACGGGCGCAGCAGGACCGGATAGCCGATCCGGGCGGCCTCCTGGACCGCGCCGGCCTCGCTGGTCGCCAGGCCGTTCGCCGGCTGCTTCAGGTCCAGGATGTTCAACAGCTCCTGGAAGCGCCGGCGGTCCTCCGCCCGGTCGATCGCGTCCGGCGGGGTGCCCAGGATCGGCACGCCCGCGGCCTGCAGGTCGGCCGCCAGCTTGAGCGGGGTCTGCCCGCCGAACTGCACGATCGCGCCCACCAGATTGCCGCGCGACTGCTCGACGTGGGCGATCTCGCTCACGTCCTCCGCCGTCAGCGGCTCGAAGTACAGGCGGTCGCTGGTGTCGTAGTCGGTCGAGACGGTTTCGGGATTGCAGTTGACCATGATGGTCTCGTAGCCGGCGGCCTCCAGCGCGTACGCGGCGTGGACGCAGCAGTAGTCGAACTCGATCCCCTGGCCGATCCGGTTGGGCCCGCCGCCCAGGATCATCACCTTCCGCCGGTCGGTCGGCTCGGCCTCGTTCTCCGCCTCGCCCGGCAGGTCGCCCTCGTAGCAGCCGTACATGTAGGGGGTGGGCGACGGGAACTCGGCGGCGCAGGTGTCGACCCGCTTATAAACCGGGCGCAGGCCGATCGCCCGGCGCGCGGCCGCGACCTCGGGCTCGCCCTGCCCGACCAGCTCGCCCAGCCGGGCGTCGGAGAAGCCCATCTTTTTCAGCCGCAGGAACGCCTCCGGCTCCGGCGGCAGGCCGTCGCGGCGCACGCCTTCCTCGGCCTCGACGATCTGGCGGACCTGCTCCAGGAACCAGGGGTCGAAGTGGCAGGCGCTCTGGATCTCGCGGCTGGTCAGGCCGTGGCGGAACGCCTGGGCGATCGTCAGCAGCCGGTCCGGCGCGGGCCTGGACAGCGCCGCGCGCACCGCGCCCTTGTCGACCTGGCACTGGTCGTCGAGGGCCTCCGGGATCGCCACCTCGTTCAGCCCGGACAGGCCGGTCTCCATCGAGCGGAAGGCCTTCTGCAGGCTTTCCTGGAAGGTCCGGCCGATCGACATCGCCTCGCCGACCGACTTCATCGCGGTGGTCAGGTAAGGTTCCGCGCCCGGGAACTTCTCGAACGTGAAGCGCGGCATCTTGGTGACGACGTAGTCGATCGTCGGCTCGAACGAGGCCGGCGTCACCTTGGTGATGTCGTTGTCCAGCTCGTCCAGCGTGTAGCCGACCGCGAGCTTGGCGGCGACCTTGGCGATCGGGAAGCCGGTCGCCTTGGAGGCGAGCGCGCTGGAGCGCGAGACCCGCGGGTTCATCTCGATCACCACCAATTCGCCGGTCTCCGGGTTGACCGCGAACTGGACGTTGGAGCCGCCGGTGTCGACGCCGATCTCGCGCAGGCAGGCGAGCGAGGCGTCGCGCATCACCTGGTATTCCTTGTCGCTCAGGGTCAGCGTCGGCGCCACGGTCACGCTGTCGCCGGTGTGCACGCCCATCGGGTCGATGTTCTCGATCGCGCAGACGATGATGCAGTTGTCCGCGTGGTCGCGGACGACCTCCATCTCGTACTCCTTCCAGCCCAGCACCGACTGCTCGATCAGGATCTCGTTGACCGGCGACAGCCGCAGGCCGGAGCGCACGATCTCCTCGTATTCGTCGTCGTTGTAGGCGATCCCGCCGCCGGTGCCGCCCAGGGTGTAGGAGGGCCGGACGATCGCCGGCACGCCGACGTACTCGCGCGCGGCCATCGCCTCCTCGTAGGACCGCACGATCCGCGCGCGCGGGCTTTTCAGGCCGATCTCCTCCATCGCCGAGCGGAAGCGCCAGCGGTCCTCCGCCTTCTCGATCACGTCGGCGTTGGCGCCGATCATCTCCACGCCCAGACGCTGCAGCGTGCCGTCGCGCCACAGCGCGATCCCGGTGTTGAGGCCGGTCTGCCCGCCCATCGTGGGCAGGATCGCGTCCGGGCGCTCGCGCTCCAGGATCCGGGCGACCACCTCGGGCTCGATCGGCTCGATGTAGGTGGCGTCGGCCAGCCCGGGATCGGTCATGATCGTCGCCGGGTTGGAGTTCACCAGGATCACCCGGTAGCCCTCCTCCTTCAGCGCCTTGCAGGCCTGCGCGCCGGAGTAATCGAACTCGCAGGCCTGGCCGATGATGATCGGCCCGGCGCCGACGATCAGGATGGACTTGAGATCGGTGCGTTTGGGCATGACTGGCTTTCGCGCGCGTTTGTCCCCGCGCGGCGGACGGCGCCCTCTTGAAGCGAGGGCACGGCGCGCGGGGTCTCGGATCGGGCAGGTCTGTCGGCTAGGGCGCGTATGTGCCACGGACGCGCGGGCGAGGGAAGCCCCCCCGCGGGCGCGGCGTGCCGCTGGCGGGGGGCGTGCAAGGGAAGACTGAACCACAGAGACACAGAGGCACAGAGAGGCTGTGCCGCGCGGAAAAGGTGTAGGCTCCTTGCGCGCACACCAAACGCGGGCGATGCTGCTTACGAGAACATTGGAGAGTGTCATGTCGGATCGCTCGGAAAGCGAGGATCAGGAGCAAAGCTTCCTGGACGAATGGCTAGCACGCGCCGCGACGCGCGACACCTTGCTGGAACGGATGGCACGTGCCGCCATACAGGAACATCGGCAAGGTACTACCGAGTACTTCTGAGCCATGAATTGGGCACTAGCGCTGCCCTCTAGCCTCACGGAAAAACGGCAGAACTTGTTACTCGTACGCTCCATCTGGCGGCATCAATGAACGAACAAAATGAACAGGACGAACGGAAATATGATGAAAATGTAGACCGTATTCTTGATAGCATGGTGAATCTAATAGACAAAAAAATCAACACGTGCATATTCTTTCTTCATGCTGCCGACCAGGGCAATAATTTTAAATACGCCTGTGCAAGGCTTATGCTTCTGAATGCCGGCGTATCATTTAGAAACTTAAAACATTTTTATAATCCAATTGGTTTGCACTCGAAGGACGCTCCAACATTATCGAGAGTGACGTTCGAGGGAATCGTGAATGCGGCCTACATTCTAGGGTCTAAACTCAAATCTGCTTTTGCGTAAAGCGCTCGGTGTATGATTCGCTCAGTCTTGGGTCGTGAGTGGCAAGAGAGGGAGTGAATATACCATGCGGTTCGACTTGTCGGATCGTGAGTGGGGCGTCATCGAACCTCAGCTTCCACCGACCCGGCAGGGTGGAAAGCGCGCCGACGAT
>NZ_NRRL01000190.1 GCF_016583645.1 Rhodovibrio sodomensis | reverse complement strand
GCGCCGCCGTCATCGAGAGTCTCGAAAAATCGCCGATTCCGGCGGCGCTTTCACGTGCCGATACGCCTGCCGGTTGAAAACGCCATGTGCAGCGGGAAATTGAGCGCCCGTTCATGAATAGATCGGGTTAGCCCCCTTGGTCCGCCCGCGTCCCAGCGAGTGGTGTCAGAGTAGCCGCCGGCCGCCCGCGCGGAGCGCCAAGTAACGCGTAGCGCGGGCGGCCGGCGGCGGCCATCGGGTGTCTCCGTTACGGTTGGGTAGAACAACCTGACCAACGGCAAGGGAGACGATCCCGGACACGCAGTCGCCGCGCAGCGGCATGACCACCCCCAAGATGGACCAGCTGCAGGCCGCAGTTCAAAACGCCGACGACGGCGACTTCCTGCGCGAGCTGATCGGGTTTGCCGCCCAGCGGCTCATGGACCTGGAAGTCGAGGCGTTCACCGGCGCCGGCTACGGCGAGCGCAGCGCGGAGCGACAGACCTGTCGCAACGGCTACCGCGATCGCCAGTGGCAGACGCGCGCCGGCGCCGTCGATCTGCGGGTGCCCAAGCTCCGCCAGGGCTCGTACTTCCCGAGCTTCCTGGAGCCACGCCGGGCAACCGAGAAGGCGCTGGTCGCCGTGATCCAGGAAGCCTACGTCCACGGGATCTCCACCCGCGCCGTCGACGACCTGGTGCACGCGATGGGCGGCACCGGCGTCTCCAAGTCGGAGGTCTCGCGGCTGTGCAAGGAGATCGACGAGCGCGTCCAGGCGTTCCTGAACCGCCCGCTCGAAGGCGACTGGCCGTTCGTCTGGCTGGACGCGACCTACGTCAAAGCCCGGCGCAACCAGCGCATCGTGTCGCTGGCGGTGATCATGGCGGTGGGCGTCAACACCGACGGCCGGCGCGAGGTGCTGGGCATGAAGATCGGCCTGTCGGAGGCCGAAACCTTCTGGACCGAGTTCCTGCGCGAGCTGACAGGTCGTGGGCTGCGCGGCGTCCAGCTCGTCGTCGCCGACGAGCACCAGGGCCTGAAGGGCGCCGTGGAGAAGGTCCTCGGCGCCACGACGCAGCGCTGTCGGGTGCGTTTCATGCGCAATGTGCTGGCGCGCGTGCCGAAGGCGCAGAAGTCCATGGTGTCGGCCATGGTCAAGACGGCGTTCACCCAGGAGACGCCGGAGGATGCGTACCAGCAATGGCGTGAGGTCGCCGACCGCCTGCGTCCGCAGTTCGACAAAGCCGCCGAACTGATGGACGCCGCCGAGCACGACGTCCTCGCGTTCATGCAGTTCCCAAAGGAGCTGCGCACCAAGCTGCACAGCACCAATACCCTCGAACGGCTCAACAAGGAGGTGAAGCGCCGGACCAACGTGGTCGGCATCTTTCCGAACGAAGAGGCGGTCGAGCGCCTGGTCGGCGCCGTGCTGCTCGAGCAGCACGAGGACTGGGCGGTCACCCGCCGCTACATGCCGGTAGAAACGCTCCAGGCGCTATGCCAGCCTGAGGACACCAACACTCCGCCGGCGCTCGCCGCGGAGTAGCCGCGCCCAACCCGCGGCGACATCCAGATGGCTGCCTCTGTTACACCACGCCACTGGACGCAATCCCTGGTCCTGTGTTCCACAGTTGGCGAACAGCCGTGGTTCGTTGTCCTCCAGCCCGACTTAAACAGCGCGGCGGCGTAACTTATTGATTATAAACGCAATTACGCGCTGTCGGTTAACGCGTGGCACTACGCTAGGGGCGGCTGAGAACTATTTACCCTGTTTTGCGCCTCAAGATTGAAAGAAAGGCGTCCTACTGTCCGCCCAGCCCGTTGAGAACGGGCCAGAGCCAAAACTTGAAGTGTTTGAAAGGCATCCATTGGCAAGCGCGACGTGTAGGGCGATGTCTCTGCTGCACATTGTGGCACCAAGACTTCACGCTATAAACCCCTAATGTAACGGCTATGCCGGACGTGGCATGGCACTACAGATATCGTTTTTGCACGGTAGTCGCCCGTTCAAAACCTGCATGAAACTGCGAAATCGCTGCGTTTACCGGGGCTTCAGCAGCCGAGGTACTGTTTAACTCCGGTCCAGGTGGGCCCACAGTCAGGGGAGCGTCGCGCAGCCCCAAAAGAGGCGCGCGCCGATCCGCTGAGTGTGGACTACCTGGACATCCGACTAGACCAGCAGTGGACTGGGTCTTTCCATGAGCACCATAAACCACGAACCAGTGGACCTATCCAGTTACATTTCCTCCACTGGCGGGTGTTCAAGTTCGCGAAACAGCCCGCGGATTTGCGCTTCAATTTCGTCCCGGCGTTGATCAACACTTCTCATAAGATCCGCCGCCTCCAGTTCTCTTGCCTGAATGCGCTGCTCCGTATCTGCCGCATCCTCTGGTCGTGATGGAATACGGACACCCTGGTCTTCGAGCGCCTGCAAAGTTCTACCGTTCGGTTGCTCCCGAGCTAGGCGAACAAAAAACTCAATAGCTTCTCTAGGTATGTCGTTTCTGAACGAGACCGCTCGCCGTCGACCGTCGAAAAGCTCCTGGCCGTGGATACGGAGCTGGACGCAACGAGCAGCAGGCTGATGGATCTGGAGCCCCCACCGCGGCCGCACGCTACCGATAGTGGACGTAGGTCCGTTCTGAGGTTCGGCAGAGGTGGGGGCCAGGATGTCGTTGTCAAAGATCGTCCAACCATTTCTCTGAAGAAGTAGTAACTGTCTAGCACTATCTTGTGCAGCTTCTGCTAAGCGCACAATCGCGTCCATGAGATCAGGTTCAGGTAGTGGAATGTCCTGCTCTGAATAGTCTTCAGGTTGGATCTCGGTCGGAATAGATGACCGGAGACGGCCTCGAATCACAGACCACCAGGTGGGACTGTTGAATAATGCAACCAAGTATGGAAGTGGGTAATTCTTGGATTCGGTCTCTGCATCTTCTCTTGATATGTTAAGCCTACGGACCTTATTTTGGATCTGACGGTTATCAACCCCCTGTAATAGATGCCAGGGTACCAACATGAAGACCGTGTGATTGCACGTAAGGAACGCCTCATAACCTGGCGGTCCAAATTGGCCGTCATCGTGTACGAACCCGCTAAAGCGACCGACCATAATTTTTTCGCGATCATATAGTTCGGGAAAAGTCGGTCGACGTACAAGCGCTGGCACACGTTCGGTCCCGTATTCAAGGAACTGTATGCGCTTCGGCCCGAAGTTTCTCAGGTCTGACCCGCCAACGTATGGTTTCCAGTGTGTAGCGTCGGGAGTATCTGAGATAAGATCGTCCAATTGAAATGCTCCAGGTGCTCTATCTTCATGAGCGTTGAGAACCATTCCAACTGAAATATAGCACACCTGTTTCAATGGATGACGCGCAACGTCATCCCGGATCGTAAGAGTTGGCAAGTTCGGTCGGAAAACGTCGGTTCCATACTGGGCCTGCGGTAACGCTTGGCGGGCATGTCGAGCAGGCGGTAGTCCATTGTGCCAATAACGAATTGTCGAGCCTTCGGAGACCCCGGTGCTGGCGATTATTATGGTGTTCGTGACAGCAGCGTCCTCAAATAGCCTTACCCCTGGGAAGAAACTCACCTCATCCACATTATAATTCTCAACAATGTGGTCCCTTAGACGACTCGTATACGGGACGGTTTCGATCGCATTACTTGTTATCATCCCGGATTATTCACCCAGCGGGCACCTGATGTACGCCGCTTCGGCGTAGAATGATCCCCGCGAGTCTGCGCCGCAGAGATTTCGATCGCGGCGAGTCTCCGTGAGCGGGCGCTTGATTGTCTGGTGTGCTTGTTCCCGCGATACGAGTCCGGTTGGACACGTTTTGTTGCCGCGCCGCGAGGGCCCGGAACCGCAATGGGGCAGCAGTCTCGTTGGACGGCGCTGGCGGCGGTTACGGCGGCGGCGCCCAGCACCACCTGTCGAGGCGGTGGCAGACCTGAGCCCAGACATCGGCGAACCGGCGTTCGATCACCAGGGTGAGCCGGCGGCTGTGCCGGATCACGCGCGTACCGGTCACCAGCAGGAGGCGGCGGAGCCGGCGCAGGCTGATCCCCTCCTTGCGCTCCGCCTCCAGGGCGGTACGCGCCGTATGCAGCAGTTCGTAGGCCAGCAGGTTCAGCTTCAGCAGCGCGGCGTTGCGCGCGAACGCGTCCGTAGCCGGGCCGTCGTCGACGGCCCGCAGGACGGGCACGCCCTGGTAGGTCGTCTTCGGCCGGGGCGTGGAGGAGAGCGCCGGATCGAGCACGCTTTTCAACTCACCCATAAAACCTTCCGCCGTGCCGCGCTCGCGATATCGGGCGAGCACGGCTTCCGCGTCCATCTGCTCGGCGGGGATGCTGGTTACAAGGTAAAAGCGGTCCAGCAGCAGATCGTCGGGCCGCTCCTTCACGACCATGATCACCCGGCGCGGCTGGTCCCAGGTGCCCGCCTGGTAGTCGAGATCCAGGCACCACTGGCGCGGCTCCTTGGGCGGTCGCCCGCGCGGGCGCTTCTTGTACGGCGCGCCCAGCCGGTCGAGCGCCTTGTTCGCCTTGAGCCGCCCGATGTAGGGCGTGTTGTCTGCTTCCAGGGCGGACAGCAGCTCCTCGCCGGGGAACCCGGCGTCGAACCGGATCATCGCGACCTGGCAGATCTCGCGCTTGGCTCGCGCGACCACGTTACGGATGAACGTCACCGCGTCCTGCGCGCTGCCGGCGTTGCCCGGCCGCAGCCAGGTATCCAGCATGTCGCCGGTCTCGGCCGCGCTGGCGACCAGCGGGTCGTAGATCCGGCCGCCGTAGTGGCCGTTCCACTTCGCACCGGGTTGATGGCCGTGGACCTCCAGCGGCAATCCGTCGATGTCGAGCGTCAGGTAGCGCTGGCGATGCCCGCGGCGGGCGGCGCGCAACCGAATGCCGGCGACCTCCATGATGGCCTCGGAGAGCGCTTCCAGGTTGCCGGCCCGGGTCAGGATGCCGAGCAGCCGGGACAACGTCGGCTGCGAGGCCAGCGCCCGGTCGGCCGCCTGGTCGCCACGGCGCGCGCTTCCCGCGATCCGGATCGCCAGGTCGTCGCGCAGCCGGTCGACATCCTGGCCGGGTCGCCACCCCTGGGCGATCAACACCACGGCCGTGCAGATCAAGCTCTTGAGATCGTGGGTGACGTAGCGCGGGTCCCGCGGGTCGCGCAAGTGAGCGACCAGGCGATCCAGCACGCCCGTCCGCTCCAGGATGTCGCGCACGAGAACCGCCCCGGCGTCGCCGCTGAGTTCCTCGTCCCGGGCCTCGACACGAACGGCCCGGTTGAACGCCGGGGCCAAAAGATGGGCGAGTAGACCGGCGAGTCACCCCGCCGGCCCCTCGGTAAGAACCGCTCGTGCAGGACTACCGCAAGCGGCTTTTATGTTGCCGAGTAGCCGCGGTAGGCCGGAAACCGCGGCAGGGGGAGAGGTGAGCCAGGCAAGCGGCTAGGGTCCGAACACCGAACCCGATGCGGAGATATGGCCCCTCTCCCCAAGGCGCGG
>NZ_NRRL01000189.1 GCF_016583645.1 Rhodovibrio sodomensis | reverse complement strand
CGCGCACACCCCCGGCATCGACGCCTCGGCGACGATCCGCTGTTTGTCCGCCCACGACCAGCGTCGCCGTCGGCGGCGGCCGGTGATCACCTCAACCCGTTCCATCGTGATGGTACTACCCACGTGAATAATGACGTTACGAGCGCCACCCGCGCCCGAACGCCCATCTCACGCACACTCCATCACGCCACGGTAGGCAGTCCTCGGCGCACGCTTACGCTCGATCCGCTTCCGGGTTCCATGGTCGGAACCCACGCCATGGCCGGACACGGACTCGGACGGTGCCGGGAATTCCGTGATGCGCGTCCGCGTTCTCGAAAACCCGATGTGGTACCTATCAGCGGCCGGACATTAAAAAATCCGCACAATACTGCGGATCATGGTGGTGTCCCCTAGGGGATTCGAACCCCTGTTACTGCCGTGAGAGGGCAGCGTCCTAGGCCACTAGACGAAGGGGACACTGGCGATGGACCGGAGAACGGGCGGCCCAAGGTCTAGCTGGGCGGATGGATAACCAACAATCGGGGGGAGATGCAAGGTGTATCTTGGGGCGGGTGACAGATTGTTCGCGCGCCAGCGCGACCACCCGGCAAGCGCGCGCCGGGGGCGGCCGGCTCCGCGCGCGCTTGCCCGCCACGGGTGCGCCCGGGTGGCTTCGGCGGACGCGACGGGCCGGGCGGGCGCGTCCGGCTCAGGCGGCCTGGCTGGCGTGACGGCCGGCGGCGTTCAGCAGGGCGTCGACGTGGCCCGGCTCGCTGTTCCAGGAGGCGACCAGGCGCACCCCCACGGCGTCCGAGCCGCCATCTCCGGCGCCCCAGCGGTAGAAGGTGAAGCCCTCCCGGCTCAGCGCGTCGGCGAGCCCGGCGGGCAATTCGCAGAACACCTCGTTCGCCTGCACCGGGTGCAGCAGGCGGCAGCCCGGCAGCGCCGCCAGCCCCTCGCCCAGCCGGCGCGCCAGGGCGTTGGCGTGGCCGGCGTTGAGCAGCCAGACGTCGTCGGCCAAATACGCCTCCAACTGGGCGGACAGGTAACGCATCTTGGAAAACAGGTGCCCGGCGCGCTTGCGCCGATACGCGAAGCCGTGCGCCAGCGCGGGGTCGAAGAACACCGCCGCCTCCGCGCCGAGCGTGCCGTTCTTGGTGGCGCCGAAGGCGAGCACGTCGACGCCGGCCTGCCAGGTTACCTCCGCCGGGCTGCAGCCGAGCGTGACCAGCGCGTTGGCGAAGCGCGCGCCGTCCATCTGCACCTTCAGGCCGTGGGCGTGCGCGACCCGGGCCAGGGCGGCGACCTCGTCGGGGGTGTAGACCGTCCCGGCCTCGGTCGCCTGGGTCAGGGCCAGCACGTGCGGCTGCACCGCGTGGACGAACCCGGGGGTGTGCTCGGCGAGCGCGGCATCGACCGTCTGCGGCGTCAGCTTGCCATGCGCGCTGTCGAGCGGGATCAGCTTGGCGCCGTCGGCGAACATCTCCGGGGCGCCGCACTCGTCGGTGTTGATGTGGCTGTCGCGATGGCAGTAGACGGCGCCCCACGGCGGGGTCAGGCACGCCAGCGTCAGCGCGTTCGCCGCGGTGCCGGTGGCCAGCGGATAGGCGGCCAGCCGGTCGTGGCCGAACACCGCGCGCAGGCGATCCTGCGCCCGCGCGGTCACCGGATCGTGGCCGTACGGCATCGCCGGGCCGGCGTCGACCTGGCTCAGGGCCTGCAGCACCTTGGGGTGCGCGCCCGAGGTGTTGTCGCTGGCGAAGTTCATGGCTCGCCCCCCGCACGGTTGCTGGCGCCGCCTGCCCCGGGACGGATCCGGCCCAGGACGCGGCCCTGCGCGGGGTCGACCACGACCAGCTGGCCGCAGCCGTCCTGCGCCGGGCCCTCGACGCGCACCACCAGGGTGCCGCCGCTCGCGACCGCGTCCGCGATCCGGCAGCTGTCGGCCATGCCCAGCTGCAACGCGCCGAACGGCTGCGCGCCGGACGGGCGCGCCGCCGGGCGCGCGGTGGTTGCGGTGGTTGCGCTGGTCGCGCTGCTGCCGGCCTGGGCGGCCTGGCCGTCGGCGGCTTCGGGTCCGCTCAGGCGCATCGCGATCGTCACCACCACGATGGTCAGGCCGACCACGATCAGCACGCCCATGCCGATCACCAACCCCTTGAGCGCGCGCGTATTCCCGTCCTGTTTCGCCATGGTTCCCGTTATCGTGCTGGCGCGAGATGCCGAAGCGCCGAAGCGGCGTTTGGCCCGTTCGCGCCGGATCTTGACTGTGCGGACAGCGGATGCCTGTTGCGTGTCGCTGGCGAAGGGCGGACAGTCCGCACCGACGCCGTTTCAACTCCGTGAAGTCCTGTTGCGATGACCGCGCCCAAGCCCGACCAACCGACCCCCGAGCGCGCCACGTCCGAGCGCAAGACGTCCGAGCGCAAGACGCCCCAGCGCGCGATGTCCGAGCGGGCAAGGTCCGAACGCGACGCGTTCCCGGGGCACTGGGCCCACGACCTGCTGCCGGAGGAGTTGCCGGACCCGGACGCGCAGGTCTTGCATACGCTCACGGTCGCGGCGGAGGCGGACGGCGCGCGGATCGACCGGGCGCTGACGGCCGCCCTGCCCGAGCTGTCGCGCAGCCGGGTCCAGGCGCTGATCCAGGCGGGCCGGGTGCGCGCGGACGGCCGGATGATAGCCGAGCCCAAGACCCGCGTAAAGGCAGGCCAGCGCCTGGAGGTGGCGGTACCGCCGGCCGCGCCGGCGACCCCGCGAGGTGAGTCGATCCCGCTCGCGGTGGTCTACGAGGACGCCGCGCTGATCGTGATCGACAAGCCGGCGGGCATGGTCGTCCACCCCGCGCCCGGCAACGAGACCGGCACGCTGGTCAACGCGCTGATCGCGCACTGCGGCGACAGCCTGCAGGGGATCGGCGGGGAGCGGCGGCCCGGCATCGTCCACCGGCTGGACAAGGACACCAGCGGCCTGATGGTCGCCGCCAAGACCGAGCCGGCGCACCACGCGCTGGTGGCCCAGTTCGCCGAGCGCGCGATCGACCGGGCCTACCGCGCTGTGTGCTGGGGCGTGCCCGATCCGGTCAGCGGCCGGATCGAGGGCGACATCGGGCGCGCGCCGCAGAACCGCAAGAAGATGGCGGTGGTCGCGCGCGGCGGCCGGCCCGCGGCGACGCAGTACAAGGTGCGGCGCGTGCTCGCCCGCGGCGGGATCGCCGAACTGTCGTGCAAGCTGGAGACCGGCCGCACCCACCAGGTTCGCGTCCACCTGGCCGAGGCCGGACACGCGCTGCTGGGCGACCCGACCTACGGACGGCCGCGCCACCGGGTGCTGCGCGAACTGCCTGACGCCGCCCAGCAGGCGGTGCGCGGCCTGACCCGGCAGGCGCTGCACGCCGAGCGGCTCGGCTTCGCGCATCCGGACGACGGCCGCTGGTGCAGCTTCGAACGGCCCCTGCCGCAGGACCTGCAGGAGGTGATCGACGCGCTGTCCCGGGTAACTTGAAATCGCCGGTCAAGATTCACACCTCTCGGGTATCGAGGCGCGAACACACCCGGCGACCGATTTTGACGGCGCTGTTCCCGAAACCACCCCGATAGGCAGCACCCGCCCCGACGGCGGCTGAAACGGCGGTCGACGTCGGCGGCTATATCGGCGCGCCGCCCGGCATGGACCTCGCAGCGGGTATCCGGCGTTGATGGCCATGGGCGGCACGCGCGGGCAGCCGCGACTGGACCGCGACTGGACATGGCAGCCCTGAGCCGACGGCGGTTCCCGGAGGGGTCTGCCATGCGCTAGCCTTATTACTAAGACTTACTTGTTGCGCCGGGCCTTTCCCGGGCTCTCCGGACCCGGATCTGGCGGACCCGCAACCGGTCCAACGAGGCGGACGACACGACTTCAAGACGCGTGGAGGATCAGTCGGACGATGGCGCAGCCGCAGCTTCCCACCGTTCCCAGCGAAGGCAACCTGTCGCGGTATCTCCAGGAGATCCGCAAGTTCCCGATGCTGGAGCAAAACGAAGAGTACATGCTGGCCAAGCGCTGGCGCGAGGACAACGACACCGAAGCCGCGCACAAGCTGGTGACCAGCCACCTGCGTCTGGTCGCCAAGATCGCCATGGGCTACCGCGGCTACGGCCTGCCGCTCTCGGAACTGATCTCGGAGGGCAACGTCGGCATGATGCAGGCGGTCAAGCGGTTCGACCCCGAGCGCGGCTTCCGGCTGGCGACCTATGCGATGTGGTGGATCCGCGCGGCGATCCAGGAATACATCCTGCACTCCTGGTCGCTGGTGAAGATGGGCACCACCGCGGCGCAGAAGAAGCTGTTCTTCAATCTGCGCAAGCTGAAGGGACAGATGCAGGCGATCGACGAGGGGGACCTGAACCCCGAGCAGGTCGAGACGATCTCCGAGCGCCTGAACGTGCCCGAGACCGACGTCATCAACATGAACCGGCGGTTGGGCAGCCCGGACCACTCGCTGAACGCCCCGCTGCGCCAGGACGGCGACGGCGAGTGGCAGGACTGGCTGGTCGACGAGGGCGAGAACCAGGAAAGCCTGCTCGCCGACAGCGAGGAGATGAGCCAGCGCCGGCAGCTGCTGCAGGAGGCGATGGGCGCGCTCAACGACCGCGAGCGCCACATCCTGAACGAGCGGCGCCTGAAGGAGAACCCGACCACGCTGGAGGACCTGAGCCAGGAGTACGGCATCAGCCGCGAACGCGTCCGGCAGATCGAGGTGCGCGCCTTCGAGAAGCTGCAGAAGGCGATGCGCAACGCCGCCAAGGAAGGCCGCTTGCAGAACGCGCCGCAGGCGCAGCAGGCCGCCCGGTAACGACCGGCGCCGACGCCGCTACGACAACCGTCCGAGAAGGCCGGCCGTCGCCCCCGACGGCCGGCCTTTTTCGTGTCTGCTCGGCCCTCGCGTCCGGGCCACGGGGTCGTGATTGCCCGTGTGTTGGCCGATGATCGGAACACGGGCATATAGGCCGAAAACCAATCTCACCGTCGTTTGGGAGGATTCCCCCATGCGCCGTGCCGTCACCGATCTCCGCCGCGCCCTTGGGGCGCTCGCTGTCGCCACCGTCGTCGCCGCCGCGTTCGCCAGCGGGGCTGAGGGGTTCCTCGGCTCCGACGACAAGACCGCCTATTTCGCCGAGGACGGCGTGGCGATCCGCGGCTACGACCCGGTCGCCTATTTCGACCAGGGCGCGCCGGTCGAGGGCAGCGCGGAGCACAGCCTGGAGTGGCAGGGCGTCACCTGGCACTTCGCCAGCGCCGACCACCGCCAGGCGTTCCAGGCGAACCCGGACAAATACGCCCCCAAATACGGCGGCTACTGCGCCTACGCGGTTGCCAAGGACCAGCTCGTCTCGATCGATCCCGACGCCTGGAAGATCGTCGACGGCGCGCTGTACCTGAACTATTCCAAATCGGTGCAGGCGAAGTGGGAGAAGGACATCCCCGGGTTCATCGAAACCGCGGAGATCAACTGGCCGGAACTCAACCCGGCGGCAAAATAGGGCAAGAGGCTGACTGGCGGAACCGCCTTACAGCTGACGCGTTCACGCGCATCGATGACTGTCAGAGACAAGCCTGAAGGCCGCTCCGGTCTTCAGGCTTTCTCGCTCTCAGAGATGGGGTATCGCGGCGGCCACCCTCTGAGATGTTGAGGAGAGGGTGGCGGCCCTCCAGGGATGTCAGCACGAACTCCGCTCAGCGGGTTCAAACATTCAGCAGAAGGAGGACCGCCATGCCCA
>NZ_NRRL01000188.1 GCF_016583645.1 Rhodovibrio sodomensis | reverse complement strand
TCCCGCGCCCGCGCGATCGTGCGCCAGGACGACAAGCGCCGCAAGGACCTGGAGCTCGAGACCTGAGCCAACCCGCGCGCGAACGCCGCTGAGCCGTCGTGGCCGTCAACGAGATCGACAAGCTGATCCAGCTGTTGGGCCGGGTGCCGGGGCTCGGCCCCCGCTCGGCCCGGCGCGCGGTGTTGTACCTGATGAAGCGCCGCGACCAGCTGATGCTGCCGCTCGCCCAGGCGATGCAGGCGGCCGCGGAGAAGATCCGGGCGTGCTCGGAATGCGGCAACCTGGATGCCCAGGACCCCTGCGCCGTCTGCCGCGACCCCGAGCGCGACCGCCAGTCGATCTGCGTGGTCGAGGACGTGGGCGACCTGTGGGCGCTGGAGCGCACCAGCGCGTTCAAGGGGCGCTACCACGTCCTGGGCGGCACGCTGTCGGCGCTCGACGGCCGCGGGCCGGAGCAGCTCAACCTGGACCGGCTGGTCCGCCGGGTGCGGGAGCAGGGCGTCGGCGAGGTGATCCTGGCGCTGTCCGCGACCGTCGACGGCCAGACCACCGCCCACTACATCGCCGAGAAGCTGACCGCCCACGGCGTCACGGTGACCCGGCTGGCCCACGGCGTGCCGGTCGGCGGCGAACTCGACTACCTCGACGACGGCACTCTGACCGCCGCCCTCAACGCCCGGAAGTAGGGGGACGGGTGTCCGCCGGGTTGGGACGCCGTCTCGGCGGGTCCCTCTGCCTTGAGGGGAGAGGACAGGTGAGGGTGGGACTCCCCGGCGCGCATCGGGGAGTCCCACCCTCACCCTCCCACGCGCTGACGCGCGCGGGCCCCTCCCTCTCCCGTCAAGGGAGAGGGGAATCCGCCGCGCGGGCGAGGTGATAACGACGGAGACACGCATGACCCGCAGCACACCGATCGCGCTCGCCGCCGCCCTGCTGCTGGCGAGCCCGGCGGCGGCGCAGGACGACGGCGTCCCGTCCGGCGCCGGCGGCGACCGCTTGGCGATCTACCAGGACGATCTGGCGCTGGTGACGACCGAGCGCTCGGTGACCCTGGAGCTCGGCACCGCGCAGCTGCAGATCGACCGGATCAGCCCGCGCATCGTGCCCGGTAGCCTGGATGTCTCCGCGCCGGGCCTGCGGGTCACGCAGCAGCAGCTGGCGCCCTGGCCGCTCGACCGGCGCGCGCTGCTGGAAGCCTATCTCGGCCGGGAGGTGACGCTGGTGCGCCCCGGCGCCGCGCACGGCGGCCCCAACGCCGGAGACGGCGAACGGGTCACCGCCACGCTGCTGTCGATCGAGAACGGCATCGTCCTTCGGATCGGCGACACGGTCGAGGTCGATCCCGCCGGCCGGATCGTGTTTCCGGACCTGCCCGATACGCTGTCGGCCCGCCCGCGCGCCGACATCCGGGTCAGCGTGCAGTCGGGCGGCCAACGGCGCCTGACCCTGCGCTACCTGACCCAGGGGCTTTCCTGGTCGACCCACTACATCGCCCGCTACGACCCCGAGGCGGGGCGGTTGGACCTGTCCGGCATGGCGCGGATCACCAACGACCTGCCGGTCGCCTTCGGCGCGCGCCAGGTGCGTCTGTTGGCCGGGCAGGTGTCGCAGGTGTCCGGCGGCGACGGCGGCGGTCCCGGGCCGCAGCGGATGGCGGCGATGTCCGCCCGGGCCGAGGACGCGCGCGTGCCGGAGCCGCAGACCCAAGCCGATCTCAAGGCCTATCCCCTGCCGAACCCGCTCGACCTGGCGCCGGGCGGCGCGGTCCAGGTGCCGCTGATGCAGGCGGAGAACGTCGCGGTCGAGCGGCAGTACCGACTGAGCGGCCTCGCGACCGCCTATCCCTACGACGGTGCGCGCGGCCCGTCGGCGGCGACCGTGCGCCTGCGCATTGCCGACACCGCCCGGGCCGGGCTCGGGCAGCCGCTGCCCGCGGGCACGCTGCGGGTCTACGCCGGCGATCTGTACCGCGGCGCGCAGCGGATCGAGGCCACCCCGGTCGGCGGCGCGGTCACGGTCGACCTCGGCCGGGCGCTCGACGTGACCGCCACGGCGCGCCAGACCGCCTACGAGCAGCTGAGCGAGCGCAGCTACGAGACGGCGCAGGAAATCACCGTCAAGAACGCCAAGGACACGCCCGTCGAGGTGCAGGTGCTGGGCAACTTCCCGGCGGACTGGGAGATTCGCCAGGAAAGCCATCCGCACGAGCTGCAAAACGCCAGCACGCCGGTCTGGACCCTGCAGGTGCCGGCAGGCGGCGAGACGGTGCTGACCTACCGTGCGCGGGTGCGGCGGTAGGCGGGGCACCAAAACGGTCCGCCTCGCTGACAAAGCTGCCATGTCATCCCGAGGGGCATCGGGAAGCACGTGACCTCCCCGCTCGACATCGGCGAAATCGCCGCCGGCACGTTGCGCCTCCGGCCGCTCGCCGCCGGCGATGCCGAACAACTGCGCGCGGTCACCAGCGATCCCGCCGTCACCGCGGTGATCCCGTTCCTGCCGGAGCCGTTCGGGTTGCAGCAGGCGCAAGCGCTGCTCGGCCGGCAGGCCGAGGGCCGCGACCTCTACCTCGGCATCCGCGCGGACGCCGACGGTATCGTCCCGGGCAGTGCGGCCGGCACGCTGCTGGGCGTCGTGGGTGTGCACCTGCACGGCGCGGCGGAGCTGGAAATCGGCTACTGGCTGCCAGGCCGCCACCACGGCCACGGGATCGCCAGCACGGCCGTCCCGGCCGCGGCGCGCGCCTACGCCCGGGCGTTCCCGGACCGCCGTCTGGTCGCCGAATGCCGCCCGGACAACGCCGCGAGCCGGCGCGTGCTGGCGCGCGCCGGATTCCGGCCGGCCGGTGAACCGGGGCAGCGTCCGGAACGCGATCTGTACGTCCATGCGCCGGATATTTGACGCCGCGATCGACGCCCGCGGGGCCGGGCGGGCACGGGCGACCGATTGCGCCTGCGCCGCCGTGCTTTACGTAAACGGGGCGGGCGACCGCCCGGTCACTCCCGGAGCGCGTGCGTGATTGCGAGCGCCGTCTCCACCCAGACCTCGACCAGTTGGTTGCTGAGCGCGCGCGCGTCCTGCGCCAGCGGTGGCGAGGCCAGCACGGCGCCGGCGCCGGCGGTGCCCACGGCGATCAGAATCGCGCAGGAGAGCGCGACCGCCTTCAGCCATGCTTTCATGACATCCGTCTCCGTTAAGGGTGCATTAACACGGTAGCGGATCGCGCCTGGTCCCGCCACCCGCGCACGCGGCGGCCACGGGCATCTGCGCTGGCTTGTCAGGGCGTGACCGCTGCGCTAGGGCTGCTGCACGCCCTTTGTTCGCAAGCAACTCCGGACCCTTCCCCATGCGCGACATCGACCAGCCGTCCCAGGTCGGCTGCTCCATCGATCTTTCGGCCGACGGCAAGCAGCACGGCCACATGATGGTGCCGCATTCCCGCAACGAAAGCGCGTGGGGCACGTTGATGGTGCCGATCGCCAGCGTGAAGAACGGCGACGGGCCGGTGATGCTGGTCACCGCCGGCAACCACGGCGACGAGTACGAGGGCCAGCTGGCCGTGCTCAAGCTGCTCAACCGGCTGAGCGCGGACGGCTTCAAGGGGCAGTTGATCGCGGTCCCGGCGCTCAACCTGCTGGCCCAGCGCGCCGACGCGCGCGTGTCGCCCCAGGACCAGGGGAACATGAACCGCGCGTTCCCCGGGCATCCGCGCGGGACGGTGACCCAGCGGGTCGCGCACTTCGTCTGGCAGCAGCTGATGCCGCGGTCGGACATCGTGGTCGACCTGCACTCCGGCGGGCACTCGCTCAACTTCGTGCCCTCGGCGGTGATGCACGAACTGCCCGACAAGGACCTGCAGGCGAAGACGGAAGCCGCGCTGAAGGCGTTCGGCGCCCCGATCGCCCTGCAGCTGGTCGAACTGGACGCGGTCGGCATGCTGGACACGGCCGCGGAGGAGATGGGCAAGCTGTTCATTTCCACCGAGCTCGGCGGGGCGGCGATGGTGACGCCGGAGACGGTGGGCGTCGCCGACCGCGGGCTGGACAACCTGCTCAAGCACTTCGGCATGATCGATGGAAAGCCGAGCGGCCACCAAAGCCGGATGATGACCACGCCCGACGGCGCCTACACCATGGCCAAGCACGCCGGGCTGTACGAGCCGCTCGCCGAGCTGGGCGAGCAGGTCGAGGCCGGCCAGGAGATCGCCCGCGTCCACTTCCTGGAGGAGGTCGGCCGGGAGCCGGTCACCTACACCGCCCCGATCGCGGGCGTGCTGTATTGCCGGCGCGTCCAGGGCTGGTGCGGCCGCGGCGACACCCTCGCGCTCGTCGCGCAGGATCTGTAGCGAGGGAGGTCACCACAGAGGGCACGGAGGGACGAGACGTAAGGCCCGCAGCGCTCCGCTGGATTAAGTGCTCGGGTCTTGAGACCCCAGATAGGACAGCGCGCTCCGCGCGCACTTTTTCTTCTCTGTGATCTCCGTGCCCTCGGTGGTGCAATCCCTCCTTCTTACGCCCCGGCTTCGGCGTTTTCGTCGTCCTGGCCGGGGGCGACCTTCTGGGCCAGCGCGGCTTCCAGGAACTCGGTGATGTCGCCGTCCAGCACCTTCTTGCTGTCGGTGCGTTCGACGCCGGTGCGCACGTCCTTGACCATCTGGTAGGGTTGCAGGACGTAGGAGCGCAGTTGGTTGCCCCAGCCGATGTCCGACTTCTGGTCGGCGGTCGCCTGGGCCTCCTCCTCGCGCCGCTTGAGCTCCCGCTCGTACAGCCGCGCGCGCAGCATGTCCCAGGCCTGCGCCCGGTTCTGGTGCTGCGACCGGCCCGACTGGCAGCCGACCACGATGCCGGTCGGGATGTGGGTCAGGCGGACGGCCGAATCGGTCGTGTTGACGTGCTGGCCGCCCGCGCCGGAGGAGCGGAAGGTGTCGACGCGTACGTCCTTGTCCAGGATCTCGATCTCGATCCGGTCGTCGATCACCGGGTAGACCCAGACGCTGGCGAACGAGGTGTGCCGGCGCGCCTGGCTGTCGAACGGGGAAATGCGCACCAGCCGGTGCACGCCGCTTTCGCTTTTCAGCCAGCCGTAGGCGTTGTGGCCGGAGATCCTGAGCGTGGCCGACTTGATCCCGGCTTCCTCGCCTTCGGTTTCGGCGATCTGCTCGACCTTGTAGCCCTGGCTCTCCGCCCAGCGGACGTACATCCGCCGGAGCATGTGCGCCCAGTCCTGGGCTTCCGTCCCGCCGGCCCCGGCGTTGACCTCCAGATAGGCGTCGTTGGCGTCCGCTTCGCCGGACAGCAGGGACTCGATCTCCATCTTCTGGACGCGCGCCTTCAGGTCGCGCAGGGCGTCCTGCGCTTCCGTGATGCTGTCCGCGTCCTCTTCGGCCTCGCCGAGCGATTCCAATTCGATCGCGTCCTCCAGTTCCTGGTCGAACTGCTGGACGGTCTTGATCTGGGTGTCCAGATGCTGACGTTCCTTCATCAGCTCCTGGGCCCGGTCCGGGTCGTTCCAGATGTTCGGGTCCTCGGCGTAGGCGTTCAGTTCGTCGAGGCGGCGCCGGGCGTTATCCCAGTCAAAGGTGCCTCCTCAGCAAGGCCAGCGATTCGCGAATCTCGCCGGCCAGGCTTTCGGTTTCCGCGCGCATGGGGCAGCGCTCCTTCAAGCTCGGTTGGGGTGGGTGTCTGTTGCGGGTATAGGAAGCCGGCCGGGGCGGGCGCAAGGGCGGCTCTGCTCCTCACGACCTGCTGATTCCCCTCTTCCACTGGGAGGAGGGGTGAGGG
>NZ_NRRL01000187.1 GCF_016583645.1 Rhodovibrio sodomensis | reverse complement strand
TTCACCTACCCCTACAGACAGCGCTAGGCCAGCACCGGCGCCAACGCTACCGCCCACGAAGGACGTGATAATGGATAAAATGCCAAGGCGTTTCGCGTTCACGATCGTCCCTCCGCAATGCCCCCTCGAGGCCGCGGTGCAACATAACTTGCGGCAAAAGCCGAGTCCGAATTGGTGGGTCTACCAACTCTTAGCGGAGAAGCCGGGCGCAGTCCAAATTTTAACTCGAACGGGTCGTGTTCGAGGCGCCGAGTTCGTCTACACCTACGGCAAAGGCGATGGGGAATATGCCAAAAGTTGAACGCCTTACCGTACTGATTGCAATTCTGATTTGGATATTCGGTGGAGTGTTGGGCTGGAGTGCTCTCGCCCTAACCGTTCTGGTGCTAGCTTAGAGCCGTAGCGGAGCGTCTCTATTTCAGGCGAACCCACGGCCGCTTTGGGTCACGACCTGAAGCGCGCCGACGTGGCGTCGCCGTCAGGTGTCGAGGGTACTCCGGACGTCGTTGCCCCGGTGCTCACCGGCAGCCCCGGGCCAGAGCTGACGTTCGGTCTGGGCTGTTCAAAGCTAAGATGATCGATCGGCGGCGAAGTCAATCCGTGGCGGCCTGGAGTATCCATACCCAGTAAGTATCAACATCCACGCGGTGACGCTCAGTACCCGAATGCCATTTTCGGGTCTTCAGAGGTCTCGGTCCAAATGCTTCGAGAGCGCGTGTACTCCATTAACGCTTCACGCCCTGAGGACCGACCGAAACCGCTCTCCTTGAAACCGCCGAACGGGCTCATCACACCGATCGTCTTGTAGCCGTTGATCCAGACCGTCCCGGCCTCGATTTGACCGGCCACGCGATGAGCGCGCTCAACCCGTCCGGACCAGACAGCCCCGGCCAGGCCGAAACGTGTCTGGTTGGTTAGGCGCACGGCCTCGGCCTCATCCTCGAACGGCATCGCCACGACCACCGGTCCGAATATCTCTTCCTGCGCGATCTCCCAGTCGTTCCCAACGTCCGCGATGACTGTCGGCTCCACGTAATGTCCAGGGCCTTGCGGTCGACCGCCGCAAAGCACGCGGGCGCCGGCGGAACGCGCCTTCTCGATGTAGTCGAGCACCCGGCTCTGCTGGGCGGCCCCGTTCAGTGGGCCGACTTGAGTTTCCGGGTCTTCAGGTACCCCCATCTGCAGACTACGCGCCTTCTCAACCAGTCGCTCGAGAACATCCTCGTAGACACTCTTCTGCACCAAGAGGCGTGAACTCGCGACACAGCTCTGTCCGGCCGCCGCGTAGATCCCGGCCGCAGCGCCCCCGGCCGCCTTGGCGAGGTCAGCATCCTCGAAGACCACGTTCGCGGACTTGCCGCCGAGTTCCAGGATGCAGGGGATCAGTCGGTCAGCGGCCGTGCGGGCGACCACGCGCCCGGTTTCCGGCGACCCGACAAAAACCGCGAGCTGGACCTCAGGCGCCGCGAACATCGCTGCGCCCGTAGTTCCACCAAAACCGGCCAGCACGTTCACAGCCCCGGTCGGGACGCCGGCCTTCTGGAGCAGGCAGCCCAGTGCGACGGTCGACAAGGGGGTTAGCTCGCTGGGCTTGATCACGACGGTATTGCCGGCGGCAAGGGCGGGCGCGATCTGCCAACCGCCGGTAAACACCGGTGCGTTCCAGGGCGTGACCTGGGCGACGACCCCGTGCGGGATCCGCTGGGTGTAGTTGAGGTGGCTGGTCGGAACCGGGATCACCTCCCCATAAAGCTTGTCGCACCACCCCGCGTAGTACTCGAACATCTCGGCGACCTTGGTCGCCTCGACCCGCGTATCGCGGATCGGCTTGCCGGCGCTCAGTGCTTCCAGCTCGGCGAGCTGCTCGATGCTGTCGCGTACCTGCTGGGCGGCCTGCCACATCACGCGGCCCCGTTGAGCCGCCGTCATGTCGCGATACCAGGCCTGCCGCGCCCGGTCGGCCGCCTGCGCCGCTTCTCGGGCCAGTTTTGCTCCCGCATCGGGGTAGTGAAGCAGTTGGCCACCGCTTGCCGGGTCAAGGATCGTGATGGCCTCTCCTTCACCGCGTCGGACGCGTCCATCGATCAGGCTGCCGTACTGGGGGTCGCCGCAGATCTGCTGCCAGATCTGGATAACGCGCTCTGCCCGTGTAGTTGTATCCATCACTTGATCAAGCATCATTCCCTCAAAGATACCGAGGCTACGTTGGTGAAATCGCTCTGTCCGCCCAGATGTTCGGTCTCCTGGTCCCAACGGTCGATCAGCGCCGCGAGCGTGTCGTCACTCCTGAATTCGGACAGCAGCTCACGGGCCAGATGTAGATCCTTCTGCATCAAACCCATCGTGAACCCGGAGTTGAAAGATCCATTGAGCACCCATTTCGGCATGAACGCCTCAGTGACCGCGCTCCGGCCCGAGCCGGCGTTGACGGCCTCCAGCAGCCGTTCCGGCTCCACACCGGCAGCTGCCGCGAGCCGCACGCCGGCGCCGTCGATCATCAGATGGGCGGCACAGAGCAGGTTGTTGGCGATCTTGGCCACGTGACCGGCACCACTATCACCGACATGCACGACCTTGGCTGCCATGGACTCGAGCACCGGGCGCGCCGCTTCCAGCCCGTCCGCCGTGCCACCGGCAGCGACTGCGAGCGTGCCGGCCTCGGCACCCGCTGGGCCACCGCTCACCGGAGCGTCGACGAACGCGATCCCGCGGCTGTTGGCGACCTCCGCCAGGCCCCGGGTCGATCTGGGATCGCTCGACGAGCAATCGATGACGCACGCGCCGGTGCCAAGGCTCCATAGAAGGCCCGAGTCCTGAATCAGGATCTCCTCGACCTCGCGCGAGCTCGGAAGAGACATTAGATACCAGTCCGCACGCCCTGCGAGCGCCGCCGCGCTCGCCACGATCTCGAGTCTACCCTGGAGAGCCTCTCGCGTCTGGGAATTCACGTCATAGCCGAGAACGCTGAAGCCTTTCTCACCAAGGCGCCCGGCCATCGCGGCGCCCATGCGCCCGAGCCCGATGACCGCAATTGTTCCGCGTGTCACCAGCACCTCCTCTTGTAATCGGGTGGCGGCCGCGCCGTCCGACGGCGGCGGGGCCTTCTCAGCTCAGGCGCCCTGCAGCGACAGCACCAGATGGGCAATCACGGCCGAGCCAAGGTATGTGCCCGCGAGCACGAAGACCGCCACGAGCGCGATCCGCCAGCCCGACGTCTTCGCGATCTCGATCTCGTTGCGGGCGATCGCCAAACCAGCGTAAGCGAGACACGGCGTTGCCAGGATAAGGAAGTTCACCGCCTCTGTCTGAGCGACGATCCATTCCTGGCCCGGCATGCCCGGAAGAGTGATGACGATCCCGACGATCGAGATCCAGGCCACACTTGGCAGGTAGAATGGCATCCATTTCGCAAGCGCGAGGCCGGCCATCACAATGGCGTAAAGCACAGCCATGCCGATCAGACCGGCGACAACCGGGTTACCCGGGCCAACGGTGTTGGCCACCAGGCACAGGATGCTGACAACGAACAGCACGGCGGCGTGCTCCGACATGTCGATATGCGGTCGGGTGATTGCACTCATGGTCTAGCCCTCCTGCTTGTTAGTCGCGGGCTTCGCGGCGCCATCCGTCCCTGAAGCGCCCTCGTCTTCCGACCCGCGCAGAATCCGATATGCCCAGTTCACCATCGGCAGGGCGATGAAGAGACCGACATACAGGCCGGTCGCGTAGGTCAGCAGGTTGCTCGCGCCGGCGAGCGCGACGATCTCGTCCTCCATGCTCGGCACCGCGTTGGTGAGGGCGCCGGTGCAAGCCGCCATCATCGATCCGCTACCCACACCACAAGCCATGGCGAGTGCTCGGACATCGAGGATCCCAGCGGTCGCCAGCACCGACGCCATGACCGCGAAGATGAACGTGCCGGCCAGCGTGCCGACCACATATACGCCGAGCACGCCCGCTCCCTCTTTGCTCTTCAGGGTGTAGCGGTCCGCGATGATCGCGATGTTCGGCTCGCGGGCGATCGAGAAGGTGGCCCCGATGGCCTCACGGCCCATCCGCAGCACAAGCACCGCAATCGGGAACGCGAGAATGATGGTGCCGAGGTTGCCGATCTCTTGAGCCAGCAGCGCCGGACCCGCGGAGATGATCTTGTCGATCGCCGGACCGATGGTGGTTCCGAACTTGGCAATGAAGGGCATGATCGCGATCACGATCAGCGGCGTGGCCGCCTTCACCTCATCCGATCCGATGAACTTCCGGCCCAGGGCCGTGATGTTCGGGTTCGCGAGCAACCCGAGCACGAAACTGTAGAGCAGCGGTAGCAGGAGGATCGCGCCGATCCCAATCGGAATCTTCACGATCCCTACAAGCTCCGCAGCGATCGTGAACGCGAGCACGAGAACGTGCAGACGCCACAACGATGCGACTTTCCTGACGGCTTCCATGTCGCCTCCCTGTCTGGATCGTATTGGACATGCGCGGCGGGCCAGCCGATGTTCCGCCGTACCCGGCGACGCGGAGGATCACGCTAGTGCGCCTGACTGTCGCACCTGAAGATCAATCTGGAGACCGGGGCGTGCGCGTTTCGGCAACACTCAGCTGAAGCCGAATGATCGCACTGCGGGATCGAGGTGCTGGATCAGCGCACGAACCGGTGGTGTCGGGCGCCTTCCGTGGCGCAGCATAAGGGAGCTTTTCCCCTCATTCAGAAGATCGCTGACCAAGCTAACTGCCCTGACTACGCCATCTGACAATTCCGGCTCGGCAGCGAATTTTGGCAACACGCCGATCCCGCTGCCGCTTGCCACATAACGCCGCAGGGCTGGGATCGAATTGCATTCCAGGCGGATCGTCGGGGATACATCCTCGACGTTACAGGCCATATCGAACAGACGCCGCACCCCGTGACGCGCGTCTAGCAGAGCCAGGGGATAGGGCTCGACGTCGCGCAGAGATAACCGGGTCCACCGCGCGAGCTCATGGCCAACCGGCAGAATCCCACACAAGGGCGCCGGGGCGTCGGCAATTACGTCGATCGTCTTATTGGAAGGCGCATTGTAAGCCAATCCGACATCAACGCGGTTCTCTTCGATGGCTTGCATGACTTCGCTCGTGCTGCCGGTCTCGAGCACCACCTGGACGCCCGGGTGCTGAGCGTGAAATGGGCGGATGGCTTGCGCCACAACGCCCGCCAGATACCCCTCGCCAACGGCCAGGGATACGCGACCACCCTCCCCGCCTCGCAGGAGGTCGATTTCGGTCGCCAGCAGATCGCTCAGATGCCGGCGTTCGCGGGCGTAGCGAACCAGCGCCTCGGCAACCGGCGTCGCCCGCAGCCCCGTCGAGAAGCGCTCGAACAAGCGCGCACCGATCTCGGCCTCGAGCGCACTCAGACGACGGCTGATGGCCGACGGCGCAACATTCACCGTCTCGGCCGCGGCGCGGATTGAGCCGCTATCGTGAATGGCCACGATGCATTCAAGAGTACGTTCCTCGATACTGTGGAGTGGCATGCTGCGCCGGTTCCAGGCCACTATGTGGCGTTGGGCAGTACATCCTGCTGGTCTAGGCATTCCATAATCTCGGAGATCGTCCGGATCACGGGCTCCTCTTTTTGGAACCGCCAAGCCAAACGCGCTTCCTGCAATAGCATATGGTCCGCGGTCATCCGGGTCGATCCCGGGGTGCATCCAGGCCAGGGCAATCGGGTGAAAAAGGGGGGTGACATGTAGATGAGGCTCTGAATCGATGGAAGGCCTCAGATTCGGTTAATGGAGGCGAACGATGGATCGAGCGGGTGCTCTGGGCGAGGCGGTTGTTTTTCTTGATCATTTTGCGGATGTGACGGATCCGCGCCAGGCCGGGAAGGTGGCCTATCCGTTGGACGA
>NZ_NRRL01000186.1 GCF_016583645.1 Rhodovibrio sodomensis | reverse complement strand
CCGTTCGCCCCGAAGGTCCTGCTGGCGTTGTTGATCTACGCTTACAGCCAGGGCGTGCGCTCCAGCCGCAAGATCGAGCGGTTGTGCGAGCGCGATGCCGGCTACCGCTTCATCGTCGGCGAGCAGGTGCCGGATCACACGGTGATTGCGCGCTTCCGCCGGCGCCACAGCGCCCGCATGGCGGAGGTGTTCCGGCACGTTCTGAAGATGTGCCATGAGGCTGGACTGGTGAAGCTGGGCCTGGTCGCGCTCGACGGCACCAAGGTGCAGGCGAACGCGGCGCTGGACGCCAACCGGACGGCGGAGAGCATCGACGCGCAGATCAAGCGGATGATGGACGAGGCCGAGACCACGGACCAGCAGGAGGACGACCGGTACGGCGCCGAGCGCGGCGACGAGGTCCCCGCGGACCTCCGAAGCCGCCAGGACCGCCTGGCGCGGTTGAAGGCGTGCCAGCAGCGCCTCCAGCAGGACGCCGAGGCGCAGGCGGCGCAGCAGCAGGCGAAGCTGGATGCCCGGGCGGCCGAGGAGCAGGCCAGCGGCAAGCGCAAGCGCGGCCGCAAACCCAAGGCGCCGGATAACAGCGTCGATCCGAAGGCCGTCGCCAATCCGACCGATCCCGACAGCCGGATCATGAAGACCCGGCGCGGCTGGGTGCAGGGCTACAACGCCCAGGCCGTGGTGACGCGCGATCAGATCATCCTCGCCGCCGACATCACGACCGCGGCGAACGACGTCCAGCAGCTGGGCGGTATGCTGGCGCAGGCCGAGGGGAACGCGGCCGTGGCGCGCGATGCGGACGCCGAGCTGGGCGCGGTCGTCACGGATGCCGGCTACTGGTCCCAAGACAACATGACGGCCGAGCAGCCGGGCCGAGAGCTGTTCATCGCGACGAAGAAGGACCACAAGCAGCGTGCGGAGCTGCGCGACGCCCCACCGCCGCGCGGTCGGAAACCGAAAAACATGTCCGCCCGCGAGCGCATGGACCGCAAGCTGCGGACCAAGCGCGGGCGGGCGATCTACGCCCAGCGCAGCCAGACGGTCGAGCCGGTGTTCGGGCACATGAAGGACGGCCAGGGCGCCGGCCGGTTCTCCATGCGTGGGCTGGATGCCTGCCGCGGCGAGTGGCAGCTCGACGCCGCCGTCTACAACTTACGCAAACTGCACCGGGAGTCTGTCCAGCGGGCGGCGAATACCAACGAAAGGGCGAGAAAATGCCCCCGATAACGCCCAGAGAGGCGAAGACTAGGACCGCCCGGCTGCATTCCGCGGCTCGCCCCCGACGTCACTCCCAGCATCCGGCGCGCTCGGAGCTATTCAGCAACAGCCTCGTGGACGGGACCGAATTCGATCTCGCCGTGGCCCGCATCGTCGACGATGAACCGCTTCGGGTTGGCGAGGTCCGGGAAGTCCTGCTCTCACATGATGTCGGAGCCGGTGATCCGCCAGGGGACGACCATCTCGCATTGCGCCGGATCGCGCACGCCGTGCCTCCGATCAGCTTGGCCAATTGGACCAGATTGTAGGGGTCTCGAGGAAGCCCGAGCCGAATACGGGCGGCTCTGGAGATGGGCTCTGGAGGAAGGCAACTGATCTTATCTATCCAGGAGGCTATTAAAGAGTAGAAAAGGCACTTTTATCCCCTGAATAGAACGCTGCGTTGGACAGTCGCGACGGGGGTATCGCCTGGTTGCGTCTCGACCCATCTCGGTGTGCGTGGGTTGCATTTAATTCCTGCACCACAAAAACGACACATGCGTGGGCTTGATGCAGCATCAGAGTAACTGCGAAAGAGTTTGTTAATCCGTAAAGAGTACGGTCGCAGCTAGCCAAAGGGGCGTCGTTCGGCGCGCCGGTAAATCCTCGGATCCAGAGGCAGAGCCTTTCGGCGATGGCTCGCCATGCTCGGCTCCGGAAGGGGCCAAGCTGTCGCGTGGTTTATCTCCAGGGGCTACGAGCGGGCTCCCTATGGCGTCGTGACTGAGCTGGGGCTGGCCGTCCGGGTTCTGGCATCGCCCTGGCGTGGACGGCTGGACGAGAGACTGGGAGATCGGCGTGAAACAAATTGCGAACGCGGTGGTGACAGAGCCCGGAGACATCGGTATCGAAGACATCCTGTGGTCGATCGGGCTTCCGACCACGGCGTTCGGATACAAGGTCTTTACCGCTGCGGCGAGTTCGCATGGCGCCGGATTGTCGGTATTCGCCCGGGATCAAAACCACCTTGCTTCCATACCGGGATCGGGCGCGCGCGGCGATGTCTGGCTAGACGCACACGTTTTCGACGTTGCCCAGAACGCTTCCGCAGTTCACCTGCCCGCCGATACGCCAGCCGCAGCCGTGGCAAATGTGCTTCCCGTTCAATCGATCCCGGATCTCGAGGCGAGCCAGGGTATTCAGCAGCCGAGCGATCAGGCTTCGGTGAGTGATCGAGGAGATCGTGCTGATACGGGGTTTTCCTGGGACCTGGAAGACCATTTCAATTTTGAGCCCTCCGACACCGGTTCGCCGCAATCGCGAGCTTTGCCCGACCAAGCTTTTGCGCGCGCGCTACCGTCTGCCTCGCAGGACTTGTCAGACGCCGGGTCGGTCAGTGTTCGCGATGAGAAACCACACGTGGACGTCGCCAACCACGACGCGGCATCGCCGGCTGGGAATCAGGCAGACGTCGAACTCGCACTGAGCAAGGTACGGGCAGAAGACGATCCCGCGGGGCCGGTGGTCAGCGCCGACACAGCAGAGGCGCCGGCGGCGACGCCCCCACAACAGCAGGAGCCCAGTACCAAGGGCGGCACATCCAAACCGGAGACGCCGGGCGAGGAGGGTGCATCCGGATACCAGGAGATCATCGTCCGGACGACCATCGACGCTCCGCAAGACCTCCACGAGACCTTCGATGCCGTGGTTGGTGACCGCGCGCCTGAACTCGGCGTTGAACTATGGAGCGTCCCCGACCGGATGGTGGACGATCTGCTGTCCGGCCTTCATCCGCACGTGTACTACGCGGAGCGCAATGGCAAAGTTCAGCTTGAAACAACCGTCGCCAGCAACGATCCGCGGCTGGACGATCAGTGGGCGCTCGACAACGCCAACGACCGCGACATCGACTGGAACGATGCGCAGCGTTTCACGACGGACGCGCGCGTCACGGTAGGTGTGATCGACACGGGCATCGATTACACGCATCCCGATCTCGACGACAATATGTGGATCAATCCGGGCGAGATTGCGGGGAACGGGATCGACGACGACAGCAACGGTTTCGTCGACGACGTCTATGGCTGGGACTTCCGTAACGGCGACAACGATCCCTTCGACGACCACAGCCATGGCACGCACGTCGCCGGAACGATCGGCGCCGAGACGGACAACGGGACTGGCGTCGCGGGCGTCTCGACCTCCGCCAACTTGATGGCGCTCAAGGCAATGAGCTCCGACGGTTACGGTAGCTACTACGACGTGGCGCGGGCCCTGAACTATGCCGTCGACATGGGCGCCGAGGTCTCGAACATCAGCTGGGGTGGCGGCTACGACAGCACCACCCTGCGGAACGCGATCAAGGATGCCGGCAAGGTCGGGCACATGGTCGTGGCGGCAGCCGGCAACAACGGTCGCGACACAGACAGCGACCCTTTCTACCCAGCGTCTTACGCTGACGACAACGTAATCTCCGTGGCAGCGACCAACAGCGTGGACGGGAAACCGTCCTGGTCGAACTATGGCGCCACTTCGGTCGATCTCGGAGCCCCGGGCGCAAGCATCCTCAGCACGATGCCCGGCGGCGGCTATGGCAACAAGAGCGGCACATCCATGGCGAGCCCGCATGTAGCAGGTGCAGTCGCTCAGGTATGGGCTCAGGACCCGTCGCAGTCGTACCAGGAGGTCAAGCAGCTGATCCTGGATAACGTTAACCTTGTTTCGTCGATGGATGGCCGCACTGTCAGCGGTGGTCGTCTGAACCTCGCCCAAGCCCTGGAAGCCGTCCCCACGAGCGTGGATGCGGTGGACGACCAGGTCGCCGCCACCGAGGACACCAGCATCGAGATCTCCGTCCTGTCGAACGACAGCGATGCCGAGGGTGACGGACTCGATATTACGGATGTCGTGCAGCCGGACAACGGCTCGGTATCGATCATCGATAACGGGCGTTTCGACGGGTCTGACACCATCCGTTTCACGCCGGACACTGATTTCTTTGGCACAGCCACGTTCTCGTATCGGGCCAGCGATGGGACCGGCGACTCGGACGCCGCGACCGTTACCGTGAACGTTGAAAACGCCAACGATGCTCCTTTGGCGAACGGCGACACCGCGTTCCTGGCCCCGGACACATCGATCGAGGTGCGCGTTCTGTCGAACGACGAGGACGTGGACGGTGACGGGCTGGACATCGCGAGCGTGACGCAGCCGACGAACGGCACGGTGACGATCAACGACAACGGCGCGCACGATGGGACGGACACCCTGACCTACGCGCCGGTGGCGGGTTACACGGGCGGCGACAGCTTCTCCTACACCGTGACCGACCCCAGTGGTGCCAGCTCGACGGCGAGCGTGGACATCACCGTCGACGATAGCGCGCAGACGATCGCCCAGCTGGGCCGGATCACGGATCTGACCCACGAGGCGCAGACGATCCAGCTGGACCACAGCTTCGCAAACCCGGTCGTGTTCGCGCTGACGCCTTCATACAACGGCGGAAACTACTCGACTGTACGGGTCACCGACGTCCAGAGCACCAGCTTCTCCGCGCGCATCCAGGAGGCCGCCTACGAGGATGACCTACACACCCCGGAAGACGTGAGCTTCCTGGTGATGGAGGCCGGTAGCTGGCAGCTCGGCGACGGCACGCGTCTGGAGGTGGGCAAGCAGACGAGCGACAACCTTACCGGCAACGGTTTCGAAACGGTGACCTTCTCCAGTGCGTTCGACGCCGCGCCGGCCGTGTTCTCGCAGGTACAAACGACCAACGATACCAGCTTCGTGCAGACCCGCCAGCAGGGCGCGGACAGTCAGGGTTTCTCGCTGGCGATGGAGCACGAGGAGGCACGGGCGAGCACGGCGCACGCCAGCGAGCAGGTGGGCTGGTTCGCCATCGACCAGGGCACTGGCAGTTGGGACGGTCAGGCTTTCCAGGCCGGCTCCACGGCCAACGCGGTGACCGATGCGTCCTACAGCCTGAGTTTCGATGGCAGCCTCAGCTTCGACCGGGCGCCGCAGTTCTTCGCGTCGATGGACAGCTTCGACGGTCCGGATGCAGCGCATATCCGCTACAGCAACCTCGGCACCGGTGCCGCCGAATTCGCTGTGTACGAGGATCAAAGCGCCGACAGCGAAACCGGTCATACCGATGAAAGTGTCAGTTTCCTGGCCCTTCAAGGGTCTGGAACGTTGACAGGCGCTGCTTGGGGGGGCGCCGATACAACGATCACGGCTACGGATGATACGACGACCACCGATGAAGATACCGCCGTCGAACTCAGCGTCCTCGCGAACGATACGGGCGAGAATCTGGACATCGCGAGTGTGACGCAGCCGACCAACGGCACAGTGACGATCAACGACAAGGGCGTGAACGACGGAACCGACACGCTGACCTACACTCCGAACGCCAACTACACGGGCAAAGACAGTTTCACCTACACCATCACCGACGATAGTGGTACGACCAGCGAAGGGTCAGTGACTGTCGATGTCGCAGCTGTCAACGACGCGCCTACAGCGACCCCCGATAGCGCGAGCACCCGCATCGACACCGCTGTGGAGATTGGCGTTCTGTCGAACGACGAGGACGTGGACGGTGACGGGCTGGACATCGCGAGCGTGACGCAGCCGACGAACGGCACGGTGAAGATCAACGACAACGGCGCGCACGATGGGACGGACACCCTGAATTACGCGCCGGCGGCGGGCTACACGGGCAGCGACAGCTTCACCTACACGATCACGGATCCAAGCGGCGCCAGCTCAACGGCGAGCGTGGACCTCACCGTTGACGACAGCGCGCAGACGATCGCCCAGCTGGGCCGGATCACGGATCTGACCCACGAGGCGCAGACGATCCAGCTGGACCACAGCTTCACAAACCCGGTCGTGTTCGCGCTGACGCCTTCATACAACGGCGGGGACTACTCGACCGTGCGGATCACGGACGTCCAGGGCGACAGTTTCTCCGCGCGCGTCCAGGAGGCCACCTACGAGGATGACCGGCACACCACGGAAGACGTGAGCTTCCTGGTGATGGAGGAGGGCAGCTGGCAACTTGGAGACGGCACGCGTCTGGAGGTGGGCAAGCAGACGAGCGACAACCTTACCGGCAACGGTTTCGACACGGTGACCTTCTCCAGCGCGTTCGACGCCGCGCCGGCCGTGTTCTCGCAGGTACAAACCACCACCGATACCAGCTTCGTGCAGACCCGCCAGCAGGGCGCCGACAGTCAGGGCTTCTCGTTGGCGCTGGAGCACGAGGAGGCGCGGGCAAGCACGGCGCACGCCAGCGAGCAGGTGGGCTGGTTTGCGATTGATCAGGGGACGGGGAGCTGGGACGGTCAGGCGTTCCAGGCCGGCTCCACGGCCAACGCGGTGACCGATGCGTCCTACAGCCTGAACTTTGACGGCAGCATCAGCTTCGACCAGGCCCCGCAGTTCTTCGCCCAGCTCGCCAGCTTCGACGGACCCGATGCGGCGCACGTGCGCTACGACAACTTGGGAACTGGCGAAACCGAGATCCGGGTCGCCGAGGACCAAAGTTTTGATTGGGAGACAAGTCACACAGATGAGATAGTTGACTTTCTCGGAATTGTGGGGCATGGGACCTTGGATGGGTTTGAGTATACATAAAAAATAGGGCGCCACACCCGTCAGAACGCCGCTATCATACAAAATTTACACTGTGTGGCCGTCATAGCCCAGCGCCGGTACCGGTCGTAAACTCGGATAATTCCAGATGCCGCAGTCGCGGAGCATAGCGACGGGCTTTGAGGCGCAGTATTCTGCGAGTATGAACGACTCGCGCGAAGTTTCGGGGTGACTGCTCACCCCCACCGGTGAGTAGGTCAGGCGGCGGCCGGTAGAATAACGGATTGGCCAGCAAGGACGCGCCGAATGGCGGCGAGCGGGCTCAAGCCGTATAGGCGGCCGGTGTCGACGACGGAGCACACGCCGGCGTAGAAAACAGCGCCCCATTCGGCGTTAAAGCCTTGCG
>NZ_NRRL01000185.1 GCF_016583645.1 Rhodovibrio sodomensis | reverse complement strand
CCCGTAAGCTGTAACGAGAAGGCCCGCGCCCCGACCTCTCATGCGACCCGCACAGGGTGGGCGGATTCACCGAACCGGGTGGGCGGTTTCAGCCGAAACACCCGGGCGAATTCGCCGAAATGCGCATTGGGCCGGCGGTTGTCGACGTCGGCGCGAATGTGATGGACGGTTTCCTGGCCTGGGCCAGGGAGTCCTGCCTTCCGCAGGCGATCCAGGACGACAACATCGCGCCGCTGTTCGCGTTCGTCGCATCGCCGGATCCGAACGCCCTGACGGATGCTTTGAACGGCTACGAGGGTGTTCGTGAACTGTTAGGTGATAACGCGGCGTACGTGTTCGTTCTGAACGATGCGGACGGAAGCGGCTTCGGTATGTTCCACGATCTCAAAGTTTGGGAACGGCTCGAAACTGAGCAGAAGCTGGAAAGGGCGGACATCGTTGAGCTGCCGCATTGTCGATCGAAGGTCGCAAAAGTCGCAGCGAGTCGTGACGCGTCCCCTGTGGCAGCGCTGCAAAATTTCGAGCAATACGCAGACGAGCTGGGGCTGAATAAGCCGGGACGGAACCGAGATTGGGCTCTGCAAAAGCGCTGGACAGACCAGGTGCGGGACCAGCTGACACCCTACCTTCCGGAGTGAACCGTTGAGCTGTCCGCAAGTCACGATCCTTCTGGCGGTTACCGAAGGCAGCGGCCTAGGGGAGGTCGTCCGGATTTGCCAGCGCCTAAGTGGGGTGAAGGAGACGTATATTGTCCAGAACACTGGGTGGCCGCCTCCGCCTGCCGTGGGCTCGGGCGTGGCGGGACCCTATGTGCTGGACGGGCGAAATGGTAAAAATGAGTTCGATGGCCTGTTCGACGTTTGGCAGGCACGGTCAACCATAACAGCTGTCAGGCCGTGGGGCGTGACCCGGTTCTGCGACTGGCTTCGGAACACGATCAGTCGAAACTGGATGCTCGAAGAGGCTTTTCGCGTGCGAGTCGGGATCATCGTGTCGCCGAGTGCGCCCGATATACGCCGTGCCTTCCAGCTCGCCGAGACGGTGCAGTTCCACCTTGGCCCGACAGAGCCGCCCGTCATCGTCATCAACGATGTCCGGCGCCTGGGAAGCGATAACGTACGTCGCGCCATGCGTGATAGCCGCACCGGCCGTACAGCTTATCGGATCCGACATGTGCCGGGTTGCGGTTCACCACTAGCCCTGAGACAAATCGCGCACGGTGGTTATCTCACGGACCTTCTGCCGGATACGGACCAGTTCGCAGAACAAGCCCAAGAAGCCGATGCTCGGGCGCCAGTGGTGCGATGGTGGGAGGTCGCGACTGACCAGCTCCAGCCGCTGATACCGACTTCTGCCGAGCCGGTCGCTGTAGGACGGAACACCGCTTCTCTGCGGAACAGGCTGCGGGCTCAAGCTCACAGCATCCGCAGCGACAAGAAAGCTGATAACTTTATCGAGCTTGTTAGAGATCCAGAGCTCTATCGAACGCTAGGCAGGAGGTTCTTGGAGAAAATAAAGTCGCCCTAGAAGCTTTCGTGATCGAGATGTCTCGATAATTTTGATTAGTCATTTGGGTTGAACCCCAAGTTTGTGTGGTTCTCAATGTGAATTGCTTGAGATGCAAGCGTGTCGGCGTTGTCGGACGAGACTTAGACGATCCGAACGATAAATTCAGACGACGGGAATGTGAAGTGAGGCCGGTGTGATGCGTATTCTCCGGGGTCTTCAAGCGTGTACGCCGGCTGAGATTACGAGTCGCCTGTGTTGTCGCGCAGGCGCACGCCTGGGCCGCCGCCGTTGGGGTCGATGAAAACGATTCCGGCTCTTTCTAGGGCAAGTTGGATGTCGCGCTTTGTGCGTTCGTTGAGCGCACTCGTCCCGTTTTCGAAATTTGCAAGCGTCCGTCTGCCAACCAGCGACGCCTCTGCAAGATCAGATTGTGACCACCCGAGTATGGCGCGGGCTGCGCGACACTGTTCCGGGCGCAAGTTTCACCCCTATTGACATATTGTGCATCAGTGCACATAATGAGCAAAAATCCCTAAGTGGCAGGACATCAAGCCCCCGCCGCTTAGCACCTTTTTGAAGGCTAGGAAAGGAGGTTTGAAGGTTGACAGCTTATCGCGGTCTCAAGTCGAAGCTTCAAGCTGAGTTTCAGACGGATACCGAGCTCACGAGCCGTCTCTCGCGCGCAAATACCCTTGACGATATCTTGGCGGCTCTCGGTGCGAGCTACCGTGAGACCCTTTACGACGCGGCACGCGCAGCCTCGAGCAAGCAGCATAGGAACTCCACTAAGGTCGACGTGGCTGACCGAGCTGCGACTGATCGTGAAACCGCGATCCTAGAAGTGATGTCGTTTTTTGAGCGCGACCGGGCGGCGACGGCCGAGGTGGAGGTGCGGCGTACTGGCCCCCGCCAGCTACGCGTCGTCTGCCGGCAACAGTCCTCACCCGCGGACAACGCTACCGCGTTCTGAGATTGCAAGAGCCCCGTGATCCGAGAATCCGACATTCGTGTCGAAGGAGGCCGCATGCTTGCTGACGTCAAAGCCTCGATCGACCGGAAAGTAACCGACCTCGCGCGAGCACAACCGAACCCGGACCCGGCGATCGCGCCGTGGGCGCGGCAGGTGGCCAGCGTTGTTCGGGGCATCCAGGCGGCCGAGGGTAACGTGCTCGCCCAGGTTATTCCGGCGGTCCTGTCGAGCGCACCGCACCTGAACGTCGTCGCCCAACCGCGGGTGACGCTGCCTCAGCACGCCGTTGAAGCGGTCGAACAAGGCGTTACGGATACCGCGTTCGAGTACACGGAAGAAGGCGCCAAGCGGCAGCTCGATTTCGTTTGCATCGATGCCCGAACCGGCCTTGTCCAGTTCGTCGAATGTAAGCGCGGGCGCCATCAGATCGGGGCCGACCACCAGCGCGCCAGGCTGAAAGACGATGCTGTTCTCGAGCTCGTCGGTCGGTCTTATGCACGCAAGCAGTTCCGGCAAATCGCGTCCGGTTGCCGGTGCCTGACAATCTCTTGGTACGGTAAAACGGGTATGCCTGAAGACCGGACGCTTCGTGCTTCCGAACTCGACGAATACTACGGCTGGCCGGTTCGAAAACACGTCGAAGAACACCTGAAATATTTCCGGACACGCCTGGATCGCGCGATCCCGGGTGTAACCGGGGTAACCTGACGGGTGCCGCCGTCAGGGCCCCGGTCAAGCAGGAAACCACAAACGGGAACCGGAGACAGGAAAGGAGACAGCAATGTCGAACGTCGGTCCCCTTAACGTGACCAGTAACAACGCCGCGGAGTTCCGAGCAACGGGTGAAAACGCCCATGTGCGCCGCTGGCTGTCCGAGGTTCGTTCGGACATGACCTCGGACGCGTGCCGCCAGGTCACGTTCTACGCACGCAAGCTCCTGGATATCCTGGGCGCGGAGACGGGCGCCCTTGTCCAAGGACCCCCGCTCCAGATCCAGGCGCGGCTGAGCCACGTCGACCTGCCGGCACACGGCCTGTCCGAGGAAAGCCGTCGGCACCTGCTCCGGGCGGGCGCGGCTTTGCATGCCGCGATTTACGACCTTGACACGGAAAACGCGCGTCGCGTGATGGATCGCCGGACGCCTCAGCGCCGCCCGAGCACGGGCGGTCGGCGGCCGGTCGGTGATGACCCGCTGCCGTCGGGCGACCTGCTGGCGGGGATCGCTGACGGACGCGTCGACGCGCCCGCCCAGCAGGCCGCGACGGCGCCCGTGCCGGTGGATCCACGGAACCTTTCGGAATCGGTGCGACCGTTGGTGGAGGCCGTCAATCACGCGGTGACGGCTCAACTCCGCCTTGACGACGACGTCGATGTCCGGGCGGTAACGCGCGCGGCCCTGACGCCGCTGTCCGCCCGGGCATGCCTGCAGGTCGCCGTGGAGTTGCCGCACGCCGCCGCGCTGCCGGTACCGATCCCCGCGGGTCGGGCGGCGCCAACGCCTGCCGAGGTTGCGGCGCAGGCGATCGTCGCGGTGGTCGAACAACGGTTCGCAGATCTCCGGCCGGCCTGACGTTCCACGGCCACCGCGCGCCCGGACCAACCCGGGCGCGCGGTGGCTGTCCCGGACCGGTCCGCCCGTAACGAACCGCCTGACGCCGTCGACGCGAAGCGAAGTGACGATATCATGGATGAACTGCGATGGTGGCGCCGGCGCAAACCGCGCGCCCTGACCTGGAACGATCTCGATAGCCTGCATCGCCAGTTGATCGCCGTGACCCCCACCGAGACCAATCCCGGGCTGGCCCGATTGGTCCGGGAAGCCGCCGGCGAGTCGGGCGAGTGCGCGTTCAAAACCGCCCTGCTGCTGTTGCGCGAAAACCCGCAGACGGAGCTGTGCCGGGATGTGATCGGGAGCTGGCTGCTGCTGTGCGCGCGCGGCCCGGGAACGCTGCAGGACCGCGCCCGCGACGCGTGCCGCGTGCTCGTCGACCTGCACGCCCAGGACGTGGAGCGTCTGCAGGTCCGCGGCGACAGGGATGCCGGCGATCGGGTCGCCGCGCTCCGACACCTGGCGATTGCCAGGTGCCACAGACCGCGGTTGCCCTCGATCGTGCGCACCTATCAGGACGACCTGCGCGCGGCGGAGGTCGGCCGGGGCCCGGGCGAGGTGGCCGAGGATGGGGCCGCGCAAGAGCCTGACGATCCGCCGCAAGACCGGCCAACCATGCGCGTAATCCGGGGCGAGGCGATCCCCGGCCCGCGCAGGCTGGACGACCGGCGGCTGATCGAGGAATACGAGCAGCTCCTCGGCCCCTTGCCGCTCGCCGGGAACCCCGCCATGCTCCCGTATCTTGCCGATCAGCTGGAGACCGCGTTCCCCTGGCTGAGCGGCTTCACGGCGCACCTGCGCGACGTGCTGGCGTTGCGGCAGTACGCTGGCGCGGGCTGGCTTAGCCTCGACCCTGTAGTCCTGGTTGGCCCACCCGGCTGCGGCAAGACCGCACTGGCCCGCCGACTGGCGGAGCTCGCCGGCGTCGGCGTGGATTTGTTGAGCTTGGGGGGAAGCTCGGATGCGCGCCATCTGTTGGGGACCGCTCGTGGCTGGGCAAGCGCGCAGCCAGTCGGTGCCCTGGTGTCGATCCGGCGTCACGGGTACGCGAACCCGGTCGTGGTCCTCGACGAGCTGGACAAAAGTGGCGGCTCCGATCGCTCCGGTCGGGTCGAGGATGCGCTCCTGGCGATGATTGAGCCGGTTTCAGCCCGGAGATACTACGATGAATGTTTGAACGTCGAGCTCGACCTGAGCGCGGTCAATTGGATCGCGACCGCCAACGATTTGGACCGTCTGCCCGCGATGTTGAAGTCGCGGTTGACGGTGATCGACGCGCCGGCGCCGGATGGCTCGCACCTGGAGGTGATCCTCGCGCAGATCGCAGCCGATACGGCCGCCGAGCTCGGGACGCGCCCGGAGACGCTCCCGGCGCTCGACGCGGTGACGGTCGCGGCGCTGCGCGCAGACCTCGACCGGTTCGGCGACGTACGCCGCATCGCGCGCGCTTACCGACGGGCTGTGGCGGTCGCCGTTAGGCGTTGCCCGCGCCCAGTCGACGCGTGAGCGCCGATGCGGCCGCGCATGGGATGAAGCGTGTCGCGGCCACGGGGTTGGCCACCATGCGTCACGGTGACCTGAACCAACTGCCGGCGCCGGGCCAAGTGCACGGGCAAATCCGCCCGCATACGCCCGTCAGAGCCGTCTTCAAGGTTTCGCGGACTTCGGACTCGCACCAAATAGGGACTTTGCCACGAACGCCGCGCGCGACGTCGCGACCCCTTGGGCGAGGCGCTCGGTTCGTCGCCGTGGGCCGCGTGCACATGATATCGAGGTACGGCTCGTCGGTCGCTATAGGGAGCATCCCAGGGCTGTTCAGTTTTCTTCATGAGCCGGCGTAACCCCCATTTTGCACGGAGGCAGGGCGGACCTCCCTTGAACCCGCGGATTCGTGCGGGTTATGGGCGCTGAGGCAATACACGAAATCAGCGTGGAGGTCCGCCCATGGCAGAGGGTAACCAAGAACAGCTGCGATTTCATCCCGTCAAGGGCTGCACGGTCCGGGCCGAGTTCAACGGCGGGGCCATGTCCTCGGACTTTGGCCCGATGCTGCTTCGGGGTGTCG
>NZ_NRRL01000184.1 GCF_016583645.1 Rhodovibrio sodomensis | reverse complement strand
TGCCGCCGATTTCGTTGAGGTCGGGGCTAGAGACGGACCGGAACATTGTTTCGATCACTCCGCGCAGTGATGTTGGCTCGCGCGCCACTAGACGCGCGTAGGGAATTGACGCGGCCAGGACCGATTGGGAAACGCCCAGCGTTTCGTGCGCGGTTGCCGCCGCTGCGGACGGGTACGCGCGGATCTCCTCGACGCTTTCCTGCAGTGCGAGTTGAAGCGGTCGTATCGCCTTGGGTGCTGCCGTGTATATGTCGTCGGTGACACCCAGGCCGGCGATCGGTAAAAGTGCCGGTTCTCCGGTCACGTCGCCCCAGGCTTCCGTGAGGTCGATAACGCGTTGCACGTTCGTGCCCGTTTCACGTCCCCGCGCCATGGCGGCGCTGGCGGCCGGCTCGAGCACCATGGCGGCATCGACCCGACCCGCCAGGAGGCCCTCCACAGCGGCGGCCGGTGTAGCGACATAAGAGATCTCCGCATCCCGGGATTCGATACCATGGTGACGAAGAAGCCGGGTGAACACGATTTCCGGGGCTTCACCGGGTAACGGGACAGCCAGCCTCCGCCCGGCGAGGTCGGGAATCGACGCGATGGCCGGGTCTGCCGAGATCACGTACAGAAGCCCTTCCGTCATGATGTTGGCCAGCCGGATGGGAGTTCCCTCGTTGTACAGCCGAGCGGCCAGAGTGGCCGGCACCAGCGAAGCGACCATCCGACCTGACCTGAGGCCCACCCGCAACGCGTCGAAGCCATTCCACGACCTGAACGTCGGCGTCTCCGCGACACGCTCGAGGCCTCCGGAGGCGACAGCATTGACAAGCGTAACCGACGGGGTTGCCGGCGGGCCCCAGAGTTTCAGCGTCTTCAGCGGGACGGCATGTGCCGCGTGCGGACGCGCGGCGAGCGAGGCCGCGGCACCTCCAAGGACCGTGTGTGTGAGAAAGGTGCGACGGGTGGTAACCGGCATAGGCCGTCTCTTCGGCAGGTTGTGTGGCGCAGTCCCGCCAGTTGCTGCGCAAGTATTTTAGCGCGATCGCAAGCCTTGTGTATGTCGCCCTTGTCCTTGCGCAGCATCATGCTCCGTTCGGCGCCAAGCAAGGGACGTAGCAACACGGTTGTGCCCAGGTCGCTGATATCGCGGGTGGGCGCGGATCGCAATCGTCCAAGCCTCACAAGAACGCGCGAACGGTCAAGCACGCGTGAGGTGTGATCCCGGGCACATCTGTTCGTGTCGCGATGGGCCACGTTCGAACCTAGGCGAACGAAGCAACAGCCGGAGGTCATGTCATGACCCGCATCGATACGACACGGACCCATCGTTCCATCGACGCCGGCCAGCGTATGCGCCGCAAGGATCGCGCCGCCGAGGCCATGCTTTTGGCCGCGGGCATCGTCTTCGGTGGCCTCCTCGTCAGCGCCAAGGACGCGTACGGTGCCGGTCCACAAGGGCTGCAAGTCGCCGCCGCGCCGACCGCCAGCATGTTGTCGACGGCGTCGACGGATCCCGATGGGCTAGACCTGAGCATGCCGGAAACATCGCATGGTGCATTAGAGACCGGATCCACTCCAACCTACGATCGCAACGACGGCGCTCGCGTTACGGACCTCGACGGCCAAACCCGGCTGCACGGCGTGCATCGCCTGGAGATCGATCTGTACGCCGACGAAATGCGACCGCGGGCCGGGAGGTCGCTCCGCTAACCCCCGACCGCCTCGCCTGACGTCGAAAGGTTGAGCCGCACGCCAACTCTCTTGTCCCGACAGACCTTTCCCCCTCTTGTCTGTCTGCGCGTGTGGCTCGAGGTCCCGGCGCTTACCCCCGGCGCCGGGACCTGCTTCTTTGCAGCATTGGCGGGCGCGTCCGGCCATTTCGGCACGATCAGCAGCGCTTGGCCGGTGAGGAACATTGGAGGATTCGCCGGCAGGGGCAATTCGTCCCCAGAAATTCGTCTCCCAATACATTCTTCCGGGCGCAGTAGGCCGAATCCGCTCGCCGAAATCGCTAAAGCTCCTGTTCGATCATCTCATTTGTCCGTGCGCTGGTTCGGGAACTGAGAGCGCGAACCGATCCTCATGGCGGACGCGACGTCGTCACGGACGTCTAAGAGCACCGACTATCGGCCGGTCTCCTATCGAGGCTCCCAGGATCGTGATCACCAGTGGGCCGCAGAGTTCTTGAACGATCATTCCAGAATGGTCACTTTCCCCGTGAAAGGGGGCGGCCATGGCGCGGACGCGTGCCTTCGACATCGAGCGGTGCTTGGAGCGGGCTACTGACCTCTTCTGGAACCGCGGCTACACGGGAACCTCGATCCACGATCTCGTGGCACAGACAGGTGTCGAACGCGGCAGCCTTTACGCGGCCTTCGGCGGTAAGAGAGGCCTTTTTCTTGCGGCGCTGGAGGCCTACGACCGTGACGTTCGACGCCGCCGCCTAGCCGAGGCGGAGCGTACAACGTCTGCGTTGCGCTGTATCGAGAGAGTGTTCCGGGACTGGGTTCCGGAGCTGATCGACGGTGAGCGTCGCGGTTGCTTTCTAACGAATACGGCGATCGAGCTTGCGCCACACGATCCCGAAGTGGCCGAGATCGTGGACAAGAAACAGGTGGAGATCGAGGCGTTCTTTGTCCGCAAGATCCGTGAGGCCCAGGCCGCTGGCGAAGTCCGAGCGGACCTCGACGCGGCGTCGGCCGGTGCGGGGCTCTTGGCGAGTCTGCTCGGCATGCTGGTGCTGGCCCGTAGCCGTCCGGATCGTCGGTTACTGGAGACCGTCGCCGAGGAGGCGCTCGTCCGCCTCCCGAGAGCCACCCAGTAATCGCGCACGGCGGCGAGCCGGGTGGCGATGTTCCGACCAGAAACCTGAAGGAGACAGAACCATGTCCTATCCCGTCCACAGCATCGAAACCGCTCCCGAGGCCGCGAAAGACGGCCTCCGCCAGGCGGAGCAGGCCTATGGCTTCGTTCCCAACCTGCTCGGCGTCATGGCTGAAGCACCCGCGGTCATGAAGGCCTATCCCGCACTTAACCAGTTGTTCGACGAGGCGTCTTTCTCGCCGAGCGAAAGCCAGACAGTCCTGCTCGCGGTGAGCTACGCCAACGGCTGCGACTACTGCATGGCCGCCCACACGGTGATCGCTGGCATGCAGTCTGTCCCGGACGACGTCGTCACAGCGGTGCGTGAGGGCACCCCGATCGCCGATCCCAAACTTGAGGCCCTGCGGCGCTTCACCGAGGAAGTCGTGCAGAGCCGCGGCTGGCCGAGTGATGCGGCGACTCAGGCGTTCTTCGATGCCGGCTACGATCGCCAGCAGGTTCTGGAGGTGATGCTGGGTGTGGCGCTCAAGACGCTGTCGAACTACGTCAACCACCAAGCGGAGACGCCCCTCGACCCGGCGTTCTCTAGCGGAAAATGGCAAAAGGACGCTGCCTGAGGCGGCCCTGTTGCGTTCTTGGTGATGCGACACGACCGACGTTTCGGAGAAGAAGGCCATGGCGGTCCGACGATCGCCATGGCCATCGTCCGAGACGGCTCTTTCGACGTCTTCGCTTACTGCGAACATCGCCGCTGGGGCGGCCGTAGGTTTTTCTGCCAGGTGGTGAGATTCGAACCTTTGCTCTCGTGATCCGATCAGTAAAATCTCCGGCGAAAAAATGATGGTATAAAGACCTATTGGAAAAATCTTGGCCAACGCTGAATTCGCTGATGTGGCCGGAAGAACGATTCTTGATCACACGCGGTATTTGGAAAACCTAACGTTTTCAGTTTAGACGGCGCTCGAAGCGCGCGCCACGTCACAGTAGACCACCCTCTATGTCCAAAGACCGCACGACCACGCTCGCTGTACTGCTTGTCCTCGGGACCGGCAGCCTTTGGGGTGTCTATTGGGTCCCTGTCCGGCGGTTGGCTGAGATCGCACTGCCTGGCGCGTGGGGTACCCTCCTTGTCGTGACCGCAGCCGCGCTGCTCCTTTCGCCCTTTGGCGTGCGCGGTCGCCACCGGTTGTCCGAGGCCAGCCCTCTGGCGCTTGTGGCGATCGCGTTGGGTGGAGCCGCCTTCGTGCTCTACTCGGCCGGCTTGGTTTACGGCCGCGTGGCGATTGTCATTCTGCTGTTCTATTTGACGCCGGTTTGGAGCACGTTGATCGGCCGATACTACATGGGCTGGACGATGTCGTGGTTGCGCGTCGCGGCGATCCTGGTCGGTCTTCTCGGCCTGGTCCTGGTTCTGGGTGATGACACGGGCGTACCGGTGCCGACCACCACTGGTGACTGGCTGGGGCTTGCCTCTGGCGTCCTCTGGTCCGTCTCTTCGACCAGCATACGCGCGCAGGCCAACGCGGGGCCGGGAGAGACGGCGTTCGTTTTCGCGCTTGGCGCTCTGGGCTGTGCTGCCCTGCTGGCGCCAACCCTGGCGCCGTGGCCTGGCCTGCCGCCGACGGATGTCTGGCTCGAGACGGCGATTTGGGTGATCGCGTCGGGCGGCCTCTGGTGGGGCCTTTCGATGGCAGGGTTATTGTGGGCGACCGCCCGCCTTGAACCGGCGCGCGTGGGCATACTGCTAATGGGTGAAGTGCTTGTTGGCGTCGTGTCAGCCGCGCTTTTCGCCGGTGAGCGGCTGGGACCTGTTGAGGCGCTCGGCGGTGCCCTGGTCGTCTCGGCTGCCCTTATGGAGATTTGGCCGGTGAGAAGGCATCGCGGTCGGCAAAGTCGCTAAGATAACAGGCCGTCTGTTGCCCCCGACAAAACAAGCCATAAGCCCATTCGCATTGGCGCGAAGTCCCCTACGTGCACGTGTAGAAACCTTGTTCGCCGACGGGTACCGGATAGGCCAGGTGGTTCTCGGCGGGGGCAAGCGGACAGACCCAACCCGCCGAGGGCTGGTCCGGGGCGTTGTAGGCGCACGATGGGTTGTAAGCGAAGTTGAAGTCGAGGATCGGCGATCCGGCATCCGTGCGGCCGAGGTCGGCCCCTTTGATCCCGTCCAGAAGATAGCGACCCCCGGTATAGGTGGCGGTATGCGGATCCGCGAATGGCAGGAAGACACCGCCGCCGTAGCCGCCGATCCAGTACAGCGTCAGTTCGCCGCCGAGCGCGGCCGCCAGCCCGCGCGTCCGGGCGAAGGGCAGCAGGCTGATGCTGCCGTCCTGGCCGATGTCGATCCCGTAGGCCGCGGCGTCCGCGACCGGATCGAGGTCGGGGGTGAAGCGAAACGACGGATCGTAATCGAACACCGTCAGCCCCGTGAACGTCCGCTTCTGCTCCTCCGAGAGCGGCGATCGCGCATGGACCGCCAAGAGGTCGTCGCGTTCCGCCCGCCACATGCGCCAAGCGGCTTGGGGATCGGGCGCGACGCGCACCGCCGCGTAGAGCTCGTTGACCCGCCGGCGCCAGTCGGCGAGGGCCAGCGTCGTGTGCGGATCCGCCGGCTCAGCCACGGAGCTCCTCCCGGGCGAGCGCGTCGCTGATGGCTTCGTAGCCCTGGCGGGCGACCATGCGCCCGGCGGCGGTCGCCGACGCGGAGGTGTTCTCGATGCCGGTGCCCTCGACCCAGCGGTTCATCAGGTTGAAGAAGCCGCAGATCAGGGCAGCGCTCTCGACGGCCGCTTCCGGCCAGCCGGCCGCCAGCACCGCGTCGACATCCGCGGCTTCGAGGGTATCGGGGGCGGCGTTGAGCTTGTCGACGTAGGCGAGAACCGGCCGGAGCGCGCCGTCCGGGTGGGCGCTTGGGGCGGCGGAAACGGTCGCCTCGAGCGCGTCGGCGTCCATGCCCAATGCGAGCGCCGCGATCCGGTGGGAGTCCCGGCAGAAGCCGCAGCCGTTGGCGGCGGACACCCGGGCGGCGATCGCTTCGCGCTGGCCGGGCGTGAACGGACCGTCGCCGCGCATGATCTCGTTGGCGAAGCGGTGCAAGGGGACGGCGGCGGCCGGGTTGGCCTTGAAGGCGTCGATCAGGGTGCCGGACGGCCGGGAGGGGAGGAAGGTCATGACGGGCCCCACGGTTTTGCTGTCTCTCGGGACGCCAAATCTAGCCAGTCTCCGGTCGACCGGAAAAAGCACGATCGCATCACGGTCCCGTGACGCAGGCGGGGTACCAAGCTACCGTCACACACGCGTGAGGTGAGCGTGAGTGCCTTGAAGGGGGAAGCAAAGCATGCCGCCGGGGGTTTCCGAGCTGA
>NZ_NRRL01000183.1 GCF_016583645.1 Rhodovibrio sodomensis | reverse complement strand
CGGACCACTTCGATAAGCTGGACAAAAAACACCAGACCAGCCGCCTCGTGCGCCGTCTCAAGGAACTCGGTTATGCCGTGCAACTCGAACCCATCCCCGCGACCGGCTGAGGCCTGTTTCTTGCGAGGGGATGGAGCCGTTCACGCCGCTCAACATCTGGCAACGCCTGTACCAGACCTTCCTCTCAAACCGCGTGGCCGACGCTACGGGGACATCGTCATGGGGCCGTGGCTCAATGGGACGGAAATGTTCACTGTGCAGTAGACCGCTCTTGGATACCGCGACATTGCCCCTGCGCACGTTGGAGTGGGGCTTGGTGCGACGGTCTGTCATTCCGATGCGCGTAATATGCACTTGAGCATATATGCGTTGAGCCATATATAAAGAATATGGAAAGCGTCCAGCACATATTCGCCGCATTGTCGGATCGGCTGCGGCTGCGCTCCGTCCTGCTGGTGGCCCGAGAGGGGGATCTCTGCGTCTGCGAACTGGTCCAGGCGCTTGACGTCTCTCAGCCGAAGGTCTCGCGCCATCTGGCGACGCTGCGCACGGCCCGGATCGTGACCGTCCGGCGGGAGGCGCAATGGCTGCATTACCGCCTCGATCCCAATCGCCCGGTCTGGCTGTCGCGGATCGTCGAGGCAGCCGTGGCCGCTTCGGCGGACGATCCCGACCACCTGGCCGACCTCGATCGTTTGGCTGCCAGCACGAAGCGGGTGGGCCGGCCGGTGGCGCGTAATGAGGCACCGAAAGCGCCCGCGCGATGTTTGTGATTTTCGAACGACTCGCCGACCTGGTCACCTTCCGGCTGCTGGGCTTGTCGGACGGCACCAAGCTGGCCGACGCGGTGCATTTCTTCGTCGGGGACACGACCAAGATCTTCGTCCTGTTGGTCGCCGTCGTGTTTCTGGTCGGTCTGTTCCGCAGTGTGATGACCCCTGAACGGGTGCGCGACTACCTTGCCGGCCGCTCGCGCGGGACGACCTACGGCATGGCGGTGGGCCTGGGCGCAGTGACGCCGTTTTGCTCCTGCTCCTCGGTGCCGCTGTTCATCGGCTTCCTGAAGTCGGGCATCCCGATGGGCGCGACCATGGCGTTCCTAATCGCCTCCCCAATGGTGAACGAGGTCGCAGTGGTGGTGCTGGCCGGGGTGGTCGGCTGGGAGGTTGCGGTGCTTTACGTCGCGACCGGCCTGGCGGTCGGCACGTTGGGCGGCTGGTTGACTGACCGCTTCCATCTGGAGCGCTTCGTGCGGGACTTCGTCTGGCAGGTCCGCACCGCGCAGGGTGCCGGCAACCTGCCGGACACCAGCCTGAGCGGACGCGCTCGCTTCGCCCGGGACGAGGTGCGTGAGATCCTCGGCCGGATCTGGCTGTACGTCCTGATCGGTATTGGCATCGGGGCCGGGCTGCACGGCTTCGTCCCCCAGGAGGTGTTCGCCCAGTACGCCGGCGCTGAAAACCTCCTGGCGGTACCCGCGGCCGTCCTTGCAGGGATCCCGCTCTACGCCAACGCGACCGGCGTGATCCCGGTCGTCGACGCGCTGCTGGGCAAGGGCGTGCCGATCGGCACCGCGCTGGTGCTGATGATGAGCGTGGTCGCGCTGTCGCTGCCGGAGTTCATCCTGCTGCGCCAGGTGATCACGGTGCGCGGCCTGGCCGCTTACGCGGGCTTCATGGCGACCGCCTTCATCGCGGTCGGCTACCTTTTCAACGCGATCCTGTAGGAAAGAGGAATATCCGAACCATGGATATCAAGGTGCTCGGCCCGGGTTGCAAGAAATGCTCTCAGACCGAGGAAATGATTCGGTCGAAGGCGCGCGCACTGTCGCTCGACGCCACGGTGGAGAAGGTGACCGACGCCGCCACGATCATGGAATACGGCGCGATGTCGACGCCCGCTGTGGCGATCGACGGCAAGCTCGTCCACAGCGGCGGCAAGCCGTCCGAGCGCGACGTCGAAAGCTGGTTGAGACAAAAAGTGTAGACCGGCAGGACGTTCGACCCTGCCGATCCGCAGCTGCCGTTACCGTGATGGCGTAAAAACCCACTTATGGCGTACGACGAGTGGGCGGTCCAGCGGTGCCGCGACATGACTTGGTAGCCATCAGCGAGGAAAACGAAGTTACCATGCTTACGCCGGTCAGCGTGGCCAGCCCAGCGTGTGGCGATGTCCTGTCGGGCAACGCGCTCATATCGCAGGTCCTCACACCTCGGGTGTACGATCCGTTCTGTCGTGAGCGGGCCGCTTGGTGGCGATCGCGTGGGGGACCGAGAATCTTGCGGCGACGAAAGCGTGATTTACGGGTTCTGACGGTTCCGCTTGACCGTCGGAATCGTCTGTGCGCTCCTGGGAGCGCAACCGGCGAGAGGCCCGGAATTCCGCGGTTTTCGGCGGCTGGCGCTTAGAATCCTGGCGCCCCAGCCACGCTTCGATACCCGTTGAAATTCGGCGTTGCGACGAAATGTTTTCCGGAAATTTCAAAATGTCGGAGGGCTGTTGATCCAAAGTATGCGAGCGACGGCCTGACCGCGGTTACGGTATGAGTGGGGTAGATTCGACCGGAAGTGGAACGAGCTACCCTCGATGAGGTGGAAGATTTGACCAGCGACGGTCAATTCCAGTTCGCCTGACAGCACGTAACCAATTTCTTCGCCTTCATGCTTGATCTCACCGCCATTGTCTGCGCCGGGATCCACGTTGTGAATATTACCATCCAGTATACGAGGATTATGAGTGGGAGCTAAGCGCTCAAGACGAATCCCAGGTCCACTCGCGTTTTGATAAACCTGAACAATCGGGCGTTCGTCAGGCCAGAAAACGGTCACTTCGTGTTGGTCACGGGTGTCGAATAAGGAAGCAATATTCGAATCAAGCGCTGCCATGATTCGATGCAACATGTGTAGCGATGGGGTCGACTTGTTACGCTCGATCTTTGAGACCAAGCTTTCGGAACATCCCACCGCATCCGCTAGATCGCGAAGACGCATGCGCTTGATGAGGCGGAGGTAGCGAACACGCTGGCCGATATCCGCGTGATCCGTCGGAGCCTCCGATGTCTTAGGTGTATCTGATGTCGCCATGTCTCTCACTTCGACGATCCATGGAACGCGCGTACGCTCGACGGTCAGCTTTCTAAGTAGGAGGGATGGCTGCCGCAACAGCTGGGCGCCACCCGACCTAGGCTCTTTGTCAAAGCGCTTTATTCGAATTCAAGTCACTTGACGGACTTTCCACCCGGTGCGACGGTTTTGCAATGGCAAGTCAGTCCGTCGATCGGGCGTGCAGGGAGGCTAGGATGTCGGAGGGGAAGAAAGGGCGGCGTGAAGCCGTCGTTCGAATCGCATGCGTCCAGATGGAGCCGCACGTCGGCGACGTTGCCGGCAATGTGGAAAAGGCTGCAGGGTACGTTGAGCAGGCAGCCAAGGCAGGTGCCCGGTTGATCGTCCTCCCGGAGTTGGCGAACTCCGGGTACGTGTTCGAAACCCGCGACGAGGCGTTCGAACTATCGGAAACGGTCGGCGAAGGCCCGACTTCCAAGACCTTCATGAAGCTGTGCCGCGATCACGGTTGCTGGATCGTTACGGGCTTCGACGAGCGTGTCGGCGATAAGCTCTTCAACTCGTCGGTGATGTTCGGTCCGGAAGGTCACGTCGGCACCTTTCGGAAGGTTCACCTTTGGAATGAAGAAAACCTCTTCTTCGAGCCAGGCGATTTGGGATTCCCCGTCTGGCACACGCCGCTCGGCCGGATCGCGACCAACATCTGCTATGATAGTTGGTTTCCGGAGAGTTTCCGGTTGGCAGCCCTTCAAGGCGCCGATCTCGTGTGCGTGCCGACGAATTGGGTCCCGATCCCCGGTCAGGACCCGAACCGGGAGGCGATGGCCAACATCCTTTGCATGGCGGCGGCCCATGCGAATTCGATTTTTATCGCCGCTGCGGACCGTATCGGCACCGAGCGTGGGCAGCCCTTCGTCGGACAAAGCCTGATCGTCAGCTATACGGGTTGGCCAATCGGTGGGCCAGCATCCCACGACCAGGAAGAAGTACTCTACGCCGACGTCAATCTCTCGGATGCCCGGCGAAAGCGGAACTGGAACGAGTACAACCAGCCGCTTCGGGACCGCCGACGCGACGTCTACGGCGAAATGCTGGGCAGTTCGCATCGGCCTGGTTGGCACTGAGCGTGTCTCAGGGCGTCGAGCAACTGATTTACGCGGCCAGAGCCTAAAAACGACGTTCCGCTGCGTGCAGCGTAGACGATTTGCCTGCCGTAAAACCGAACAATGATCCGGCGGCGGGCGAGGCTTCACAAATGGGAGGCGACCGATGACGGATACGAAGCATGACTCTCGATTTAGCGGAGTGAACACCACCATTACACGCCGGCGCGTGCTCGGCGGTATGGCTGCGACGGCCGGTGTTGCCGCTACCTTTTCGGCGCCGGGTATTCTCAGACACGCGCGTGGCGCCGCCCCGATCAAGGTCGGGGTAATCTCGCCGCTAACCGGTGCCTGGACCGTTTACGGCAAGGCGCACATGGCTGGTTTTGAACTGGCGGTGAAGGAGATCAACGAGGCCGGCGGCGTGCTGGGCCGACCGATTGAGATCGTCGTCGGTGATAGCAAGACCGAACCGCGGGTGGTCGTCGAGCAGGCCAACCGGCTGATTCGTCGCGAGCGTGTGGACTTTCTGGCGGGCACGTTCTCCAGCGCCGAACGGAACGCGGCCGGCCCGGTCGTGGACGGAGCGAACAAAATCCTGCTCTATCCGACCTTCTACGAAGGTCAGAAGCAGGAATACCACCCCGGCGTGTGTAACTCGAACATCTTCATGTTCGGCCCCGAGCCCACCCAACAGGTCTGGCCGCACATGGAGTACATGACGACGAAGTTCGGCAAGAAGTTCTTCATGATCGGCTCCGACTACGCGTGGCCACGCGTGACGAACGAGATGACCAAGCGGAAGCTCGCCGAACTCGGGGGTGAGGTTGTCGGCGAGCAGTACATCCCGTTCAACACCCCGCAGTACGATTCCGTGCTTCGCGACATCCGGAACTCCGGCTGCGACCTGATCTTCCACTCGTTGACGGGCAGCGACACCGTGAACTTCCGTCAGCAGCTGGCGAGTGCGGGCATGAAGGAAGACTTTCCGCTCTGGACCGTGGACGACGAAGAGGTCGTCACGTCGGGTCTGGGGCCGGACGTATCCAAGAACGACTATGTCAGCTTCGACTACTTCATGTCCATCGAGCACCCGAACAACAAGGCGTTCCTCGAGCGATTCAAGGCCGAATACGGTCAGGACGCGCTGATGAACACGGTTGGCGTGGCGATGTACAACGCCGCCCACATGGCCGCAAAGGCCATGGAGGCTGCCGGTGAAGTGTCGACGGAGGCCTTGAGGGCGAACCTAAAGGGCATGACCTTCGAGGACGCGCCGCAAGGGCCGGTGCGCATGCGTGAGGTCGACAACCAGCTCGTGCTGCCGTCGTATCTGATGCAGGTCGCCCCCGACTGGACCTCCGTGAACGACATGTTCCAGCAGATCCAGTCGTTCCAGTCGGTGGAGCCGCTTACAGCGCGCTGCGAGTCTCTTCCGCTTTAAGGCGTTGTGGTCGTCGGCCGGCCGTCGAACGACGACGGCCGGCCGAGACCGGCGTACACCACGGGCATTGGGCGTGACTGCAATCCCGAAACGAGCCGTGTTAACGGAGCCGGCATGGAAATGGTTTTAAGCGTCGGTGTCGACGTGTTCCTTATAACGATGATGCTTGCGCTGGCAGCCTTCGGGCTGGCGATCATCTTCGGCTTGGTCGGCGTCATTAACATGGGGCATGGCGCTATGCTCACGCTCGGCGCTTACTTCGCCTGGTGGACGACCAGTGTCGCAGGCTTACCGTTCCCGATCGCCGTTATCCTGGCGGCGCTGGGCGTTGGGTTGATCGGTCTGGTCTGGCCTGAGTTCGCGGTCACTGGACACGCAGCGCCGGGGGTCTGCGGTCTAAGTCGTTGATGTGCCTGGATCGGCGGATGGCCGAAGCGTTCATCCGACTAGACACACGGCTGGCCGATATGGCGTTGACTGTGCGCGATTCGGCGCCCCAGGGTCTAGGCATGTACCTGCGGACGACCCAGCGGCGCCGGAAAGACGGCTCGATCGTGCGCTACCTGGCCCTGGCCGAGAACGTGTGGAATGCCCA
>NZ_NRRL01000182.1 GCF_016583645.1 Rhodovibrio sodomensis | reverse complement strand
TCGCGTTCGCACAGCAGGACCGCGACGAGCAAGGCGAGATTGCGTCGCTGCGTCACGCGCTGCTGCGGCAAACGCGCCGCAAGATCCGCCTCGACCGCCGCCGCTACCGTCTCCAACCCGCCCATCGTAGCCCCCTGAATGAAACGCCAGAACGTTAAGAATCACGTTCTGTTCGTACACACAAGAGAAACTGACCCATGTTGAGGACAGCGCGCATCAGGTGTGGTGGCCGCCGAAACCCGGTCGCAAGCGATGGGGGTGCAGCAGCCGCACCGGCAACCAGGGACCCGCCGGCGGCGTTTCGCCCCGCCCGGCACTGCCCCCCGCCACCGAATTCGAGCTCTCCGGCCCTGCCTAGAACGGCTTCGCCTTCACCAGGATCACCACCAGGATCAGGGTGACGGTCGGGACCTCATTGATGATCCGGTAGAACTTGTGGCCGTGCTTGTTCTGGCCCGCCTCGAAGTCCTTGCGCCACTTGCCCATCGCCATGTGCAGCGCGCTCATGATCACCACCAGCAACAGCTTGCCGTGGAACCAGCCCTGCGTGAACGCGCCGATGTGCAGCGCCAGCGCCAGACCCAGCACCCAGGCGACGATCATCGACGGATTCATGATCGCCTTGAGCAGCCGGCGCTCCATCACCTTGAAGGTCTCCGCCGGCTCGCCGGTCGGGTTCGCCTGGGCGTGGTAGACGAACAGCCGCGGCAGATAGAACAGCCCCGCCATCCAAGTGATGATCGACAGGATGTGCAGGATCAGGACCCAGATGTACGCCTGGCCCAGAAAGCCGGTCATGCGATCCCCTATTCAGCCGGTGCGGCCGGCGGTCGTTGCCGGGCCGAAATGTTTCACGTGGAACAGCGGCGCGACCCCGGGCCGCGCGCCGCCGTGTCGCCGCCCGCGCCCGGCTTAACGCTGGCCGTGGCTGCGCACAAGCTCAACCAGTTCGCCGACGTGTTCCGGCGGGGTCTGCGGCACCACACCGTGGCCCAGGTTGAAGACGTACGGGCGGCCCGCTAGCGTATCCAGCAGCTCGCGCGTCGCCTGGCGCATCCCCTCGCCGCCGGCGACCACGCGCAGCGGGTCCAGGTTGCCCTGCACCGTCAGCCTGTTCTGAACGTGGTCGCGCGCCCAGGCGGCCGGCAGGCCGGTGTCCAGGCCGAGCGCGTCGCCGATGCCCTGGTCGGCGTAGCGTTGATAGACCGGGCCGACGCCGCGCGGGAACACGATCACCGGGGTCTGCGGGTGGCGCGCCTTCACCTTGTCGTGGATCTGCCGCAGCGGATTCAGCGACCAGCGGACGACGTCGTCCGGCGCCAGGCTGCCGGCCCAGGAATCGAATACCTGCACCGCTTCCGCCCCGGCGTCGATCTGGGCGCAGAGGTAGTCCGCGGTCGCCTCGACCAACAGATCGATCAGCGCCTGGAACGCCTCCGGCTCCTGGAACATCCACTGCTTGGCCTTGAAGAAGTCGCGCGAGGAGCCGCCCTCGATCATGTAGGAGCCGACCGTCCAGGGCGCCCCGGCGAAGCCCAGCAGGGTGGTCTCGCGCGGCAGCTTCGCCTTCACCCCGGCCAGCGTCTCGTACACCGGGGCCAGCGTCTCGTGCATGCCTGTGACCGACAGCCGCTGGGCGGCGTCGCGCGGGGTCTCCAGCGCCTCCAGCTGCGGGCCGACGCCCTCGGTGAACCAGAGCTTCTGCCCCAGCGCGTAGGGGATCACCAGGATGTCGGAGAACAGGATCGCGCCGTCCATCTGATACCGGCGGATCGGCTGCAGCGTGACCTCGATCGCCTTTTCCGGGGTGAAGCAAAGATCCAGGAAGCCGTCGGCCGTGGCCCGCAGTTCCCGGTACTCCGGCAGGTACCGGCCTGCCTGCCGCATCAGCCAGATCGGCGGTACCGACTGGCGATAACCGTGCAGGGCGTCGAGGAGCGGTTTGCCGGTCTCGGCGGGTCGGCTGGCGGCGTGATCGACGGGCATGTCCTGTCCTTCAAACTCTGGGAAGAGTTTAATTTAAAGAGTCGGTTGCGGTAGTTGGCCGGTGGAACCTGGGGATGATCGCGTTGTCCCTAGGCTATTCGGATACTGAGCGGGGTTTGTGCGGCCTTGGCGGTCGGGTGTGCAAGACTCGGCTGGTTACCGGCGTTGACTCGGTGCCGGCGTGCCGAGTCGATCTGTCCACCGGGGCCTTGTGGAAAAGGTGGACAACCTTGCCGCGGCCGCGCTCGGCATGCCAGTTTTCCCACCCTGTGGACGGGGCGCAAGCCCTGCGGACAAGCCGACTCATGGATTCCGGGTCAGCCTGTGTGGAATTCTCTTGCCACGCCGACCGGCCGGAGTCCTCCCGGATCATGCACAGGCTGACGCGGCGATCTGTGCACAAACGGCGCGGGGCCCTAACCGGGCTCGGCCGGACCCGCGCCAAACCGCGCCGATCAGCGCCTTGGGGAGCGATGACCAGCTATCACCTCCACCTCGTCTCGGACGCCACCGGCGAGACCATCAGTTCGGTCACCCGGGCGTGCCTCGTGCAGTTTTCCGGGATCGAGCCGGTCGAGCATGTCTGGTCGCTGGTGCGCACGCGCAGCCAGATGGACCGGGTCATCGCCGGGGTTCAGAAGTACCCGGGGCCGGTCCTGTTCACGCTGGTCAACGAGGAGATGCGCGCCAAGCTGGTCGAGGGCACGCGCGACCTGGGGGTGCCGACGATCCCGGTGCTCGACGGGGTGATCCATGCGCTGGCCGCTTACTTCGGCCTGCCGATCTCCGGCAAGCCAGGGCTGCAGCACGTCATGGACACGGAGTACTTCGAGCGCATCGAGGCGATGAACTATACCCTCAGCCATGACGACGGGCAGTCGACGGCACAGCTGCAGGACGCCGACGTGATCCTGGTCGGGGTGTCGCGCACGTCGAAGACGCCAACCTGCATTTACCTGGCCAACCGCGGTATCAAGGCCGCCAACATCCCCTACGTGCCGGGCATTCCGCTGCCCGAGGAGCTGTTCAACCTGGACGGCCCGCTGATCGTCGGTCTGACCAAGGATCCGCAGAGCCTGGTGCAGGTCCGCCGTCAGCGGCTGAACATGCTGGACGAGCACGCCGGCGACACCGACTACGTCGATCCCGAGAAGGTCCGCGAGGAGGTGCAGGAGGCCCGGCGTCTGTTCGCCCGCAAGGGCTGGGCGACGATCGACGTCACCCGCCGCTCGATCGAGGAGACCGCCGCGACGATCATGACCTACTACAGCCGCCACCGGGCGCAGGAGGCCGGATGACCGACACCGCCGCCGCTCCGGCGCCCCGGATCGCCGGTGCCAAGCCGGACGCGCCGCCGTTCGTGCTCGGCTCGCAAAGCCCGACCCGCCGGCACATGCTGGAAGCAGCGGGCGTGCCGGTGCACGCGGCCGACCGGCCGGGCGTCGACGAGGACGAGGTCAAGGCCGCCTTCCGGGCCGACGGCGCCGGCGCCGACGACGTTGCCGAGGCGCTGGCGGAGATGAAGGCGCAGCGCGTCGCCGAGCGCTACGGCGGCTGCCTGGTGATGGGGGCCGACCAGATGCTGGAGGTCGACGGCGCCTGGCTCGACAAGCCGCGGACGCGCGACCAGGCGGCGCAGACGCTGCGCACCCTCTCCGGCAAGACCCACCGGCTGATCGCCTGCGCCGTCGTGGTCAAGGACGGCGGGCGGATCTGGCACCATATCGACAGCGCCAAGCTGACCGTGCGCCCGCTCAGCGCGGGGTTCATCGACAGCTACCTGGACACGGTCGGCGCCGCCGCGTTCGACAGCGTCGGCGCTTACCAGTTGGAGGGCGTGGGCGCGCAGCTGTTCACCCAGGTGCAGGGCGACTACTTCACCGTCCTGGGCCTGCCGCTGCTGCCGCTGACGGACCTCCTGCGCAACCACGGCGTCCTGCCGAGCTAGCGGGCTTGCCAAGGAGGCGGAGGCGGCGCACCGCAACCCCTCTCGCTTGAGGGGAGAGGGAGGGGCCCGCGGACCATCCGGTCCGTGGGAGGGTGAGGGTGGGACTCCTCGCCGAATGCCGGGGAGTCCCACCCTCACCTGTCCTCTCTCCTCGAGGGAGAGGGACCCGCCGAGGCGACCTGCCACCACGCGACCACGACGAGGACCGAGAGACGACCCATGACCCTGACGGGCCGAAGCCGACTGGCGGGCGTGCTGGGGTGGCCGGTGGCGCACTCGCGCTCGCCGCGCCTGCACGGCTACTGGCTGGCTCAGCACGGCATCGACGGCGCCTACGTACCGCTGCCGACCGCGCCCGAGGACGTGGTGGACGGCGTGCGCGCCCTGCCGCGGCTGGGCTTCATGGGCGCCAACGTGACCGTGCCGCACAAGCAGGGCGTGCTCGCGGCGTGCGACCGGCTGGACGACCACGCCCGGCGGCTGGGCGCGGTCAACACGCTGGTGTTCGACGGCCCGACCGTGGAAGGGCGCAACACCGATGGCGTCGGCTTTCTGAACAACCTGCGCCAGGGCGCGCCGGACTGGGACCCGACGGCGGGCCCGGCGGTCGTGCTGGGCGCGGGCGGGGCGGCGCGCGCGGTCGTGGTCGCCCTGAGCGATGCCGGCGTCCCGGCGATCCGGATCGCCAACCGCACCCGCGACAAGGCGGACGCGCTGGCGCGCGCGCTGGACGGGCCGGTCACGGCGACCGACTGGGACGCCAAGGACGCCGCGCTGGACGGCGCCAACCTGCTGGTCAACACCACCAGCTTGGGCATGACCGGTCACGGTCCGCTGCCGATCGACCTGACCGCCCTGCCCGGCACCGCGCTGGTCAACGACATCGTCTACCAGCCGCTGGAGACCGATCTGCTGGCCCGCGCCCGGGCGCGCGGCAACCCGGTGGTGGACGGCATCGGCATGCTGCTGCACCAGGCGGTGCCGGGATTCGCGGCGTGGTTCGGCGTCCGCCCGGAGGTCACGGAGGCGCTGCGTGACTTCGTGCTGCAGGACTAGCCGGCGGCGGCGGGCGCGCCGGGTCCGCCGGCGTCCCGTCGTGCTCGGCCTGACCGGGTCGATCGGCATGGGCAAGTCGACGGCCGCGGGCATGCTGCGGGATATGGGCCTGGCCGTGCACGACGCGGACGCCGCCGTGCACCGGCTGATGGCCAAGGGCGGCCGGGCGGTGCCGGAGATCGCGCGGGCGTTTCCGGACGCCGTGGTCGACGGCGCGGTCGACCGGCGGGCGCTGGGCGCGCGGGTGTTCGACGATCCCGACGCGCTCGAGCGGCTGGAGGCGATCCTGCATCCCAAGGTGCGGGCGGACGCGCACCGCTTCATCGACGCCCGGCGCTACCGCGGCGACGAGCTGGTGGTGCTCGACGTCCCGCTGCTGTTCGAAACCGGCGGGGAGAAGCTGTGCGACGCAGTCGCGGTGGTCTCCGCGCCGCGCTTCGTGCAGGAGGCGCGCGTGCTCACCCGCCCCGGCATGACGCGCGACAAGCTGGCCCGGATCCGCGCCCAGCAGCTGCCCGACGCGGACAAACGCCGGCGCGCGGACTTCGTCGTGCCGACCGGCCTGGGACGGCTGCATAGCTTGCGCAGCCTGCGCCGAGTCGTCAAAATATTGCGGGACAACCCGCCCAAAAGCCCACGATCTGGGAGACGACGGCCAAGTGCGTGAGATCGTTCTGGATACCGAGACGACCGGCCTAGATCCGCAGGCCGGTCACCGCATCGTCGAGATCGCCGGTGTCGAGCTGGTCAATCACGTCGCCACCGGCCGCACCCAGCAGCTCTACGTCAACCCGGAGCGCGAGGTTCCCGAGGACGCCTTCCGGGTCCACGGCCTGGGGCTCGATTACCTGAAGACGTTCCCCACTTTCCGCGAGCGTGCGCAGGAGTTCCTGGATTTCGTTCAGGACGCGCGCCTGGTGATCCACAACGCCAAGTTCGACCTCGGCTTCCTGAACGCCGAGCTGAGCTGGGCCGGGCGGGACCGCCTGACCAACGACAGCGTCGACACGGTGGAGATGGCGCGCCGGCGGTTTCCCGGCGCGCAGGTCAACCTGGACGCGCTGTGCAAGCGTTTCGAGATCGACAACAGTTCGCGCGATTTCCACGGCGCGCTGCTGGACTGCCAGCTCCTGGCGGAAGTCTACCTGGAACTGCGCGGCGGCCGGCAGCCCGGCCTGGAACTCGCCAAGGACGCCCGGCGCGGCGCGGACGGCGGCAGCGGCCCGCAGTTCGTCAAACGCGACCGCACGCCCCGCGACCCCCGC
>NZ_NRRL01000181.1 GCF_016583645.1 Rhodovibrio sodomensis | reverse complement strand
ATCCCGCGCCGGTCGATCATCTGGCATACTTACGATACCTCCCAGTGAACGGGAATCCCGCCCGCCCGAGTCAAACCGCCGCACCCAAAGACAGCCATACCGATTCTGTTATCGTTGGGCGTGTCCTTAGCCCGAGGTGTCGACCTGCAGGCCTTCGTGCGCCAACGTCAGGCGCTCGATCGCCAGCCCGCCTTCCTCGCCGGTTCCGGACAGCACCGGCCCTTCGAGGCGGCGGGCGAAGGCGTTGCGCAGGTGCCACTGCATGACCGCCGCGAACGATTCGTCGAGCAGTTTGATGACGATGTCCATTCGCTCGGTCCGAAGCCGCTCGACGTCGTGATAGAACTCGTAGAAAGCGTTGTCGCCGAGCAGGATGCCGCGCGTCAGGGTCACGTCGCCGTAGCGGATCAGGGTCGGGATCCGCTGCGGGGTGGGGTTTGGGTCGTTGCCTTCGCGGTAGGACACGACGTCCGTCTCCGCGTTCAGCCCCTCGACCCGGCTGAAGCCGGCGCGGGACCCGGCCCATTCGACCTTGAAGCGGAAGTTCAGCAGCGGTGTGTTCGCGCTCATCCAGCGTCCCCTTCGTCCTCGCGGGCGCCGCCGTCCGGTTTCGGCAGCACCCAGCTGATCGTCGTGTAGCTGAGCTCGAGTTCCTCCCACGCCACCTCGGGCTGGACCGCGTCGAACCGCGGCCCGGTCCAGCGCACCGGGAAGGCCGAAATCAGCGTGAAGCTCCAGGCCGGCGTCTTGTCGCCGGGACGGCGCAGATGGTGGATGCGCACCCGTCGCCGGTCGTCGCGTCCGCGGGCGGTTTCGACCCGCCAGCGGTAAAAGGTCCGGTCGGCGTCGATCGCCCGGGTCAGGGTGACCGTCTGCGCGAGCGAGTCCGCGGTCTGCTTGGGATCGCTCAGCTGCAGGTCGGAGATGCGCGCCACGCCCACTTCGCTCTGCCCGATCGACACGCGGAAATGGGCGTTCAGGACCGGCTCCGGGCGACCGCCGTCGGGTCCGATCCCCGGCAGCCGAATATCCGGCAGCCGTATCTGCGGACGGAACCGGTCGATGAAGCGGCGCGTTGGCATGGCCGCAAGCATGCGGTGATGCGTCGGGGCGGTCAACGCAGGGTTGAAGGCGGCACGAGGTGAATGCGCGCCTTTCGCAGGGAACTTTCCCGCCGCGGCCTTGACCTGCCAGTGGGGGCAGACACCACCTGCCAGCCAGGACACAAGATCACCTTTCGTAGGACCGAACCGCGATGACATTGCAGACCCTGCTGGCGATCTGGGCCGTCCTGGTCGCGCTCAGCGTCGGCGTGCTGCTGCGCGATCTACGCCGGCACAACCCGGAGATCCACGGCCTGATGCGCTGGGTCTGGATCCTGACCGTGCTGTATTCCGGCCCGCTGGGCCTGGCCGGCTACTACTGGTCCGGGCGCAAACAGATTCCGCGCGACGACCTCGGGCGCCGGGCCTTCCGGTCGGTGGCGCACTGCTATTCCGGCTGCGGCCTGGGGGAGATCGGCGGTCTCCTGCTGGCGGTCGGCCTGCTGGAGCTGGGCACGACCGCGACCGCGCTCGTCACCTTCGCGGCCGCGTACATCGCCGGCTTCGCGCTCACCATCGGCCCGCTGATGCAGGGCGGGGAATCGTTCCGGGCGGCCCTGTCCGACACGCTGTGGAGCGAGACCGCCAGCATCGGGGTGATGGAAGTGACCGCGATCGCCGTCGACCTGTGGCTTGCCGGGTCCGCGGGGGTCGGGTCGGCCCTGTTCTGGGCGTCGCTCGCGGTGTCGCTCACCGTCGGGTTGGTCGCTGCCTATCCCGTAAACGTGCTGCTGATCCGCTTCGGCGTGAAGCAGGGCATGCACAGCCCCAAGGATCACGCCCACGCGCATTGAGGGCGGCCGCTACAGCAAAATCGATGAAGGTCTGGTCGACCTTCATCGTGAATTTGCTCTAACTGCTTGAAGAGAGAGCAAGATTCAGCTGAAAAGTGGCTTCACCTTTCAGCATCTTGCTCTATCGCCCGGAAAACGCGGTGCTGAGCGCCGTCCAGGTCTTCACCGGCTTCGACAGGCGCACCCGCCGGTCGCCGGGGAAGCCCTCGGCTTCCAGCTGGGCCAGCAGGCGGGCGTAGACCTCCAGCATGATCCGGCAGGGCCGGGCGCTCGCCGGGTGCAGCTCGGCCAGCTGTCCGCGGACCTCGGCGTAGCGCTGGCGGGCTTTCTCCGCCAGGCGCGCGCAGGCAGCCGTACGCTTGGCGTCGGTCAGCACGGCGAGCGGGTCGCGTGTCGTCACCCCGGCTTCGGCCAGCAGATCCTCGGGCAGGTAGAGCCGGCCGTCGGCGCCGTCGCCGGCCTGGTCGCGCAGGATGTTGGTGAACTGCAGCGCCTCGCCCAGCGCGACCGCGATCTCGTGCTTGCGGTAGGCGGTCGCCTGCGGGTCGCCGGCGCCGAAGATCTGCATGGTCAGCATGCCGACCGCGCCCGCGACCTGGCGGCAGTATCGCTGCAGGTCCGCGAAAGAGGGCGCGACCAGCCCGCCGCGGGCGTCCACCGCCATGCCGTCGATCACCGCGTGGAACTCCTCGCGCGGCAGCTGGAAGCGGTCGCGGTAGCTCGCCAGCACGCGGGTCGCGGCGGTCTGCGGCTGGCCGCGGTAGATCCGGTCGACCTCGGTGCGCCAGCGCTCCAGCCGGTCGAGCTTGCGGCTTTCGGTCTCGGTCCCGTCGGCGACGTCGTCGACCGCCCGGCAGAAGGCGTAGACCGCGTAGGCCGCCTCGCGCCGGTCGCGCGGCAACAGCCGCATCCCCCAGAAGAACGACGTGCCCGCCTGCCGCACCGCCTGACGCACCTCCGCCACATCAATCCGCGAGCGCGCGGGCGCCGGGTCGAGCGTGGCGGCGGTCATGGGCAGGCGGATCCTCCGGACGGACGGTGAGCGCGGGCGTGGGCGAGGCGCCCTCGTGAGCGCCCGCCGGGTGCACGGGCGCTGGTGCCGGCGGAGAGACTCGAACTCCCAACCTACCGATTACAAATCGGTAGCGGAAGCGCAGTTTCCTGCGGTGTTGAGGGGTGTTTGTCCCCTTTTTTGTCCCTGCTTCCTTTCATCACTCGAATCCTCCGAGCATCTATGCGGGGTCAGATTAGCAAAAGCCCCCGCCGTCGGGCGAGGGCTTGAGCAGTCGTTTCGGCGGTGTGGCCGGTTAGTCCGGCGCGGCCTCGAGCACGATCTCCGCGTGCGACGTCACCGCCGCCGCTTGCCGCCGCCCGGCGCCTTGCCTTTGCGCCAGTCGCTGAGCGCCTCGCGGTGCGGGGCGATGTACACTTCATAGAGCGCGAGCTCAGAGACGCGACGAACTCCGTCGAGAGGGCTCTTCACGAACGGCAACCTATTGCGATCGGCGTACGCGCGCATCTTCTCATACGATGTCGCGATGCCCAGCTCTTCGCTCACGAAATTCGCGGCGGCGGCGATGTCATAGAGCACGTGCGGGCGAGCGGGTAGCGCGACCGCGGCGGGGCGCTCAGCTGTATGCGTGTCTGTATCCATCTGCTGCTATCTCCGGCGTGCTGTCACTGTACTGCCGGGAAGAGTGGTATCGGTCTGGAGCGCCTGGACGGCCTTGTGCGAACAAATCGGCGGATCCCGAAAAGCCGTTATCAATCAGACAGATACAGCGTCAGCGGGCCGGGGACAGACTCGGCCCAGGCGACCGCCTGCCCGACCGTCAGCCCCTCGCGCTCAGCATAGAGCTGAGCCTCCAGCGCAAGCGGTTGCTGTGTCGGACCCTCGCAGGCCCTCGCAACGGTTGTCGTGCGCTGACGGCTCGACGGTCGCTCGGAGATGGTGCGAACGATGTAGCCGGCTGCGGCTGTTGATCATGCTCGCGACACGCATCAGGCGGTCTCCCAGTGGCCGGCGAACGGCTTGTCCGGCACCGCGTAACAAGAATTCTGAAAGCCCCTCCATGATCATCTGAAAGCTCCGACCACGAGCAAATGAAACGTGCACCACCCGACAGAAAAACCCGTAAAACGCGCCCTCGACGACCGCCTCGCCGCCGCCATGCGCAAGCTGCTAGCGCTCTGCAACGGCGTGCTCAAGACCGGCCAGCCGTTCAACCCGAACTGTGCCCTCGCCCTCATAGGATCTTTTCAAGGAGCAATGGGGGAGCAATTGCTCCCCTCCGGATCAGCGTTTTCAGGTACTTAACCGCATTTATAGAGCACATTTTTGTGTCCTTACAGGGCACACGAACGTGCGCTCAGCTTGCGACAGGCAAGCCCAGAGAAGGAGGATACGATGGAAAGTTGAAACCTTCTTCCGCGGTCCAGCGGGTTCGATTCCCGCCAGGTAAAGGCGAGCCCGCCAGCCGGAAGCGAGTCTTGCATGGACCTCGGCGACGGCGTTCGTGAAGCGTAGACAGCAGGTGCCAAAGCCGCGTGGTAGGCCTCGATATCATGATCGCGTTGGTGGTCTCCGGTGTGTTGGGTCCGGGGACAGCATCGCCGTCACCGCCATGGGCGAGGGGACGGCGGCCCGACCGGGGTGTTTGAGCGGGGCAGAGGTACAGGATGGATCGCCTGGGAACCTGTGAGGTCCCGGTCGCGTCCGTTTGTCATCGGTTTGTCTCATGGCCGGCGTTCGAGGCGCACCTGGAGGAGGCCAGCAGGTGCGATCTGACCCTACGTGAGACGCTCGCGTTCCTCAGTGCGCGCGACAATCGCACGCAAAGACAAGCGGCGCATCGAGAATGGGCATGCGGATCGCGCACTTCCCCGGGGTCTGCACTCTGGAGAGCTTCGAGTTCGATGCCCGGCCATCGGTCGACCCGCACAAAATCCTCGATCTCGCGCTCCGTCGCTGGATAGCCCACGGAGACGCACTGCTGTTCCTCGGCCTGCCCCAGATGGATGCATAATGTCCACCTATCTACGTCACTTCATGTCCAGATTTTTTGCCGAGAGGCCGCTGTTACATGATGGTCGGCCCTAAGGTTGCCGTCGGCTGCGACCTCGTGGACATCTTGTTCCTGAATAATCTATGGTGCACGTGAATAGGGCTGACGGCCGCGTCTGCTGCTCCTCGGGCGTCCCGCGCGAGTGCGTTCGGGCACCGGACTCGAAAGCTAGGTAAGTATCCCAAGGCGTCCACGGTCTGGTGCAGCTCGGCTTCGGTTAGGTGAGTTGAGCGATCCTTCAGAGCGTACTTTCGGTCCGCCCTGACACTGGGTTTGCGACCACCAGAGGGTGTTGGAGGCCTGTCCCAAGGTTGATGCGCCAGAGCGCCACCGACCCGTTGCCTAGTCTACGTGGCGCGGTCTTGTCGCCGGTTAGCCGTGTGTTCCGCGTAACTGCGGTAGGCTTCTTCGAACGTGTGCCGCGCTTCATGTCCGTCCATCCAGTGTTTCGCGACCTGGAGGCAGCGACCATCCTCGTCATAAGGGCATTCGATCGGCCAGTCGATCGAGTCGACGTCTTGGCTCGTGAAGACGAGCAGCAGGTGCCGGTCGTTCAAGCAACCAGCCAGGACGTTCCAACCATCGGTTTGAAGACCTCTCAAATATGGCGCCGTATAGCTCCACAGTTCCGTCCGAGCGAGGGGATCTTCACGCAATCCAATGATGCCGCGAAAGCACTTGAGGCAGAAGTCGGCCGCGCGAATGCGGGTGGGGGCACTCCCCGTAGGAGAAAGTGGGGCGTGCAGGATCGTCTGCAGAGATGCCCAATCCCTGCCAAGCAGGTGCGCGAGCTGGGCCGACTGGACGACGTCGCAACGGACTTGTGGGTTCTGATGGTGTGTTCGAGCTTGATCGGTGGTCATGCCAATAACTCCTTAAGTTGCGGTGCACCGCGCGTGCTCATCTGTCCTGACACGCGGCGGAGCAGCTGGTTGTGCCGTTTGGCAAAGGGGAAGTGGGGCCGATTTTGCGAATGGGCCGAAAAGACTGATCACGGAATTCTTCGGGCCGAGCGCGGGCTTTTAGGCAGAAACACGCTTTTTTACCCTGACTGCGCCACAGGTCGGTCACTGATACGGACGTTCTTATGGCGGTCGAACGCGATCACCAGGCTCAGCCCGCGCGAAAGCCCGGCAGCGACCAACAAAACGATCGTATCCGACGCTCAGCCGTCGCCGTGCGCGTAGGCCCGCAACCAGCACAGCGTGTTGACCAGGCGCACCTGGTCGACGGTCGCGCAGGGCAGGTCGAGCAGGCGCGGGCTGGCGACCGTGACCGCCAGACAGCGGGCCCGCGAGACGGCGACGTTCAGCCGGTTGCGGCTGTACAGGAACTCGACGTGCCGCGGCAGGTCTTCCGGTCCGGACGTGGCCATCGAGACGA
>NZ_NRRL01000180.1 GCF_016583645.1 Rhodovibrio sodomensis | reverse complement strand
AGCCGGGGGTGTCGGACCGGGGGTGTCGGAAACGGCCGCGCCCCGGCGGGTCTGGGCTATCGAGGAAGTCTGGGGCGTCGCGCGCCGCGCAGGCTATCGGATCGGCCCCCGAGCGTCCAGCCGCGCGCCCGGAACGCCCGCGCGCCCGGAACGGCGGTAACCGGTCGTCCCGGCCGGAAGCGCGCCGGCCGGAAGCGCGCCGGGCGTCACGTTGACCGCCTGCCCCGCGCTTCCTATCTTGAAAAGGCAAGTGCAGGTGGTGAGTTTCCCCATGACAGAGCGGCGAGGTGGTCTGAGCGGACGCACCGATCTGAGTGCGTTGGATCAGCGTTCGCGCGAGATCTTCCGGCATATCGTCGATGCCTATGTCGCGACCGGCGCGCCGATCGGCTCGCGCACCCTGGCGCGCCAGCTGGGCATGGGGCTGTCGCCCGCCACGCTGCGCAACACCATGGCGGAGCTGGAGGAACTGGGGCTGCTGTACGCGCCGCACACCTCCGCCGGGCGGCTGCCGACCGACCAGGGGCTGCGGCTGTTCGTCGACGGTCTGTTGGAAAAGGGCAACCTGGATCCGCGCGAGCGCGAGAACATCGAGGCGCGCTGCGCCGCCAGCGGGCGCAGCCTGCCCGACACGATGGCGGAGGCGAGCCGCATGCTCTCCGACCTGTCGAAGTGCGCCGGGCTGGTCGTCGCGCCCAAGTTCGAGGAGCCGCTGAAGCACATCGAGTTCGTCTCGCTCGGCCCCGGCCGGGCGCTGTGCGTCATGGTCACCAACTCCGGCGCGGTCGAGAACCGGATCATCGACGTGCCCATGGGCCTGCCGCCGTCCTCGCTGGTGGAGGCGTCGAACTACCTGTCCAGCAAGCTGGTCGGGCGCACGCTGAGCGAGGCGCAGCGGGTGGTGCAGCAGGAGCTGCAGCAGGAGCGCCAGGAGCTGAACGCCCTGACCCGCCGGCTGGTCGAGCAGGGCGTGGCCGACTGGTCGGAGGCCAACGAGGGCGCGCTGATCGTGCGCGGCCAGGCGCACCTGCTGGAGGACGTGAGCGCGCTCGAGGACCTGGAGAAGGTGCGCAACCTGTTCTCCGCGCTGGAGAAGAAGGAATCGCTGGTCAAGCTGCTCGACCTCGCCGACGACGCGCAAGGCGTGCAGATCTTCATCGGCGCGGAAAGCGAGCTGTTCGGCGCCACCGACTGCTCCATGGTGATCGCGCCGTATGCCAACAGCGACCAGCGCTTCGTCGGCGCGATCGGGGTGATCGGCCCGACCCGGATCGACTACGCCCGGATCATCCCGATGGTCGACTACACCGCCAAGGTGATGAGCCGGCTGGTCGGCTGAGCGCCGGCATCCGCGGTTCCCGCGCGGCGCGGCTTTTCCCGCCCGCACGCCTTTTCATCCGCGCCGCTCATCCACAGATGAGGGAGCGGCGGACACGACGCATGCACCCGACGGAACGGACCAGACCACAACGGACCCGACACATGACGGCGAACAACAACCGCGCGAACGACAAGCACGAGAGCCAGGATCCCAGCGGCCAGAGTCATGAGACAGGCCAGCAGGGCCAGAACGCCGGCGCGGAGCCGGGCGGCCAGGATCCCGAACAGGCCAAGTCCGAGGCGAACGCCAAGGCGGCCGCCCAGGAGGCCGCGCGCCTGGCCGAGGAAGCCGCGCGCAACGCCAACGCCCAGGGCGAGGGCGATCCCGAGGCCGAGGCGCCGGCGGATCCGCGCGCCGAGCTGCAGCAGGAGATCGACGACCTGAAGAACCGCCTGCAGCGCGCCATGGCGGAGACCGAGAACGTCCGCCGGCGCGCCGACCGCGAGCGCCAGGAGGCGATGAAGTACGCCGCCGCGCCGCTCGCCAAGGACCTGCTGGGGGTGGCCGACAACCTGCGCCGCGCGCTTGAGAGCGTGCCGCAGGACAAGGCCGAGCAGGACGAGACGCTGAAGAACCTGCTGTCCGGCGTGCAGATGACCGAGAAGGAACTGGCCGACGCGTTCGACAAGCACAGCATCAAGAAGCTGTCCCCGGCGGCCGGCGAAAAGTTCGACCCGCACTATCACGAGGCGATGTACGAGGTGCCGACCGACGAGCACAAGCCGGGCTCGGTCGTGCACGTCGTGCAGGAAGGCTACATCCTGAACGATCGCCTGCTGCGCCCGGCGCGCGTCGGCGTCGCCAAGGCCGCCGGCGGCCAGAACGGCGGCAGCCAGAACGGCGGCGGCGCCAACGGCCAGGGCGGCAACGTCGATACGCAGGCGTAACGCCGCCCGCCGATTTTATTCGCCGTGGAAACGCCCGCCGCGTGAGATCGCGGCGGGCGTCTTCGCGTGCGATCGCCGCCAAGACACCAAGACACGGAGGGGTGGGCGCCGGACAACTCGTCCCCTCGCCTCCACTGGGAGGAGAGGGCTAGGGAGAGCAGGTAGCCTGCAGCGTCGGCATCGCGGCACCCTCCTCCCCTAACCCCTGCTCCCACTGGAGGAGGGGGATCAGTTATGGCCGGGGAATCAGCTGAAACCTAAGACGACCCCCGCCGCCGCGGCTCGCGGCTGACGCCGCGCTTTTCCAGGGCGTCCAGGTAGCGCTGCCAGATCGCGTCCTTGTTCTCGCCCAGCTGGCGCAGGTAGGCCCAGGAGAAGATGCCGGTGTCGTGCAGGTCGTCGAAGTGGATCTTGACGGCGTAGTTGCCGACCGGCTCGATGTTCATGATGCCGACGTACTTGCGCCCCGAGACGGTCTGCTTTTCGGACGGGCTGTGCCCCTGCACCTCCGCGGACGGACTCTCGACGCGCAGGAATTCCGCCGGATAGACGAACGTGCGCCCATCGTCGAAGTCGACTTCCAGCTCCTTGCGCTCCTTGGCGTAACGGATCTCCAACGGCCAGTGCTGGGTGCCGTAGGGCTGCGCCTCGTCGGACTGGATGTCCTTCGCCATCGCGGACGTGTCCTGATGCTGTAGGTCGCGTAGATGCTGTAGGTCGCGTAAACGCGAGGCGGCCGCGCTATCCCCTCTCCCTTGACGGGAGAGGGACGGGCCCGCGCCCATCTGGGCGTGGCAGGGTGAGGGTGGGACCCCTGGGCACTATCCGAGGAGTTCCACCCTCACCCTGGCCCTCTCCCCTCAAGGGAGAGGGGACCCTCCGCAAGGCCGTGCCGACGCGCATTTATCGACTCAAACAGCTAACCCCGCGCCCAAGCGCCTTCAACCCGGCGCTACTCGTCGATCCGGCGGGCCTCGTCGGGGAGCATGATCGGGATGCCGTCGCGGATCGGATAGGCGAGCTTGGCCTGCCGGCTGATCAGCTCCTGGGCCTTGGCGTCGTAGTCCAGCGGCCCTTTGGTCAGCGGGCAAACCAGGATTTCCAGGAGCTTTGGGTCGACCGCGCTGTCCGCGTGCGGGCCATCGGTGTCGGGCGTTTGGTCGCTCATGTCGGGTCTCGCGCTGTGCCGTCTTAGCGCTACCTGCTGGAAGGCCGACACGGCCTTCCAGCCGAATGTAGCTCTAACTTGGTGAAGCTAGGGCAAGATTCAGCTGAAAGCTGAGTCCGCCTTTCAGCATCTTGCCCTCGGTGCTGGCCGCTATCCTGGCGCGCCGCCGCGCGGGCGTCCAGCGGGGGGCGCGGGTCGGCGGATCCGGGGGCCGACAGCTAGAGCAAGATGCTGAAAGGGGAAGCCACCTTTCAGCTGAATCTTGCTCTCTCTTCAAGCAGCTAGAGCAAAATTCACGATCAAGGTCGGCGCGACCTTGATCGATTTTGCTCTAGTGGCGGGAGGCGGCGCGGCCTTCCGGGGCGGGGCGGTCGAGCACCGCCATTTCCAGGATCGTGGTCATCGTCTCGGCCCGCTGGCTGGCGTCGCGCGCCTCCAGAAGCGCCTGCTTCTCCGCGCTGGAGAACGGGCAGACCATGGCGAGCGAGGTCACCAGCCGGTCGTTCGACGCCTCCCGGATGGCGTCCCAGTCCGCCTCGATGCCCTGCTGCGTGAAGTAATAAGTCAACGCCTCGAGCAGCCGGTCGCGGTCGAAATAGGCCGCCTGCTCCGGGGTCAGGTCGCTGGCGAACGGGCTGTAGTCGGGGACCACCCGGCGGTAGCCGTCCTTCAGCGTCAGCTCCTCCTGAATCCGGAAGCGCAACAAGCCCTTGAGCGTGACCAGATAGCGCCCGTCGTCGGTTTCCGAGAAGGACACGATCCGTCCGGCACAGCCGGTGCGGTAGACCGGCGCCGCGCCGGCGTCGAATCGGGTCTCCTGCGGCTCGGTCGCGGTGTAGCCGGCTTCCTCGTCGTCCTCGACCTCGAAGCTGCCGAACCGCGCCGTCTGGTCCGCGTCGTCCACCGCCGGCTGCACCATTCCGACCAGGCGCTGCGTGCGCAGCGCGTCGCGGACCATGTTCAGGTAGCGCGGCTCGAAAATGTTGAGCGGCAAACGGCCGCCCGGCAGCAGCAGCACGCCGGACAGCGGAAAGATCGGCAGCTCCCCCGGCAGCTCGTCGTATTCGGGATCGAACGGGTGCGACGAAGACATGTGGGTCCTTACTTAGGAAAACAGGATCGACGACAGCCGCCGGCGGGCGCTCAGCGTCACCTCGTCCTTCGGGCCCCAGGCCTCGAAGAACTTGACCAGCTGCTTGCGCGCGGCGTCGTCTTCCCACTCCTTGTTGCGCTTGATGATCTCGAGCAGCTGGTCGCAGGCCTCCTCGCGCTTGCCCGCCGCGTTGTAGCCGAGCGCGAGGTCGTAGCGCGCCTGCAGGTCGTCCGGGTTCTGCTGGACCGCCTGTTCCAGGTCGCCCAGGTCGCCGCGCGCCTTGGCGGTCTCCTCGGCGAGGTCGATCGCCGCCTTGGCCGCGGCCAGCTCGCCCGACTGCTGCATCTCCTCGGTCAGGCTGTCGTAGATCTCGCGCGCGCCCTGGACGTCGTCGTTCGCGAGGTGGCAGCGGATCAGCCCGGCGAGCGCACCGGCGTTCTGCTCGTCGACCTGCAGCACCTGGCCGTAGATCTGCTGGGCGGTCGAGACCTCGCCGGCGTCGAGCGCGCCCTTGGCCTGCTGCAGGGCGTGGTCGATCTGCGCCTGCTGGTCCTGACCGCCGCCGCCCTGCTGGGCGACCTGCTGGACGAACTGCTGGACCTGCTGGGCGTCCGCCTGCGCGCCCGCGAAGCCGTCGTACGGCTGGCCCTGCACGAAGGCGTAGACCGTGGGCAGCGATTGCAGGCGCAGCTGCTGGGCCAGCTGGCGGTTCTGATCGACGTCGACCTTGACCAGCTTGACCGCGCCGCGCTGCTGGCGGACCGCCTGCTCGAGCGCGCTGCCGACGGTCTCCGCCGAGCCGTCGCGCGGGGAGTGGAAGTAGCAGATCACCGGGGTCTGCTGGGACCCTTCGATCACCTTCTGGGTGAAGTCCTGCTGGCCGGCGGTCGTGACCGGATCGCCGGCGCCGCCGGTCTGGCCGCCGCCGCCGCTGTTCTGGCCGATGATGGTTTCCATCGCGTTTGCCCGTCCTATCTGCCGAAGTTGATCGGATGCCGTGTTCGGCGGGTCCGAGGGTCGTCGGTTCTGAGTGGGCCGCGGCGTGCGCGCGATCGCGTCCGCGCGCAGCCGGGCAGGTCGCCTCTTCCGAGAGGGCGCCGCCGGGGCGCGGCGTTCGCTCAGGCGGCGCGGCCCGGTCGGTGCCCCGGCCGTGCCGGCTGGGCCCGCTGCCGGGCGCCGCGCGCCCGTTCGCCGCGGCGTCTGCCTGCGCCGCCGAACGTCTAAATGGCGGCGGGGCGGGGATGTGACAAGTGTCCGAAAGCCCCCGGCCGCCGCGCCGGCGCGCGAGCGGGCCCGGGCCGGCCTCAAGGGCGCGCTCAGGCGAGGTCCAGGTAGCCCGGATCGTGGTCCACCGCCTGCAGGAAGCGCACCAGATCGCCCGGCGCGATGGCGGTGGTCATGGCGTTGTCCAGTGGGTGGAAGTTCAGGCGGTCGTGCGCGTCCAGCATGCCGCGGTCGAGCATCACCTGGACCCGGCCGCCGGTATCGTTCAGCGCCGCGAACGGCGTCACCGCGCCCGGCACCACGCCCAGGTACTGCATCAGCCGGTCGGCGCTGCCGAACGACAGGCGGCCGCTGTCCAGTTGCGCGGCCAGCGCCTTCAGGTCGATCTCCCGGTCCTCCAGGCAGACGACCAGCCACATCCGGCCCTTCTTGTTGCGCAGGAACAGGTTCTTGGTGTGCCCGCCCGGCAGTTCGCCGCGCAGGCGCTTGGCTTCCTCGACCGTGAACACGGGATCGTGCTGCAGCGTCCCGGTCGCGATGCCGAGCGCGCGCAGCTTGGCGAACAGCGCGTCCGACCCGCCGGGCGTGCCGCCGTCGGCCAGCACGCCGGCGCCGCCGACGCCGGCGTGGCTGTTGCTGTCGGCGTGCCGATCGGTTCCGGTGCCGGGCTCGGGCGGGTCGCGGTCGGGCGCA
>NZ_NRRL01000179.1 GCF_016583645.1 Rhodovibrio sodomensis | reverse complement strand
GGAGAGGGAGGGGCCCGCGCCGCGGAGCGGCGTGGGAGGGTGCGGGTGGGCCTCCTCGGCGTCATCCGAGGAGTCCCACCCGCACCTGTCCTCTCCCATCAAGGGAGAGGGACCCGCCGAACCGGTCGTTCTTCTGGTGCCCTCTCCTCCACGTGGGAGCAGAGGGTTAGGGAGAGGAGGTTTGCAGGGCATAAGGATCGCGGCACCTTCCTCCCGTAGCCCCTCCTCCCACTGGACGAGGGGAATAAAGAGCCGCTACGCCGGAAACCCCGCCGGCGTGCCGTAGCCCGGCGGCACGAACGCCATCGCCTGGAACAGCGTGCCCATCTGGTCCGCGGCCGTCAGGCGGTGGTGGCCGGTCTCGATCTGCGCGCGCTGCTCGGGGTTCGCCTGCTGCTTCAGGATCTCCGCGCGCTGGTCCAGGCCCAGCCCCTTGAGGAAGTCGCGCTGGGGCACCGGGCCGTGCACCTCCGCGCCGGCCTCGCGCGCGGCCTGCGCGATCAGCGGGAAGTCGACGTGGGCGGTCAGGTCGGCGGTGCCGGGCGCGGAGAGGACGTCGGCACGTTGGTGCCGGCGTACCGCCTGCAGCGTCGCCTCCAAGCGCGTCTCGCTGCGGCCGTAGTCGACCAGGATCACCGCCCCGCCGTCGTGCGCCACCCGCCGGCCGAGGTCGTTCGCGATCGACAGCGCGCTCGGCGCCAGCTCGAACACCGCGCCGGGCTGCGCGGTCTGGCGCAGATGCTCCGGCACGTAGGCGGCGGCGTTCTGGCTGGGCGCGCCCAGCGCGAACACCAGCCGGTCGCGCTCGGGGTCGTAGGCGACCATCCGTTCCGACCAGCCGCGGTCGGTCTTCTCGAACTGGCGCACCGGCAGGGCGTCGAAGAATTCGTTGGCGATGACGAGCGCCGGGCCGTCCGGCAGGTCGGCGACCTGGTCGTGAAAGCCGGCGATCCGCGCGCCCAGGGCTTCCGCCTGCTGGTGCCGCAGGGCGCGGCTGACCTCCACCAGATGCACCGCAAGCGCGCGGTCGAAGCCCGGCAGCATCTTCGCCGCGCGCAACGCGTCCGCCATCAGCGTCCCGCGGCCGGGGCCGAGCTCCGCCAGCGTGACCGGATCGGGTTCGCCCAGACGCTGCCACGCCTCCGCGCACCACAGGCCCAACAATTCGCCGAACATCTGGCTGATCTCGGGCGCGGTCACGAAGTCGCCGGTCCAGCCGAACGGATCGCGGTCGCCCGCTTCCCCGCCGCTGTAGTAGCCGCCGTCGGGCGCGGTCAGCACGTCGGCCATGTAGCTGGCGACCGAAATCGGACCCGTGGACCGCAGCCGTCGGATCAGGCGTTGTTCGAGCGCGGTGCGGGGCATGGCGTGACACTCCATCGCAGAACTGATCCGCCTCCTCCCCTGGGAGGAGGGGCTCGGGGAGGAGGCGCCACGGGTAGATGGCGCGGCAACCTCCTCTCCCCGGCCCTTCCCAGCGGCGGAGAGGGGGCAGTTACGCCGCCGCGGACTTGTTGCGGCGCGACCAGACGGCGATCGCGATCCCGGCGACGATCATCGGGAGCGACAGGATCTGGCCCATCGTCGTGCCGAAGGCGAGGAAGCCGAGGAAGGGATCGGGCGCGCGGAAGAACTCGGCGATGAACCGCGCCAGGCCGTAGCCGATCAGGAACACGCCCGACAGCAGGCCGACCTGCTGCACCGCGCCGCGGCGCTGCAGGACGAACAGCACGGCGAACAGCACCAGCCCCTCCAGCACCGCCTCGTACAGCTGGCTGGGGTGCCGGGGCACCGGGCCGGCGCCCGGGAACACCATCGCCCAGGGGACGCCCGGGGCGGTGCGGCCCCACAGCTCGCCGTTGATGAAGTTGGCGACCCGTCCCAGGAACAGACCGATCGGGGTGGCGCAGGCGACCAGGTCGGCGATCGCGAAAAACCGGAAGCCGCGCTTCCAGGCGAACAGGATCATCGCCACGATCACGCCTGCCAGGCCGCCGTGGAAGGCCATGCCGCCTTCCCACAGCACCGGGATCTGGCTGGGGTTCGCCAGGAAATAGCCCGGCTGGTAGAAGATCACGTAGCCGAGCCGCCCGCCCAGCACGACGCCCAGCGTCGCCCACAGCAGGAAGTCGTCGATCGCCTCCGGGGTGAGCCGCCGCGTGTCCGGCGACTTCGGCGTCAGGCGCTTGACGTACTGCCAGCCCCCGACGAGCCCGGCGATGTAGGCGAGCGCGTACCAGCGGATCGCGATCGGGCCGATCTGCACGGCCGTCGGGTCGATCTCGGGATACGGCAGGGTCAGCAGCGGGCTCGGGTCCATGAGGTCCTTCGCATCGGTAGGCGGGCGCGGGCGGCGGGCGGGTGATTCCGAAGGCGTGTGCGCGCAAGCTGCCGGGTCAGCGGTACGGGTCGGGCGCGGTCAGGTAGGCGCGCACGTAGGCCGCGATGCCGTCCTCCAGCTCGGTGAACGGCGTGTCGTAGCCGGCCTTGCGCAGCTTCTCCATGCTCGCCTGGGTGAAGTACTGGTAGGTCGGGCGCAGGCGCTCGGGCGTCGGGACGAAGGCGATGTCGGGTTCCCGGTCCAGGGCGTCGAACACCGCGTGCGCGAGCGCGAGGAAGGTGCGCGCCCGCCCGGTGCCGACGTTGAACAGGCCGCTGACCCGGGGGGTGTCCAGCAGCCAGCGCATCACCGCGATGCAATCGTCGACGTAGACGAAGTCGCGCAGCTGCCCGCCGTCGGGATAGTCCGGGTGGTGCGACTTGAACAGCTTCGCCGGGCCGCCCGCCTGGATCTGCTGGAACAGGTGCCAGGGCACGCTGGCCTGCCCGCCCTTGTGGTACTCGTTCGGGCCGTAGACGTTGAAGAACTTGAGGCCCGCCCACTGCGGCGGCCGCGCGGCGCCGTCGGCGAGCTCGCGCGCGACCCAGCGGTCGAACAGCTGCTTCGACCAGCCGTAGCCGTTGAGCGGCCGGAAGCGCGCCAGCGCGGCGCGGTCCTCGGTATCCTCGAAGCCGCGGGCGCCGTCGCCGTAGGTCGCCGCGGAGGAGGCGTAGATCAGCGGCACCTCGTGCTGCGTGCACCAGCGCCAGAGATCGCGCGACAGGCGGAAGTTGGTCTCCACCAGCCGGTCGCCGTCGGTTTCGGTGGTCGCGGAGATCGCGCCCATGTGCACCACCGCCTGGACCGCGTCGACACGGGCATCGAGCAGGTCGAACGCGCGCTCGGGCGCGACGATGTCGTCCAAATCGTGGTGCGCCAGGTTGCGCCACTTGTCCTGGTCGCCCAGCCGGTCGCACACGACCACGCGCTCGTCGCGCGCGCTCAGCGACGCGACCAGGTTGGAGCCGATGAAGCCGGCGCCGCCGGTGACGAAGTACATAGGGGTGCGATCTCGCGCGCATGGCCTTGGGCGCGGCCCTTATAGGCCCGGTCCGCGCCGGCGGGCAAGGCAAGCGACAGCCCCGCTGCGGCGAGCGGGCAAGCGGGCCCGCTCTGATCCCGGCTCCCTCGAGGGGACCCGCCGGGACCGTCTGCCTACGGCGCGAACGATGCCGGGACCGCGGCTCTCGCCCGCTACCCCGCGCGGGCGTGTCGCCTTGATGGCGGGCCGGCGGCCCCCCATACTCGGCGATAGCTCACCAGACACGCCCGAACGCAGCCCAAGGGAGTTGGCCCAGCCGATGCAGACCCAGAACCGCCTGCTCGACGATCTCGCGCGCGTCGCCTCCAGCGCCATGGGCATCGCCACCGGCATGCGCAGCGAAGCCGAGGCGCGCCTGCGCGAGCAGTTCGAGAAGATCATCTCGCAAATGGACCTGGTCTCCCGCGAGGAGCACGAAGTCGTCCAGGCGATGGCCCAGAAGGCGCGCGAGGACCAGGAAGAGATGGCGGAGCGGGTCGCCAAGCTGGAAGCCCGGATCGCCGAGCTGGAGAGCGGTAAGCGCGCGGCCAAGTCGGCGAGCAGCAGCTCAAGCGCGAGCAAGTCCGCGAGCGGCGGCAGCAAGAGCACGTCGTCGAAGAAGTCCGGCGGCGCTTCGAAGTCCGGCGGGTCGTCGTCCGGCAGCAGCTGAGGATCGACGGCCGTTCTAAGCGGCACGCGTCCTCATCCCCTCTCCTCCACTGGGAGGAGAGGGCTCGGGAGAGGAGGGTGCCCGCGGAATTTCACCCGTGGCGCCTCCTCCCCTCGCCCCGCCTCCCACGTGGCGGAGGGGGATTAGTTTACGCAGCAGGCGGACCCCTCTCTACCCGCGGAACTTGTTGACGATCGGGTAGCGGCGGTCGCGGGACAGGTTGCGGGCGGTGATCTTGACCCCGGGCGGCGCCTGGCGGCGCTTGTACTCGGCGCCCTCCAGCAGCTTCCAGACCTTGGCCACCGTGTCGGGTTCATGCCCGCGCGCGGCGATTTCTTTGGCCGCCATGTCGGATTCGATCAGGCACGCCAGGATGTCGTCCAGCTGGTCGTAGCCGGGCAGGCTGTCCGCGTCCTTCTGATCCGGGGCCAGCTCGGCGGACGGGGCCTTGGTGATCACCCGCTCCGGGATCACCCGGCCGGCCGGGCCGAAGCTCCCGTGCGGGAGGTGCTGGTTGCGCCAGCGGGCAAGCGCGTAGACTTGGGTCTTGTAGACGTCCTTGATCGCGTTGAAGCCGCCGCACATGTCGCCGTAGAGGGTGGAGTAGCCCACGCTCATCTCCGACTTGTTGCCGGTGGACAGCACCATCGGCCCGAATTTGTTGGAAATCGCCATCAGGGCGACGCCGCGGCTGCGCGCCTGGATGTTCTCCTCGGCGATGCCCGTCGGCAGGTCGTCGAACAGCGGCTTCAGCATCTGGTCGAACGCCTGCATCGCCGGGCCGATGTCGACCGTCTCCAGCGCGCAGCCGAGCAGTTCGGCGAGCTCGGCCGCATCCTCCAGCGAATGCTGGCTGGTAAAGGGCGACGGCAGCAGCACGCAGCGCACCCGCTCGCTGCCCAGCGCGTCGGCCGCGACGACGGCGGAAATCGCGCTGTCGATCCCGCCGGACAGCCCGAGCACGACGCCCGGGAAGCCGTTCTTGTCGACGTAGTCGCGCAGGCCCAGCACGAGCGCGCGGTAGATCGCCGCGTGCCCGTCGGGCAGATCGGTGCGCACCCCGTCCGCGACCGCGAGGTCGCCCAGCCGGTCGCGGGTCCACCAAGTCGTGGCGACTGCGGGCTCGAACGCCGGCAGCTGCACGCGCAGGTTTCGCCCGGCGTCGAGCACGAACGACGCGCCGTCGAACACCAGTTCGTCCTGGCCGCCGACCTGGTTCAGATAGACGAGCGGGATCTCGCACTCGGCGATCCGCTGCAGGGCGAGCTGCAGGCGCTTGTCCGGCTTGCCGGACTCGAACGGGGACCCGTTGATCGCGATCAGCGCCTCCGCCCCGTTCTCCTGCAGGCACTCGGCGACGTCCTCCGACCAGATGTCCTCGCAGATCGGCAGGCCCAGGCGCGCGCCGCGCAGCTCCACCGGACCCGGCAGCTCGCCCGGCGTGAACAGACGCTTTTCGTCGAACACGCCGTAGTTCGGCAGGTCCCACTTGGCGCGCACCGCGCGCACGTCGCCGCCGTCCAGCACCAGGGCGGCGTTATAGAGGTGCCCGTCGCGCTTGCGCGTCTCCGGGTTCTCGCGCCAGGGGGCGCCCAGGATCACCGCCGGGCCGCCGTCGGCCGTGTCGGCGGCGAGCGCCTGCACGCCGGCCTCCGCCTTGTCCAGGAACGCGGGCTTCTGCACCAGGTCTTCCGGCGGGTAGCCGGTGATCACCAGTTCGGTCGCGACCAGGATGTCCGCGCCGGCGTCGGCCGCCTGTCGGCGGGCGTCGCGGAGCAGGGCCAGGTTGCCGTCGATGTCGCCCACGCAGGGGTTCAGCTGCGCGAGCGCGATGCCCAGGCGGTCGTCGCTCATGATGTCCCTTGGGTCCGGCCATGCGGTCGGGGAACGCGGCGTGCGCACCCTTTCCGACCCTCTACCTATGCGCCGCCGGGCGCGCGGGCAAGCTCGGGCGAGACGACGGGACGCGGCGGACGACTCATGCGACGGCGGAAACCTCCCGCGGAACCGCCGCTGGCGGGAGACAGCGTGCGATTCACACTGAAGGTGGAGACGGAGTCGGCGATCGCGAGCTAGAGCAAGATTCACGACGAAGGTCGACTCGACCTTCATCGAATTTGCCCTAGCGCTCCGCGAGCGCGGCGTTCGGGAGCGCCAGATCGTGCAGGCACAGGCCGGCGTCGGCCGGCCCCAGGATGCGCGTATCGTGGGCACGCATGGCGTTGTCGACGACCGAGAAGTGGAAGTCGATCTCCAGCCGGCAGTGCGCGCCGGCGTAGGTCCAACTGGTCAGGAATGGGCCGCGGCGCACCTCGGCCGGCTTGCCGAACAGCGTGAGCGCGCGCTCCAGCGCCATGCCGTCGAGCGCCTCCGGCCGGACGCGCGGGAACGCCGGACGCATCGGCGGCAGCGGCGGCGGTTCGACCGCCGCCCGCGCGCGCGCTCACGCTGTTCGGCA
>NZ_NRRL01000178.1 GCF_016583645.1 Rhodovibrio sodomensis | reverse complement strand
GCGGCGGACGTAACGCGCCGCCAGGCGCCGGCCGAGCGCGGCCAGCCGGCGCTGGCGCGCCGGGTCGCCGTGCGCGTCGCGGCTGCGCAGCCGGCCCGCGAGCTCGACCGTGCAGCCGGCGCGCTCCAGGGCCTGCCACAGCAACTGCGCCATCCGCCGGTCGCCGGACGGCACCGGATCGTCAGGCGGCTTGAGCGGGGCGTAGAAGGCGACTCGGGTCATCGTTGCGTAAGCGTAACTGTCATGCCGCCGCATCGGCCGGTGCCGGCATGCCGGCGTGGCCGCGCAGCAGGTCGGCGAGCGCGTCGATCTGCGCCTGGGCGTCGAACGCGGCGCGCACGCGCACCGCGCCCGCCTGGCCCAGCGCCTGCCGGCTTCCGGGATCGCGGATCAGCTGGTCGAGGGCGGCGGCGAGCGCCGCCGCGTCGCCCGGCGCGACCAGCCGGCCGGTCGCGCCGTCCTGGATCAGTTCGGGGATCGCGGACACGTCGGTGGCGAGGCAGGCGAGCCCTTGGCTCTGCGCTTCCATCAGCACGTTGGGCAGCCCGTCGCGGTCGCCGTCGGGGGCGATCCGGCTGGCGAGCACGAACAGGTCGCTCGCGCGGTAGGCGGCCAGCACGTCCGCCTGCGCCTGCGCGCCCTGCCAGTCGATCCGGTCCGACAGCCCCAGCTCGGCCGCGCGCGCTTGCAGCCGCGCGCGCAGCTCGCCGCCGCCGATGTGGCGCAGGCGCCAGTGCAGGTCCGCCGGCAGCCGGGCGAGCGCGTCCAGCAGCACATCGTAGCCCTTCTTCTCGACCGCCCTGCCCACCGAGATCAGGCGCACCGGGGCGTCCGGATCGCCGCCGTCGCGCGCGCCCGCCGGCGGCGGCGTCGCCGGGAAGCGGCCGAGGTCGAGGCCGTGGTAGACCAGCCGAACCTTGGCCGGATCGCCGGCCAGGCCGGCCAGATGGTCGCGGCCGACGGCGGTGCAGGTGACCAGCCAGTCCATCTCCGCCAGCTTCTCCCGGATCTCCCAATCCGGCGTGGTCCAGACATCCTTGGCGTGGGCCGAGCAGGACCACGGCAGCCCGCGGAGCAGCGCGGCATAGCGCGCGACCGAGGCGGGCGTGTGCAGGAAGTGCACGTACAGCCGGTCGATGTCGGCCGGCAGCTCGGCCGCCAGCACGCACGCCTGGCCGAACCGGCGCACCCGGTTGCGCGTGCGATCGCGCTTCAGGTCGGCAAGCAACGCCCGGCGCGCGGCCGGGTAGCCCGGCCACCGGCGGACGGCGCGCCAGGCGCCGAGCACGCGCCCGGGTTCCTGGTGGAGGTATTCCGGCAGGTAGCTCACGGGCGCGCGGATCTCGTCGTGGATCGGATGGGTCTTGGGATCGTACGGCCGGCGCAGCGAGATCAGCTGCAGCTCGAAGCCGCGCGCCTCCAGGGCATGCAGCTCCTGGGCGATGAACGTCTCGGACAGCCGCGGGTAGCCCTTCAGCACCACCGCCAGCTTGGTCGCCGGGATCCCGGACGCGCGGTCGGACAGCGGCATCACCGGGCGGCTCAGCCCCCGGCCCGGCGCGCTTCGGCGACCGGCCGCGCGGCGCCGACGGCGAGGTCGAGCGCGCCCGGCTTGGCGCCCACCCACTGCCGGACCAGCTTGGCGACGTTGCGCCGGCCTTCCAGCAGGCCCGGGATCACCCCGGCCGACGGCAGCGGCTGGTGCGGCAGGCCGCGCAGGGCCGTCGCCATCTCGCGCGCCGTGCGCGGCCCATCGCCGTCCAGCATCCGGACCAGGTCCAGCTGGGCGGCGTGGCTGGCGCGGATGTGCTGCTCCCGCCGCGGCGCGGTGCGCGGGACGATCAGGGCGCGCTTGTCGAACGACAGAATTTCGCAAAAGGTGTTGTAGCCACCCATCCCGACCACGCCCACGGCTTCGGTCAGCAGGCCCTCGATGTGGGCGTCGAAGGTGATCGCCTCGACCTGCGCCAGCTTTTCCGCGCGGTCGAGGAAGTCGTTCTGGTGGTCGCTGCCCATGAACGGGCCGAGCACCAGCAGCGCGGGGTACGGCAGGTCGGGATCGGCCTCGTAGGCGCGCAGCACCCAGTCGATGATTTGCTCGCCGTCGCCGCCGCCGCCGACGGTCACCAGGATGTAGGGCGCGCGAATCTTCTCCAGCCGCACCCGGGGGGCGTCGTGGGCCGCATCGCGCGGCAGGTAGCCGGTGTAGACCATCCGCCGCAGCAGCGAGGCCGGAAGCTCCAGCCCGTCCAACGGCTGGCAGATCTGCGGCAGGCCGTACACCCAGATCGCGTCGTAATAATCACCCAGCGCGCGCACCGCCTGCTTGCGCGCCCACTCCTCCGCCAGCGCCCTGGGATCGTCCATGACGTCGCGCAGGCCCAGGATGCAGGGGACGCCGCAGGCGTTCAGATGCTCCAGCGTCTCGCGCACCTCGCCGCGCAGGCCGAGCGGTTCCTTGTCGACCAGGAACAGGTCGGGCTGGAACGCCTCGGCGGTGTGCCGGATAATCGCCGCGCGCATCGCCATGGTCTGCTCGATCGCCAACGGCAGCTTGAGCGAGGTGTACTCGCCGTTGCGCAGCTTGATCACGCCCGGGATGCGGACGAAGTCGACCCGGCTGCGGAAGTCGAAATTGCCGATGATCGGCGAGCCGGACAGGATCAGCACCGAGGCCTCGGGATTGTCCTCGACGATCGCGTGCGCGATCTCCCGACAGCGGCGCAGATGGCCGAGCCCGAAGCTGTCGTGGCTGTAGATCAGTATCCGGCACGGTTTGCTGTAAGCCATGGGCGCCCCCTGAACCCGACTGCCGCCCGCGTTCGTTACATGCGGTCCTGACAGCCTTTCACCCAACTGCGCTGTGATGGCGATCACCTTTACACAGCTCGATGGTGCCTGAAACTCACAATAATTCGAGCCCCATTTGCGTAACCCTCGCTTGCGCCCAGATGCGGCGCGTGCGACACGCGACGTCAGAACAGTTTTTCGGGATCGAGGCGCACACGGCCGACGCCGCCCCCGAGCCGAGTGAGCATGGAAACCAACCTCTTCCGCTACATCTGGCGGCACAGCCGGCGCGAGCAGCTGGGGATCCTGACCCTGGTGGCGGCGTCGCTGCCGCTGTACTTCCTGTCGCTCAACCTGCCGAAGGAGATCGTCAACCGCGGCATCCAGGGCCAGGGGTTCGCCGGGCCGGGCGATACCCAGACCTTCCTGCGCACGCCGGTGCCGCTATCGGAGACCCTGACCGGCCAGCAGCTGTATTTCTACGAGGGCGTGCCGCTCGACCAGACCGCGCTGCTGCTGGCGCTCAGTTTCGTCTTCCTGGCGCTGGTGATCGCCAACGGCCTGGTCAAGTACGTCATCAACACCGCCAAGGGTCGGATGGGCGAACGGGTGCTGCGCCGGCTGCGCTACCAGCTGGTCGACCGGGTCCTGCGGTTCCCGCTGCCGCATCTGCGCCGGGTCAAGCAGGCCGAGGCGGCCACCATGGTGAAGGACGAGGTGGAGCCGCTGGGCGGCTTCATCGGCGACGCCTTCGTCCAGCCCGCCTTCCTGGGCGGCCAGGCGCTCACCGCGCTGGCCTTCATCCTGGTGCAGAGCGTCTGGCTGGGCGCGATCGCGCTCGCCATCGTGGTGATCCAGGCCGGGCTGATCCCCAAGCTGCGGATTCCGATCCTGCGGCTTGGCAAGCAGCGCCAGCTGACCGCGCGCGAACTGGCCGGACGGGTCGGCGAGCTGGTCGACGGCGGGCTGGAGATCCACGCCCACGACACCTCCAACCTGGAACGCGCGGACATCTCCCACCGCCTGGGCCAGATCTTCGACATCCGCTACGAGATCTTCCGGCGGAAGTTCTTCGTCAAATTCCTGAACAACTTCCTGAGCCAGCTGACCCCGTTCATCTTCTACGCGGTCGGCGGCGTGCTGGCGATCCGGGGGCATCTCGACATCGGCGCGCTGGTCGCGGTGATCTCCGCCTACAAGGACCTGCCCGGGCCGGTCAAGGAACTGATCGACTGGGAGCAACGCCGCCAGGACGTCCAGATCAAGTACGACACGGTCGTGGAGCAGTTCCAGCCGCCGGCGATCCTGGAGCCGGCGCGCCAGGACCCGGACGCCGATTCGGGACCGCCGCTGCGCGGGTCGGTCGAGCTGCGCAACGTCACCGTCAACGACGACGGCGATACCCCGATCCTGAAGAACGTCGCGCTGACCCTCCCGATCGCCACGCGCACCGCCGTGGTCGGCGCCGGCGCCAGCGGCAAGAGCCAGCTGGCCCAGGTCGCGACCGGCCTGTTCCTGCCCGCCAGCGGCACCGTGCTGCTGGACGGCCGCGACACCCAGAGCCTGCCCGAAGCCGTAACCGGTCGGCGCACCGCCTACGTCGGGCCGGAAGCCTACCTGTTCCCGGGCAGCGTCGGCGACACGCTGCTCTACGGCCTGAAGCACCGTCCGGTCCGCGCGGCGGCCCGCGGCGCCGAGGCCGAACAGGCCAAGTGCGCCGCCGACCGGGAGAGCCGCGTCTCCGGCAACACGCTGTTGGACCCGGAGGCGGACTGGGTCGACTACACCGCCGCCGGGGTCGACGGGCCTGAAGCGCTGCGCCAGCGCATGGTCGAGGTGCTGGACGCGGTCGACATGAGCGCCGACGTCTACCGCTTCGGCCTGGCCGGCACGATCGATCCGGAAACCCGGCCGGAGACCGCCGCCGCGCTGCTGGAAGCGCGCCGCCTGCTGGCCCGCCGGCTGCAGGAACGCGATCTGCAGGGGCTGGTCGAGCCGTTCGACAGCTCCGGCTACAACCGCAACGCCACCCTGGGCGAGAACCTGCTGTTCGGCACCCCGATCGACCCCGCCTTCGCCCCCGACCAGCTGGCCGACAACCGGATCGCCCGGGCGGCGATGCGGGCGACCGGGCTGGACCGGTCGCTGGCGCGGATGGGCCTGCAGATCGCCCGGACGATGGTCGAGATCTTCGCCGACCTGGAGCCCGGGCACCCGTTCTTCGAGCAGTTCTCGTTCATCGATGCGGAAGACCTGCCGCGCTACAAGACCTTGGTCGCGCAGGCGGACAAGATCGGGCTGGACGCCCTGTCGGACGACCAAATCCGCCAGCTCGAGCGGCTGCCGCTGGCCTACGTCGAGGCGCGCCACCGCCTGGACCTGATCGGCCCCGAAGTCGAGCGGCTGGTCGTCGAGACGCGCCACGAACTGGACCGCCGGATCGTCGCCGAACGCCCCGACGCGGTCGAGGTGTTCGACGCCGAACGCTACAACGCCGCCGCGTCGCTGCAGGACAACATCCTGTTCGGCCGGATCGCGCACGGCCGGGCGAACGCGGAAACCCGGATCGCGGGCGCGGTCGCGGAGGTGCTGGACCAGCTCGGCCTGCGCGCGCACGTGATCGACGTCGGGCTGGAGTATCCGGTGGGCGTGGCCGGCAAGCGCCTGTCCGCGGTGCAGCGCCAGAAGCTCGCGCTGGCCCGGGCGCTGATGAAGCGCCCCGACCTATTGGTGATCGACCAGGCGACGGCGATCATGGACGGCCAGACGCAGACCCGGATCATGGACCGCCTGCTCGCCGAACGCCGCGACGGCGGGGTGATCTGGGTGCTGCACCGCGCCCAGCTGGCCGACCGGTTCGACCGGGTGGTCGTGGTCGACGCCGGCCAGGTGCCGGAGCACGGCCGTTACGCCGAGCTCGCCGGGACCGGCGGCGCGCTCGATCGGCTGCTGAGCGATGACTGAGGCGGGTCGGCGCTCGGGCGCCCGGCGGCTTTGGCGCGGGGCCGGGGTCCGGTCGATCCGTCATCACGGTGTAACGCGGTGCGTGCGATCCGCCGGCATGACTGACTGAAACCGGGCGCATCCGGGCACGGCGGCGCGAGGAGGGTTTGACGATGGGGCTTGAGCAGGAGGTCGAGGTTCTGCGGCGGATCCCGCTGTTCCAGAACATCGAGCCGTCGAAGCTGAAGTTGATGGCGTTCGCCAGCGAGCGCGTCACCTTCGCCGACGGCGCCGCCCTGTTCGACCAGGGCGAGGAGGGCGACGCCGCCTACATCGTGCTGGAGGGCACCGCCGACGTCCGGGTCACCGCCGACAGCGGCGAGCCGATCACGGTCGCCCAGGTCGCCAGCAACGACATCGTCGGCGAAATCGCCATCCTGTGCAACGTGCCGCGCACCGCCACGGTGGTGGCGACCAGCGAGCTGGTCACCTTGAAGATCACCAAGGAACTGTTCTTCCGCATGGTGCAGGACTTCCCGCAGATCGGCATCGAGGTGATGCGCGTGCTCGCCCACCGCCTCGAGACCACCACCCGCCAGCTGCGCGCCGCGCGCGGCGGCTGAGACGCCCCCGCTTTTCCGGAAAGACGTCGCCGATGAGCCGCCTCGACAGCGCGATCCGCCGTCTACAGGCCCAGCGCGCCTGCCTGGACGCCGCCGGCCACGCGGTCGCCGGCGTGCCGGGCGTGCTGTTCGAGCTCGGCCTGGGCAACGGCCGGACCTACGACCACCTGCGCGAGCTCTGCCCGGGGCGCGAGATCTTCGTGTTCGAGCGCCAGGTCGCCGCCCACCCCGACTGCGTGCCCGACGCCGCGCACCTCTACCTCGGCGACGTGCTGGCGACGCTGCCGCGCGCGGGCGAACGGTTCGCCGGGGCGGTCGCCCTGCTGCACGCCGACATCGGCACCGGCGACGCCGCGCGCAACGCCCGGCTGGCCGCCGCGATCCAGCCCTACCTCCCGCGCCTGCTCGCCCCCGGC
>NZ_NRRL01000177.1 GCF_016583645.1 Rhodovibrio sodomensis | reverse complement strand
GCAAACGCCGGTCCAACCGGCTGCGCCCTGGGGCACCCTGGCTGAAGACGACGCTCGTCCAGTGCGCGGTCAGCGCCAGCAAAGCCAAGGGCACCTACCTGCGTGCGCTATACCATCGCTTGCGCGCCCGACGCGGCCCCAAGAAAGCCATCTGTGCGCTGGCCGCCTCGATGCTCACCGCGATCTATCACATGCTCAAGGACGGCACCTTCTACACCGACCTCGGCCCGGACCACTTCGATAAGCTGGACAAAAAACACCAGACCAGCCGCCTCGTGCGCCGTCTCAAGGAACTCGGTTATGCCGTGCAACTCGAACCCATCCCCGCGACCGGCTGAGGCCTGTTTCTTGCGAGTGAACACGGCCTGACCCTGGGCGACTCCGCGGCGAACGAGAAGCCGCTGTCGGTCGACCAGAACCTGCTGCACACCTCCTACGAAGGCGAAATGCTGGAAGATCCAGGCTACGTTCCGCCCGACGGGACGTTCGGCCGGACCCGCGACTTGGCCGACACGCCCGATTTCCAGCAAACCGTCACGATCACCTTTCGCGACGGAGCGCCCGTCGCGCTCGACGAGGCCGACCTGGCCCCACAGCTGCTGCTCGAGCAACTGAACCGAATGGGCAGCGCGCATGGCATCGGGCGCGTCGACATGATCGAAAGCCGCATTCTCGGCATGAAAAGCCGGAATGTTTACGAAACGCCGGGGCTGACGATCTTGCGCGCCGCCCATCTGGAAGCCGAAGCGATTACCCTGGACCGCGAAGTCATCCGGCTCAAGGAAGACTTTCTGTCACGATACACCAGATGTATTTACGACGGCTTGTGGTTCTCGCCGGAACGCGAGGCCCTTCAGGCGGCCATCGACCAAAGCCAGCGCGGCGTCGATGCCGCCATCACCCTGCGCATCTACAAGGGCAACGTTGATGTCGTGGCCCGCAGCTCGGACACCGGCCTGTACGACCGCGCGGCCGCCAGCTTCGACGACAGCGCGGCGGTGTCCCATGCCGACGCCACCGCCTATATCCGCTTGTCCGGCCTGCGTTTGCGCCTGCTCAACAAATTCCGGGATCGCCACACGGGCCAAGGGGACAACTCGCGTGGTCCGATACATGATCCCGACGGTATTCCTAGGCTACGGGGAGTACGGCGCGGCCAGCTTGTCCGGTTTGATCGCGGGCGGCGGCGCGCCCCGGCTCGTCGTCACGCACAGTCGTTCACCGGATAATCGGGTCGCGGCGCTGGCGCGCGACCATCGTATCGAGCTGGCCGTCGCGGGTCGGCGCGAACTCCGCGGCCTCGCCCCCCAGATACGCGCGCTGCGGCCGGAATATATTGTATCGACGAATTGGCGCTTCACCATCCCCGACGAAATCCTGGAGATACCGCAAAAATATCCGATCAACGTTCACGACTCGCTTCTGCCGGATTACGCCGGCTTGTCCGCCGAGCATTGGGTTATCCGCGAGGGGGCGGGCCGAACGGGTGTCACCGTGCATCTCATGACCGCCGAGATGGACGCCGGACCGATCGTCACGCAATGGGCGCTGCGGCTTGACGACAGCGACACCGGCGCGTCCGTGGCGCGACGCCAGCTTGAACGCTATCCGATCGTGGTGGTCGACGCGATCGCCCGGCTGGAAACGCCGGGGTTCGCGCCGCGGCGCGTCGAACCCTGGCGCTACCGTCGATATCACAAAATTATCGACCAGGATCGACAAATTGATTGGCAGTTGCCCCCGCAGCAACTTCTGAATCTTTTACGCGCACACGACGCGCCCGATCCGGGATGCTACTTTACATGGAATGACCAACGCTTTACCGTCCGCGAGGCGGGTTTTCCGATCGGGAGCTTGTGCGGCGCGCCGGGCCGCGTTGTTACGTGCGGGCCCGATGACCTTGGCGTCGCGACCGGCCCGACAGGGCACGACGGTATCGCCAAGCGCGGTTTGCTCATCCGAGTCATCGAGGACGTGCAGGGTGTGCGCTGGAGCCCCAGCGACGTGATCCCACTCAACGCTCAGCTAACCTAGGAGGCGTCTTTGGCGGAACTGCAGAGAACCCTCGGCACCCGTGGCCTTGTCGTCCATTACGTGAGTTCGGTCATGGGCGTGGGCGTCCTGGTGTTGCCCGGAATCGCCTATGGGATCGCGGGACCGGCGTCGCTGCTTGCCTGGCTTGCTCTCGTCGCGTTTTCCTACCCGTTCGCGTTGATCTTCGCCCGCATGTCCATGCGGTATCCGAACGCCCGCGGCGTGATCGAGTTCATCGAAGCCGCGTTCGGCCCCCGCGTTGCGTCGCGTACCGGGGTTTTCCTGCTGATCACGCTGATCGTCGCGAACCCGCTTCTGGCCGTCGCGGCGGCGCGCTACCTCGGCGAGGTTCTGCACATCACGGCCAATCGGGACGTCCTCCTGCTTGGCGCCGGAATCATGCTAGGGTCGATTGTTCTCAATCTCTTTGGCATCCGGGTGAACGTGCGGGCGCAGGGCATCCTTCTGACATTGCTGATCATTTTTATCATGAGCACGTGCGTGGTGGCGTTCTCCACCGTCGCGGAGATCGAGCAGGCCACGCCGGTGTTCCCGAACGGCCTCACGGCGCTCGGGATGGCGCTCATCGTATGCTTCTTCGGGTTCATCGGCTGGGAAAACGCTGCCCCGGTCGCCGAGGAAGTGGTCGACCCCGACCGCACCTTTCCGCGAGCGATCCTGGTTGGGGTGATCCTGGTGGGCGCCATCTACGTGACGATGGCGGCAACGGTCGTCTTGTCGCTGTCCACGGAGACCGGTTTCGCCTCCGGGGCAACATCGTTCTCCTACATCCTCCAACGGATCGGCGGCCCGGAAGTGGGCGCCGCCGGCAGTATCGTCGCCGCCGGCCTGATGATGATGACAACCAACGCGTGGACGTTGGGCACATCCCGATTCCTGTTCGGCCTGTCGCGGTCCGGCGACGTACCGAAAGGCCTGGCGCACGTCAGCGGTGACGCGGCCGTGCCGCGGCGTGCCCTGATCGCGCTAATCTTTCTCTACGGCGCCACCATCGCCGGGCTCTACGTCGTGAACGGCACGGAGCTCACGATCATCGAACTGTCGAGCTCGGGCTTTCTGTTGTTCTTCCTGATCGGCTTCGTCGCGGCGGCCCGCACCCTGGAGCGTCGCCGGTTGCGGATCACCGCCGTCGCGGTCGGCGCGGTGACCCTGTTCATGCTCGCGATCAATCCCACCGGCCTGGGCTTCTGTGCCGTGGCCTTGCTGATCGCGGAAGGGGTTCGGCAAGCTCAGTCCCGCAGAGAATGCCCGGCGGTCAGCTCTTAACGCGCGCCACGGCCGCGACAGCGCCCGCTGGTCGCCGGGCAACCGATCGCCCCGGCTACCCGCCGTGGAGCTGCTTCGCCTCCGCGCGGCGGGCGTGCAGGATCGGTTCGGTGTAGCCGCTCGGCTGCTGGCGGCCCTGGAAGATCAGGTCCTTCGCCGCCTGGAACGCGACCGAGGCGTCGAAGTCGCGGGCCATCGGGCGGTAGGCGGAATCGCCCTGGTTCTGCCGGTCGACCACTTCGGCCATCCGCTTCAGCGTCTCCAGCACCTGGGTCTCCGACACCACACCGTGGTACAGCCAGTTGGCGATGTGCTGGCTGGAAATCCGCAGCGTGGCGCGGTCCTCCATCAGGCCGACGTCGTTGATGTCGGGCACCTTGGAGCAGCCCACGCCCTGCTCCACCCAGCGCACGACGTAGCCCAGGATGCCCTGGCAGTTGTTGTCCAGCTCCTGCTGGATCGCGTCCGGCTCCCAGTTGGTGTCGCTCGCCACCGGCAGGGTCAGCAGGTCGTCGAGGCTGGCGCGCTCCTGGCCCTTCAGGCCGTCCTGCACCGCCTTGACGTCGACCTGATGGTAGTGGATCGCGTGCAGCGTGGCCGCCGTCGGCGACGGCACCCAGGCGGTGTTCGCGCCCGCCTTGGGATGGCCGATCTTGGCCTCCAGCATGTCGGCCATGCGGTCGGGCATCGGCCACATCCCCTTGCCGATCTGGGCGACGCCCTGCAGGCCGCACTTGAGGCCGATGTCGACGTTGCGGTCCTCGTACGCCTGGATCCAGCGGGTGCCCTTCATCTCGCCCTTCCGGACCATCGGGCCGGCTTCCATGTCGGTGTGGATCTCGTCGCCGGTGCGGTCCAGGAACCCGGTGTTGATGAACACCACCCGGTCCTTGGCGGCGCGGATGCACTCTTTCAGGTTGGCGCTGGTCCGGCGCTCCTCGTCCATGATGCCCATCTTGACGGTGTTGCGTGCGAGCCCCAGCAGGTCCTCCACGGCCGCGAACAGCGCGTCGGAGAAGCGCACCTCCTCCGGCCCGTGCATCTTCGGCTTGACGATATAGACGCTGCCGGCGCGCGAGTTCACCACCGAGCCGGTGCGCTTCAGGTCGTGCACCGCGATCAGGCTGGTGAAGGCGGCGTCCAGGATGCCCTCCGACACCTCCTGGCCATCCTGGTCCAGCACCATGCCGATCGTCATCAGGTGGCCGACGTTGCGCACCAGCATCAGCGAGCGGCCCGGCAGGGTCAGCTTGGCGCCGTCGGGCGCGGTATAGGCGCGGTCGGCCTTCAGCTTGCGCTCGACGGTCCGGCCCCCCTTCTCGAAGCTCTCCTTCAGCCAGCCCTGGGTCAGACCCAGCCAGTTGCGGTAGACCGCGACCTTGTCCGCGGCATCCACGGCGGCGACCGAGTCCTCGCAGTCCATGATCGTGGTGACCGCGGATTCCATGATCACGTCGGCCACCCCGGCGCTGTCGGTCTTCCCGATCGGATGCTGCGGGTCGATCTCGATCTCGACGTGCAGGCCGTGGTTTTCCAGCAGCACCGTTTCCGGCTGGCCCTCGGTGCCGACGAAACCGGCGAACCGCGCGGGATCGGCCAGCCCGACCGGGCCATCGGCGGTGTCGACGACCAGCGCGCCGGTCTCGACCCGGTAGCCGGTCGCCTGGCTGTGGCTGCCGCGTTCCAGCGGGGCGACCTGATCCAGCACCTCGCGCGCCTTGGCGATCACCTTCTGGCCGCGCTTGGGATTGAACTCGGCCGTGATTTCCGCGCCGTCGGTCTCGGGGATCGCGTCGGAGCCGTAGAGCGCGTCGTACAGGCTGCCCCAACGCGCGTTGGCGGCGTTGAGGGCGAAGCGCGCGTTCGACATCGGCACCACCAGCTGCGGCCCGGCCACGGTGGCGAATTCCGGATCGACGTTCCGGGTCCCGACGGTGAAGTCGTCGCCGTCCGGCTCCAGATAGCCGATCTCCTCCAGGAAGCTCTTGTAGGCGCCCGCATCGTGCGGCTGGCCGCGGCGGTCCCGGTGCCAGGCGTCGATCTGGCGCTGCAGCGCCTCGCGCCGGGCCAGCAGCTCGCGGTTCCGGGGCGCGAAGTCGTGCACCAGCCGGTCCAGCCCCGCCCAGAAGCGCTCGGCTTCCAGGCCGGTGCCGGGCAGGGCCTCCTGCTCGATGAAGTTCACCAGGTCGTCGGCGACCGTCAGGTTGCCCTTCTGGATCATGTCGGCGTCTGCCTCCTTGGAACACGTCGCGGCCGGAACTGTCGGGCCCATACGCTCGGGGCCCGGGGCGGCGCGGCCGGGCGGGAACGGCGCAGCCGTCATGCTGCACTGCGATCACGCCGGCGCGGAATGGGGCGCCAAAATAACGCCGGCTGCGCGTTTGTGAAGTGTTGCGCGCCGCATCAAAACCTTAGCTGTGGGAACCTGCGCGCCAGCGCTTCAGCGACACCCAGGTCAGCTCGTGCTTGTTGTGATGCAGGTGCATCAGCCGGCTGCCCGGCAGGCTGGCGAACGCGTCCATCGCGGCGACATCGGTCGCGCCCTGGAACTTCACCGTGCAGACGAAGTTGCGCGCCGCGCCCGCCTGCAGCCAGCGGGTGACCAGCCGGTACAGCCGGTCCGGGTAGCAGACGACATCGCTGCACAGCCAGTCGACCGGGCCGTCGCGGGCGGGATCGAGGGCGAAGGCGCTGTCGCGGCGAACCGAAACGCCCGGCATCGCGGTGACGCGCGCCGCCAGCTCGGCCTTGTCGACCGCCGTCACCTGCGCCCCCAGACTGGCCAGAACCCAGGTCCAGCCGCCCGGCGCCGCGCCCAGGTCGAGGCAGCGGTCGCCCGGCCCCGGGCGCTGGTCGAGCAGGCTAAGCGCCTCCCACAGCTTCAGGTAGGCGCGGTTGGGCGGGGTTTCGCGGTCCTCCACGAACCCGGCCCGGCCGTGCGGGAACGGGCTGAGCGTGCCAGGCGATGCCAGCAGCCGCCCTTCGTCGAGCAGCGTCCAGCCGCCCAGCGGCGCCGCCGGCGGCCGCTCGGGAAAGGCCAGCGGCTTCATCGAGACGTGCGGCAACTGCTGGGCGATCAGGTTGGCCCGGCGGACGTGGGCGGGCGGGGTCAACAGCGCCCAGTTGCGCTGCAGGCCCTTGAGCGTGCGCGCCGCCTGCTTGATCGAGGGCACCGGCAGCTCGCGCGCGTCGAACCAGACGTCTTCCGCCCAGGCGGGCGTCAGCGCCGGCGGCTCGGCCAGCAGCAGCCGGTCGCCGTGCCAGCCGCGCAGGCGCACCCCGGCGCGGGCGAGCTCGCCCTCCAGTTCCGCCGCGAAGCCTTCGGCTGCGATGTATCCGACCGTGTCCGGCATGACGGGCCGGCCTCTAGCACGCCACAGCGCGGACGCGCCACGGCGCTGAAGCGGTGGCAGACCATAGCAGCGGGTCCCTCTCCCTTGAGCCCGGGTAATTCACCGCCGGGGCAGTACAGAAGGGTGGCGTGACCTCGGAAGCCCTTGTTACCGGGGCTTTAGCGATGTCGGAGATAAACACCCGAGGTTCACGCCATGAGTGAGTCTAACAGGGTT
>NZ_NRRL01000176.1 GCF_016583645.1 Rhodovibrio sodomensis | reverse complement strand
GCCGCCGGCCTGAATCGAGACACGAAAAACACCACATCCACATCGTACAATACCCCGCCAAGACCCTTACGCGAACGGCTCGCGGCGGCTACCAGACGGCATCAAGCAGCTGCGTGCAAAATCCAGGCTAGACAGGCGCCATGCCGCGCTGGGCCTCCGAGCGCCGGCGCAGGATCTCCAGCGTCGCCAGCAGGATCACCGACAGGGTGACCAGCATGGTGGCGACCGCGAGGATGGTCGGGCTGATCTGCTCGCGGATGCCCGACCACATCTCCAGCGGGATCGTCCGCTGCTCGTAGCCGGCGAGGAACAGCACGATCACCACCTCGTCGAACGAGGTGATGAAGGCGAACAGGGCGCCCGAGATCACGCCCGGGGCGATCAGCGGCAGGATGATCCGGAAGAACACCACCCGGTCGTTGGCGCCCAGGTTGTTGGCCGCCCGGATCAGCGAGCGGTCGAAGCCGACCAGGGTCGCCGTCACGGTGATCACCACGAACGGCGTGCCCAGCGCCGCGTGCGCCAGGATCACGCCCAGATGGGTCTGCGCCAGGTGGATCTGGGAGTAGAAGAAGAACATCGCCACGCCGGAGATGATCAGCGGCACGATCATCGGCGAGATCAGGATCGACATCACCAGTTCGCGTCCGGGCATGTGCGGGCGCGACAGGCCGAGCGCGGCCAGCGTGCCCAGCGAGGTCGCCAGGAAGGTCGCCGCGATCGCGATGATGAAGCTGTTCTTGATCGAGTGCAGCCAGCTTTCGGAGGTGAAGAAGTCCGCGTACCAGCGTGTCGAGTAGGCCGCCGGGTCGAGTGCCAGCATGCCGTCGGTGAAGGTGAAGTACGGCTCCGCGTTGAACGACAGCGGCACGATCATGATGATCGGCAGGATCAGGTACAGGAACACCAGTCCGCAGATCGTCAGGTAGGTATAGTGCCAGGTCCGCTCGAGGCGGCCGACGTAGGGTGCGAACTTGGCCATGACGGCTTACCCCAGCTTCATGTTGTCGATGCCGACGATGCGGTTATAGGTGGCGTAGAGCAGCAGCACGCCGGCCAGCAGGATCGTGCCGATCGCCGCGGCCAAGCCCCAGTTCAGCGACTGCTGCATGTGATAGGCGATGTAGTTGGAGATCAGCTGGCCAGACTGCCCGCCGACCAGGGCCGGGGTAATGTAGTAGCCGATCGCCAGGATGAAGACGAGGATGCCGCCCGCGCCCATGCCGGGGATGGTCTGCGGCACGTAGACCCGCCAGAACGCCACCGGCGGGCGCGCGCCGAGCGACTTCGCCGCGCGCATGTAGGACGGCGAAATGCCCTTCATCACCGAATACAGCGGCAGGATCATGAACGGCAGCAGGATCTGCGTCATCGCGACGATCGTGCCGATCTGGTTGTAGATCATCTGTAATCGGCCGTCGTCGGAGATCACGCCCAACCAGACCATCATGTCGTTCAACACGCCCTCGGTCTGCAGCACCACGATCCAGGTGGTCGTGCGCACCAGGAGGGAGGTCCAGAACGGCAGCAGCACCAGGATCATCAGCAGGTTGGCGTGGCGCGCGGGCAGGGTCGCCAGCAGGTGCGCGACCGGGAAGCCGAGCAGCAGCGCGAGCCCGGTGATCAGGGCGGACATCCACAGCGTGCGGACGAACAGCATGACGTAGATCTGCCGGTATTCCGGCTGCGCGACGATCTCGCCCGTGTCGGAATAGGTCAGGTCGATCGCGTTCAGGTAGTAGCTGGCGGTGTAGTAACCGCTCTCGCGCTTGATCAGGCGCCAGACGTCGAGGTCGCCCCAGTCGTCGTCGACTTCGAGCAGCGCTTGCTTGTAGGGCGGCTCCAGCTGATCGGCGCGCCGGGCGCTGCCCATGATCAGCGAGCGCATGCCCGCCTCCTGGTAGTTCAGCCGGGTCGCCGCCCGGCCGATCGTGCGCGTGCGCTGGCCTTCCTGGATGTCCAGCGCGAGCGCCTCGAACGCCGCTTCGCCGGGCACTTCCTGGCCGTTCCAGCCTTCCAGCACGGCCACCGTGCGCGGCATTGCCTCCGGGATCTGGTGGTTCTCGACCGACCGGCTGGCCATGTCGAAGATCGGCATCAGGAAGGAAAAAACGATGAAGAACAGCAGCGGCGCGGTGAGCCCGAAGGCAATCAACTTGTTGCGCCGCATGGCGCGCCGGATCGAGACCTTGAGCGGCGTGCCGTCGGCCGTGGTCAGCTTGTCCAGACGGCCGTCGGCGCCGGTGTCCTGTGTGATGTCGGCCTGAGCCATGCCCTAGTCCCCGCGCGCGGCTGTTCCGGTGGCCGGGCCGCCGCGCGTTGAGCCGCGGGGTCGGCGTCTGCCGGCTCCTTAGAGGGTCGTTGTCGTCGAACGACTGCGTCGTTCGGCGGCTAAGTCTCGGCCGCGTGCGGCCGAAAGCGGCGGGGCCGGGGACGGTTCCCGCGGCCCCGCCTGAAGGCGTCCGGTATCACCCGTCCGCCAGGCTCGGCCCGGTTTAGCGGGCCAGCCAGGCGTTGAAGCGCGCCGCCATGGCATCGCCGTTATCGGCCCACCACTCGGCGTTCTTCGGGATCGGGTTCTGGAAGTTCTCCGGGCTGGTCGGCATGTGCGGCTTCATGTCGATGCCGGCCTCCGCGTGGGTCGACACCAGCTCGGCCGAGGATGCGCGCGCCGGACCGTAGGAGATGTACTTCGCCTGGTCGGCGAGGCGCTGGGTGTCGGTGGCGAAGTTCAGGTAGTCCTTCACCCGGTCGGTCAGCTTGCCCTTCGGGACGACCCAGCCGTCCAGCTCGAAGTACTGGCCGTGCCAGATCAGCTCGAACGGCTGGTCTTCCATCACCTGGGCGTTGAAGAAGCGGCCGTTGTAGCCGGTCGCGATCGAGACCTCCTGGTCGGCCAGCAGCTGCGGCGGCTGCGCGCCCTCGCTCCACCAGACGGCTTCGTCCTTGAGCTCGCCCAGCTTGGCGAACGCGCGGGCGACGCCTTCGTCGGTGTCGAGCACCTCGTAGACCTCGTCCATCGGGACGCCGTCGGCGACCAGCGCCCATTCCATGTTGCCGGCCGGGATCTTCTGCAGGCCGCGCTTGCCCGGGTAGGCGTCCATGTTCCAGACGTCCTGCACGGTCGACGGATAGTCGCCGCTCGGGAAGGCTTCCTTGTTGTAGGCGAACAGCGTGGCGTAGACGATCGACGGCACGAAGCATTCGCGCAGCTGGACGAAGTCCTCGCTGGGCGGGGTGCCGTCCGGGGCCTCGGCCAGGATCTCGTCGGCCGGCAGCGGCTCGACGATGCCCTCGGCGCAGGCGGTCATCGCCGGACCTTCCAGCATGTCGACGATGTCCCAGGTGACGTTGCCGGCCTGCACCTGGGCGCGGATACCGGCGAGGCCGTTCGCGGACTTGTCCACGTTGACGATGTTAACGTCCGGATTCATCTCCATGTACGGCTCGTGATAAGCCTTTTGCTGGGACATGGTGTAAGCACCGCCCCAGGAGACGATGGTCAGCGTCTCCGCAGACGCGGCACCGGCCGAAACGCCCAGCGCAAGGGCGCTGCCGGCGGCCAGGAGGGTCGCTTTACGAAGCTTCATTAGGCTCTCCCTGTTTTGTTGGCCAACCGGACCTCGCGCGTACCGGTCGGCACTCGGGCCATGATGCTTTTCTCGGGGATCAGCAGGTTCGGTTCACGTCCGCGCCTGTTGGGACGGCACCGGGGCACCGTCCGAAAAGCGGCCGCCGGTCCAGCATTGGCTGGCGGCCGCGGCCGCGCGCCTGGCACATCATGCATCCAGGGCACGGCAATCCTGTAACGCCCAGCCCACCTTGACGGTATCGCCCCGATTGATCCGGGCGTGGCCGTGGGCGTTGGGGATCTTGATGACGAACTCGTCGTTGCCGCAGACGCGCACGCGCGTCCGGATGTGGTCGCCGAGGTAGATCAGTTCCTCGACCCGGGCGTCGAAGCTGTTGTCGATGCCGTTGGTCGGATTGACCTCGACCCGTTCCGGGCGGAGCGACAGCGTGGTCCGCTGGCCCTCGCCCGCGACGTTGACCGGCAGCGCCTTCACGGTGCCGCCGTTATTCTCCAGCTCGACCTCGCAGCTCTTGCCGTTGACCTGCTTGACGATGCCGTGAAGCCGGTTGTTCTCGCCGATGAAGTAGGCGACGAACGCGTTGTCCGGCTCCTCGTACAGCATGTCGGGCGCGGCCAGCTGCTGGATGACTCCGTCGTCGAACACCGCGATCCGGTTCGACATCGTGAGCGCTTCCGACTGGTCGTGGGTGACGTAGACGACCGAGACGCCCAACTGCTCGTGGATGTGCTTGATCTCGAGCTGCATCTCCTCGCGCAGGTTCTTGTCCAGCGCGCCGAGCGGCTCGTCCATCAGCACCAGGTCGGGGTCGAACACCAGTGCCCGGGCGACCGCCACGCGCTGCTGCTGGCCGCCGGACAGCTGGCCGGGGCGGCGATTGCCGAACTGGCCCAGGCGGACCATGTCGAGCGCGCGCTGCACCTTCTTCTCGGCGTCCGCGCGGCTGATCTTGCGCACGTCCAGCGGGAACCGGAGGTTCTCCGCCACCGTCATGTGCGGGAACAGGGCGTAGTTCTGGAACACCATGCCGATGCCGCGCTTGTGCGGCGGCACCGCGTTGATCGGCGTGCCGTTCAGCAGGATCTCGCCATGCGTGGGCACCTCGAAGCCGGCCAGCATCATCAGCACGGTGGTCTTGCCGGAGCCGGACGGCCCGAGCAGCGTCAGGAACTCGCCGCGGGCCACATGCAGGTTGAGATCCTTCACGACCAGCGTTTCGCCGTCGTAGCTCTTCTGCACGTGGTTGAACTCAACGATATTGTCTTGCGACATCCCCGTCCTTTTTCGTCTCCCAGGCGCCGCGGGGGGCCGGATAACCCGTCTCCGGATCATTCGGTTCCAGGTCGGATCGCGGGGTCGCGCGAATGCGCGTCCCGATTCGACTAGCGCCCCCTGCGCGCTGTGCCGCGCCGACCTGCCCGGCAGGCGGCGCGGGATTTGTCTTGGTTCGGTGCCGACCCGCGATTCGACCCGGTCCCGACACCACGGCGCCCTGTCGCCGTTTGACCGAGGTTAATCGATCGTACACCCGATTGGGAGTCATTTTGTTTCAATGCCAGGACACTTGTATATCGATGGTCGCAGGCAGCCGGCCGCGCACCCGTTCCGCGCAGCGGCGCGCCCGTGATCCGAGATATGCGGCACGTGCTGTTCGCGCGGCTTGGTGTCCCTGCGGCTGGCGTGGTGCCTGGTGATGCGGCAGAAATTGCGGGCCAGGGCCAGTGCGCGGAAGCTCGGGTCGACCGTCACCGGTCTGGCCCGAACCTCGACGCACACTGGACGAACAAGGGAGCGACGCCGTGTCCGACCCTACAGCCGAGACCGTCATCCCGGCGCCACGGCCCGTGCGGCTGCCGGTGGCAGGCGCCAGCCGGGTCTTCCCGGTGCACCGGATCTACTGCGTGGGCCGGAATTACGCCGACCACGCGGTCGAGATGGGCCACGACCCGGACAAGGAGCCGCCGTTCTTCTTTCAGAAGAACCCGGACAACCTGCTGTGCGGGGCCGGCGAGATGCCCTATCCGACGGCGACCGCGGACCTGCATCATGAGATCGAGCTGATGGTCGCGCTCGGCGCCGGCGGGCGCGACATCCCGACCGAACGCGCGCTGACGCACGTCTACGGCTACGCGGTGGCGCTCGACATGACCCGGCGCGATCTGCAGGGGGATGCAAAGAAGCTTGGCCGGCCGTGGGAAGTCGGCAAGGCGTTCGAGCATTCCGCGCCCTGCGGCCCGGTCGTGCCGGCCGCCCGGATCGGCCATCCCGACCGCGGCCGGATCTGGCTCGACGTCAACGGTGCGCGCCGGCAGGCGGGGGACCTCGCGCAGATGATCTGGAAGGTGCCGGAGATGATCCGGATCCTATCCACCCTGTTTACCCTGCAGCCGGGCGACCTGATCATGACCGGCACGCCCGCCGGTGTCGGCCCGGTCCAGCGCGGCGACCGGCTGCACGGCCACGTCGCCGGGGTCGGCGATCTGGAGATCGCGATCGGCTAGGGTGGGGCCTCTGCTCCAGTGGACTTTTGCACGGCTGCTTCAGCGCCCGCCAACCGTCCCGCGACACGGCCGCTAAAGCGGCCGGCTCGGGATCACGTCGAGATTGGCAAATGTTCTCTATATCAGAAGCTTAAGGCTATCGATCTCGTCCTAATACCAGCGGTCATGGAGATGTCGTTATCGCGGCCCAGCTACGGTAGCTTATCGAGGTCACGGTTTCCGGCATCTCCATGAATATGTTCCAAGCGTCGCAGCAGGCATCGACAATCATATCGTAGCTTTCGAAAACGCGGTTTGAGAGGAACGTCTGGCGTAGGTACTGCCAGACCTTCTCGACAGGGTTCAGTTCCGGAGACTTCGGCGGCAGAAGCACGATCGAGATGTTGGCGGGCACACGAAGCGACTCCGTCGTGTGCCAGCTGGGCTGGTCCATGACCAGGATGGCGTGGCGTTCTGACCCGACCTGTCGGCTGATCTCGGCCAGATGCTCCTGCATCCCCCGCGTGTTCGCCCGCGGCATCACCACGGCCTCTCCAACCCCGCGCTCCGGCGCGACCGCGCCGAAAACGTAGCCCGAGCTGGTCCGTTGGTCGGCGGGCTGACGGGGACGCGTGCCGGTGGGCGCCCACTGGCGCACCTGCGGGTTCTTCTGCCCCACCCGCATCTCGTCCTGGAACCAGATCTCCGGGGTCACCCCGCCGGGCAGCTTGGCGATGATCTCTGCGACGGTCGCCGGGAAGTTTTTTTGAACGTCTCGATCGTCTCCGGGTCCTGGCCCACGTGCTGCGGCCGGGCCGTCATGTGCGAAAACCCGAG
>NZ_NRRL01000175.1 GCF_016583645.1 Rhodovibrio sodomensis | reverse complement strand
TCGCCAAGAAGTTCGGCATCGGCTGCGCGGTGATCTCCGCGCCGGTGCACGTGCAGGACTTCCCGGCGCGCTATTCCCCGGTGATGGGCTTCGAGGGCGCCAACGTGCTGTTCGACACCTTCGTCCATCCGCTGGTGATGGGCCTCGAGGAACACCTGCTCGGCATGTTCCGCGAGGACTTCGAGTTCAACGACGACGCCCGCCCGTCCCACCACGGCCCCGGCGCGCGCATCGAAGCGCCCGAGCCGATCCCGGCACCGGCGGCCGACACCGCCGCGCCGGCCGAGGCCGGCGGCACGGCGACCCTCGACGCAGCCGGGGCGGACGGGCCGGAGTGGACGGCCGAGGCGGAGAAGGAGTTGAAAAAGATCCCCTTCTTCGTCCGCGGCAAGGTGAAGCGCAACACCGAGCGCTTCGCCATCGAGCGCGGCGACGGAGAGATCAGCCTGGATACGCTGTACGACGCCAAGGCGCACTACAGCGCATAGGACAAGATGCTGAAAGGAGACCACCTGTTCAGCTGACTCTTGCCCTCACATCAAGCAGTTGGAGCGAAACACGGGCACAAGGCCGGCCCGGCCTTCCGGGATTTCGCTCTCGGCGTTCGCGACGGCGATCGGCGAAACAGCAGCAAGGGGGCCGGCGAGGAGCGCCCCACGACACGGCAGTCGCAAAGGAGATCGACATGAGCACGCTGGCCGCGACGCGGGGAACCCAGGGCGACGGCGAAGGCAGCGTCCAGGTCAAGACCGACCCCAAGGATCAGATCAAGGGCGCGCAGGTCTTCGCCATGTACGGCAAGGGCGGAATCGGCAAGTCGACCGCCTCGTCCAACCTGTCGGCCGCTTTCTCGAAGATGGGCAAGCGGGTGCTGCAGATCGGCTGCGACCCCAAGCACGACAGCACCTTCACGCTGACCAAGACGCTGGTGCCGACCGTGATCGACAAGCTCCAGGAGGTCGACTTCCACCCCGAGGAGCTGCGCACCGAGGACTTCGTCTACGAAGGCTACAACGGCGTGATGTGCGTCGAGGCGGGCGGCCCGCCGGCCGGCACCGGCTGCGGCGGCTACGTCGTCGGCCAGACGGTCAAGCAGCTGAAGGAACACCACCTGCTGGAGGACACCGACGTGGTGATCTTCGACGTCCTGGGCGACGTCGTCTGCGGCGGCTTCGCGGCGCCCCTGCAGTATGCGGACCAGGCGCTGATCGTCTCCGCCAACGACTTCGACAGCGTGTTCGCGATGAACCGGATCGTCGGCGCGATCGGCGCCAAGTCGAAGAACTACAACGTCCGCCTGTCCGGCGTGATCGCCAACCGCAGCGAGGACACCGACCAGCTCGACCTCTACAACGAGCAGGTCGGGCTCAACAACCTGGCCCACTTCAAGAACCAGGACGTGATCCGGCGCAGCCGGCTGAAGAAGTCGACCCTGTTCGAGATGGAGGGCGACGAGGCCGAGGCGATCCAGCAGGAGTACATGGACCTGGCCGAAACCCTGATGCAGGGCACCGACGGCACGGTCGTGCAGTCGCTCAAGGACCGCGACATCTTCGACCTCCTGGGCTTCGAGTAGGCCTGCGCGGTCGGGCGGCCACCGACCCGGCGCGCCGCCCGCTCGTCGATCGGGGCCGGCGCCGGCCGACGGGCCGGCCCCATTTGCGGCCCGTCACCCCCATTTGGGATTTTCCGTGCGCGCGGCTTGTGTAAACTAGAGGAAAATCGATGAAGGTCGGGTCGGCCTTCATCGTGAATTTTGCTCTAACTGCTTGAAGAGAGAGCAAGATTCAGCGGAAAGGTGGGTTCACCTTTCAGCATCTTGCTCTAGGCGTGACACGAGAGGCGCGCTATACAAGCCGATGCCAACCGCCGCGCGCCGACCGCGTGCCGCCCGCGCCGGCCCATGGCGCGAACCGGCCCGCCGACCGGCTTGAGGGGAGACGACCGACATGAGTGCAGCCAAGCGGGCGCGACAGTCCTACGAGGACGTCCCCTGCGAGATCGAGATCGAGCGCACCTGGGAGTCCCTGCACGCCCACGTCCACTATAAGCGCGACGTGGATATCGCCGAGGGCGACGAGGTGAAGGTGCTGGGCGACAAGATCCACGTGCCGTTCGGTCAGCGCCTGCGCCTGGAGCGTACGGCGCGGATCAAGCACGCCGGTCCGCTGACCCGGCTGTGGACCCGGATCACAGCGTTCGGCGAACTGATGGAACTCTTGGAGTTCTCCTTCACCTCGAGGAGGAAGCTATGAGCGAAGCCCAGGTTGAAAGCCGCGAGGCGACCGGGGGCAAGGGCCGCGAGCCGGAAGACGGCGAGCTGGTCCAGCCCAGCCAGTACGACACCACCACCGCCGCCAAGGCGAACACGGTGCTGTCGCCGCGCTTCTACACCACCGACTTCGCGGAGATGGACAAGATCGACGTCGAGCCGGTGCGCGCGGAGTGGGACTCCCTGATCGCCGAGCTGGAGGCCGACCACAACCGCGGCCACTTCAAGCAGGAAGGCGCGTTCGTCGACGCGCTGAAGAAGATCGACGAGCCGTTGCGCAAGGAATTCATCGACTTCCTGGTCAGTTCGCTGACGGCCGAGTTCTCCGGCTGCGTGCTCTACGCCGACATCCGCAAGCGGATCAACAACCCGGACGTGCGCGCGCTGTTCAAGTACATGAGCCGCGACGAAGCGCGCCACGCCGGCTTCCTCAACGAGGCGCTGAAAGACCTCGATATCGACGTCGACCTCGGCTACCTGACCAAGAGCAAACAGTACACCTTCTTCAAGCCGAAGTTCATCTTCTACGCCACCTACCTGTCGGAGAAGATCGGCTACGCCCGCTACATCACGATCTACCGGCACCTGCAGAAGCACCCGGACAAGACGATCCACCCGATCTTCAACTGGTTCGAGCGCTGGTGCCAGGACGAGTTCCGCCACGGCGAGGCGTTCGCGCTCTTGATGCACGCCAACCCCTGGCTGCGGCGCGGGCACAACCGGCTGTGGATCCGCTTCTTCACGCTGGCGGTGTTCGCCACGATGTACGTCCGCGACCACGCCCGGCTGGAGTTCCACAACGCGCTCGGCGTCGACATCACCGACTACGACTTCGAGGTGTTCCACAAGACCCGCGAGATCTCCAAACAGGTCTTCCCGATCGGCCTGCCGCTGGAGAACCCGAAGTTCAAGCAGGGCCTGGACCGACTGTTCGACCTGCGCGGCCGGATCGACGACGCCGAGCAGCAGGGCGGCGTGACCGGCAAGCTCAAGAAGGGCGCGTGGGTCGCCCTGGCCACCCTGACCTTCCTGCGCCTCTACACCATGCGCGCGGAGAAGTACCCGGAGCCGGCGCAGATCCGCCTGGAGCCGGCGTATTAGAGCCCGAGCGCGGCAGCTGGATCACCTTCAGTGTGAATCAGGCAGTGCGACTGGGGCAGCGTGAATGAGCCGGCGCGGAGCGGCCTCTACACCAGTGAGAGCAGGGCAAGAGGCACGGCGACGCTAGGCCCAGCTTCGCCGACCTCTCCCCAACGCCCCTCCGGTATCCGGACCGGCTACGCCGAACGGTAGCGGCCGCACGGCTCCTGCGGCCGTTTTTGTGTCCAACGGTCCAGTCGACCGGTATCGCCTAGCAAGCAATCCCAGGACCGCCGCCGATACCGCCCGCCGGCACCGGCGGCAAGGCGCGGCCGGGGCGGCTCAGCGGGACTGCATGCGCGCGTACAGCCGTGCGGCGGCCGCGGCATAGGCGGCGTAGCCATCTGCCAGGGGATGGTGATTGTCCGCGCGCGGGTAGAGCGTGCGCCCTTCCGCCAGGGCGGCCCCGAGGGCGCGGGTCAGCTCCGGCATCGCCGTGTAGACGGGGACATCGAGCGCCCTAGCGGCGCGGACGAGCTTGGCGACGAGGTCGGCCTGCGAGGCGGTCTGGCGCAAGAAGGCGGGGTCGACCCGATTCAGTTTCTGCTCCTGGCGAAGCCAGTAGGCGTAGAGGTGCTCGCGCGAGGGCACAACCAGCACGCCAAGCTGTCCGGGGTCGGCAGCCGCGGCCCAACGGGTCAGCATCCGCTGATAGTCGCGGAAGATCAGCGCCGGCGCGCCGGTCGAGACGTCCGATATCCGGGCGCGGTTGGCGATCCGCTGGCGCTTGAGCGCGGGTAGGATACCGTCGAAGGTGTAAAAACGCTCGGCGTACCAGCCGAACAGACGGTAGCCCAGTTCCGCTCGCGCCTCGGCGTCCTTCAGGCGGTTCCAGACGAAGTAGTCGAACGCGCTCAGCGTCGCCGACCGGTTCTTCAACTGGTGCTTTAGCCAGCGGCCCCACCCGTAATCCTGCGGCCCTCCGTCGCGCGCAAACGCGGCGTCGGACAGGTCATAGAGTTCCAGGTCCAATTCCCCGACCTGGCTCTGCCAGTAGGCGCCCTTGAAGGCGCGGCGCTGGCGATCGGCGAAATAGGAGGTGAAGTCGTTGCCCGGATAGACGGCGACCACGACCTTCTTACCGGCGCGCAGCGCCCGCATCACCAGCGGATGGTAGGTATAGACGTTGTAGCTGCCGACCCCGAAATTGTAAGCGACCGGACCACCCCCGGCGTTAAACCGGCGCGGCCAAGCCGCCTTGGAAGGAACGTTGTAGCCGTAGGTGTGCGAATCCCCGACCGCCGCGAGCACGGCCCGGTCCCAGGTTCCCGCGGGGTTCCGGAAGCCGTGGCGGTCGACATCGGCACTGGCGTCGTTCAGGCGATAGCCGGTCTCGCGATCGTACTCCTTTTTGATGAAGCCGATCGGGAAGGGCGTCACCGCCCGCAGCATCAGTTCGCCCGCGCCGGCACAGACGAGCAGCGTGACCGCCAGTGTCAAAAGGTTGCGCATCGGTCAGTCGAGCTCGAACTCGCCAGAATAGTCACGCGCCAGCGACGGGTCCTGCGCCGTCTTGTCGAGGTAACAGTCGCCGATCACCAGGATGTCGAGGTCGGTGCCCATGAAGCAGCGGAAGGCGTCCTCCGGCGTGCAGACGATCGGCTCGCTGCGGATGTTGAAGCTGGTGTTGACCAGCATCGGGCAGCCGGTCGCTTCGTGGAACAGTTCCAACAACCGGCGGTAGCGGGGCTGGCTGTGCCGGTCCACGGTATGCAGGCGCGCAGTGTAGTCGACGTGGGTCACGGCGGGCACCTCGGAGCGCACCACGTTGAGCTTGTCAATGCCGAACAGCCCGGCCTCCGCCGCGCTCATTTCCCGCGCGCGCTCAAGCGCCACGTGACCAACCAGGAGCATGTAAGGGCTGTCGACGTCCATCTGGAACCAGGCCGGCAGATGCTGGCGCAGCACCGAAGGCGCGAAGGGCCTGAAGCTCTCCCGGAACTTGACCTTCAGGTTGAGGATTTTCTGCATCTCAGCCGCCCGCGGATCGGCCAGGATCGACCGCGCGCCCAGGGCGCGCGGACCAAACTCCATGCGCCCCTGGAACCAGCCGACCGCCTTGCCCGACGCCAGCCCCCGCGCCGTCGCGGCGAGCAGGTCGGCTTCATCCAGGACCTCGTAGCGGGCTTCTGCCGCCTGCAGTCGACGCTCGATCTCGCCCTGCTCGAACGCGGGCCCGAGATGAGCGCGCTGCATGCCGTCCGCCGCACCGGTCGCGCCGTCCGCGCTCCCGGAAACGCGCGCAGGGCGTGGCTGTTGCAGATGCTGGTGATGGGCGCTGAACGCAGCACCGACAGCGCCGCCCGCATCACCGGCAGCCGGCTGCACCCAGATGCGCTCGAACGCGCCGTCGCGCAGCAGCTTGCCGTTGGCCACGCAGTTCAGGGCCACGCCGCCCGCCAGACAGAGGTTGGGCAGCCCGTACTCCCGCTTAAGCGCCCGGGCGAGGCAGAGCATTGCTTCCTCCGTGGCCGCCTGCACGCTGGCGGCCACATCCATGTGGAAGGGCTCCAACGAATCCGTCTCCGGGCGCCGACGCGGCTGTCCTAACAGCGTCTCGAAGGCGCCGTTGGTCATCTCCAGGCCGGTGCAGTAGTTGAAATACCGCTGATCCAGGTGGAAGGAGCCGTCGTCGCGCAGATCCAGCAGGTTTTCTAGGATCAGGTCCTTGTATTTCGGACTGCCGTAGGGGGCCAGCCCCATGACTTTGTACTCGCCCGAGTTGACCTTGAAGCCGAGGTAATAGGTGAACGCGGAATAAAGAAGGCCGAGCGAGTGCGGGAAATGGATCTCCTTGAGGATTTGAAGGTCCGCGCCCTGCCCGATCGCCACCGATGTCGTCGCCCATTCCCCGACGCCGTCCAGCGTGAGCACCACCGCCTCGTCGAACGGCGAGGGATAGAAGGCGCTGGCCGCATGGCTCATGTGATGTTCTGCGAACAGCAGCCGATCGCTCCAGTCGATGCCGGGCGCCTGCGCCGCCAACTTCTTCCGCAGCAGGTCCTTCTGGAACAGCTTTTCCTTGATCCACACCGGCATCGCCGTACGGAACGAGCGAAAGCCCCGCGGCGCGAACGCCAGATAGGTCTCCAGGAGCCGCTCGAACTTCAGGAACGGCTTGTCGTAGAAGGCAACGTAATCGACATTGGCGAGGCTGCCGCCCCGCCAACCCGTGACGTAATCGATCGCGTGGGCCGGATAGGCGGAATCGTGCTTTTGCCGCGTGAAGCGCTCTTCCTGCGCCGCGGCCACGAGGTCACCTCAGCATGAGTCAGTTCTCCAGACGCCCCAAAGCGGCGGTGGTGTAAGGGAGCTGGCGATGCATGTTTTCAACCGCCGGAGGCCGCGGGTGAAGAAGGATAGCCTGGAACGTAGGCAGCGGGCGGGGCGGCGATCCGGCGCCTTGGCCTCGGCGGCGAGCGGGTTGGTTTCGCGGTCCCACATGCCGGTTGAGACGGCCCAGTAGAGGGAGATCGCCAGCCCCAGGAGCAGCCGCTCGATCCGATCGGCCTTGCGCAACTGGCTGTCTTCCAGGGCGAACCCGCGCCCCTTCAGGTCCGAGAACATCGCCTCGATGCCCCAGCGCATTCCGTAGTCCAGGGCGCGCGGGGTGCTCGGCTTTTCCGACAACGCGATGATCCACGGCTCCGGATGGCCGGGCTCGTGCAGGATCGCGACGTGGCTGGGGACCTGCCGGGCGCTCAGGCGCACGTTCGGCAGCATCCAACTGCCGTCCTCGAAACAGGCGCCCAGCGTGGTTTCGCCCCCATTGCGATCGTACACCAGCAGGCTCGCCTTCAGACGCAACCGCCATGACCAGCCGCGCTCGGCGCACCAGGTGATGAGATCCGGGCTGCCGTAGAACCGGTCGCCCATCAGCACGGGCCGAACGCCCCGCGGCAGCCACCCGGCGACCTGTTCCAGCACTTGGCGTTGTTCAGCGAACCCGATCGCGCCGCTGGTCTCGCGAACCAGCCAGGCCAGCGGCAACGCCCGGCCGCCGACCGCGACCGCCACCATCAGGACCTCGTGGCGATGCAGGCGCGTCGCCTGGCTCTGATCGATCACGAGCACTGGTTGTTGCCCCTTGGCGCTCAGGGTCGCCAGGATCTCCCGCGCATAGGGTGCCATCACCTCAAGGGGCTGAATATGCCGATTGGCCAGGATCCGCTTGAGCTTCTGGAACCGGCTGGCCCGGTTGCTGGTCGCCATCGGCAACGCCGCGCCCAGGGCCATCAAGTTGACGTCGCGTTCGCACAGTAGGACCGCAGCAAGCAGGGCGAGATTGCGTCGCTGCGTCACGCGCTGCTGCGGCAAACGCGCCGCAAGATCCGCCTCGACCGCCGCCGCTACCGTCTCCAACCCGCCCATCGCAGCCCCCTGAATGAAACGCCAGAACGCTAAGAATCACGTTTTGTTCGTACACACAAGAGAAACTGACCCATGTTAAGACGAGGTCACCATCGACCAGCAGCGCGGCCGCGCTGTCGTGATAGAAGGCCGAAATGCCGAGAGTGCGCATATACGGCTCAGAACACCGTGTAGACGAACGGCGCGATCACAGAGCCCTGCGAAAGCACAACCAAGCCGCCGAACAGCAGGACCATCAGGAAGGTTGGAAGCAGCCACCATTTCTTCCGAACCTGGAAGAACAGCCAGACCTCGCGCAGGAAAGACATCGGCACACTCAAAACTGATTGGTCATGCGGTTGTGCGGCGTGGTGCGGTTCACCCAGTAGCTGCCGTCCCGCGCTGCCCGCCGCAGGCCGAGGGAATCCTTGCCGAGCGCGCGCATCAGCAGTCCGCTCGGCAGCACGGCTAGGACGAACACGGCCGACAGCGCCAGCGGCGACACGACCTTGTGCAGTAACAGGCCGAAGCGAAACCACGCCCGGTTGAGCGGCCGTAGCACCCGTGGGGCAGAGAAACCGAGAAGGGCGAATGCCGCCGCCACGGCCAGCGCCCAAACCCTGGGGCCCCCGCCGAACACGACGGGCCACAAACCGGCGATCACGAAGACACCGCAAAAGACCAGCCCGAACGATCGTTCGGACGGCATCGCGACACCATCGTGACGATATTTACGCGATTCGCCCATAGCCCCCCCTTAAACGGAACTTTTTACTTCGTTTTCCGGCTAAGTTTCTGAATGTGAACAACGAATCCGGCTATGGGCGGCTCCGTGTACCCATGTAAACGACGGGCGTTCATTCTTGACATCGTGCTCTAGGTACGATT
>NZ_NRRL01000174.1 GCF_016583645.1 Rhodovibrio sodomensis | reverse complement strand
CAGGGGTATGTTCAACCACGGCGGGTGAGCTCCTGCTGATCGTAGGTTTTCGTCTCCACACCGAAATCTTACGACTATTCAGCAGCTTGGGCTACACCCGCCGTCCCCCATGAATTTTCCGGGCTAGTACGCGACCCGAAGGGCCGGCTCGCGGGCCACATCGCGCTCGCCCGCTCCGCCCCGAACCCGCGGCTGTGGGAAATGGGTCAGGCGATCGTGCTGCCCGACCACCGCAAGTCGGGCATCTTCCGCTGGCTGTTCCAGGCGGCGTTGACCCACGCCACCCGCGATCCCGGGTGCGTGGGCGTGTTCGCGACCTCGCTGACCAACCACGTGGTCTCGCAAAAGGTCTGCTCGGAGGCCGGCTTCAAGGAGGTCGGGCTGGAGGTCGACTACGTGCCCCAGCGGATGCTGGCCAAGGAGGGCGCGCACGGCGCGATCGCCACGATCGTGCAGTACCTGCCGGTGCAGGAGGTCGCCCCGCGGCCGTCCTACCTGCCCGAGACGTACCGCGGCTGGGTCGGCGATCTGCTCGCCGCGGTCGGCGAGCCGGGGCCGGTCCACGCGGCCGCGGGCACGCGCCATCTGGCGGACGACGGGTCGGAGATGGACACGCTCGACCTGCCGCGGTTCGACATGACGCGCCTGACGCTCGCCCGCGCGGGCGGCGACTTCGCCCGGCGGATCGACCGGGCGGAGCGCACCGCCGCGGCGTCCAGGCGGCGCACGGTGCAGGTGCTGGTCCCGCTCGACCGGCCGGACGGCGCGGCCGCGTTCGCCCAGCTGCGCGGCCGGGGCTACGGCTTCAGCGGTCTGCTGCCCCGCTACCTGCCGGGCGGCGGCCACGCGGCCATGCTTTACCGCAGCTTCGACGCGCCCAACCTGGATGAAATCCAGGCGTACAGCCCGATGGCGCAGCAGCTCCTGGCCGACGTGCGCACCGACTGGGCGGCTCGTCCGCGCCGGCAGCCGGCGATGGCCGCGGCCTGAGTGCCGGGGCCTGGGTACCGGAGCCACGGGTGGCAACGGGGCCGGCGTCGCCTGCGACAGGGCGGCGCCGGCCCAGCCGGCCAATCCGCCGTCCCGCCCCAAGATCGGGGGCGTGGCGATAAGGTTTGGCGCGCCGTTCGGCCATTTGCTACAAAAAGTGCCAGCAGAGCCGGCCTGCGCGCGAACCGGGGCCGGTACCCGGCCGCGGTCGGCACCGGTCGGCGTCGAACCTGGCGGGGTCTTGCAGCGCCCGGGCCGGCAGGCTAAGGCCGGACGGGTCGATCCGCGTCGGCGCACCGCGCCGCTGCACTGGCGCGCGCGCCGCCTCTTCGCGCGCGTTCACCGTTTTCAAACCAGCGCCGCCGCAGACTGACGACACGCTGATAGCACCTGGGCAGCCACGGGCGAACGTATAACCGAATGGCCGACGACACGAGGCGAACCTACCCACAATCCGCCCGCGGCGAACCGGCCGCCGGCTGGGGCGAACCCAGCTTGGGCGGCGGCGAGCAGCGCGAAAGCGTGGGCGAGCGGCTGAAGCGCGAGCGCGAGACCTACGGCCTGCACCTGCGCGAGGTCTCGGAAAGTCTGCGCATCCGCTACGCCTACCTGGACGCGATCGAGCGCTCGGCGTTCGACGAACTGCCCGGGCCGACCTACGCCGTCGGCTTCGTGCGCGGCTATGCGCAGTTCCTGGGCCTGGACGACGACCGGATCGTGCAGCGCTTCAAGGAGGAGAGCCAGGGCCTCAAGCGCGACCAGCAACTGCATTTCCCCGAACCGGTGAACGAGGGGAAGATCCCCGGCGGGCCCATCCTGGTGCTCTCGATCGCGTTGATTGCGGTGGCCTATGGCGCCTGGGCCTACCTGTCCGACGGCGAGCGGTCGGTCGCCGATCTGGTGCCGGCGGTGCCGGAAAGCCTGCAGCGCATGGTCGGCGCGACCGAGGCGCCGCCGGTGCCGGAGGCGACCGACCTGTCCGGCACCCGTACCAGCGAGCCGGCCACGGCTGATACGGATTCGAACCAGACGGCCGGCGGCACGGACAGCTCCGCGCGCGATACCGCGGATGCCGGCGCCGACGGCATGCAGGCCGAGCAGGTCGCCGAGCTGCCCGAAACCGCGCCGGACCCCGATCTGTCGGCGACGTCGGAGGGCGACGCGCCGAGCGCGCCCGGCACCGGGTCCAGCGGCACCGGTTCCGGGGACACCGGCGCCGGCGATGCGACAACCGGCGGCGGGACGGCCGCCGATGCGCCCGCGCCCGAGCTGCCCGACGCCCCGACGACGCAGCAGCGGGGCGCCTCGGCGCCGACCCAGACGGCCGACCGGTCGACCGACGCGCCGGCGGCGCCGGACACCGGCGGCACGGGCGCGACCGGGACCGGCGCGCAGGCCGCACAGGGCGGATCGGAACCGGACGGGAACACCGCCCCCCCAGCCGTTCCGGAGATGCAGCAGGACGACAGCGGCATCCCGACCGCCCCGCAGCAGACCCAGAGCGCCAACGCGCCGAGCGGCGGCGACGCCGGCGCGGACGGCCGCACGTTCGGCGCCAGCCCGGCGAACTCCCGGGTCACGCTGGTTGCCACCGCGCGCTCCTGGGTCCAGGTGCGCGGGCCCGACGACGGCCTGGTGCTGACCCGCCTGCTGCGGCCGGGCGACCGCTACAACGTGCCCGACCGGCCGGGCCTGACGCTGCACACCGGTAACGCGGGCGGCTTGCAGGTCATGGTCGACGGCCAGGAAATCGGTCGCCTGGGCGACGACGGCGAGGTCCGTCGCGGCATCTTACTGGAAGCCCAGGCGCTCACCGCCGGCGGCTGACCCGCCGTTTTGATGTAAGCGCAAGACTCAGCCGACAATCGAACCTGGCGTGCACAGGCATTTCCCAAAAGGAAACCAGGCGAGGATCCCGCGGTCCGCTGCGCCACCCCGCTGTCACCCGCGCGCTTCGGCGAGCAGCCAGTCGGTGAAGGCCTGGACGTCGCTGTCCGGCGCGCGGCCGCGCGGCTTGACCAGGTAGTACGCGCCGCGCGGGCGGTAGGTCGCGTCGATCGGCCGGACCAGCGAGCCCTGGTCGAGAAAATCGTCGACCATGTGTCGCCAGCCCAGCGCCACGCCCTGGCCGGCCGTCGCCGCCTGGATCAGGATGGTGTAGGTGTTGAACTGCAGGCCGCGCCGGCGCGGCGGCGGGGTCGCGCCCAGGTCGCTGAACCAGGTCGCCCAGTCGGTCCAGGCGTGGTAGTCGACGTCGAGGTGCAGCAGCGTCTGCCGGGCGAGCGAGGCGAGGTCCGAGAGTTCCGGGTGCTCCGCCAGGTAACCGGGCGAGCAGACCGGAAACACCTCCTCGTCGAACAGGTGTTCGGCCGTCACCCCGTGCCAGTCGCCGCCGCCGTAGCGGATGCCCGCGTCCACCCCTTCGCGCGCCGGGTCGACGTACGGGTCGCTGACCGACAGCCGCAGTTCGACCTCGGGATGGCGGGCCCGGAACTGCGGGATCCGCGGCATCAGCCAGAACGAGGCGAAGGCGATCGTGGTCGACACCTCGACCTGCGCGCCCGCCCCGCGGCGGCGCAGCTGCTCCGCCGTTTCCGCCAGGTGGCCCAGGCTGCTGGCGGCCGCCGCCTGCAGGCGCTCGCCCTCGCCGGTCAGGCGCAGGGCGCGGTGCAGCCGGTCGAACAGGCGCACCCCCAGTTCGTGCTCCAGCGCGGCGATCTTGCGGCTGACGGCCGCCTGGGTCAGCGCCAGCTCGTCCGCGGCCCGGGTGATCGACAGGTGCCGCGCCACCGCCTCGAACGCGACCAGCGGGCCCAGCGGCGGCAGCTGTCGGTTGAGTGGGGCCATTCTCGAGTCCTCGCGTTGCTGCCCCTCTCCCTCGACGGGAGAGGGAGGGGCCCGCGCGGCGCAGCCGCGTGGGCGGGTGAGGCTGGGAGTCTCCGCCAGCCGCCGAGCAGTCCCACCCTCACCCTAGCCCTCTCCCGTCAAGGGAGAGGGGACCCGCCGAAGCGTTGTGCGCGCTCGCGGGCATACCGGTTTTCACATTACACCACGTTATGTGATGGATGAGAAATCATGCCGTTCACGCGCCGGGCACCTCACGGCAATCTACATGTGACCGGGACTCGCCAGACCAGTGCGTCGATGCTGGTCGACGCCAACAGTCCCGCCCGCGCCAACGGAGGTGACGCGCCATGGCCGAGACCGCCGCCAACATCCGGATCGCCGAGGGCCTGAGCGCCGAGTTGTGCGACCAGCTGCGGCGGGTGAAGCAGCCGGGCATGCACGCCCGCGGCCTGCCCAATCAGGCCTATACCGATCCGGCCTACGCCATGCTTGAGCGCGACCAGCTGCTGGCGCGCACCTGGACCTGCATCGGCGTGGCGGCCGACCTGCCCCGCGCCGGGGCGGTCAAGCCGGTCGACATGCTGGGCGTGCCGCTGCTGGCGGTGCGCGGGCGCGACGACCGGGTCCGGGTGTTCCACAACGTCTGCTCCCACCGCGGCGCCAAGCTGGTGACCCAGCCGGGCCGGGTGAAAAGCCTGATCAAGTGCCCCTACCACTGCTTCTGCTACGACGTCGACACGGGCGCCCTGAAGCACACGCCGCACTTCGGCGGGCTCAACGTCGACGACCACGCCGAGCTGGACCGGTCGCTGCACGGCCTGAAGGAGGTGGCGACGGCCGTCTGGTTCGACCTGATCTTCGTCAACCTGGCCGGCAACGCGCCCGCCTTCGCCGACCACATCCGACCCCTGGCGGAGCGCTGGCAGGCCTACGACCTCTCCCGCATCCGCCACGGCGGCGAGACCGGCGGGGCGATGGACTTCCGCGTCAACTGCAACTGGAAGCTCGCGGTGGAGAACTACTGCGAGAGCTATCACCTGCCCTGGGTTCACCCGAACCTGAACAGCTATTCCAAGCTGGACGACCACTACAACGTGGTCGCGGAGCGCTTCGCCGGGCAGGGCAGCCTGAAGTACGCGCCCAGCGACGACGCACCGTTGCCGCGGTTCGACGATCTGCCGGAATGGGCGCGCACCGGGGCGGAGTACATCGCGCTGTTCCCGAACGTGCTGCTCGGCGTGCAGTGCGACCACCTGTTCACGATCTGGCTGGAGCCGCTCGGCCCGGATCGGACGGTCGAGCACCTGAACGTCTACTACGTCGGCGCGGAGGCGGTCTCCGAGGCCCACGCCGACAGCCGGCGGGCGACGCTGGCGCGCTGGCAGGAGGTGTTCGCCGAGGACGTCGACCTGGTCGAGCGGATGCAGGCCGGCCGCCATTCCCCCGCGTTCGACGGCGGCTTCTTCTCCCCCGTCATGGACCCGCCGACCAAGGCCTTTCACAGCTGGGCCGCCCGCGCGCTCACCGAGGACCTGCTCGACCGCGCGCCCGAGGTGCAGCGCGCGGCGGAATAGGCGGCGCCGCCACGCGAACTCCCCTCTCCTCCAGTCGACTTCCCCCTCTCCTCCAGTGGGATGGGAGGAGAGGGCGGGGAGAGGAGGTTGCCCGCGGCGCGCATGCCCGTCGTGCCTCCTCCCCTAGAGCAAAATCGATCAAGGTCGAGTCGACCTTGATCTTGCTCGAGCCCCTCCTCCTACGTGGAGGAGGGGGATGAATTTTTTCTGATGGAGGATGGAGTGGACCCCTGAGCCGGGACCGGCTTTTGCGAAGAGCTTTCCCTACTCCCCCACCTGCAGCAGGAGCCCGCGCTTGCGGGCGACGTGGAAGCTGTAGAGGAACAGGAACGCGCCCAGCCCGAGGTAGGCGAGGTCGACCAGGGCGGCGTGGATCAAGAGGTCGTAGCGCACCGTGTCGTCGACCAGGATCGCCCGCATTCCCCCGAACACCGGCGCCGTGGGCAGCATCCAGGAGACCGGCTGCAGCCATTCCGGCAGGGTCGCGATCGGGTAGTAGACGGCCGACACCGGCGCCAGCAGGAAGATCGCCAGCCAGGCCACGCTCTCCGCCCCCTGACCCACGCGCAGGACCAGCGCGGAGACCATCATCCCGATCGCCCAGCCGAACACCAGCAAGAGCGTGAAGAAGGCGACCAGCGGCAGGCCCAGCGTGAACACGTTGAACTCGTAGAACACGATCGCCAGCCCCGCCGCCGGCAGCACCCCGATCAGCGTGCGCAGCAGGCTCATCACCGTCAGCGCCGCCAGGAACTCCCGCGGGGTCAGGGGACTGACCGCGAGGTTGCCCAGGTTGCGCGACCAGACCTCCTCCAGGAACGACAGCGAGAAGCCGAGCTGGCCGCGGAACAGCACGTCCCACAGCAGCACCGCGGCGATCAGCACGCCCGCCGCCTGCGCCACGTAGGAGCTGTGCTGCAGGAAGAACTGGGTGATGAAGCCCCACAGGATCATCTGGATCGTGGGCCAGTACATCAGCTCGAACACGCGCGGCCAGCTGGTCTGCATCAGATAGACGTGCCGCAGCACGACCGCGCCGATCCGGCCGGCGACGCTGCCGGTCGCCTCGGAGGTGGTGGCGTCGGCGAGCCGGCTCATTTCGCCAGCGCCCCTTCCGGCGCGTGATGCGGCAGTTCGCCGGCGCTCTGCCGGTCGCGGGCGATGTCCAGGAACACCTCCTCCAGGTTGCCCCGCCCGTAGCGGCTCAGCAGCTGGCGCGGCGTGCCTTGGTCCACGATCCGGCCGCCGCGCATCATCTTCACGTCGTGGCACATCCGCTCGACCTCGGCCATGTTGTGGCTGGCCAGCAGGATCGCGCAGCCGCTGTCGCGCTGGTAGGTCTCCAGATAGCTGCGCATCCAGTCCCCGGTGTCGGGATCGAGCGAGGCGGTCGGCTCGTCCAGGAACAGCACCTGCGGGGCGTTGATCAGCGCCTTGGCGAGCGTGACCCGGGTCTTCTGCCCGGCCGACAGGCTGCCCAGCCGGCGCCGGCGCAGCTCGCCCAGGTCGAGCTCCTGCACCAGGTCGTCGATCCGCCGGCGCGGGCGCGGCACGCCGTACAGCCGGGCGAAGAAGCTCAGCGTCTGCTGCACGTTCAGCCGCCGCGGCAGGTCGACGTAGGGGCTGGAGAAGTTGACCAGCGGCATCGCGCGGTGGCGGGCGCGCACCATGTCGTGGCCCAGCACCTCGACCGTGCCGCTGGTCGGCAGCAGCAGGCCCAGCAGCATCGCGATCGTGGTCGTCTTGCCGGCGCCGTTCGCGCCCAACAGCGCGGTCGTGCGGCCGCGCGGCACGTCGAAGCTGACCCCCTGGACGGCCTGTACCGCCCCGAACGTCTTGGTCAGCTGGTCGGCGCGGATGACGGGGGC
>NZ_NRRL01000173.1 GCF_016583645.1 Rhodovibrio sodomensis | reverse complement strand
CCCGGCGGACCGACCACGACCTGCCCGTGCACAGCTTCCAGAGCCTGCTCGACGACCTGGGCACGCTGTGCCTCAACACCGTCAGCATGCCCAGCAACCCGGCCTACAGCTTCGATCAGCCGACCCAGCCCACGCCGCTGCAGGCCAAGGCCTTCGAATTGCTCGGCGTCAGCCCATGATGTAGCCAGAGCGGACTCGCCCGTGGCGCCAATTCTTTGAGCATCATCAGGGAGTTACTGTTCTGGCCAAATACAAAGTTCAGTCTAGCGCGGCCGGGGTCGCGACAGATAACGAACGCTTAACCTGTCGGGCGATACGCTGGGACGCGCTTCGATAGCCGGGACAGCCATGTTCGCCGCCACCGATATCCTCGTCTTCTGCGTTCAGATTGCCGTGCTGCTGTTGGTCGCCGGCGCGTTCTGGCGGCCGGTTGCGGCCGTCGTGCTGTTGACTTCCGGTCTGTGCGGGCTGGCGTTCGCGCTGCTCGGCGAAGGGTCCAGCTGGCTGGTGGTCGGCGCGTTCGCGGTGTTCTGCGCCTGGCGCAGCCTGCAGGTCAGCTTCCTGCAGGTGAAGTACGCCGGGCTCGACGTCTTCAGCGTGAAGGCGCCGGACAAGGCGCCGTCGGAGACCGAATTGCTGGACAGGCTGGTCGCCCGGATGAGCGAGCTGCACGTCGCCCGCCGGGAGCGCGCCGCGGCCGCCAAGGCGGCCGCCGCCACAGCCCCGGCCGCCACCGCCGAAGCGGCGCCCGAGACCACCGCGCTCGGCGGCCGGCGGACCCGTGCCGACCGGCTGTCGAGCCGCCGCCTGAGCCGTCCCGCCGCGCGCCGGGACCTGTCCGGGACGACCAATCCGGACGCGGAGTCCGACGACGTTCCGGCGCTGCCGCACAGCCCGGACGACCGCAAGAAGCGCCTGGACACCTCGAAGACCTCGCCCAAGGCGGTCGCTTAGGGCAAGGTGCTGAAAGGGGAAATCACCTTTCAGCTGAATCTTGCTCTCTCTTCAAGCAGTTAGGCCCGAACACCCCGGCGACGGTCGACGCGAGCTTCGACGGCGGGCGCCCTACCCTTCGGTCTGGGCCAGCGGTGCCGCGGCGCGGAAGGAGCGGCCCTTGACGCGCTGGATTGCGAACTCGGTGTCGTCCACCAGCATGACCAGCAGGTCGCCCTCGCTCGCGCTGTCGACCGCCTGTTCGATCGCCTTCCGCTCGTCCAGCACCACCTGCACCTTCGCGGCGTTGGCACTTTCCGCGCCGGCCCGCAGCAGGCTGGCCGCCTCGCCGACCGGGCGGCCGCGCGGATCAGGCTCGCAGATGAACAGTTCGTCGTGCATCTGCGCCAGCCGCGCGCCCAGGGCATGCAGATCCTCGTCCCGCCGGTTGCCGGGGGCGGAGGCGACCGCGATCCGGCGCTTGGCGGTCAGGCCGCCGACCAGATCCTCGAGCGCGGTCAGCGCCGGCACGTTGTGGCCGTAGTCGACCAGCACGCGCACGCCGTCGGCCTGCACCAGGTTGGTCCGGCCCGGCAGCTGACCCGGGGTCGGGTGGAAGGTCATCAGGCCCTGGCGGATGTCCGCGAGGTCGAGGCCCAGCGCGTGCCCGGCGGCCGCCGCGGCGAGCGCGTTCGAGACGTTGAAGCGGGCGTGCCCCTCGAAGGCGATCGGCACGTCGTTGACCTCGATGATCTCGGCCTGCACCTGGCCCTGGCGCATCACGATCTTGCCGTCGGTCACGGTGAACGCGAGGCCGTGGTTCTCTACGTGCTTGGCGACGTCGGGATGCTCCGGGTCCAGCGTGAAGTAGGCGATCTTGCCGCGCGCCCAGTAGGTGCCGTGCTCCAGCACGCGCGGATCGTCGGCGTTGAGCACGCAGGTCCCGTCCGGATGCACGGCGTCGACCACGACCGTCTTCGCACGGGCGAGCTCGTCCAGGGTATGGATGTCGTGCTCGCCCAGGTGGTCGCTGGCGATGTTCAGCAGCACGCCGACGTCGCACTCGTCGAAGCCGAGGCCGCGGCGCATGATGCCGCCGCGCGCGCACTCCAGGACGGCGTGCTCGACCGTCGGCTCCTTCAACACCGCGTGCGCCGCACCCGGGCCGGAATAGTCGCCGCGCATGATCACGTGGTTGTCGATCTCGACCGTGCCGGTACAGGCCATGCCGACCTGCCGGCCGGCGTGCCGGATCAGGTGCGAGATCAGCCGGGTGGTCGTGGTCTTGCCGTTGGTCCCTGTGATCGCGGTGATCGGCACGCGGCCGTCGTCCTGCGGGTCCGGGAACATCATGTCGACCACGTGCTTGCCGACGTCGCGCGGCGTGCCGTGGGTCGGCGACATGTGCATCCGGAAGCCCGGCCCGGCGTTGACCTCGACCACGCCGGCGGACTGCTGGTCCAGCGGCTTGGTCAGGGTTTCCGCCAGCAGGTCGATGCCGATGATGTCCAGGCCGACCAGCCGGCCGATCCGCTCGGCGGCGTGCTTGACGTCCGGGTGCACGTCGTCGGTGATGTCGGCCGCGGTGCCGCCGGTCGACAGGTTGGCCGTCGACTTCAGGTAGACCACCTCGCCGTCCTTCGGGACCGTCTCCAGGTCCATCCCGGCCTGGCTCAGCAGCCGGTGGGTCTGCTCGTCGACGTGGATCTGGGTCAGCAGATTTTCGTGCCCGACCCCGCGGCGCGGGTCGGCGTTCTCGCAGTCGATCAGCTGCTGGATGGTCGACCGGCCGTCACCGACGACGTGCGCCGGCCGGCGGCGCGCGGCGGCGACCAGCTTGCCGTCGATCACCAGCAGGCGGTGATCCTCGCCGCGGACATAACTTTCCACCACCACCGTGTCGTAGCGCGCGTGGGCCGCGTCGTAGCCCTCGCGCAGCTCAGCCTCGTTGGTGATGTTGGTGGTCACGCCCCGGCCGTGGTTGCCGACCAGCGGCTTGACCGCCAGCGGATAGCCGATCCGGTTGGCCGCCCAGACCGTGTCTTCCCACGACTCGCAGCTGTAGCCCTTGGGCACCGGGATCCCGGCGTCGCCCAGGATCTGCTTGGTCCAGTCCTTGTCGTCGGCGATGCCGTGCCCGATCAGGCTGGTCCGCGCGGTCACGGTCGCCTGGAAGCGGCGCTGCTTGTAGCCGTGGCCGAGCTGGGTGTAGCTGGTGTCCTCGCTCAGCCGGTACCAGGGGATGTTGCGCGCCTTGGCCGCGGTCACGATCGAGCCGGTCGACGGGCCCAGCTGGTGGTAGTCGCGTACCTGCTTGAGCCGCGCGATCACCGCGTCGAGGTCGACCTCCTCGCCCTTGAACAGCTTGTCGACGATCTCCACCGCCTCCTCGCCGGCGGCGAGACCGCAGGCCTCGTCGCGGTAGCGGAAGACGACGTTGTAGATCCCGGTCTCGTAGCTATCGACCGTTTTGCCGTAGCCGACGGAGAACCCGATCAGGTTCTGCAGCTCGATCGCCACGTGCTCGACCACGTGCCCGGCCCAGGTGCCGCGCTCGACGCGCTCCAGGAAGCCGCCGCGCGTGCCCACCGAACAGCGGTGCTCGTACAGGCTCGGCATCAGGGTCTGCAGCCGCTCGATGAAGCCCGGGACGGAATCGGTCGGGCTATCCTCCAGCTCCTCGATATCGAGGCGCATGTAGATGGTCAGATAGCGGCTGTAATAGTTCGGGCCGCGCAGGGCACGGAGTTGCAGAATTCTCACGCTTTCGTCCTTTCCCCAAAGCGCTGGGCGAGCGTGTCGGCGCCAAGGTAGGTTCGGGTTGTCCGGTCGTAGCCGTGACCGGCGATCAGGGCGTGCATGATCACGTTCTCCACGGCGACCGGTTCGCCGTCGCTGAGATCGGCAACGTTCGAACTTCCGAGATCGCGGCTGTCGACGATCACGACGTGCCCCGGGCCGATCGCCTCCAGGAAGCCGCCGTTGTGGAAAATCACGCCGGCGTCCTCGCCCAGGCCGAGACCGAGGTATTCCGGGTTGGTGGCGCCGACCTCCATCAGGCGGGTGAAGCGGCCGCGCTCCAGGAAATGGCTGTCGATCACCACCCCGTCGACGAAGCCGAGGCCATTGCTCATCTTGACCGCGCCCTTGCGCAGGGCATCCGCGGCACTGCCATTGTAGATCATGGTCGACGACAAAGCGACCGCCCCGGCACTGGTCCCGGCGAGCACCGCGCCCTCCTGGTAGCGCTCGCGCACCACCTGCAAAAGCGGCGAGCCGCCCAGCACGTAGGTCAGGCGCAACTGGTCGCCGCCGGTGAAGAAGATCACTCCGGCGTTGCGCACCGCCTCGCAGGTCTTCTGGCTTTTCGCCGCCGCGCGCTCGGGGACGTCGAGGGAGTGCACCTCCGTGGCGCCCAGACGCTTGAACACCTCCGCGTAGGCCGGCAGGACCTCCTCGGGGATCTGGCTCGCGGTGGCGATCACCGCGACCGTCTTGTTGTCCTCGGGCGCATGGGCGAACACCCGGGTCAGGACCTCCAGGTTGGAGGTCTTATCCTCCGCACCGCCGATCGCGATCAGAGTGCCGAGGGGCTCGTCGCCAATGTTTTTCGGACCGCTGCCGTTGGCGGCGACGGCGGTGGTGAAATCGCTGTTATCCATGGGCAGGCCAGTCGTCGCGGCGCGCGACGCCTCTCTTGAGCTATGGCGGGATCGGGGTCGGAAGCGGTCGGGGAAAGGGCGTCGGGCGATCAGCGGTGGCGGTCGGCGGTTGGCGGAACGGTCGCAGCGGCTCCGGCGCACGCAGCCTGCCTCAGGGGAACGAGTCGCTCGCCCCGGGTCAAACCGATCGTTGACCGGCTATATCCGCGCCACGGCCGCGCTTGTGTCAAGCTTCGTGTCCTTCAAGCCCGCGCAGGCTCTGCACCCGGCGCGGAACCGATTAGATTGCCGGCACCCAAGGCCGACCAACCGTCAGCCTAGATGCTGTATGTTAACTATACCCGAACGGCGCGACGTTTACGAAGGGGACGACCGTTTGCCTTGAACGCGCGCGCTCGAATCCAAGGAGTTGCCCGATCATGCTGACCCTGCTGCGCGTGGCGCAGGTGTTCACCCCGCAGCCGAGCGAAGCCACCGACATCCTGCTGTCCGGCGGGCGGATCGCCTATGTCGGGCCCGAGCTGTCGGTGCCGACCGACTGGCCGGTGACGCTTTACGAGCGGCCGGACTGCTGGGCCGTGCCCGGGTTCATCGACCAGCACGTCCACGCCACCGGCGGCGGCGGCGAAGGCGGGCCGGTCACCCGCTGCCCGGAAATCACCGCAGCCAAGATCGCCGAACGCGGCATCGCCAGCATCGTCGGCCTGCTGGGCACCGACGGGATCAGCCGCGCGCCGGCCGACCTGCTGGCCAAGGTGCGCGGCCTCCGGGCGGAGGGCATCGACGCCTACATGTATACCGGCAACTACCGCGTCCCGCCGCCCACCCTGACCGGCTCGGTGCAGCGCGACCTCGCCTGGGTGCCGGAGGTCCTGGGCGTCGGCGAGATCGCGCTCAGCGACCACCGCTCCAGCCAGCCGACCTTCGACGAGCTGGCCCGGCTGGTCGCCGACGCGCGGGTCGGCGGCATGCTGGCCGGCAAGCGCGGCATCTGCCATTTCCATATGGGTGACGGGGCGCGCGGTCTGGAGCTGCTGCGCCGGCTGCTCAGCGAGACGGAAATCCCGGCCGAGCAGGTGATCCCGACCCACGTGAACCGGATCAAGCATCTGCTCGACGACGCCGCCGAGTTCGCCAAGCAGTTCGGCGCCAGCGTCGACGTCACCGCTTTCGACGGCGATCCGGGCGACGGCTACACCGGCTTCGACGGCGTGCGCGCGCTGCTGGAGCGCGGCGTGCCGGCCGGGCGGATCACCATGTCGTCGGACTGCCAGGGCAGTCTGCCGGAATTCGACGCCCAGGGCCGCCTCACCAAGCTGTCGGTCGCCAGCAACGCGCCGCTGCTGAACGACTGGCAAACCCTGGTGCGCGAAAACGTCCTCGAACTCGCCGACGCGCTGCCGCTGCTGGGCGCCAACGTCGCCCGCGTGCTCGGCCTGCAGGCGCGCAAGGGACAGCTCGCCGAAGGCTTCGACGCCGACGTCACCCTGCTGGACCGCGAGCTCAGCCCCTGCATGACCTTCTCGCAGGGCCGGGAACTGTGGAGCCGCTACGGGTAGCGTTCTGCAAACTCAATCGTTTAATCCCCTCTCCTCCAGTGGGAGGAGAGGGCTAGGGAGAGGAGGTAGCCCGCGGCATCGGCGGCGCGGCAACCTCCTCCCCTAGCCCCTCCTCCCAGGTGGAGGAGGGGAATCGGCCGAGCGCGCCTACCCCTCGTGGTCCTTGTCGTGGCCCTCGACCTCGATGATCAGCTGCATCTTCGAGCCGACGGCGGGGGCGTAGGCGTCGACGCCCCACTTGGTTCGGTCGATCGTGCCGCGGGCGGAGAAGCCGGCGGTCAGGACCTTGTCGTACTGCGGCAGCGGATGCGGGGCCATCTTGTTGAAGGTCACGTCGAGCGTCACCGGATGGGTCTGGCCGTGCATCGTGAGCTCGCCGCTCAGCGTCCCGGTGTTCTCGCCGGTGCGCTCGGCGCCGGTGGATTCGAAGGTGACCTCGGGGAATTCCCGGGCGTTCAGGAAGTCGGGCCCGGTCAGGTGCTGGTCGCGCTTGCTGTGGCCGGTGTACAGGCTGTCGGCCTGGATGGTCAGCGAGACGGAAGCGGCCGAGACGTTCTCGGGACCGAAGGTGAACTCGCCGGACATCTCCTCGAACTCACCCGATGGGGTGGACGCCCCCTCCGGCGGCATCGGTGTGCCAGAATGGGTATATCGACAAACGCCATTCGAGGAGGAGGCATCCATGTCGGAGGTTAGCATGATCGGGCTGGATCTGGCTAAGAACACGTTTCAGGCGCACGGCGAGAAGGCCGACGGCTTGGTAGCCTTCCGCAAGAAGCTGCGCCGGGACAAGGTGATGGCGTTTTTCGCCAGCCAGCCGCGCTGTACCGTGGCGATGGAGGCGTGCGCCAGCGCGCACTTTTGGGCGCGCTCGCTGCAGGAAATCGGGCACGAGGTCCGGCTGGTGCCGCCGCGCTACGTCAAGCCGTTCGTCAAACGCCAGAAGAACGACGCAGCGGACGCGGAGGCGATCGCCGAGGCGGCAAGCCGCCCGACGATGCACTTCGTCGCGATCAAGAGCGAGGCCAAGCAGGCCCAGGGGATGGCGTTCAAGACGCGCGACCTCATGGTTCGCCAACGCACGCAGATGATTAACGCGCTACGCGGTAACATGGCCGAGTTCGGCGTGATCGCAC
>NZ_NRRL01000172.1 GCF_016583645.1 Rhodovibrio sodomensis | reverse complement strand
GGCAGGTGTGCGGGTGTTTCGCGATCGGCACGCCGCCATTCCCCTCTCCCTTGAGGGGAGAGGGAGGGGCCCGCGCCGCGCGAGCGGCGTGGGAGGGTGAGGGTGGGACTCCCCGGCGTATGCTGAGGAGTCCCACCCTCACCTGTCCTCTCCCCTCAAGGGAGAGGGACCCGCCGAAGCACTCCGCCAACCCGCCAACGTCAGGCTGCACGGCTACACCTCCACCCCGCCGTCACGCGCTGGCACCGGGCGCTTATGCCCGTTGGAATCGATTGCGACGTAGACCAGCGTGCCCTCGGTCACGCGTACCAGGGTCGCGTCGGTCCGTCGGGTCGCCCAGGTTTCCACTTTCACCGTGATCGAACTGGAGCCGACGCGGTCGATCCAGGCATACATGCTGACCAGGTCGCCGATGAAGACCGGCTTATGGAAGCGCACGGCGTCCATCGCCACCGTCGCGATCCGGCCGCGTGCGCGCTCGGTCGCCGGGACCGAGCCCGCGAGGTCCATCTGCGCCATCACCCAGCCGCCGAAAATGTCGCCGTTCGGGTTGGCGTCGGCCGGCATGGCGAGCGTACGCAGCGCCGGGGCGACGGCCGGCGGGGAGTCGGGGTCGGCCCGGTCGGGCTCGCTCATCGCAGGCTCCTGATGGCTGAGGGTCGGCTCCGAAGGCCAGTTCAACCGAAACTTTACCAGATTTGGTGCAACCTCTAGCCGGCACTACAGCATCTTCTTGCCCGCCTGCAAACGCCCCGGCATAGTGCGGCCCCATGAGCGACCTTTTCCAGACTCCCGCCGATCAGAATCCCGACGCCTATTCCGCCAAGGACATCGAGGTGCTGGAGGGCCTGGAACCGGTCCGCCGGCGCCCCGGCATGTACGTCGGCGGGACCGACGAGAAGGCACTGCACCACCTGGTGGCCGAGCTGATGGACAACGCCATGGACGAGGCGGTCGCCGGCCACGCCAACCGGATCGAGCTCGCGCTCAGCGCCGATGAGACCGACGGCGCCACGGTCGTGAAGGTGCACGACAACGGCCGCGGCATCCCGGTCGACGCGCATCCGAAGTACACCGAAAAGTCGGCGCTGGAGGTGATCTTCACCACGCTCCACTCCGGGGCAAAGTTCGCCAACAAGGCGTACGCCACCGCCGGCGGCCTGCACGGCGTCGGCGTCAGCGTGGTCAATGCGCTCGCCGCCGAGTGCACGGTCGAGGTCGCGCGCGAGCGCAAGCTGTACCGCCAGACCTTCCGCAAGGGCACGCCGGTCGGCCCGCTGGAGAACCTGGGCCAGACCCAGAACCGCCGCGGCACCACCGTGACCTTCAAGCCGGACACCGAGATCTTCGGCCACCTGCGCTTCCGGCCCGCCGCGCTCTACCGGATGGCGCGTTCCAAGGCCTACCTGTTCAAGGGCGTGGAAATCCGCTGGTCGTGCGCGGGCGAGCTGATCCCCGAGGGCGAGCGCGGCACCGCCTGCCCGGAAACCGCAACCCTGCACTACCCGGGCGGTCTGCGCGACGCGCTGGCCGACCTGCTGGGCGGACGCAGCAGCCTGACGCCGGAGCCGTTCGCGGGCGCGGCCAAGCTGGCCGACGACGCCGGCCGCGTCGAATGGGCGGTCACCTGGCCGGCGGACGAGGAGGGCTTCGCCTCGTCCTACTGCAACACCGTGCCGACCCCGCAGGGCGGCACCCACGAGCAGGGCCTGAAGAACGGCCTGCTGCGCGGGCTCAAGACCTACGGCGAGATGGTCGGCAACAAGAAGGCGCAGCAGGTCACCGGCGACGACCTGCTGGGCGGCTGCGCGGCACTGTTGTCGCTGTTCATCCGCAACCCGCAGTTCCAGGGCCAGACCAAGGAGCGGCTGTCGACCCCGGAAGCCGCCAAGCTGGTCGAGCAGGCGGTGAAGGATCACTTCGACCACTGGCTGGCCGCCCATCCCGAGCGCAGCAAGGCACTGCTGGAGCGCGCGATCGAGCGGGCGGAGGAGCGCCAGCGCAAGCGCAAGGAAAAGGAGCTCAACCGCAAGACCGCCACCCGCCGGCTGCGCCTGCCGGGCAAGCTCGCGGACTGTTCGCGCAACCGTTCCGAGGGCACCGAGGTGTTCCTGGTCGAGGGCGACAGCGCCGGCGGCTCCGCCAAGCAGGCGCGCAACCGGGAGACCCAGGCGGTCCTGCCCTTACGCGGCAAGATCCTGAACGTCGCCAGCGCCTCGGCCGACAAGCTGAAGGCGAACCAGGAAGTCAACGACATCACCCAGGCGCTCGGCTGCGGGACGCGCAAGACTTACGATGCCGACAAGCTGCGGTACGAGCGGGTGATCATCATGTGCGACGCCGACGTCGACGGCGCGCACATCGCCAGCCTGCTGATGACCTTCTTCTACAAGGAGATGCCGCAGCTGATCGCCGACGGCCGCCTGTACCTGGCGCAGCCGCCGCTGTATCGCCTGTCGGCCGGCGGCACCGTGCGCTACGCCCGCGACGACGCGCACAAGGACGAGCTGCTCGCTGCCGAGTTCAAGAAGCCGGACAAGGTCGAGATCAGCCGCTTCAAGGGGCTGGGCGAGATGCCGCCGGCGCAGCTCAAGGAAACCACGATGAACCCGCAGCACCGGACCCTGCTGCGGGTGACCATCACCGACGACCAGACGCTCGACGTCGAAGCCGCGCGGGAAGAGACCGAAAACCGGGTCGAACAGCTGATGGGCCGCAAGCCCGAACACCGCTTCGCCTTCATCCAGGACCGCGCCCGCTTCGTCGACGACGACGCGCTCGACGTGTAGAGCAAAATCGATGAAGGTGGCTCCACCTTTCAGCATCTTGCTCTAGAGGTGAGCTTCCTCGCGGTTCCATCCGATCGAGGCCCGGCCCTGCAGGCGCCGGCGGTCCGCCCGCCCGCACGCAACGACCGGCAAGCCGGCGTGTGATCAAAAACCTGCGTTCTGACCGGCACGTTGGGCGCGCGCCGGGAACGCCTCGCCCGCCCGGCGGGTCAGGTTGGCGACCGACCGGATCTGCCGCTCGCGCCCCCGAGAGCTCGTAGCGAAACGCCGGGATCTCGCTCATGTGGCGGCCGGCGCACACCACCGTGCCGCCGCGTTTTGCAGGATCGGTCACGCTTGGCCGCGTCGGCCGGCGACCGGCGCGCGGCATCTGTCGCGCCGGGCTCGCCGGTACCCCGGCGCCGGCGTCGGGCCACTCACACATTTGTTAGCTGTGCCAGGCACGAATTTGCACATGTGACGCCGAAAAATTCTGATATAAAACCCGAAGCTTGAACACAAAAAACCGCGGCCGGCGTACGGCCGCCTACGTTCGATGGGGAGCTGAATGAAATCGATCAACCTGATGGGCGCGCTGGCCGCGCTCGCGTTGGGGACGGCGCAGCCCGCGCTGGCGCAGGACCGCGGCGACTGGCCGTCGAGCTTCACGGTCGCGACCGCCTCGCAGGGCGGCACCTACTTCGCCTACGGCAACGGCTGGGCCAACCTGGTGGCCGACGAGCTGGGCCTGTCCGGCGGCGGCGAGGTGTCCGGCGGGCCGTATCAGAACATGGCGCTGGTCCACACCGGCGACACCGCGTTCGGCATGACCACGATGGGCCCGGCGCGCGAGTCGATCGACGGCAACAATCCGATCGCGCCCGGCGTGGCAATGACCAACGCCTGCGCGATGTTCCCGATGTACCAGACGCCTTTCTCGATCACCGCGCTGGCTGGCTCCGGCATCACCTCGGTCGACACCATTCCCGACGGCGCCCGGATCGGCTTCGGCCCGGCCGGCTCGACCAGCGACACCTACTTCCCGCGGATGCTGGAGCTGCTGGGCGTCGAGTTCGAGCGGCGCAACGGCGGCTGGTCCGACCTGGGCGGTCAGCTGCAGGACGGCTTGCTCGACACGATCGCGTTCGCGGCCGGCATCCCGGTGCCGGCGGTCAGCCAGCTGGAAGTGCAGACCGGCGTGAACATCATCGAGTTCACCGAACAAGAGCAGCAGCGGATCATGGAGGCGTTCCCGCTGGCGCCGTTCGAGATCCCGGCGGACACCTACAGCACGCTGCAAGCGCCGGCGCGCTCGGTCGCCATGTGGAACTTCGCGATCGCCGGCTGCGACCTGCCGGAGAGCTTCGTCTACGAGGCGACCAAGGTGGTGATGTCGGACAACAAGCGGATGGTGAACATCCACCGGGCCGCCCGTTCCACGGTCGTGGAGAACTACGACAAGAACACCTTCATGAACTGGCATCCGGGCGCCGCGCGCTGGTTCAACGAGAACGGCGCGGAGATCCCGGCCGACATGATCCACGGCGGCTGATCCCGTCTGACCGACGCGTGTCCGGCGCCGGCGGGCTTGGCCCCGGCGCCGGTTGCGCTTGTTCGACCGTCCCGACCCCTCCCCCGCCGCCGGCCCGTATCGCCCATGACCGACCGTCCGGATCCCCAGGACCTGCCGATCCAGGAGGCGCCGGAACCCGTCGCCGTCAACCAGCGGCTGTTCGACGGCCGGCGCGCCCAGCTGTTCGCCTGGGCCGCAGCGCTCTACGCGGCGCTGCATCTGGCCGCACTGAACGGCCTGTCGATCGCGGGGATGACCGGCGGCTCGGTCGAGCTGCCGTTCCTGCCGACCTTCCCGATCGAGACCTGGGACTTCCGGATCCTGCACGTCGCCGGCGCGCTGGCGCTCGGGTTCGTGCTGTACGCCGGGTGCAGGCACGCCGACGGGATGCGCGGGCCGACGCGCCGGCTCGACCGGCTGGCGGCCGTCCTGCTCGTCCCCGCCCTGATCGCGTTCGCCGCCACCGTGTGGTTCGCCGTGCAGATCGACGGCGGCAAGCTGTGGAACGGCATGGACGCGGGCATCGCGTTCCACGAAACGTGGCTGTTCGGCGTCCCGCTGCTGCTGGCGACGGTGGGGAGCATCCTGCTGTCCTGGGCCGACCGCGCGCCGCGCACCCGGACCGCGTGGCCGGATATCGTGCTGGCGGTCTGCGGCTTCGCGGTGGCGTCCTACCTGGTCACGATCTACGGCACCGACATGCGCAAGGCGACCGGGACGCCGTTCGCGCCGATCGGCATGCCGATCGCCGCCGTCGCCGGGTCGCTGTTGATCATGGAGCTGACCCGCCGGGTCGCGGGCCTGGCGCTGGTGGTGATCGCGGCGATCTTCCTCGCCTACGTGTTCGTCGGACCTTACCTCCCCGGCATCCTGAACACGCCCGCGGTGACCTGGGAGCGCTTCTTCTCGCAACTCTACACCGACGCCGGGATCCTGGGCCCGACGACGGCGGTGTCGTCGACCTACATCATCCTGTTCATCATCTTCGCCGCCTTTCTGAGCGCGTCCAAGGTGGGCGACTACTTCGTCAACTTCGCCTTCGCCGCCGCCGGCCGCGCGCGCGGCGGGCCGGCGAAGGTGGCGATCTTCGCCTCCGGCCTGATGGGCATGATCAACGGCACCAGTGCCGGCAACGTGGTCGCGACCGGATCGCTGACGATCCCGCTGATGAAGAAGGTCGGCTACAAGAAGGAGACCGCCGGCGCGATCGAGGCGGCCGCGTCGACCGGCGGGCAGATCATGCCGCCGATCATGGGCGCGGGCGCCTTCATCATGGCGGAGATCACCGGCATCCCCTACACCGAGATCGCCGCGGCGGCGATCATCCCGGCGGTGCTGTACTTCGTCTCGGTCTACTTCATGGTCGACTTCGAGGCGGCCAAGCTCGGCATGCGCGGGATGAACGAAGACGAGCTGCCGCGCCTGCGGGATATGGTCACCAAGGTCTACCTGTTCGTGCCGATCGTGATCCTGATCGCGGCGCTGTTCATGGGCTATTCGGTGATCCGCGCGGGCACGCTCGCGATCGCCTCGGCCGCCGTGGTCAGCTGGCTGACGCCGCATCGAATGGGCCCGAAGACGGTCGCCGTCGCGTTCGACAAGGCGGGCGTGATGGCGATCCAGATCATCGCCGTGTGTGCCTGCGCGGGCATCATCGTCGGCGTGATCTCGCTGACCGGCGTGGGCGCGCGCTTCTCCAATCTGCTGCTCGGTCTGGCGGAAGCCTCGCAATTGCTGGCGATGGGCTTCGCCATGGTGATCGCGATCCTGCTCGGCATGGGGATGCCGACGACGGCGGCCTACGCGGTCGCCGCCTCGGTCGTCGCGCCCGGCCTGATCGAGCTCGGCGTGCCCACCCTGACCGCGCACATCTTCGTCTTCTACTTCGCCGTCGTTTCCGCGATCACGCCACCGGTGGCGCTCGCCTCCTACGCGGCCGCCGGGATCTCGGGCGCCAACGCTATGGGCACCTCGGTCGCCTCGTTCAAGATCGGGATCACCGCGTTCATCGTGCCGTTCATGGTGTTCTACAACCCGGCGCTGCTGCTGGACGGCACGACGGTGGAGATCGTGCGCGCCGCGATCACGGCGGTGGCCGGCATCTTCCTGCTGTCCGCCGGCGTCCAGGGCTGGCTGATCGGCGGGCGGGCGCCCTGGCTGTCCCAGATCGCGCTGATCGTGGCCGCGCTGTTCCTGATCGAAGGCGCGCTCCTGACCGACGCCGCGGGCCTCGCCGTCGCGGGCGCCGCGCTCGCCTGGCAGCGGCTGGTGCAGGCCCGGCGCAAGGCGGTCGCGCACCCCTGACAACCTCGGGCTGCGCCTAAGCGGCTGGGGGCGATTTGCGTCCCGTCCCCGCGGATGCCATGTCTGAGCCGGCACACAGGCAACAGGCTGCAAGGTGGATTCACCTTTCAGATGAATCTTGCCCTCTCTCCAAGGGGTTAGAGATGGGGTATCGCGGCGGCCACCCTCTGAGATGTTGAGGAGAGGGTGGCGGCCCTCCAGGGATGTCAGCACGAACTCCGCTCAGCGGGTTCAAACATTCAGCAGAAGGAGGACCGCCATGCCCAAGTATGCCGCGTTCGATGTCTCGGTCAACGACAGCGCGCTGTGCATTCTGGACGCCGACGGCAAGATCGTGGAAGAGACGAAGATCGCCAGCGAGGCCGACGCGGTCACCGAGGCGTTGCGCCAGCACCGGGCGGAGATCGGACTGGTCGGCCTGGAGGCCGGCCCGATGTCGCAGCACCTGTTCGACGGCCTGGCCGAGGCTGGCTATCCGGTGGTGTGCTGCGAAACCCGGCACACCAAGGCGTTCCTGAAGGCCCGGCGCAACAAGACCGACCGCAACGATGCCAAGGGCATCGCGCAGATGATGCGCACCGGCCTGTACCAGGAGGTCCACGTCAAGACGCGCGCCAGCCAGGAGATCCGCACGCAGCTGGGCGCGCGCAAGACGCTACAGCGCCAGATGCTGGACCTGCAGAACAGCATCCGGGGGCTGCTCAAGAACTTTGGCCTCAAGGTCGGCCGCGTCTCCGCTGACGGCTTCGCTGCGAAGGTCCGGCAGCTGATCGTCAGCGAGCCGGCGCTGCAGCAGGCGATCGAGCCGTTACTTGAGGCCCTCGCCGAGCTGCGCAAGGAGTTCAAGGATCTGGACCGACAGGTCCGTCGCTTGGCGAGAAAGGATGAGATCTGTCGTTTGTTCATGACCGTCCAGGGCGTGGGCGAACTAACAGCGCTGAGCTTTAAGGCCGGCGTCGACCAGCCGCAGCGCTTTGCCAAGTCGAAGTCCGTGGGCGCGCACTTCGGCCTCACGCCGTCGCGCTATGAGTCCGGCGAGATCGCCTACGACGGTCGGATCTCGAAATGCGGCGACGGCTCGGTGCGCGAGCATCTGTACGAGGCCGCGCACGCGATGTTGAACAACACCAAGAAGTGGTCGTGGCTCAAGTCCTGGGCGATGGAGATCGCCAAGCGCCGCGGCATGGAAAAGGCCAAGGTCGCGCTGGCGCGGCGCCTGGCGGAGGTCCTGCACCGGATGTGGTGCGACGGCACGACCTTCCAGTGGCAGCGGGCGGCTGCGTGAGCCAGCCGCGTCGCCGCGAGCCGTCAGGCTGCGGCCGGCGGGCCTGGCGCAATCCTGGAGCGCCGCCCGCCGGCCGCAGCTGGCAAACCCGAGGCCGGATGACAGCGATCATATAGGCGCATAGCGAACACCAACAGGTTTCCGCTCCGGCGGAAAGAAGGCCCCGCAGGGGCCGAGGGTGCGACGAAGCCGCGAGTTTGACTGGGGCGCTGGCGACCCCGCGTTAGAGATTGGCCCGTCGCACTCCTCCGAGCCCATCATGTGGCGGTCGCGGCACCGACCACGAAGAGAAGCATGAGCCTCTGCGGAACCTTCACCACCCAAGTGGATACCCGTGTTGACATCACCGCCCGCGATAGAGAAGTCAGACTCGGAACTAATTCGGCGTTTTCAGGCTCTTCCGAGGCGGTGGACGAGGAGCTGGATATTCGCGAGGTATACCCAGCTTTCGGCTGAAGCGAGGCTGGTCTCGACTGAACTTTGTACTTGGTTTTCCGGCTAAGTTTCTGAATGTGAACACGGAATCCGGCTGTGGGCGGCTTTGTGTACCCATGTAAACGACGGTGGTCTATCCTTGACATCAGGATCTCGGTACGATTCGCATGAGCCATGTATATCGAGTCGGTCCCCAATCGCCAGTCGCCGCCCGCCGTCCTGCTGCGGGAAAGCCGCCGCGAGGGCGGCAAGATCAAAAAGCGCACCGTGGCCAATCTGAGCGATTGGCCGACGGACCTGGTCGAGGGCCTGCGGACCCTGCTCAAAGGCGGTGTCGCTGTGGACCGGGCGGAGCAGGCCCTGACCATCTCGCGCTCGCTGCCGCACGGTCACGTCGCGGCCGTGGTGGGTATGGCCGAGCAGCTCGGTCTGCCCAAGCTGCTGATCGGTCGGCGCAACCGGCCGGCGGACCGGCGGTCGCGCGACCTGGTGCTGGCTATGATCGCCCAGCGGATCATCCAGCCCTGCTCCAAGCTCGCGACCGTGCGCGCCCTCAACGCTGAGACGGCTGCCTCCAGCCTGAACGGGCGCCTGGGTCTGGGTGAGGTGCGCGAGCATGAGGTCTACGCCGCGCTGGACTGGCTGGTGGCGCGTCAGCCGCACATCGAGAGCGCGCTCGCCAACCGGCATCTCAGCGAGGGCACGCTGATGCTCTACGACGTCAGCTCGTCCTACCTGGAGGGCCGCTGCTGCGAGCTCGCCCGGCACGGCTACAGTCGCGATCATCGCGGGGATCGGCCGCAGATCGTCTACGGCCTGCTGTGCGACCCGGAGGGCGTGCCGATCGCGGTGGAGGTGTTCGAGGGCGACACCGCCGACCCGACCACGCTCATCAGCCAGATCAACAAGCTCAAGAAGCGCTTCGGGCTCGCGCGCGTGGTCCTGGTCGGCGACCGCGGCATGATCACCAGCAAGCGCATCCGCGAGGAGCTGGAACCCGCCGGGCTGGACTGGATCACCGCCCTGCGCGCGCCGGCGATCCGCCAGCTCGTCGACGACGGGCCGCTGCAGCTGTCCCTGTTCGACGACCGCGATCTGGCGGAGATCGCCGCCCCCGAGCAGTTCCCCGGCGAGCGCCTGGTGGTCTGCCGCAACCCCGAGCTCGCCGACGAGCGGGGGCGCAAGCGCGAGGCCCTGCTGAGCGCGACCGAGCGCGCGCTGGACAAGGTCAAGAAGGCGGTCCAGCGCCGACGCGCGCCGCTGCGCGGCGAGGCCGAGATCGGCCAGGCGGTGGGCGCCGTGCTCGACCGGCACAAGATGGCCAAGCACTTCGAGATCACCATCACCGAGAACAGCTTCAGCTACCGGCGCAAGACCGACAGCATCGCCGCCGAGGCGCGCATGGACGGCATCTATGTCGTGCGCACCAACGTGCCCGCCGAGAGTCTGTCCGCCGAGCAGGCGGTCCGGGCGTACAAATCGCTCGGCCAGGTGGAGCGGGCGTTCCGCAGCCTGAAGACCGTCGACCTGGCGATCCGGCCGGTGTTCCACTGGGCCGCTGATCGGGTCCGCGCGCACGTCTTTTTGTGCATGCTGGCCTACTACGTCGAGGCGCACATGCGCCAGCGCCTGGCGCCGCTCCTGTTCGACGACCACGATCCCAAGGGCGCCGAGGCCGAACGCGCCTCCGTCGTCGCACCGGCGGAGCGCTCGGAGGCGGCCACGCGCAAGGCCGCCACCCGTCGGACCGACCACGACCTGCCCGTGCACAGCTTCCATACCCTGCTCGCGGATCTGGGCACGCTGTGCCTCAACACCGTCAGCATGCCCAGCAACCCGGCCTACAGCTTCGATCAGCCGACCCAGCCCACGCCGCTGCAGGCCAAGGCCTTCGAATTGCTCGGCGTCAGCCCATGATGTAGCCAGAGCGGACTCGCCCGTAGAGCCAATTCTTTCAACCTGGTCAGGAAGTTACTGTCTTTGCCAAATACAAACTTCAGTCTCGAAGTCCTTACCGAGCCGCCGGTTGCGGTTCAGCCAGGCCAGTGTGCGCTCAACCACCCAGCGTCGGGGTAGAACCTCGAAGCCTTGTGCCGTATCGCTTCGACGGACGATCTCGATGGTCCAGTCGCCCATCTCGTCGAGTTTTCGAGCCAGCTTGTCGCCGCTATAAGCACCATCTGCAAAAACGTGACGCAGGGACGGGTAATTCTTACGAATACGACGAAAGACGTCTGGCGCGCCATCGCGATCCTGGACACCTGCGCAATGGACGATGGCGGTGACGAGCAAGCCCACGGTATCCGTGAGGATGTGCCGTTTGCGACCTTTGACCTTTTTCCCGGCGTCAAAGCCCTTTGGACCGCCGCTTTCGGTTGTTTTGACCGACTGACTGTCGATGACGCCGCCCGTAGGATCGGCATCTCGCCCCTGCGCTTCGCGTTCGAGCGCGACCAGATCTTGATTGATCTCTTCCCAGATCCCCTGATCCCGCCACGCGTAGAAGTAGCGCTGTACGGTCGACCTTGGGGGAAAATCGCGGGGAAGCATCCGCCACTGGCAGCCAGTTCGCAAAATGAAGAAAATCGCATTGATGACCTCGCGGAGATCCACCTCCCGCGGGCGACCGATCCGGCGGTCCGCCGGAAGTTTCGGGCGGATCACCTCCCATTCGAGGTCCGTGGTATCACTTGCGTAACGCAGGTGCGTACGGTCATATTTCGGGCGAGTGGTTTCAGTCCACATGATGTGCCTCCTCGTCTGTTTGCCACAACGAGGGCATCATAAAGGGCTGAAATCACTCAACGAGTTTCGGGCCAGCCTCTGAGACCGGCCAAGTCTCGGGAAGGAAAGGCGTCGCACGCACGCTGTGTGAGTGTACGTCGGTGATGTGGGGGAAATGGGTTCAGATCGGCGGAGTGATCCACGCCGTAAGATCCGGATAATGCGCGCCACAGGGATCGCTCGCGCCGCTCCATCTTGGACAGTCCGCGATCTCGCGCAACAGGTCCGGCAGACCGGCATCGTGGCCATACCTAGCCTCGAGTCGCTCTCGTGAATACGCGCCGGCGCGTCCGCACTTGTCGCACGCGATGCGGACTGTCTCGCTGCGATACTCGCTGATTTTGACTGCCACGCTCATCCTCAGAGCATGCCCGTCGACTGTTAATTTTCGGCTACGCCCCGGCGGCGGGCGCACACACCGCGCGCAGAGCGTCCGGTGAGATCACATATGTCATAATGCCGTTTGCGTAGTCGACGTGCCAGTGCGGACGGCCGGTCTCCGCTTCGAAATGCGCGCCCCCGGTCTGATCGAGCGCGTCGACGGCTCGGCCGGCGTCGAGGAGCGCGGCGTGCAGATCCGCGCTACTGTGAGCGGGGGCGGGAACATCCCCGCGTCGAGCGAGGAATCGGATCGCGGCGGTCAGGATCTCGCAGCAGTCAGTGAGTATCGTCATCGTTATCGCTATTGCCTCGCCTGGGGTGTTATGAGTGCCCGTTGGCGAGGTATGGTTGCGCGCGTCTTAACTAACGGCATAAGACTGCACGATTACCGTAATCGTAGTTATGGTTTCGCTCGCCTGCAGCCGCGCAGATACGTGCGTACGTCAGGCAGAGATGGCCACGGCGTGGTCGCGCTCTCCAGTGTGTCGACGGCCTCCGGCGACCACGCCAAGCGTTCGGCGAGTTGCCGCAGCGTGAGCCCGGCACGCCGCCGGCGCAGCTTCAATCGTGCGGCGAGGTCCGCCCGCGGCGCGCTGTCGTGATACGCCCGCCGGCCCTCTGGATCGTCGCGGAACGCCTCTTCGCGCAGTGCTGCGAGTCCTGGCTGTTGCGTATCGTCATGCATCCTGTGGATCCGGTCCCATTCTCAATGTAGACAGGCTAGCATAGGAGATGACGATGCCGCCCCGCGCGTTCGAGCTGACATACGATGACGCGCTGATCTGGCTCGATCAGATTGAGGCTGTGCGCAGCTACGCGGAGCTGCTGCTAACCGCCTACGCCGACGGCTTCGACTACGAGCATCTGAGCCGCATGATGTGCGCGCTCGATCGTGAGATGCAGGCGCTGCGGACGATCGAGTCGCTGAGCTACGGAGATCGCGAGTGATGCGTAACTGGGGCATCTTCCCGGGCACGGCATGACATAAGGTTCATCACGGGTTGTCCGTCGGACTCGCATGGGGCGACCCGGTATCAAGGGCGTAGTCTGGGTGTTTCGCCATGATCCGGTGGATCGGCGTCTCGGTGGTGATCGGGATGTCCCGTGCGCTGCCGCGTAACGGGCGCACGGGCGGTTCGGAGCAGCTTCACGTCGCCGAGGAGACGACGTCCCGGGACGTAGTGGTTGCAGCCGCGGATAGGACGATCGTGCTGGGCCCTTGTCACGGTCAGGCGCACGCCTGGCCGAACTCGCATCCGGTCGGCCCGCTGCTCGAGCCGTCACCCTAATCCTGAATGTGTCCAGGTCTGGCCCGGGACGGACGGGATCCATCTCTACATCGGCGAACCTGGGACGTTCGCCCCCCGAATACACGATCACACGCCCGACCCGACCGCCGCGGGGCGGCCGTCCCCGCGACGTTCCGTTCAGCGGTCGCCGCCGGCGATCATGCGGCCGTCACGGCCCTCCGGCACGATGCCCTGGGTGGCGTAGCGCCAGAATGCGACCAGTAGTTTGCAGGCCATCGCGACAAGCTTGATCCGCCGCAGGCGTCCGCGCGCGTTGCCGACGCGCGCGTGAAACCAGCGGCTCAGGGCGCTGTCGGGCTGGAAGTACAGCCAGCGCGAGGCGAGCTGAATCATCGCCCAGCGGGCAAGCGCGTTGCCGGCCTTGTCCAGGCCTTGGTCGGTCTCTCTGGGGCCGCTACTATTCGGTTGCGGCGTCAACCCAACGTAGCCAGCAAGCTCCTGGCGGTTCTCGAAGTCGCGGAAGAACACCTCATCCGCTAACTGTCGATCGGCATGGGGTCACGGCGCTGGTCAGCGTGCCAAGCACCTGATGCGGCACGATTCCGTCGGTGTGACCCTGGCGCCGATTGACACACAACATCGCCGACATTTGGCAGAAAGCCGCTAAGACCGCCATTTCAAGCTGTCCCCTTTCACGTATCGACCCTTCAGCTGGTCAATGCGACCGACGCACCGCTCCCCACGCGGCGCCAACACTTCCAGGGACGCGCGCAGACCTGGAAAGAGCGGATCGGTGAGGAACGAGGCGCAGTCCGTCACATCGCCCTGGATCAAAGACGCCTTCACGACCTGCCGGACCAGTTCGACGCCGCTTTGGGTGTCGTAGACGCGCAGACGCAGCCTGTGGTCGCGGAAACGCGCCGCCGCACGCGGCGCGAACACGAAGGATCCATTCAGGTCTCCCGGCTCCGGCACGAACATCTCGAGTTTGATGTCATCCAGCCGCAGCGACGGGCCACAAGGTGGCGTCTGGACCGTCAGAACGGCGTCGCGGCGGAGATCCATCCTCGCGATGGCAAAACGGAACTCGCGCTCGCGCACTCGGAGTTGCCAGCGTCCGGGGCTGCTGTCTAGCACATCCATCCCAACCCCGAGACACACCGTGGTCTTCCGGGACCCCCGGTACTCGATCGTGCCTGGATCGTCGGCGCCGTTGCGCTGACCGGCTTGGATCGTAAGCACCCCGCTTGGGCCGACACCCTCATGGAGTCGCCCACGACCACTGACCCCATGCGTGCGGGTGCGAAACTCGATCAGTCCGATACCCGGTACGGAGAGCCTGGTGGTGCCGGTTTGAGCTGAGAGATCCATCTGAAGTCCCTTCCTCAGGTCGGTCGCCTGCGCACTGTCCAGCGCACGGCGATGGTTCGTGTCTTTGACGCGCCGCATCCGACGTCTGACCTGAAACTGAGTCGCGGCTGCCGGATCACAACAAGAAAGTCGATCTACTCTGGGTCAGCGCCAAAGGCGGACCAACAGAATCTCACTGAATCAAGGAGTTGGCACGTCGATCGGCGCCGTGCCCTCTCGCCGATCCACAGTCAGGTGACACCTCGCTTTGCCTCCTCGGAGCGGCCCTCGCGCGCTCGCCGAGCGGCATCGACCCGCGAGAGGGGAGCCCCGCGCCCGCGGCCGACAAAGGCCTCTCGAATCGGGGCACCCGCAGGAGCCGCGCGACGGGCGGTCGGGACGACTGCCCGACGGTGCCGCCCACGATCCGGGGAGGCGGACGTCGGTGTATTCGCCCCGTCGGTGGCCAGAACCGGCGCAAGGGCGGTGCCATGGGCGTAGGGGAGCGTAGCGACCCTACGGTTCTCCCTGGTTCCGTTGTGCTTCCCGACCTTTCACGCCATGACAACCCGTTGCCCCACTTGGCATTTCCCACGATCCGCCGCGGAGATCGCCCGGGTCGCCCGAGGTCCCGCCCGTGTCAGCGGCGGATCGCGCCAGGCCGGCCGACGGGAAACCGCCCGGCTCGCTTCGAGCCGGTCCTAGAACTCGGAAAGATAGGGACGCCGCGCCCATCTGTAACCGGATCGCGGACCCGTTTCGCGCCGTGGGGTGCGCGGTCGACCCTCGACAACGTCCTGATTTGCCTGAACCCGGTCTTGGCAATTGCCTTGGCAATTAGTGCCACGGGCCAGATATCCCGGCCGTCCCCCTCGGTACCCGGCGGGGCGGCCGGTGCGCTCCCACGGTTCGCGCAGGCCGTCACGTCCGCCGCCCGACCTCGATCCGCGCGGCCGTCACCCGCCGTCGCCGGCTGAGCTGGGGCGTGACCGTCGCGGACAAGGTCGTGCGGTCGGTCACTGCCGCGGCCGCGGGCGCAAGTACGTCGCGGCAGAACGCGGCGCCGCCACGATAGGCGCTCCCCGTCCCGAACCGCGCCCGCAGCTCGTCGAGATCGAGCGTAACCCGGGGGTGGTCGCGCCGGGCCAGGAGTTCGCACAGCTCGTAGAGCACGAGCGCATACCGCGACCCCAGGCGAGCGCACGCTTCCAGCGAGAGCCTGGCGAAGGCCTTGGGTCGCTCAGCGTCCTCCGCGACGAGCTCGGGCAGCCTGTAGGCCACCATCCCGTCGCCGCGCGGCAGCTCGACCGCCGCTAGGAGCGGCGCGCGCACCGGTCGGTCGCCGTCGAAGGTCAGGTCCACCGGATTCGTGCTCAGGCGCTCGAGCGCCAAGCGAAGGCCGGCGTTGCCCTCCTCACCCGGCTGCCCAATCGCCTCCCGGATCCGCGCCGTCGAGGCGACTGTCCAACCCGCGTCGCTGAAGCGCGGATGCTTCTTCCGCCAGCCGAGCAGAGCGTTAAGCACGTAAGCGCCCCCTACGCCCCATTGGCATAGGGTGTTGACGCGCGACCACGGGTCTCGGCGGCGCACGAGGCGCCACCGGGACCCGTGGGCAACAAACTTTGCAAACTTTATTGGTTTTGCTGGGCC
>NZ_NRRL01000171.1 GCF_016583645.1 Rhodovibrio sodomensis | reverse complement strand
CGATCCCCTCATTTGTAACTTATCCCCCTCCTCCCGCTGGAGGCGGGGGATAAGTTACAAATGAGGGGATCGCCGGGCCTCACGCCATCCGCACCAGGTCGACGGGCTGGCGCACGCCCTCGATCCGTGCGCCCGGCAACTCCCGGATCGGCTCGGCCGGGCGGTAGCCCTGCTGGCGGGCGGTGTCGTAGGCGTGGCGGGTGGCGAGCGCGCGGCTGCCCAGCACGGCGTTGTGCTTTTCCAGCTTGGCCGACAGGTTCACCGCCTCGCCGATCACGGTGTATTCCAGCCGGTCCTGCTCGCCGACCGCGCCGAACACCACCCGGCCCGCGGCGACGGCGGCGTTGACCGGCACGCAGGGCCGCCCGTCGGCCTCCACCCGGGCCTGCCAGGCGGCCGCCGCGGCCATGATCTCGTCGAGCGCGCGCAGGGCGTCGGCGGCGTAGCTGTCGGTGCCGGCGGAGGCGCCGAAGGTCGCCATGATGCCGTCGCCCAGGAACTTGTCGATCGACCCGCTGTGCTTGCGCACGATCGGCACCATCTCCGCCTGGTACTCCGCGAGCAGCCGCATCACCGCGTCCGGCGGACAGCGCTCGGCGAGCGGGGTGAAGCCGCGCAGGTCCAGGTTCAGGATCGCCGCGTCGCGGGATTCGCCCGCGCCCACGCCGATCTCCTCGGAGTGCACGATCTTGTCCGCGACCTCCGGCGAGAAGAAGCGGGACAGGTCGCGCGCCGCCGCGCTCTCGGCGACGCTGGAGACCAGCAGGGTGCGCGCCCGGCGGATCGCCAGCGCCAGGATCCCGGTCACCGTCAGGATCGAGATGATCTTGTCGAACTCCGCGCCCAGCAGCACCGCGTTGGAGGTCATGTAGGTGACGTAGTTCCGGGTGATCATCGGATCTTCCGGGTTCACCGTCACCACGTAGAGCACCATCAGGCCCCAGCCCGCCGCGGCCGTCAGCCCGGCGGCGAGCACGAAACGCGCCTCGAACCGGAGCGCGCGCAGGGCGATGAAGATGAACACATAGAGCAGCGTCGGCGCCTTCAGGTAGAAGCTCGGCGGCTGTTCGTACTGCAGATGGAACGACCAGATCAGAACGAACAGCAGCGTCATGTCGATCGCGATCGACAGGTAGAGGAACCAGTCCGCCAGGTGCGTGCGATAGGACGCGCTGAGGCGGATCAGCGTGAAGCCGAGGTAGGCGGCGAGCGCGTAGGGCACCGGCTGGAAGGTGTCGTGCGCCTCGAACGTCTTGGGCGACAGCCAGTAGAGCACGCCGAACACCAGCACCACGGCGAGCTGCATCCAGCCGATCAGCCGCTCGGTCGCGTCCTGCTGCCGGGTGACCTGCCGGCGCACGCGCTCCGGCAGCCGGCCGCGGGTGGTCGCGTCGGCGGCCAGCAGCTGGCCGACCAGACCGGGCCAGCGCTCCAGCGGACGGGGCAGCTGCGTAATCTCGCTCATGCCGGGCAGAATAGCCGCCTGGCCCCGGCTTGGCCTATCAGAACCGCGTGAGCCGGACGTGAGGCGACGCGGCGGCATCGTGCTCGCGTTCCCGCCACCCTGAAAGTCCCCTCTCCTCCCAAACTTATCCCCTCTCCTCCACTGGGCGGAGAGGGACAGGGAGAGGAGGTTGCCCTCGGCGTCAGCGCTCGTGGCCCCTCCTCCCCTAGCCCCTCCTCCCAGGTGGAGGAGGGGGATTACTTTTATCGGATGTCCGGGACATCCCCCCTACAGCCGCCCGGCCGTCTTCTCCAGCCACAGGCTGCTTGGGATCGCCTCGGCGGACCCCTGGAGCCGGCCCAAGGTGCCCGAGCGCACGCGGTCGGCCATCCGGGTGGTGGCGTAGTGGCTGGCGAACAGCACCCGCCAGCCGGCGGTTAGGATCGGCGCCACGCCGGACTGCTCGTTGTAGCCGCGCCAGGCCCAGTCGGCCGGGAAGTCGTCGGGCAGGAAGATGTCGTGGAACTGCACCAGCGCGCCTTGGGGCAGATGCGCCAGCAGCTGGGTCAGCACCAGATCGACGTCGCTGCCGGGCGCCAGCACGTGGCTGGAATCGACGAACAGCAGGTCGCCCGGCAGCAGCTCGGCGACCGCCGCCAGCCCGGCCTGCTGCAGCGTCTCGCGGCGGAAGGTGACCGGCTGACCGTCCAGGGTGGCGCGCGGCTCGGGGTCGATGCAGGTGATCTCCGTGCCCAGGCCGCCGTCCTGGACGGCGCGCGCCAGGAAGCGGGTGGAGTGGCCGGAGCCGATCTCGACGATCCGCCGGGGCTTGCGCGTGCGCACCACCGTATACGCCATCGCGGCGTCCAGCGGGGCGAACCAGCCCTGGTTCCAGCGCGGCGCGGGCGGGCCGCCGGTTTCGGGGATCGCGCGCAAGTCCCGGTCGAACCCGTCGAGCGCATCCAGCCACCCCCGCATCGCCGGTTCGCGCCCGTTGAGCAGCGCGCCCTGCTGGGGATAGGCGTCCGACCGGCCGGCGGCCGGCAGCCGGTCGGCGTAGCGGTAGGGAATGAAGATCCCCCGGCGGTGCACGCCGAGCACGGTGGCGAGGCCGAAGGCGAGGCGGCGCAGGCGGGCACGAACGGCGGTCATGGAACCTCGTCGCTGAGATGGTCGGGGCGGACGCGGCATCCTGCCATGCCGGCCGGCACGCACGGCAGTGACGATCCGGCGACGGGCGTGTATGCCAGGGCGCACCCGCCGCTTCGACCACCCCGTTCCGGACCCGCCATGCGTGAGCGCAGCAACCGGACCGGCGTCGCCTTCGGTCTCGCGATCGCCTGCTACGCCGCGTTCCAGCAGTTCAAGATGCCGCCGGCCCTGCCGCTGATGCTGGACGCCTACGGCTACGATTCGCGTCTGGCCGGCGGGTTCATGTCCGCCTATGCGGTCGCCGGGCTGCTGCTGTCGCTGCTGCTGGGGCGCACGATCGCCCGGCACGGGGCGGGATGGCCGGTGGCGCTGGCGCTGGGGCTGATGACCGCGGGCCTGCTGGTCACGCTCGCCCTGCCAGGCTCGGGCGCGACCGTGCTGGGCGCGCGGCTGTTCGAGGGCGTGGCGTTCACCGTGCTGGCGATCGCCGGGCCCGTGCTGGCCAATGCCAGCGCCAGCAAGCACGCCCTGCCGCTGGTGGTCGCGGCCACCGCCGCCTGGATCCCAGTCGGCCAGCTGATCGCGATCGGCGCGGCGGGGCCCGCATTCCGCCTGACCGGCTGGCCCGGGCTGTGGTACCTGGGCCTGGGACTGACGGCGGCGCTGGCGGTCTGGCTGGCGGCGCTGTGGCGGCGCGGCGGCGTCGACCTGGGCGGTCGGCGCGACGCCGGCGCGGCCGAGGCGGGCGACGACGGCCGGCTGAGCCGTGGGCAGAGCGTGTCGATGACCCTGACCGCCGGGGTGTTCATGCTGTGGTCGACGCAGTACTTCGCCTACATGACCTGGCTGCCGCAGTACCTTGTCGACCTGGGGTTGAGTGTCGACGGCGCGCTGCTCGGCTACGCCCTGCCGGTTTCGATCATGCTGCCGTCGATCCTGCTGACCGGGCGGCTGGTGCAGCGGGGCGTGGCGGTCGGCCGGCTGCTGGTGATCGGGCTCGGCGTGCAGGCGGGCACCTGGGCGCTGCTGCCGCTGGCGGGCGACGGCGCGCTCGGCGTCGGCACGCTGGTGCTCTACGGCATCGGGGCCGGGATCGTGCCGACCTGCCTGTTCGCCGCGCCCAGCCGAATCGCCGGCCAGGGCCAGGCGAACGCGCGCGCCTTCGGGATCATGATGACCGGCCGCAACACCGGCGTGCTGATGGGCCCGATCCTGCTCGCCCAGGCGTTCGAACTGGCCGGCGGCTGGACCTGGGCCGCCCCGATCCTGGGCACCGTGACCGCCGGCGCGCTGGCGCTCGGCATGTGGCTCAGCGTCCGCCTGGGGCGCACGGCGGCGGCTTAGTTCACCCACACTCCGCACCCCAACCCCCTCTCTTCCAGTGGGGGGAGAGGGCTAGGGAGAGGAGGTAAGCACGGCATATGCCCGTGGTCCTTCCTCCCCTTGCCCCTCCTCCCAGTGGAGGAGGGGGATCAATTGTTGAATGAGAGCGCTAAGGCACCAGCCGGTAGCCGCCGGCCTCGGTGACCAGGATCTCGGCGTTGGTCGGATCGGATTCGATCTTCTGGCGCAGCCGGTAGACGTGGGTTTCCAGGGTGTGCGTGGTGACCGCGGCGTTGTAGCCCCAGACCTCGCCCAGCAGGGTGTCGCGGCCGACCGTCTTGTCGCCGCTGCGGTAGAGGTATTTCAGGATCGCCGTTTCCTTCTCGGTCAGGCGGATCTTGCGCTCGCTCTGGTCGAGCAGCAGCTTCGCCGCCGGCTTGAAGGTGTAGGGACCGATCGTGAAGACGGCGTCCTCGCTCTGCTCGTGCTGGCGCAACTGGGCGCGCAGGCGGGCGAGCAGGACGCCCAGGCGGAACGGCTTGGTGACGTAGTCGTTGGCGCCCGCGTCCAGGCCCAGGATGGTGTCGGCGTCGCTCTCCGCGGCCGTCAGCATCACCACCGGACAGGAGACGTTGTTCCGGCGCAGGATCCGGCAGACCTCGCGGCCGTCCATGTCGGGCAGGCCGACGTCGAGCAGGATCGCGTCGAAATGCTCGGCCTTGGCGAGCTCGATCGCCTTGGCGCCGGTCTCCGCCTCCTGGGTGACGAACTCCTCGTGCAGGCGCAGCTGTTCGCCCAGCGATTCGCGCAGCGTGTCGTCGTCGTCGACCAGCAGGATTTTCTTGCCCGTCGCGGCCGTCATGGGTCTGTGTCCTCGGCTGCTGGACCGGCGTGCAGGGCCGGCCGGCGGATTGCCTCGAGCAAAATCGATGAAGGTCGAGTCGACCTTCATCGTGAATTTTGCTCCAACGGCTTGAAGCAGAGAGAGCAAGATGCCGAAAGGTGGCCTCACCTTTCGGCATCTTGCTCTGACCTGCCCGAATCGCCCTTACCACCGCGCCCCCGGGGGCGCAAGCCGCCGTGCCCGGCCGCGCGCGGCGTGTCACGACAACGTGTCCGCCGGTTGACCGGCCGTCCGCGGTCTCAGGCGGGGGCGAAATCGCCGAAGCCATACCTTCCGGCTGGCTCTTGCCCGCGCGCTAGGCCGGCAGCTCGCCGCGTTCGATCAGGTCGACCAGGGCGGCGTGCAGCGGGTGGTTCGGGTCGGCCAGCGTTTCCACGACGTCGAAGTGGTGGCGGCCCGGCAGATCGACGATGCGCGCGCGCAGCCCGGCCGCCTGCCAGGCGTCCCGGAACGCGTCCTGCTGCAGCCGGAACTCGTTGGTTTCGTCCCCCCCGACCGCGAGCAGCAGCGGCCCGGCATCCGCCGGCAGGGCGCGCATCGGCGACCAGGCGGCGACCTCGTCGGCGTCCAGGCTCAGCACCGCCTGGTGATAGCTGAGCCGGATCGGCTCCAGATCGTAGACGCCGGAGAGCGACAGCCCGCCCTTGACCAGGTCGCGCGGCAGGCCGCGCTTTGGCGGCCAGGCGCGGTCGAGCGCGCTGACCGCCAGATGCCCGCCCGCCGAATGGCCGGCGACGAAGATCCGCGCCGGGTCCAGGCCCAGCCGCCCGGCGTGGTCGTGCAGGTAGGCCAGGGCGCTTTGCACCTGCGCGATCATGTCGCCGATCCTAGCCTTGGGCGCGAGGTCGTAGTTCAGCGCGGCGAACGCGATGCCGCGGTCGACGAACGCCGGGGCCAGGTCGCTGTGGTGCCCCTTGTCCAGCGCCTGCCAGTAGCCGCCGTGGATGAAGGCCAGCACCGGCGCCCGGTCCGCGCCCGGAACCGGGAACAGGTCGAGCCGTTCGCCGGGCGAGCTGCCGTAAGCCAGATCGATCAGGCCGTGGCGCCGGCCGCGCACGGCCGCGCTGTCGCGGGCCCAGCGCTCGATGAACTGGGCGTGCTCGGGCCAGCGGGCGCGCAGGTTGACCTCCGCATCCAGGCGCGCCCGGTCCCAGTCGCGGTACACGATCTCCGCCATCCGGGGCATCTCCCTGCTCGTGCTCGCCGGCGGCGGGCGCGCGACCCGCCATGCTCCGACCGTGCTACACCTTTGCGCCGCTGGCGCGAAGCCCCACTTTCCCGGATACCGCCCGGGTTCGGGTCCGGCTGGCCGCGGATCGCCCGGGCGTCGCGCGCGGATGACAGGCCGTCGCGCGCCCGGCTAAGCTGCGCGGGCGTGCGGTCCGCGCGCCCCAACCTGCCCGCACGTGAACCGTATAACACCAAGAACCGCCCGCAAGCCGTATGAGCCACCCGTCCCCCCGTCCTGCCCAGAGCGCACCGTCCCCCAGCCCGGATGCCGCCGCGCGCCGGCGGATCGACCGGGCGGCGGGCGAACTGCGCCGCGGCGACCCGGTGCTGTTGACCCTGACGACCGGGGCGGCGCTGCTGGCCCTGGCCGCGGAGGAGGCCGGCGGCGACGGGGCGCAGCGGCTGCGCCGGCTGGCCGGCGGTCCCCCGGCGCTGACGGTGACGGCGAACCGGGCCGCGGCCCTCGGGCTGCAGGTGCCGGACGGCGCGGACGCGGTCGACCTGCGGATCGCCAGCGACACGCCGGAACGCACCGCCGCCGCGCTGCTGGCGCTGGCCGACCCGACCGCGCCCGCCGAGCGCAGCCTGCCCACCGTGGATCGGATCGAGGCGGCCGGTCCGCTGGGCTCGCGCGCCCTGAGCCTGACCCGGCTGAGCCGGCTGTTGCCGGCGGTGCTGTCGGTGCCGGTGGCGCTCGACGGCGGCGCGGCCGAGGCGTGGGCGCGGGAGCACGACCTGATCCATCTGGCGGCCGACGATCTGGCGGCCGCGCAGGCGGCGGCCGCCGCCGACCTGCACCCGGTGGCGGACGCGCGGGTACCGCTGGCGGGCGCGGAGGACGCACGGGTCCACGCCTTCCGCCCGCGCGACGGCGGGCCGGAGCATCTGGCGATCGTGATCGGCCAGCCGGACACCCGCCAGCCGGTGCTGGTGCGCCTGCACTCCGAATGCTTCACCGGCGACCTGCTGGGCAGCCTGCGCTGCGACTGCGGCGACCAGCTGCGCGGGGCGATCCAGACGCTCGCCGAGGCGGGCGGCGGGGTGCTCTTGTACCTGGCGCAGGAAGGCCGGGGCATCGGCCTGGTCAACAAGCTGCGCGCCTACCGCCTGCAGGACGCTGGCGTGGACACGCTGGACGCCAACATCGCGCTCGGCTTCGACGCGGACGAGCGGGTCTACCTGCCGGCCGCCGGGATGCTGCGCCAGCTCGGCATCGCCGAGGTGCGGCTGCTGACCAACAACCCGGACAAGCTGGACGCGCTCGCGGCCTGCGGCATCCCGGTGCGCGCGCGGGTGCCGCACGCCTTCCCGGCGAACGGGCACAACGAGCGCTACCTGGCGACCAAGGCCGCGCGGTTCGGCCACCGCTTCGAGTAGGCCCGTCCACGCCCCGCGGGCGCGGCCGCCCGCGGGGCGTGGACGGGCC
>NZ_NRRL01000170.1 GCF_016583645.1 Rhodovibrio sodomensis | reverse complement strand
CGCCTGCACATGATCACGCCAGAACTGGCGCCGGTCCTCGCGCGTCTTGGCCATCGTTCCGCTCCCGTCCGCTGAACCTGGACGGTGGAGAATGGCTCAGGCGCTCGGCATCACGAAACGTGGGGGGCCCGCATCGGACACAGCTCACCCGCCTCCTGATCGGTCAGCTCCGCCGGACCCTGCTTCTCAAGACACGACCGCGGGTCATGGCGCAGCAGGTCCCATCCAGACTCCGTCAGCTGCAACGACACGTTGCGGCCACCCGTGCGCGCCACGAGACCGCGCGCCACCAGCCGCTTCACCAGAACCGACGGCGATCCGGAACTTGAACGTTTGGATCTTGCGACCTCGGTGATGGTGCTCCCCGAATGCCTGGCGAATAACCGCAGCGCCTGCCACTGCGTTGGCCTGAGATCGTGGCGATACTGCCGCGCAGCGTGCACGTTCATCAGCATCGCCAGCCGATCGGCGGGTCGAGAAGCCTTGTTGGTATTCATGACGCGGCTTGCCCTACATTCTCCAAGTTCTTTTTGATAGGCCGCACATTCCAGCTAACACTTATCCTCCGGCCACCAAGGCAGACATCGCCGCCCACCCTGCCGGCTCTCGGCCCACGAAATGGTTGCTTCTGGAGTGAACAAATGCCATCTTCTCAAGGGCTGGGGGACGAGGGGTTCATCGTCGACTACCGACGGGACGAACCTCGGCGCACCCGGCTGGTCGAGCGGCTTCGCAAGCTGCCGATCAACGAGCGGATCGAGCTCTTTCGCTTCCTGGAGGAGGTGGCTGAACATGGGCTCGACGACCCCGCGGACCGTGTCACGCTGGACAGCCGGTACGAGGCGAGCTCGATGCAGGTCGGCACGCGGCGTCTTTGGGTTGGCTTCGTGATCGACCAGTACGCCAGACCGCCCAAGCCGATGCGGCTCTTGATGGTGCAGCGCAAGGCGCCGGGACGCGATGCGCTGTTCCGGGCGGCGACTCATGCCCTGAACCTGGTCAACCCGCATCGCCAGGATCACTGACCGAGACCCGGGAGGCTCGCGCCATGACCAAGCGCAGCAGTGTCCGCGCCGCTGGCGCCACCACCACCGCGCCCGCCGGCAAGACCCGCACGCTGGCCGGCCAGGGCGTAAAGCCTGGAAAGCAGACCAAGGCGAAAAAGCCAACGAAGCGTGAGGGGCATGCGTCACGCGGGCTGGAGGGACTACGCCAGGAAGTCTTCGAGGGCAAGCCCGAGGCTGAACGCGCCTACCAGGACAGCCGCCAGCGCGCGCAGCTCGGCGCCGGCCTGAAGCTACAGCGGCGGCGCGCGGGACTCACCCTGCGCCAGCTCGCCGAAAAGGCCGGCTGGTCGCCGAGCTACGTCTCGCGCCTTGAAAGCGCGACCGCCCCCTGGCCCAAGGTCGACAGCATCCTGCGCTACCTGGCGGCGTGCGGCACGGACGCGCGCTGCGGTCTTGTGATCGGCCAGCCTTCCGCCAACGGCTTCCACATCGACAGTGCGACCACGATCAGTGATGGCCGCGAGGCGCTTTTCGAGCACCTCGCTGGCCGGACCGTGGCACCCGGCAAAGCCTAGAGCCCCATGGACGCGATGCTCGCTGGGATGGCGACCGTCGGCACGCTGCTGCTCGCCGTGCCGGCGCTGCACTACGACTCCTATACCCGCAAGATGACCGACCTGCGGCGGATGCGCCACGCCCGCCTGACTGGGCAGCTGCGCGCCGACCGCGACGCGCTCGTTCAGGAGCTGGAGCGCCTGCGCGACGACTGGCGGGTCTGGAAGCGCTGGATCATGTACGCCGCCTTCGCCCTGCTGATCTCCGCCAACGCGATCCGTTTCCTCGCCGCGCTCTAGACAAAGCGCGACGACTCCCGGGCTACGCACCCACCTTCTCTACGTGTTGACCCCTGCCGCAAGGGCCTGTCATGTCCGCCGCACAAGCCGAAGTATCGCCTCTTTCCGCTACGCAATCCGACCTGCTCCAGACGCTCCGTCAGTCCCGCCCCCGGTTGCGCGCGCTATCAGCCGATGAGCGGTCGGCGGCCGAGGAGATGATCCAGCGCGGTTTCGCGCACCGCTTTTGCGAGGGCTTCCGGAGGATAACCCGTTGGCGTTCGCGATTCGCGAGAGAACGACTACAGACCAGTTTCGTTTGGGCCAGTTTCGTTTGGGGTAATAAGGACCCCCTTCAAGATTACGCCTCCGTCGGTCGCAGTAGCACAGATTTTTCGTTTCTTAACACTTGCTACGCACTAAACTATCTGTACACTAGGTTCCTATACTAACAGCCTTATACTGCAGTGCTGTTCTGTGCCAAGCCGGCAGATTGCCGGTCAAGTTCTCTATGCGTGCACTATACGTCCAATTGCGGTCTCTTGTGCGGACAGGGAGATGGAACAGTGCGAAAGTGGTGGCTTAGTATCCCGATAGCCTGCGTTTCGGCCACGGCGGACGCTGGCCCCATCACTTATAGTGACCGTGTTCAATTCGAAGTTCGCGGGCAGCCGTTTTTTGACCCTCAGGCAAAGCGGTCACGCCGAGTGAGGTTCGCGTCCCGTTCCTTCAGAGCGAACTGCCCAACGTCGATGTAGGCCGCATAGTTAGAATCGATCAGACGGTGCCGCTGCCGGTCCTTCAGCAGGCGTGGAATGAAGCTGTAAGCAGTTGCGTTGCCACGAGGCGTTCGGTCAGCGTAGGTGGGGCAACTTTCTCGGCCTCACCGACGCGATCTGAATGCATTAGCGGCGGTATCGTCACCCGCAGCTTCGAGGTATGTGTCAATCCGTTTACCCAGTCAATCTCGAATACGCCCTGCAACTTCGGTGAGTTTAAAGAGACACGGACAGGCGGAATCCAGGTAGACGGTATCGGACCAGAACCGCAAACTCCGGTTGACCGTCCTTACGATGTTGGCGCCGTGGCCGAATTAGACGGTCGCGTGGAGGCCGGACTCGCCGCTCGCCTGGAAGTCGACGGTGGCAGTTTGGATGTAGACTATACTGCCGACACGGCCATCACTGTGTCGGAAATGGATCCGGAGGCGGGTGATGTCGTAGAACTCAGCATGGCGGCAGATCCGGTTACTGAAGGAACCGGGCTTGTCTCGCGCTATCCGGAAATCCGCGCGGAAATTGGCCAATATGTTGATTACGATGTCGACGCGATGGTGCGGTACGCGGGGATTGATCGGGATACAGGCGAACAAATTGATGAGATTGTCGACATTGTCTCGTTCGATACGACCGGCAGCGTGGTTGACAACATTTTCTCTGCGGGGGTCGGGCTGACGGGCGCCGACGTGTCCTTTTTCGACGATCCATCCTTGACGTTCAACTTACCATTAAGTGTGGCATATTCGATTACGAACCCGATTACGCCCCCAATCGGGCCTGTACCACCTGTTTCCATTGACATTGGTGAACTTCTGCTGCGAACGCCCCAAATGAACACTCCGGCGGCCCCAGACTTCGATGCGGGGGTCTTTAACTTAGTCGGCGGCTCGTCGATACCGGTCCCCGTAGATCGAAATCGAATCACTTTAGGTACAGGTTCCGTTGTCAGTACGACGCCAAGTGGCGAGCGTGATTTGGTCAGTGGGAGTGTTGCGGAAGCCATTGAAACAGGGGATCTGCGCAGCCTCGCGCTCGACGATGGCTTGATTGATACGGATTTCGCTCGTCTGGATTGGGACGTAGATGGAACTGCGGGATCTTTGAATCCCGCTTTAATTTTTGGTTTCAATGGTAATATCGGTAGAGGCACGGATCCCAAGACTGGGCGCCAGCAAGCACTTGTCTCATTTGAGCTTAATGCGCTCGACCTTGACGTTGTGTCGTTCTTTCACTTAGATCAGAAATTGGAATTCAAACCTAATCTTTGGGTCGATTACGTTTTTGATCGTCCCGTAAGTGTATGCGATGAGGTTGATTGCTCTGATCCAAATAACTTTGTTCGTCGGAGCAAGGTGAGCATGCCTGCCGACGGCACTCACCGGATTTCTTACATCCAACCGATCGGCGGAGTGTCGGTAACACCCATCTACAGCTTACGGAACAATGAGTTCGAAAACACGTTAGAGTTTTTGTCGACCCTTGGGCTTCAAGGGACAGCTCTACAGTTTAAGCTTGAAGGGATACTCCCAGCCCTTGCGGCTGGCGCCACAGGTTTGGACGGTTTTAATGTCGCGGCGTTTCAATCAACACCCAGTTTTGAACCGTTTCTCCTAGATACACTGGGGGATACATTTCCGATATCGGGGTTCTCGGACATTCAAGGTAGGAGCTTTCAGGTAGATACTTTATCCGCCGAAGATAGGGTTGCGATTCCGATACCGGCAACAAGTGTTCTTTTATTCTTCGCTCTTATCGTAACCGCAATCGCTATGAGGCGGGGGCAACCTAGTACACTTTAGCGGCGGGACTTTCCGTAACCCATGAGTAAAACTTGGTGGCATGGTAGTATCCGCGCGCTCAGGCAATTTCGGAAGAGAGATCCACGAGGTCGACCGCTCTTGGCCCGGGGCTGCCGGTCAGACGTTGAAGGTGGTCGACGGGTGTACCTTCGGCAGCGGACGCGGCCCGCCAGGCGCCGAGCGGCGAGGGATGACCCAAAGCCGCCAAAACCCGGAAACCTTGAAAACAAGCTGGATAAGTAAGAGCCGCGAGCAACAATCTGCACGCGGCTGTTACGTTAGTGATGCACTGTGTATTTATAACCGCCGTCGCCCTACAATACCAACACCGAATAGGCCGATGCCGAGTAGAGCAAAGGTCGCCGGGACAGGAATTGCAGCCGATCCACCAGTTTCTGCGCTGGTGAGTTCGACATTCAGGTTGTCCATCCCAAACGCGTACTGTTGCCAATCATAAAGCGGGCTTCCATTTGGTAGAGTGATCGGTCCGGATACAGCGAACTCGATTCGATCACCAGTCAGGTCGAACGTCTGACTTTGAGGCGTACGATAACCTAGGTCATTGATTGAGACGCTGCCATTGCTATTACCATCCAGAAAGGCAGAGACTGTAAGATCCAAACCGTTGGCCCAATTCGCGCTAAAGTCACCGCCCGACAAGTTAATGATTTGGCCGTCATTCGCTCCTATGAAACCTGGCTGCGGAACAGTATCGCCGGGATCGCCCGAGTTAAGATACGCAAACTTTGAACTGAAACCAAAACTTCCGGAACCGCCGAAGTTGAAATTACCGCCGTCTTGTTGCCAATTTAGGCCTTCGTAACCATCTTGAATGGCAAACCAGTCATTACCGTCTTCAAATGTTAGCGTGGCTGCGCTGACACTCGGCGCAAACGCTAGACCGAAGGTAAGCCCTGCGATCATTGCAGCCACAGCGTATGTAAGTCGGGCCCTCATTGAGACCTCCTTCGTCGGGTTCGTGAAGCGCCTACCTCGGAGCCTCGGCTCAAGGCTGGCTCGAGTCTGGTCCTGCATCGAGCAAGCCATATGCCACATCCGAACGTTCAGGAATGTCAATAGGTTATAAATGGGGGCCATTACCAGGCCAAACGTTTTGTAAAGTAGAGTTTACACCCGGGTCTCGTGAAGCTGGGATTCTGTAATAAATCCCGACACCCGTATTGGTGAGCGACGGTTCGGCCGCTGTTGGCCCGAGGCTGCCGGTGAGCCATGGAAAGCCGGCGTCTGTAGCACCCTCGGCACCGGACAGCGGCGATGACCGGGCGTGCTTCGGGACGTGACCCAGAGCCGTTGTAATCGGCTTCGTTGCTGATTTCAACGCAGGCTTTTGAATAAAGGAGCCGGATTGCCAGGAAATTTATTTTTTCTTAATTTACTATTCGCAAAATCCTAATCTGTCGGGATGAGCGGGGCTCGCGAAATGCCATTCGAAGAACGACATATCGAGTTCAGCGACGTAGAAACGGCTGCCGCCCTCCAGCGGTTCGTCCGCAAGCGGCAACCGGAGCGGCAGACGGTTGCTCTGCGCCATGTGAAAGCCGTTGGCGACGGGGATGTGCTCACCGGCGTACAGGCTACTGGCAACCAGGGTATGGAACAGGTCAAGCTCGACTTGAGTCTCGCGGAAGTGACGGCTGCGTTGCTCGGATGGTGTTTTTCCAAAGAGATCCCGATCCCGCGGCAGGCCAACAAGCGTATCGTCTTTGCCCGACACCGTTTCAGTCTTGTGCTTGAGATCGATGTAGCGACGAATGCCGGCCAGGGAAAAACGTCGGATCAAGCCTGAGGGCGCCTCGGCGAGTCTTCGCGACGGCCTATAAATCGCACCTTAGCTGGCAAACAGAAGTTCCTGTACCGACCTGCTAACACGCCCCGATACGCTCGCCTCCCGTTAAGCCTTATTGGTAAACTCATTCTTAAATCCAAGGATTTAGTGTTGCAGTCGACGCCGACTGAACCGAAAGCCCGACAATGACGGTCAACCTCTCACGAACAAACGTCGCAAGCGTGCTATCCCGCACCAATCAGGCGCTTTTCATGTACTGGGAACGTCTGGCCACGATCGAGCGGCCGCCACGCAAGACAGCTCTCGACCCGGCTGAAGTCCGCAAAATCCTATCGAACCTCGTTATTTACGAGCGGAAGGACATAACCATTTTTCAAATCCGCCTGATGGGTACGAAAGTCGCCCAACGTATCGGTGTTGATTTGACAGGTAAAAACCTTCTGGAATTCTTCCATTACGCCGGAAAGGCCGAAGCCCAGAAAGACCTAAACAGAATTGTCGACGAGCCATGCGGTCAGTTCCTAGTCGTAAAGGATCGGTTCACGTCTGGCCGCGAAGCCTGGGTGGAAATCCTGCGGCTGCCTCTGACCGATGATCTCGGCCAAACTCGTTTCATTATCGGCTGCACGGAAGAAAAGAACACCACCAGTTTCGCCGCGCACCAGCGTGACAAGCCGGAACTGATCGCGGAACACATCAAGGGGTTCTTCTTCGACCTTGAAGGGAAGATCCTGCCTGACACCATCTGGACGAACCCCGACCACGCCGTTCCGGATGACGCGGGAGGAGGCTGGTAGGGCCTAAGCCATGGGAGGCAAGGTGGGTCGGCGAGAGTGGGTCGGCGAGAGGCCAGGATACCGATCGGCGTGAAAAAGTACCTAATTGAAAACCAATCCATTGGCATGATCGAAGCTTCGCCGCATAGCAAATGAGCGGTATCATCCCTTGGAAACCTGTAATTTCGCAATCTAACCGATCGTATAGATAGATTTAACGGTATGATAGTATAAATTGACTGAAGTCCCGAGGGTTGAACGCGGTCTGGATGATTAAAATTGCGTAAAGAAAAGACAGCTCCTGTCACATGGTTGGGCGTTTTCGCCGTCTTGGGTGTGTTCGCTGTCATCGCGCTTGTTGCTGGCCAAGCGTATCGTGATGCGCGTCGCGAGATGCAGATTCGCGCTGAGGAGGAGGCACGCGTGTACGTGCTCACCCCACCCCCTGTAGTTCGGGCGATGTGAGCTGCGTTGCGCGTTCCATATCCGCCGGTTGACCCCTGGAGTCGGGGTGTGATTCCAGAATGGTATGACCCGCCGGGAGGAACTGGA
>NZ_NRRL01000169.1 GCF_016583645.1 Rhodovibrio sodomensis | reverse complement strand
GCGTTTGATGAGCGGGGCGGAGAAACGGAGCGACGGCCCGGACTGAGGCACCGGCATCGGGCGAAAGCCGCCGGCCAACGGCTACTCCCCGGGACCCACCGCCACCGCGCTCCTCCTCGACTCTACTACATACGAATCGCCGCCCGCCAGCCTGCGAGCGCTGGGCTGGCGAGTCGGTGCGGCGCCAGTGTTCGGCGTTCGCGGACAGGCGCGCCGTCGCGCGAGTCGGCAGCCATGCGTCTCAGGAGCCGGACGCGCGGCGCGCGCATGAAGCGGAGGTTGCGTATGTGGACCCAGGCGAGAAGTCCGCTCGGCTACCGGTGCCAGGACTGCGACACCGACCTGCCGGTTGTCGGGGCCGATCACGGCCTTTCGGTGCTGACCTGCCCGGAGTGCGGGCGCGCCTGCGACCTGGACGGCGGCGCCGCGCCGCGCGGCAACGCCCGGCCGGCGAAAAAGGTGGTGGCCACCGGCATGCGCGCGGTGATGTTCCCGTTCACCTAGAGCAGGATGCTGAAAGGTGAAGCCACCTTTCAGCTGAATCTTGCTCTTTCTTCAAGCAGTTAGAGAAAAATTCACGGTCAAGGTCGACTCGCCCTTCATCGATTTTGCTCTAAGCCGGGCCGGTACACGCCGCGCGCAGCGCACGCCGGCCGCTTACTCGCGGATGCGGATGAACAGCTCGTCCGGGGCCTCGACGTCCTGGTTCACCGGGGTGACCCGCCAGACCTGTCCGGTGCCCCAGCCGAAGTCGAAGCTGGCGACCGCTTCCTGCAACTCGACGTTGGTCGGTCGCTCCAGAATCTGACAGGCCTGCGACTGCGCCAGGACCTTATAGGCGGCAACACGGCCGTCTTCAGCGTAGACCTTCTCGAACTCGACGTACGGGTCGGGCGAGGTGCAGCCGACCTTGGTCTGCGTGGTGTCGCCGACGCTCAAGCTCTGCGCCAGGGCGGGGCCGGCGGTCGCGCCGGCGAGCGCGAGGCCCGCGGTCGCGGCGACTGTCGCGTGGGCAAGGCTGGACAGGTTCATCGGATCTCGACCTCCTGCGGGCAAGACGCCGAGAGGTGGAAGCACCTTTCAGCTGACTCTTGCTCTCTCTTCAAGTATTTAGAGCAAAATTTACGATGAAGGTCGACCCGACCTTCATCGATTTTGCTCTAGCGCGAAATTCAGCGATCCGAGCCGGGTTCGGCGTTGATCGATTCGCGCTTGGCATTCGGTTTCGTCGCGGTGGCCGCGGCCGGGCGCGGCCGCGGCCACCGCCGCAACCCGGTTCACGACGTAGGTGTGCCCGGGGTTCGCGCCAAGGGCCCGCAGATGCGGCCGCTTGCGAGGCCTCAGCGGTTGGTCCGCACCCGGCCGACGGCGTCCAGCCAGCCGGCGTAGCGGCGTTCGCGCTCGCTCGCGCCCATCTGCGGCTTGAACAGCTTGTCGGCCTGCCAGATCTCCCGGATGCCGTTCTTGCCGTCGATCACCCCGGCCTTGGTGCCGGCGAGCGAGGCCGCCCCCAGTGCGGTCGTCTCGATCACCTGCGGGCGTTCGACCGAAACGTTCAGGACGTCGCTCAGGCGCTGCAGCAGCCAGTCGTTGGCGACCATGCCGCCGTCCACCCGCAGCGCAGTCGGGGCGTCGGCGCCATCCGCCTCCATCGCCTGCATCAGGTCGCGGGTCTGGTAGCAGACGCTGTCCAGCGTGGCCGCCGCGATCTCGGCGGGGCCGGTCTGCCGGGTCAGGCCCAAGAACGCCCCGCGCGCGTCGCTGTCCCAATAGGGCGCGCCCAGGCCGACGAACGCGGGCACCATGTAGACCTGGCTCTCCGGATCGGCCTGGCGTGCGAGCGCTTCCGTCTCGGCCGCGCTGGACAGCAGCTTGAGGCCGTCGCGCAGCCATTGCACCGCCGCGCCGGCGACGAAGATCGAGCCCTCCAGCGCATAGGTGGTGGTCCCGCCCAGCCGGTAGGCGATCGTGGTCAACAGGCGGTTGCGGCTCTGCGGCGCGGTCTGGCCGGTGTTGACCAGCGCGAAGCAGCCGGTCCCGTAGGTCGACTTCATCATGCCTTCGTCCAGGCAGGCCTGGCCGACCATCGCGGCCTGCTGGTCGCCTGCGATCCCGCACACCGGGATCGACGCGCCCAACAGATCGGCCTGGGTGTGCCCGAACTCGGCGTCGCACGACCAGACCGCCGGCAGGATCGCCTTGGGGATGTCCAACAGCGCCAGGAGTTCGTCGTCCCAGCGGCCGTGGCGGATGTCGTAGAGCATGGTGCGGCTGGCGTTGGTGGCGTCGGTCGCGTGCACCTGACCGCCGGTCAGGCGCCACAAGAGGAAGCAATCGACCGTGCCGAAGGCGAGTTTGCCGGCCTGCGCCTTCTCCTTCGCGCCCGGGACGTTGTCGAGCAGCCAGGCGATCTTGGAGGCGGAGAAGTACGGGTCGATGATCAGCCCCGTCCGGTACTGGATCAGCCGCTCGTGGCCGCCGTGGCGCAGCTTGTCGCACAGCGGCGCGCCGCGGCGGTCCTGCCAGCAGATCGCGCGGTGGATCGGCTCGCCGGTCTCCCGGTCCCAGATCACCGCCGTCTCGCGCTGGTTGGTGATGCCGATCGCCGCCACGTCCCGCGCGCTCAGGCCCGCCTTCTCGATCGCCCCGCGCGCCGTTTCCAGCGTGTCCCGCCAGATGTCCTCGGCGTCGTGCTCGACCCAGCCGGACTTGGGGAAGTGCTGGGGCAGTTCCTTCTGGGCATCGCCCAGCATCTGCCCGCGGTCGTCGAACAGGATGGCGCGGCTCGACGTGGTGCCCTGATCGATCGCCAGAATGTGGCGCGCGTTGGCCATGAAGCGTGTCCTCCCCGGATGCGCAGCCTTCGTTGTTCGCCCGGCCGGTCGGTTGTGCATGCCGGCCCGTGCTATCGGTCGCGCAGGATGCTGCCCCCGGCGTGTGGGATCAAGGCACGCGGCCTTGAACTCGGGCCGCGGCGCGAAAGGTTAGATGAGCGTCCGACCCCTCCACCGTTCGTCCCCTCTCCCCCCGGTGGCGGAGAGGGAACGCGCCGCAGCGCCCTGCCCACGATCCAGAAGAGGCCGCCCGTCATGAACGCCGCCACCGCCCACCCGCGCACGCGCGACTTCGCCCGCTGGCTGGTCGACCCGCGCACCCGGCCGGGCGTGGCGGAGATCTACGAGACGATCGCCACCAACGCGCTGAGCGAGACTGGCCTCTACCTCAACCTCGGCTTCTGGCGCGACGACGTGGCGAGCGTCGACGCCGCCAGCACGGCGCTGGTGCATCTCCTGGGCAAGGCGGCGGAGCTGAAGCCGGGCGACCGGGCGCTCGACGTCGGCTACGGCTTCGGCGATCAGGACGCGGAATGGCTGCGGGCGTTCGATCCGGCGGCGATCGTCGGCCTCAACATCACCGAAAGCCAGGTCGAGACCGCGCGCGGGCGGATGGCGGAGCAGGGGCTGTCCGACCGGATCGACCTGCGGCAGGGCTCGGCGACCGACATGCCGGTCGGGGACGCCGGCTTCGACAACGTCCTGGCGCTGGAATGCGCCTTCCACTTCGACACCCGCGACGATTTTTTCCACGAGGCGTTCCGGGTTCTGACACCCGGCGGCCGGCTGGCGGCCGCAGACATCCTGCCGGCCGCGCCCGCCGGCGATCCCCTGACCCGCGCCGTGCAGCGGGCGATCTGGGAGGTTACCGCGCGCACCTGGAAGATCCCCGAGGCCAACGCCGTGCGCCCGCCAGCCTACGCCCGCCAGCTGGAAGCCGCCGGGTTCACCAACGTGCGCATCACCTCGATCCGCGAGCGGGTCTACGTCCCGTTGCACCGGCACCTGGCCCGCCGGTCCGAGCTGTTCCCCGACCTGCCGACGCCCGCCCGGATGGCCGCCCGCGCCGCGCTCGCGGTGCCGCCGGAGCTCGCCTACAGCGGCCTGGACTACGTGATCGCGACGGCGGACAAGCCGGCGTGATCGTGGGCGTGGGGAGGCAGGCGGGTTCGGCGGCTTTCCGCGCGCGACCTCGGCCAGGGGCGGCGGCCAGGGGCGGCGCACCCGACGAAAACCTCGAGCGCGCGCACGCTGTGAGAAAAGCAATTCTGACCCTGGTGCGGATTGGCGACCGCGCCGCGCGTTGACATCGGCGCGCGGGTGCGCTCGGCTTATCCGCGGATCACGTGACTGGGCCGCGGCCGCGCCTACACCTCGGGCGGGTCAACGCCGCGGCGCGCGACAATCGGCCGCCGCACGCAGGCGGACGCGACTGGACCATAACAACCGCGGGCCATCGAGCACCGTCGGGCGGGGAGGCGACAGGGCACACGCGATGACCACACGTCTTTATTGGCACACCGACTGCTTCAACCATGACCCCGGGCGCATGCATCCGGAGCACCCCTCGCGCCTGAAGGCGGTCCTGAAGGCGCTGGAGGGCGACAGCTTCGCGGCGCTGGAGCAGCACGCGTGCCCGATGGGCACCAACGAGCAGATCGCGCGCGTGCACCCGCAGAAGTACATCGACAACATGCATGCCAAGATCCCGGAAGAGGGCATGGCCCCGATCGATGCCGACACCAACGTCTCGCCCGGCTCCTGGGATGCGGCGCTGCGCGCGGTGGGCGGCGTCTGCGCGGCCGTCGACGCGGTGGTGACGGGCGACTGCGACAACGCTTTCTGCGCCGTCCGGCCGCCAGGCCACCACGCCGAGCGCGCGCGCTCGATGGGCTTCTGCCTGTTCTCCAACGTCGCGATCGGCGCGCTGCACGCCCGCGCGGTGCACAGCCAGCACCGGATCGCGGTGGTCGACTTCGACGTCCACCACGGCAACGGCACGCAGGACATCTTCTGGGACGACCCGGACCTGTGGCTCGCCTCGACCCACCAGTGGGGGATCTATCCCGGCACCGGCAAGGCGGGCGACCGCGGCTGCGCCAACAACATCGTCAACGCGCCGCTGCCGGCGATGACCGGCTCGGAAGGCTTCCGCCAGGCCTGCTCCGACATCGTGCTGCCGCAGCTCGCCAAGTTCCAGCCGGACCTGATCCTGATCTCCGCCGGCTTCGACGCCCACGTGAAGGACCCGCTGGCCGCGCTCTGCCTGGAGGAGGACGACTTCACCTGGATCACCGAGCAGATCATGAAGGTCGCCCGCTCCGCCAACGGCGGCAAGATCGTCTCGGTGATGGAAGGCGGCTACGAGCCAGAATCCATGGCCGCCAGCGCCGCCGCGCACGTGAAGGCGCTGATGGCGGGGTAGGGCGGATTGGGGAGTGACGGCCGTTTCGGCGGGTCCCTCTCCCTTGAGGGGAGAGGCTAGATGAGGGTGGGACTCCCCGGCGTAAGGCGAGGAGTCTCACCCTCCCACGGACCTGACGGTCCGCGGGCCCCTCCCTCTCCCCTCAAGGGCGAGGGGATTTGCGGCCCTCCCGCTGCGTCTCGCCGCTCGCTGGGCGCGCGGTCGCCCGCGCGCTTGCCGCTGGCCGGGCGCGGGTCTACAGTCCGCCCGCGTTTTTTGGGCGGGCGCGGTCCGCCCGCACCACCGTCGCCACGACCCTGTGAGCTGGAGCCAGCGAACCCAACGCCATGGCGGAACAGTCCAAGCAATCCGGCGGCGAGCAGGCCGCGTCCCCCCAACACGCGCCTGCCGACGTCCAGCAGATGAGCTTCGAGGACGCGCTCGCCGAGCTGAAGCAGATCGTCGAGCGCCTGGAGAAGGGCGAAGGCAAGCTCGACGAGGCGATCCAGGCCTACGAGCGCGGCGCGCACCTGAAGCGCCACTGCGAGCAGAAGCTGAAGGAGGCGGAGGCCAAGATCGAGAAGATCCGCGTGTCCGGCTCCGGTGGCTCCGGTGGGGGCTCGGGCGGCAGTTCCGACGGCAGCGGCGGCGAGGTGTCGACCGAGCCGCTGGACGTCGAATAGACCCGCGCGACACCGCCGTGACCGATCTTTCCGAAGCCCTCAAGAGCACCGCCGCGGCCGTGACCCGCCAGCTGGACGACCTGCTGCCGCAGATCGGCGGGCCGCGCGGGCGCGTCATCGAGGCGATGCGCTACGCGTGTCTGGGCGGCGGCAAGCGCCTGCGCCCGTTCCTGACGGTGGCCAGCGCCCGGCTGTTCGACGTCCGCGATCCGCGCGCGCTGCGGGTCGCCGCGGCGGTCGAGATGGTGCACTGCTATTCCCTGGTGCACGACGATCTGCCGGCGATGGACGACAGCGACCTGCGCCGCGGCCAGCCGACGGTGCACCGCAAGTTCGACGACGCGACCGCGATCCTGGCCGGCGACGGGCTGCTGACCGAAGCGTTCGCGATCCTGAGCGAGCCGGCCACGCACAAGGACGCCCAGATCCGCGGCGAGCTGACCCGCGGCCTCGCCGAGGCGGCGGGCGCGCGCGGCATGGTCGGCGGTCAGCAGGTCGACATGTCGAACGAGCGCAACGAGCTCGATCTCGACGGCATCACCGAGCTGCAGCGGATGAAGACCGGCGCGCTGATCGAGTTCGCCTGCGAGGCGGGCGCGATCCTGGGCAGCGCCGGCCCGGAGGACCGCGGCGCGCTGCGCGCCTACGCCCGCGATCTGGGGCTGGCGTTTCAGATCGCCGACGACCTGCTGGATGTCGAGGCGTCGACCGAGCAGGCCGGCAAGCCGACCGGGCAGGACGCCGCCGCCGGTAAGGCGACCTTCGTCGGCCTGATGGGCAAGAAGCGCGCGCGCATCCGCGCGGAGGACCTGGTCGAGTCCGCCTGCGGCCACCTGGACCGCTTCGGCGAAAAGGCCGGTCTGCTGCGGCATACGGCGCAGTTTGTGGTCAACCGGCCGTCCTAGCCTTAGGTCACTGGGCGGACCGCGGGAGGGCCCGCGCCGCGTCGCCCGTTCGCGAGGGAGAGCTGTTTGCGTAACGACACCAAGACCCCGTTGCTCGACACCATCCGGGACCCCGCGGACCTGCGCCGCCTGAACGACGGGCAGCTGCGCCAGCTGGCCGACGAGCTGCGCCTGGACATGATCGACAAGGTCGCCGAGACCGGCGGCCACCTGGGCGCCGGCCTGGGCGTGGTCGAGCTGACCACGGCGATCCACTACGTCTTCGAGACGCCCGACGACAAGCTGATCTGGGACGTCTCGCACCAGTGCTATCCGCACAAGATCCTGACCGGCCGGCGCGAGGGGATGACCAGGCTGCGCCAGGGTGGCGGCCTGTCCGGCTTCACCAGCCGGGCGGAGAGTGTCTACGACCCGTTCGGCGCGGCGCACTCGTCCACGTCGATCTCCGCCGGGCTCGGCTACGCCGTGGCGCGCGACCGACAGGGCCGGCATAACCACGTCGTCTCGGTGATCGGCGACGGCGCGATGAGTGCCGGCATGGCCTACGAAGCGATGAACAACGCCGGGGCGATGAACAGCCGGCTGATCGTGATCCTGAACGACAACGACATGTCGATCGCCCCGCCGGTGGGGGCGATGAGCGCGTACCTGTCGCGGATCCTGTCCTCGCGCTCCTACCGCTCGGTGCGCGGGGCGATGCGCGACCTGTCTCACCAGTTCCCGCGCCCGGTGCGCGAGGCCGCCCGCCGGGCCGAGGAGTACACCCGCGGCCTGTTCACCGGCGGCA
>NZ_NRRL01000168.1 GCF_016583645.1 Rhodovibrio sodomensis | reverse complement strand
AAGTTCTTGAGATGGGGTATCGCGGCGGGGCCACTCTCTCAGATGTTGAGGAGAGGGTGGCGGCCCTCCGAGAGTGTTAGTACGAGCTCCATGTTGCGGGCTCAAACATTCAAGGAAAGGAGGACCGCCATGACCAAGTATGCCGGTCTTGATGTTTCGGTCAAACACAGCAGCCTGTGCGTCATGGAGGCGGACGGGTCGCTCGTCCGGGAGATGAAGGTGGCGAGCGAGTATCCGGCGATCACTGAGGCGCTGAGGGCGTATCGGGGCGAGTTGGCGCTGGTGGCGCTGGAGGCCGGGCCGCTCTCGCAGCACCTGTTCGACGGGCTCGCCGAGGCGGGTTACCCGATGGTCTGCTGCGAGACGCGCAAGGCCAAGAAGTTCCTAGATAGCTGGGACGACAAGACCGACCGCAACGACGCCCGCGGCCTGGCGCACATGGTGCGCGCGGACCTGCACCGGGAGGTTCACGTCAAGACGCGCCCCAGCCTGGAGATCCGGGCGATGCTGGGCACGCGCAAGACGCTGCAAACCCAGCTCTTGGCCCTTCAGAACCACCTCCGGGGCACGCTCAAGACCTTCGGGCTCAAGGTGGGTCAGGTCTCGGACGGCGCGTTCGCGGCCCGCGTCCGGGCGCTGATCGCGGACGAGCCCGGCCTGCAGGCGGCGATCGAGCCTATACTCGAGGCGCGTGAGACGCTGCGCGCGCAGTTCAAGGAACTAGACCGCCGGCTGCGTCGGATGGCCGAGCGGGACGCCACCTGCCGGCTGTTGATGACGGCCCAGGGTGTGGGCGCGCTGACCGCGCTCACCTTCAAGGCCGGCGTCGACCAGCCACAGCGCTTTGCCAAATCCAAGTCGGTGGGCGCGCACTTCGGGCTGACGCCCGAGCACCACCAGTCCGGTGAGGTCGACATCGTCGGGCACATCGACAAGCGCGGCGACCGCGCGGTGCGCACGCAGCTCTACGAGGCAGCCAACGCCATCTTGCTCAACACCAAGAAATGGTCGTGGCTCAAGGCGTGGGCGATGGACATCGCCAAGCGCCGCGGCATGGACCGCGCCAAGGTCGCGCTCGCCCGGCGCCTGGCGGAGGTGCTGCACCGGATGTGGTGCGACGGCACGCCGTTCCAGTGGCAGCGCGGAGCCGCGGCGTAATGCCCGGCGCCCTCAACAGCCGTCGGGCTGCGGCCGGCAGGCTCTGCGCCGTATGAGCGCGCCGCCTGCCGGCCGCAGTCCCCAGAGCCGAAGCCGGGAGCACGCGCCCATCTAGATGTCCATCGACCCCCAACGGTTTTTCCGCCGCGGCGGAAACTGAGGCCCCGCGAGGGCGATGGGTACGGCGAGGCCGCGGTAGCCTGTGTGGGTCTTGAGGGTCCGCCCCTCAGAGCCCGTTCTTGAGATTGACCCGCCGACCCATCTCCGACCCCATGGTGTGGCGGTCTCCGCACCGACCACGAAGAGAAGCATGACCCTCGCGGAACCTTCACCACCCAAGAGGGCACCCGTCTTGACATCGGGCGCCGCGATAGAGAAGCAGGCCCCGGATGCTGTTCTGCAGGTCCAGCATCTGGCGCTGTAGCGTCTTGCGCGCGCCCAGCTGCGTGCGGATCTCCTGGCTGGCGCGCGTCTTGACGTGGACCTCCTGGTACAGGCCGGTGCGCATCATCTGCGCGATGCCCTTGGCGTCGTTGCGGTCGGTCTTGTTGCGCCGGGCCTTCAGGAACGCCTTGGTGTGCCGGGTTTCGCAGCTCACCACCGGATAGCCGGCCTCGGCGAGGCCGTCGAACAGATGCTGCGACATCGGACCGGCCTCCAGACCGACAAGCCCGATGTCCGAACGGTGCTGGCGCAAGGCCTCGGCGACCGCGTCGGCCTCGCTGGCGACTTTCGTCTCCTCCACGATGTTGCCGTCGGCATCCATGATGCACAGCGCGCTGTCGTTGACCGAGACATCGAACGCGGCATACTTGGTCATGGCGGTCCTCCTTCTGCTGAATGTTTGAGCCCGCTCTGCGGAGTTCGTGTTAACATCCCTGGAGGGCCGCCACCCTCTCCTCAACATCTCAGAGGGTGGCCGCCGCGATACCCCATCTGGAGCGCACGCCCTGGCTGTAGGCGTAGATCAGCAACGCCAACAGGACCTTCGGGGCGAACGGCGCCTGGCCGGCGCCGCCCACCCGGTGCTCGGCCTCGAACGCCGAGAGGTCCATGAGCTCGACCGCGTCGACCACCCAGTGGACGATGTCGCCCGACGGCAACCAGTCCATCATGTCAACCGGCAGAAGGTATCGCTGGCAGCGGTCCGGGGCGCGGAAGAAACCCGCCATGTCCGTCTCCCTCAGGGCTGCGCCTACACCTGAGATAGAGTCAAACGCGCGTCGCGGAGTCAATTAAGACGCGAACCCGGACCGGGTGCGCCACGTGAGGGCGCGATTCTGCAACAGGCTCTAAAGAGCCTGGGAATCTTCCAGAAACTTCAATCCGCCCACTTCTCTCAGCCACCCCCATATCGCTGGCGGCGCGCAGGGGGACACATACCCTGATCAGTCTGGCGCGTCAGCCACCGCCGCCCGAATGGGCGGTCAATACACCTGCGTATCGTACCGTACTGACACGATACGATACGGACGCCAGAGGCAAACAGACATGAGTCAACGGAGCAAGGCGACCCAGGCCGCGGTCAGGGAAGCATTCGAACGCCTGCGTCAGAACGGGACACCCGTTCCGCGCATTACTCAGGACGCCATTCGCGAAGAGATCGGCGGGGGTAGCTACTCTTCGATCCAGCGACATCTGAAGCCGCTCCGCGATACGCATATGGCTGAACAGGAAGCTGAGACAACAGCTTCGGATGACGCAGGCAGTGTAGGCGATGCTTCTTTGCCCGATAGCGTCGCGCGCCAGATCGTCGAACTGCGGGGCACGGTCGATCAGATCAGCAACTCGATCTCCAACGCGGTAGCACGAGCCCTCGATGAACAGGCATCGAACGAGAATCGTCGCCACCGCGAAGAGGTCGAGCGTGTCACGCGCAATTACCAGCACCTTCTCCAAGACCTCCAAGAGCGCCACCAGACCGCGACGAGCGAGCTGGAACAACTCGTAGTGGAGTCTGAAGAGCTGGCAAGCCTGCGTGAGCAGGTTCCGGAGCTTGAGGCCCAGGTCGCCCGACTAACGAATGACCTTGAGCAGCTTCAACGCGATCATGATCACGTCTCCAGCCGTGCTGACGACGCCGAGCGGTGGTCTGACCATCTTTCCAAAACGACGGCCGAGCTTGAAGCCAAGGTCGATCAAGCTCGCGTGGCAGCGAATGAGGCCGAAAAGCAGGCGAGCGAAGCCAGTGCACAGATGGCAGCTGCCCACGAGCGGTGCCAGACAATTACCTCTGAGCGCGACAACGCGATTACCGGCTGGCGGCAGGCGGAGGCGCGCTGCTCTGAGCTCCATGCAGAGCTTCAGCACGCAGCTCAGGAGAACGCAGAGCTCAAACGACGGACCAGCGAGCTAGCTGACGCCAAGGCGGCCGCTGAAGAAGCCCGCGTTCAGACGGAAGCGGAGCTGCGCGAGACGGAGGCTCGGGCGATCAAGGCAGAAGCGCGGGCAGACGCGGCCGAACGTTCGGCTCAGCAACTCGACCACAGGCTCGCCCAGCTGATCCCGACTCGGCGCCCGGGTGCCAGAAAGAGCAAGACCGCTGCGTCGAACCGGGGCGAGCCGGACGCAAAAAGCGGCGACGCTTGACCTGTCGCGTCGGCCGCGCGGTTCCGAGGCGCGGTCGACGTCTACCCTCTCTCAACACCAACGCATCCAGTCGGGCATCAGGAATTGATTGCCAGCAGGCGTGTCTTGAAGATCTCGCCATGAACTCCCCGCGCGGCCTGGACCGCACGGTCCTCCGCGAGCTGGCGAGCTGCCGCTGGATCCCCGACCACCGGCCGGTGGTGGTCGTCGGCGCGACCGGCACCGGCAAGACCTGGCTGGTCTGCGCGCTCGGGCACCAGGCCGCGCGCGAGGGCTACAGCGTCCAGTACACCCGCCTGACCCGGCTGCTGGACGGGCTCGCCACTGCCCGGGTGGAAGGCAAGCTGGCGCGCGAACTCCGCCGGCTCGCCCGGCTCGATCTGCTGATCGTCGACGACCGGAGCATGACCGAGCTGACCGCCGCCCAACGCCTCGACCTCATGGAGGTCATCGACCATCGTCACGACCGCCGGGTCACGCTGCTGGCCTTGCAGATCCCGGTCGATCGCTGGCACGCCGTGATCGGCGATCAAACCTACGCCGACGCCATCGTCGACCGGCTGGTCCACAACGCCCACCGGCTGGAACTCACCGGCGAGTCCATGCGCAAGCGCGGCGCCGCGAAGGCATCCGAGGAGGCCGCGTGAGCGCGCTCGCCCAGGTGGGTCCATAGCACGGAGTGGCCCGCGCGCTGCGCCTGATGGGCGCGCGCGGTCCCCCGTGGCTGTGGACTACCTGGACGAGTGCGGGCGATATCCAGCTTGCCGCCAGAACACCCACACCCCTAAGCTGTAACAAGAAGGCCCGCGCCCCGAACTCTCATGCGACCGGCACCGGGTGGGCGAATTCACCGAACCCGGTGTGGCGGTTTCAACCGAAACGCCCAGGCGAATTCGCCGAAATGGGCAACCCTACTCCGCTATTCCGCAGCAATCGTCTCTTCGAACAGCGTCGTGTAATCGCTGTCGCTCTCCTGCGGGACGAGCAAACTCTGGGACATGCTTCGCTTCCGCCACAGCAGATCGTTCAGCTTGAGATCGAATGACTGATCGCCGATCGCAGGGTACCGCGCCATTGGACAGTAAACGGTAACCGGTTTGTCTTGACCGATCAGATAGACGGGTTCGTTGCACTGATCTTCGACGGCCAGGTTCCACAAGCGACTCAAGTGGATCACATGATTGGCCGCGGTCAGTGTCAGGTCGGCCCCCGCGGCGCGCGGTGCGAGGACCAACACGTCGAAACCTGGCGCCGCGTTCTGAAACTCGTCCACAAGGGCTTGGCGCTTGGCCGACGGGGTCTGGCTGGCCGTTGATCACCGCTGGCGTCTTCGCCAGGCCGTAACGCACGCGTATCAGAGCGGCAGGCCCAACCGTCACATGCCCGCATCGGACACGTTTGGTCGGCACAGTCCGCAAGGATCAGGCCATTACGATGTCGGTATTGGGGAGCCGCACCAACCGGCTCTCGACCCCCCATATAGAGAGTGCTCACGTAGTGCTTAGTTACCGATGGATGTTCTTGCAAAGTTCACGGGCCTATGAAAAGGACATATCCCCGTTTTACAACGACTTAGGGATCGCTCTCGTACAATGGCATTGTAGAGGTCTCGGGTTCGAGTCCCGCCGGCTCCACCAACTTTCCCGGTATTTCTATATTGGTCGGCGTCCAACGCGCTGCGGTTCGCCAGTACCGCTGAGCCGTCGTGGTGTCCGCCGTGCTGCCAGCGATCTGTGCTTGAGCTGGCGCAGCCGGCTGATCAGGGTTAACTGCCGGCAGGTGTCGGCCGCTCCCGGCCGACGTCTGCGCCCGCGTCAGCCGGTTTACCGAAAGGCCGCCGTCATGCCTGCCGATCTCGCCATCGCCGCGCTCGACTGGGTGCCGCTCGCCCCGCGCCTGATCAAGGAGGGCTACGGCGACGCGGATTCGGTCTGGCCGGGCACCCTGCCGTCGCTGTTGGTCCGGATCACCGCAGCGGACGGCACCGTCGGATACGGCGAGGCCACCACCCAGACCTGGTACCTGGGCGAGACACGCACGCAGATGGAATCCGTGCTGGCGCTCTACGCGCAGGCGCTGCAGGGCCGGCCGGCGGACAACATCGCTGGCGCGCACGCCGCCATGCTGGGCAGCTACGCCGGCGCCGCGCCGGGCGGCAACGCGGCGCGCGCCGGCGTCGATATGGCGCTGCACGACCTGACCGGGAAAGCGCTGGGCGTCCCGGCCGCGACGCTCCTGGGCGGGCGTCTCCGCGACCGGCTGGACCAGCTGACCAACCTTTACCACGCCACCCCGGAGGCGATGGCCGAGGGCGCGCGCGCCTTCGCGGCCCAGGGGTTCAAGGCGCTCAAGATCAAGGTCGGCGAGAGCCTGCTCGCCCACGGCTGGTCGCGCGCCGGGCTGACGGCCGAGCTCGCCAAGCTGACGGCGGCGCTCGACGCGGTCGGCCCCGAGATCATGATCGACGCCGACGCCAACCAGGCCTGGCGCAACGCCGGCGACGCCGCGGCCGCCCTGCGGGCGTTCGCCGGCCGGCCCAACCTGTCGATCGAGCAGCCGCTGGCGTACGAGAATTACGCCGGCCACGCCCAGCTGCGCCGGATCGCCGGCCTGCCGGTCGTGCTCGACGAGCCGGTGCGCGCGCCCGACGCCGTGATGCAGCTGATCCGGGCGGAGGCGTGCGACCGCGTGGTGATCAAGCTGAACCGGGTCGGCGGCCTCTACCCATCGATGCGGATCGCGACGATCTGCGAGGCCGCCGGCATCGGCGTCAGCGTCGACACCAACCCGTTCACCCTGCTGGGCGACAGCGCCAGCGCGCAGCTGGCGAGCACGATCCCGACCCACTACCCGGTCGACTGCGAGGGCCACGTCTCGTTCCTGACCCTGGCCGAGGGCATCCTTTCGGGCGGGGTCAGCTTCGCCGACGGCCGCGCCCTGGTGCCGCAGGGCCCAGGCCTCGGCGTCGAGGTCGACTGGGCGCGCGCCCAGGCGGTCGCGGAGAGCGCGCCTATTGATAGCGGCCGTAGCGCTCCATGACCTCGACCTTGTAGCCGTCGGGGTCGTCGACGAAGAAGAAGCGGGCGAGCTTCCGGCCGCCGTGCTCCAGCTGCTTGATGTCCTTGGGCTGGAAACCCTCGGCCGTGAAGCGCGCGTGCTCGGCGTCCAGGTCGTCGACCACCAGCGCGACGTGGCCGTAGCCCTCGCCCAGCTCGTAGGGCTGGCTGCGGTCTCTGTTCGCGGTCAGCTCGAGCTCGAAGTCGTTCTCGGGGTTGCGCAGGTAGACCAGGTCGAAGCTGTCGAATTCGAACCGCCCGGCCGGCTCCAGGCCGAACGCCTGGCCGTACCAGCGGATCGACCGATCCAGGTCGACCACCCGGATCATCATGTGCACCAGTTTCGCCATTGGTGAAGTCTCCAAAAACCTCGGACATGAATGGATAACCGGCGGCGCGGGAGACGCGCCGGCGCGCGGACGCGCTGAGGGTAGGCGACGCCCGGCCGGCACCCAAGGCCGGATTTTCGCCATCCCGCGAGAGGTCAGGCGGCAAGACGTTCCCGGTAGGTCCCGAAGCTCCCTGCCGCCGGAGACCCGGCCGCGCGACCGCCGGCAGCAAAAGGGAAACGGTAGGTCTAGATCGCGCGCTCCTGCATCTGCTGGGCGATGTAGTCCGCCTGCCGGATTGCCAGGGCCACGATCGTCAGCGTCGGGTTCTCCGCACCGCCGGTGGTGAATTGGCTGCCGTCGGAGACGAACAGGTTGGCGATGTCGTGGCTCTGGCCGAAGCCGTTGCAAACGCCGTCCGCCGCCTTCGCGCTCATCCGGCATGTGCCCAGGTTGTGGGTGGACGGATAGGGCGGGGTCTCGATCGTCTTGAGCGCCCCCGCGGCGTCGTACACCGCCGCGCCCTGCTTATAGGCATGGGAGCGCATGGCGATGTCGTTGGGGTGGTCGTCGAAGTGGACGTTGGGGACCGGCAGGCCATACTGATCCTTGACGCTGTCGTGTAGAGTGATCCGGTTGGACTCCTGCGGCATGTCCTCGCCGACCAGCCACATACCCGCCATGTGATCGTAAGCGTCCATGTCGGCGGCGAATTCCGCGCCCCACGCCCCAGGGTCAAGGAAGGCCGCCATGAACGGTACGCCCAGGAATAGCGTCTCCATCTCGTAGCCGCCGGCGAAACCGCGCTCGGGGGCGTGGCGCGACTCGTCGCTGATAATCCCGGCCATGGTTGTGCCGCGGTAAGCGTTCACCGGCTTGTTGAAGGTGGCATAGACCGAGCCGGTCATGTGTCGCATGTAGTTGCGCCCCACCTGGCCGGAGGAGTTGGCTAGCCCGTCTGGGAACCGCTGACTCTCCGAAAGCAGCAGCAGGCGCGGCGTCTCGATCGAGTTGCCGGCAACGGCCACAGCGCGCGCCCTCTGGCGCTGCTGATTGCCGTTCCTGTCGACGTAGACCACTGCGGACGCCTTGCCGGCTTGGTCATGCTCGATCCGGATGACGTGGCTTTGCGCGCGAAGGTCTAGATTCCCGGTCGACTCGGCCTTCGGGATCTCTGTGTAGAGGGTCGACCATTTGGCGCCCGACTTGCAGCCCTGGAAGCAGAAGCCGAGTTGCATGCACGCCGGCCGACCGTCGCGCGGACGACTATTGATAGCCATCCGCCCGGTGTGGACGTCCTTGTAGCCGATCCGGGTAGCGCCGGCGTACATCACCTTGAAATTGTTGTTGCCTGGCAGACCGGGGATGCCGTTGGTCCGGGTTACGCCCATCTTGTCCTCGGCGCGGGCGTAGTACGGCTCCAGATCCCGTAGCGTCAGCGGCCAGTCCAGCAGGTTGGCCCCGTCGATTTCGCCGTAGGTCGTGCGCGCCTCGAATTCGTGCTCCTGGAAGCGGAGGCTGGCCCCCGCCCAGTGCACGGTCGAACCGCCAACCGACTTCACGATCCAGGCGGGCAGGTTCTCGAAATCCTTAGCCACCCGCCAGCTGCCCGACGTGGTGCGCATGTCCAGCCAGGCGAGTTGCGAAAAGGAAGCCCACTCGTCGTTCACGAACTCGTCGATTGTGTGGCGCTTGCCGGCCTCCAGAAGCACCGTCTTGATGCCTGAGGTGTCCCGGGTTTCTCGGAGGCTGCGGTGGTTGGACGATCAGGCCGCCATGGCGGCCTGATCGTCCAGCTCGAAAAATTTCGCCTCTGCCTCCGCCGGCGGGATATGGCCGAGGGGTTCCAGT
>NZ_NRRL01000167.1 GCF_016583645.1 Rhodovibrio sodomensis | reverse complement strand
CATCCCGAGCCAGAGCTTCCCAGCCGTCGCGCTGATACGCCTTGTGCCATCCCCGTATCGTATCGTCGTCCAGATACAGGAACTCCGCGATCTGGGCGCAACTTTTGCCGTCATCCAGCAGCAGAAGGGCATTTGCCCGCCGTGCAACGCCGTGGTCCACGCGATGCCGACGCACGCACGCTTCGAGTTCGCGGCGATCTTCAAAGGAGAGGAAACCGGGGCGTATCATGCTCGCAGCTGAATCCCGATTCTAACTCGCGTCAAGCCCGAATTCGGGTCTCCAGAGACTCGGAGTATAACAGGTTTGGACTAGTTCGCAGGATAACTGTAAATAATTTCGACACGACCCGGACCCATCGCCCGATCGACACCGGACAGCGCGAGGACCGCAAGGGTCGCGTCGCCGAGGCTATTTTCCTGGCCGCGCGCATTGTCTTTGGCAGCCATCTGGTCGGCGGCGAGGACGTCTACGGGCACGGGCAACATGGCCTGCAACTCGCTGCGGCCCCCACTGCGAAAATGTCGCCGCCGGCGTCGGCGAGCACCGACGGCCTGGATCTGAGCCTGCCGAAGGCCGCGTCGGCTGCATCGGAAACCGTGTCGGCCCCAAGCTACGATCGTAGAGACGGCGCGGCCGTAACGAACCTGGACGATCAGACCAGCCTGCACGGGGTGCATCGCCTGGAGATCGATCTGGACACCGACAAGATGAGGCCGCGCGCCGGAACGCCGCTACGCTGAACACACGGCCCACAGGGAACATTCCGTCTGGGCTGAACCACTCTAGCCGCGCATCTACGCTTCACCCTTAAGTGGGCGTCGTACAGCGATCCATACGGCACCCAGCTCCTGCCACATCAACCTTCAGAACCCGAACAGGGCCGGCAGTGCCGTCGTCACCGACGGAACCAGAATGATCGCCAACAAAGCGACGAGAGCGGTTGCGACGAACGGCCAGATGCTCCGGAACAGGTCCTCCAGCGGGACACGGCCGACGGCCGAGACGATGTAGACGCACGCACCCATGGGGGGCGTGATCAGGGCGATCGTGATGTTCAGGGTCATCACGATCCCGAAGTGGAAGGGATCGATCCCGGCCATTGTCGCGACCGGGGCGAAGACCGGCGTCAGCAGGACCAGGGCAGCGATCTCTTCCATGAACATGCCGATCACGAAGGTGATGGCGCTCAGGATCAGCAGAACCAGAAGCGGACTGTGGGCGAAGTCGAGCACAAAGCCCGCGAAGGCCTGCGGCACCTGGTTGAAAGACAACAGCCAGCCGATCACCGCGGCCGCCGCGATGATCAGGAAGATCGCGCTGGACAGGCGCGCGGTCTCGGCGATCGACCGCGCCAGGGCGCTCACGGTCAGCTGCCGAGTCAGCATAAACCCGGCCACGACAACATAGGCGACCGCGAGCGCCCCGGACTCCGTCGGGGTCACGACGCCCGCGATAATGCCGCCCAGGATGATCACTGGCGCGACCAGAGCCGGCACCGCGTAAATCACGGCCCGCCCAAGCGCTGACAGCGAAAATCGCTCGCCGGTCGGCTGGAACCCGGCCCGCTTGGCGTGAGCCCAGTTCAACGCCATGAACGCGGTCCCGAGAACGAGCCCCGGGATGATTCCGGCGACAAACAGGCCGCCGATCGATGTGCCCGTCATCGTCCCGTACAGGATCATGAAGATCGACGGCGGAATGATCGGCCCGATCAGCGAACTGCCGGCGGTCAGACCGGCCGCGTAGGAGCGCGTGAAGCCGTCCTTCTCCATCGCCGGGATCAGGATGGACCCGAGGGCGCTGGAATCCGCCGCGGCGGAACCGTTGACGCCCGCGAACAGGATACTGGCGACCACGTTGACGTAGCCCAGACCGCCGCGGAGATAGCCCACGACCGATCGGCACAGGACCAAGAGCCGGTCGGTGAGCCCGGCGTGGTTCATCAATGTACCGGCCAGGACGAAGAACGGAATCGCCATCAACGTGAAAACGTCGATGCCACCGAAATACTGCTGGACCATGATCCGCAGCATCGAGGGATCGCCGATCCACGCGAAGCCGGTCAGGGCCGCCGCCAGAAGCGAGACAAAAAGCGGGGCGCCGATCACCATCAGAACGACGAAAACCCCGAGCATCGCCCAGGTCACGGCACGACCTCCTCGTTCCGGCGGTTGGCGGAACCGGCCATCAGGATCAGCACATACTGGAGCAGCATCAGCCCCATACCGGCCGGGATCGACGCTGTCGGGACACTCCGCGAGACGTTCATCGCCAGCGTCGTCATCCCGGAGACCTTCTGGGCGTAATACGCCCCCATGACGGTCATGAAGACGAGGATACCCAGCACCACGAAGCGTCGTATGGCCTGGATCACGGCAGCGAACGCCGGTGGAAGCCGGTCGACGACGATCCGAATCTGCATATGCTCCCCGCGCCGTAGCGCGGCCGCACCGGCAAGAAGGACCGACCAGATGAGGGCGTATCGAGCCAACTCGGCGGTCCAGATCGGCGACACGTCGAAGCCGTACCGGGCGACCACCGCGAAGACGATCACGCCGACGTTCAGGGTCAGACAGAGGCCGGCCGCCCAGGTGCTGACGCGCTCGACACGTCGCGCCCAGACGGCCGCCTCTTCTCGCAGCGACGCCATTAAGCGGGTCTCAGGCTACGACGCCATCATGACCCGCTCGCGGCCATCTCGTTCGCCTTGGCCGCGCTCTTCTTGGCCATGTCGATCCACTTCTGGTCGATCTTCTCCGCGAGCCATTCGTTATAGGCCGGCTGCCCCTGCTCGCGGAACGCCTCCATCTCCTTCTCCGTCGGGTAGTACACCTGCATCCCTTCGGACTTCAGGAAGCTCACGCGCTCCTGGACTTTCGCCTCCACCCAGATGCGGTTGATCACGTTGGCGTCGTGCGCGGCCTGTCGGATCGCCTTCTGGTGCGCCTTGGGCAGCTGATCCATCCAGGACCCGTTCACCAACAGGAACTGCATCGAGTACTGGATATTAGCCATCGTCATATACTTCTGGACTTCATGGAGGCTGCCGATGATGATGTACATCGGTGGGTTCATCTGCCCGTCGGCGACACCGGTCTTGAGCGCGGTGTAGACTTCCGTCCATGGGATCGGTGTGCCCGAGGCGCCGAACGCCTTATAGAGCGCGACCTGGCTCTGATCCATCGCACGGAACTTCAGGCCCTTGAAGTCCTCGGGCGAACGGATCGGCCGCTGCGAGTTCGTGAACGCAAGGAAGCCACCCTCTTCGACCGCCTCAAGCAGATAAGCGCCGGTGCGCTCGTGGAAAGCCTTGGTGGCCTGCTGCCAGTACTTGCCGTTTTCGTAGAAATGGTGCGCGGCTTCGAACGATTTGAACATGAACGGCGCGTTGCCGGCGAAGATTTCCGGGAACACCGACTGCATCCCGGCGAGCGAGGCCACGTTGATCATCGGCCCGCTCATCACCTGCTCCATGCGGGCGGCTTCCTTGCCGAGCTGGCTGTTCGGGTACAGCTCGACCTGGATCGCCCCACCGGTACGCAGGTCGACGAGTTCCTTGAAGTTGGTTGCGAAACGGTGGACGGCGTTCTTCTCCACCTTCGGCGGCCCGTTGTAGGACATTTTGATTGTGGTGGTGTCCTGGGCCGTCGCCGTGTTTCCGCCGAGCATGCCGACGCTGACAAGGGCAGCGGTCATGCCGGCCAGGAAATGCCGACGTTTGACTGGAAATGTCATCTCGAGCCTCCCTGTTGGTTTCCACCCGCGAAAGCGAGCCCGACAAGGCCTCGTGCTGTCAACGGAAGAAGAGGTATTCGACTAACGCCGCGCTCCCTCCGTTTTGATGGTCCCGCCGGTGCGCTTGCCCAGGGGCGGACGCGCCGGCGCCCCCGTCAGACGGCGACGTAAGCGGTTGCCAAGCATCTGCCGCCGGACACGTAGATCGATGCCGATGGCGAAGCCGGCGACCAGGACGGCCACGATCGGCGTGCTCAGGATGAAGATCTCGGCCGCTGGGACGATGCCATAGGCCGCCGTCAACGTACCGGCGCCCAGTGCGACGTTCGAGCCACCCCACACGGACCGCGCGCGCTGACCGTCGCGTGTACCCGCGTACAGCTGCCACAGGCCGCGGGCGATGACGACGCCGGCCGCGATCAGCGTTGCTGCCAGAAGGAGTGCCGTGAACCGGACCATGTCTCACCTCCTGGTCGTAATGTGTGAACGGCAAGCGCCGATCGCCAGATCGGTTGTCAGCCGGACGGGAAGAACGTACCTGTGACAGAACCTACTGGTTCAGGCCTAACGGGTGGGTTCCGCAGGGGATTCCCCTGGCGGCCACCGCGTGCGAGTCTGGGGCATGCTGACCGTTATCAGTTTTGAGGTTTCCCCGGATGACCGCCATCGTCTCGAGGCCGTCGTCCGGGATCGCAACACCCCGCAAAAACACGTGTGGCGGGCGCAGATCGTGCTCTGCACAGCCCGACGGTCTCGGCACCAACGCCATCATGCGCGCGTGTCCAGTGACCGCGAACTCAGGTCAGTCGTCGGGGACTTAATTTCCAAGGAGAGCACGCGGAACCTTGGATCGTGTGCGTTGATGCAGGGCATCGGACAACCACAATAACTGCTTTCAGCTGCCTTCATGGCGGCTTTGGGTTACAAGGCGCGGGCCGCCGAACCTCTGCTCAGAGGTGCCCGTGGGCCCGGACCAGGAATGGTCGGCTATCGACGGCCACGGTCACGGCTGGTTGCGAAAGAGCACTTGGTCGCCACATCTCATCAAACTCTTCTCGACACCGAAGGCGTCGGACGGAAGATAATGGCGAAGACAACCGGCAACTGTTGATTTGGTGCTAGAATGGAGAAGATTCGGCCCGGCGACGAAGGCGTGTTAACCCTAGTCACTCGAAGTCGCCACCGGTAAACGAATGTGAAAGGCCGTTCCCCGGCCCGGCGCGCTGTCCACGTCGGCTACCCCGCCCATCTCTTGTACAAGTTTCATCGCCAGCGGTAAGCCGATGCCGCTACCGCCTTCGCGACCCGCGTCGCCGACCCGGGTGAAGGGCTGTAGCGCCAGTTCAAGGTCGGCCTGGGATAGCCCCGGCCCCTCGTCGACGACCGAGAGGCGCACCTCGTCGGCTCTGTTATCGATCCGCGTTGTTAGGACGATTTGTGTCCCGCGCGGGCTGTACTTGATGGCGTTCTGCACGAGGTTCACCAAAACCTGCTTCAAGCGCACGGGGTCGGCCCCAATGGGCGGCGGGGGCGTCGCGACCTTCACATCTAGGACCTGGTCCTTCGTCGCCGCGCGATGCGCCAGCATCCTGGCGACGGCATCCAACAGCTCGACGGGGTCCGTTGGCTGGATTTGCAAGCTCAGCCGACCGAGCCGGAGGCTCGTTTCATCGACGATGTCGTTGATGAGCAGCAGCAGGAACTCGCCGCTGTGTTCGATGGTTTCCGCGCGCTCGACGGTCGCCGACGTGTCCGCCTTCCCCGCCGTCATTCGGATCAGACCCGCGAAGCCGATGATCGCGTTGAGCGGCGTGCGTAATTCATGGCCGACCTCGGCAATCCGCCTCTTCATGCGTTCGAGTTGCTCGGCGGTGGCGTCGTGTTCCCGGCGGGCCGCGGCGATCTGGCGGGCCAAGCTCGCACGCCGGAGACGCTCACGGCGAAGCGCCACGGTCTGCTGCGTCGTCACCAGCGCAAGCAGGGAACTGACCAGCATCACCAGGCCGCTCTCGATCAGATCTCTTGGACTCGGAACGAGCAGCATGGCGACGGCGAGCCCGGACATCACGATCGCCAACGTGGTCAGGCTTTGCCGCGGCATCCGCCAGCCCGCCAGGATGATAAGCGTACCGCCAGCTGCGAGCGCGCTGACCGGGACAATCTCGACGTCTGCCATCCAAGCGACGAGCCCGACAGCAAATGTAACGCCGGCGATGGCTGCGAGATCGCCAACAAGGGCGAACGCGTACGGTCGAAGCGGGCGCCAGTTATCGGGGGCCGAAAGGCGGCGGTGCCAGGGCAGCAGGGCGAAGACGAGGCACGGGGCAAGCGAGGCGATGCCCAGCGCATCGCCGGCAAACCAGGCGACAACGGCACGGCCGGTCGGCAGGGTGGCGGCCAACCCCGCGAGCTGATGGTTCAAGGTACCGAGCACCGCCGAAAACACAGCGCCCGAGAGGCCGGCGAGGAGAAACCTGGAGAGCGTTCGGGGCGTCAGCGCGATCCGCGGCGGCGGCGTCGACATCCGGAAGGCCAGCGCTGCGAACAGGTAACTGCCAACGTGGCTTAGACTGCCGGCGATTTCGAACAGGGTTGGCGCACCCTGCCAAAGGTCCCGGCCGGCGACGAGCGATGCGACGAGCGGCAACCACGCCCAACCCGGCCCGAACACGGCCAGTAAGCTGAAGGTCAGCGCCGCAGGCGGGTACCAGACCGACGTCCCCGTCGTCAGGGCGGCTGCCGATGCCAAGTGCCAAAGCGCCACCCACAAAACCACGTACACCGCCGCGGCAGTGGTCAGGAGCAGGGCACGTGGCACAGCAAGGCTCGCGTTCCAGGTCGACTAATCTCAGTTGGCTAACACATTTCCTACACCCGAGTCGTTTATCGATACGGTTAACGTATCGGATTCCGATCAAGGAAATCGCATTAGAACGCGCTCCATGGGACCTACGCATCTTCCGTAAGAGTTGCCCACCGCGCTTTGCGCGACCCTGTCGGACGAAACCTGGGCTATACTGATCAGGTTCACCGGCAGCGAGGCTGGCTTCTGCTTGGTGCGGATAAGCCCGTGTAAGAGTTTAGGCCCGGAGCCCCATGAGCACCCAGATCTGCGCCACGGATCGCCGATCCCGGAGCGCGTTTGCGAGACTTCCTGTTGTTGGGGCGCCACGCCGGTGACGTTCTCTCTCATCAGGAGCTTGAGATGGACGTTCTTCACAAGCGCTGTGCCGGCCTGGACGTGCACAAGGACAGCGTCGTGGCCTGCGTGCGGCTGGCCGACGGTGCCGAGGTCAACCGGGATGTGCGGACCTTCGCCACGAGCACCAGCGCGCTGCTGGATCTCTCCGCGTGGCTGGCCGAGTACGGCTGCACGCACGTCGCCTTGGAGGCGACCGGGGTCTACTAGAAGCCGGTCTGGTACATCCTGGCCGACGGCGAGATCGAGCTGATCCTCGCGAACGCCGCGCACGTCAAAGGGGTTCCGGGTCGCAAGACCGACGTCAACGACGCCACCTGGCTGGCGGATCTGCTGGCCCATGGGCTGGTCCGCAGCAGCTTCGTGCCGCCGGCCCCGATCGCCGAGATCCGTGAGCTGACGCGCACCCGCAAGCAGCTTACCCGGGAGAAGACCCGGCACACCCAGCGCATCCAGAAGACCCTCGAAGCCGCCAACATCAAGCTGGATTCGGTGGTCACCGACATCCTGGGTGTGACCGGCCGGGCCATCCTCGACGCGCTGGTCGCCGGCGAGACCGATCCCGCCGTCCTCGCGGCCAAGGCGGATCGTCGCATCAAGGCCAGTCCCGAGGAGCTGCGTGCGGCCCTGTTCGGCCGCGTCACCCGGAACCACCGCTTCCTGCTCAAGCTGCACCTGCAGCACATCGATGCGATCGACCAAGCGATCGCCGAGATCGACGCGGAGGTGGCCGAACGGCTGGCCCCTTTTCGTCAAGCGGCGCGCCTGCTGACCAGCAGATCTAAATGCAATTGAGTCGCACTTGCGCGTCTAGGTTGGGGTGCGACATATCGAATCGATCCGACAGGGAGGCCTTGGCGGCGCCAAATAACCCAGATTCTCTGCACGTATGCAGGTACT
>NZ_NRRL01000166.1 GCF_016583645.1 Rhodovibrio sodomensis | reverse complement strand
ACGTACCGTTCGTGGCGGAAAATAGGGTCTGCGACATGGCTGCCTCCTGAACTTGGAGAGGTCAGCTATGCCGCGATCAGCAGGGACCGGGAAACCGTTGATCGAATGGGGTGTAGCTGGCGCTTACGGCTTTCCTCCGTTGCGTCCAACTGCGCGCAGAGCCTGCATCCCAGTCACTGAGTATGCGCCATACGTTCATCCACATAAACAGCCAGTAGGTCGGTCGGTTTAGGCCGCCCTCATCGTCTCCGCACGCCACGACGGCAGGTATAGCGTGGCTTCGGTCCCGCCCCCGACGCGGCTGATCAGAGCGATGTGACCGCCGTGCAGCTTGGCCAAGCCGTTGGCGATTGCGAGCCCGAGCCCGGTGCCCCCGTGACGGCGGCTGAGCGAGCCATCGACTTGAACGAACGGCTCCATCACGCGCGCCAGATCGTCCTCGTCGATACCCTCTCCCGCGTCGCGTACGGTGAGGGCGACCTGGCCCGACGCATCTTCCCCTGCCCAGATTTGCACGGTTCCCCCGTCCGGGGAAAACTTCACCGCGTTGGAGAGCAGGTTGACCACGATCTGCCGTAGTTTCTGCGCATCGCCGGTCAGCACGAGTGGCGTCGGCGTGGGCGCCTCGATCGCGATGCCCCGCGCCGCGGCCTCCGGCGCCAACAGGTTGACGCTCTGTGAGATCAGCTCGGCCAGGTCCAGCCGCTCTTCGTGCAGGGTCACCTCGGCAGCCTCGATCTTGCTGAAGTCGAGGATGTTGTTGACCACCCCGAGCAGGTGCTGTCCGCTATCGCGGATGCTGGCTGCGTAGTCGCTGTATCGCTCGTTGCCGAGCGGGCCGAAGGCGCCGGTCGCCATGAGGTCCGAAAAACCGATGATCGCGTTCAAGGGTGTGCGCAGTTCGTGACTCATGGTCGCGATGAACTGCGACTTCGCGTGGTTGGCCTGATCCGCCAATTCCTTGGCCTGTCGTAAGTCGTCGGCGGCGCGCTTGCGTACGGTCACATCGTGCAGCGTAACCACAAGGCCGCGCACGGCTGGATCATCCGAGAGATCCCTCACCACCATCTCGCAATCGCATACGCCCGTGGTCGCAGCGGCCATCCGGGTATCCTGCGGCGCGTGCCAGCCGTCGCGTCGGACGCGCGCGAGGACATCGGCGGTGGACGCCCGAAACTCGGCATCGATCAAGTCCAGGAAAGGGTGTCCGACCAGCACGTCCCCCGCGTGGGCCAGTCCCGAGGCGACCGCGAAGCGGATGCATCCATCCGTGTCGAGCAGGAAAATCTGGTCGGAGGCGTTCTCCAGAAGGGCCCGGAGACGGCGCTCGCTGTGCTTGAGCATCTCCGCATCGCGGGCGGCGACGGCAGCGAAGCGCCGGTCGAAGATTGCGGACACAAGCCCGATCGCCATCACAGCGGCGCTGCCAGCGGCGACCAGGATAGCAAGGTGTAGGTGCGGGGTCATGCCGACCCCGCCTGGTTCGGCTGTCGGCGTGGCGACGAAGACGGTTCCGGCCATGCCGACGAAATGCATGCCGGAAATCGCCACCCCCATGACCGGCGCCGCCAGCAGCTTGCGCCAGACATTACGATCCCGCGCGGCGAGCTGGAGCGCCGCCAGCGATGCGGCGATGGCGATCATGATCGAGGCCGCGAACAGGGTCGGCTCGTAATACGTCTCCGCGTCCATCCGCATCGCTGCCATGCCGGTGTAGTGCATAGCGGCGACGCCGAGCCCCATCAGCGAGCTGGCCAGCGGAAGGCGAAGGCGACCGGGTCTGCGCCAGCCGTTGAAGCCCAGCCCGACACCGGTCATCGCAATGGCGATGGCGAGAGACGCCAGGGTGAGGCCCGTGTCGTAGGCCACCGGGATCGGTAGCCGCATCGACATCATGGCGACGAAGTGCATGGCCCAGATCCCGCCACCCATCGAGATGGCGGCGCCGATTAGCCACACGGCCTTGAACAGACCCCGGCTTTCAGAAGCCCGTCCGGCCAGCTGGAGCGCCGAAAACGACGCCAGCACGGCCACGATCACCGACAGCGACACGAGTGCGTGGTCGTGGCCCATCGGCAGTCCGTCAATGTTGGAAGGAGCGAACGCGAACATGCACGGCGAAAGTGCCCGCTCAGAGATTAACTCCGCGTTAGCGACAGGCACGGCTGTGACGGGCTGGCGCGATGCCGGTTGGCCAAACTGACGCGTGCCTGTAAGGCTCATGCCCCGACCACGGCGGCCGCTTCGATCCAGCCGCTTCGATCCAGAGCGCCGTGGACGCGTGGCGCAGACCTACGTCTCGGCGCCGCCGAACATCCGTGCTGTGCACGCTATCAAGCTGGATTCCAGGGGTGACCGCATGCGCTTGATCCAGGAGTTCCGCGAATTCGCCTTGCGCGGCAACGTGATCGACCTCGCGGTGGCCGTCATCATCGGCGCGGCCTTCGGCAAGATCACCGCTTCGCTCGTCAACGACATCCTCATGCCGCCCATCGGGCTGCTGCTCGGCGGCGTGGATTTCAGCGAACTCTTCGTCACGCTCGGACCGGGCGACTACGCGACCCTGGCCGAAGCCCAAGCCGCCGGTGCCGCGACCCTCAACTACGGGCTGTTCATCAACGCGGTCGTCCACTTCACGATCATCGCCGGCGCGATGTTCGCCGTTGTCCGGCAGATCAACTGGCTGAAGGAGCGCAACGAGACGCCCGACGCGCCCACGCCCGACGCGCCCACGTTGGTGCCCGAGACGAAGAACTGCGCGTTCTGCATCTCAATTATCCCGGCGGCGGCGTCACGGTGTCCGTACTGCACGTCTGTGCTTGAGACCGAGCCCGGAGAATAGGCCGTTGTCGCCGGCCGTTGACACCGCGTCGCGAAGAAGTCGTTCTAAAGCCGCTACAGCGGGCCTTAAGTCAGTGTGATGCTCGAAGCCCAAAGTCGCCAACACCCCCTCGGGGGCCGGGAAAACGGCGGGAACGAGCATTTGTGCTGGCGTCTCTCCCGGGCGCGCTGCACCGAGCCGTGCCCTGCAAAATCCGACGATTGAGGTACTGAGACGACAACCATGAGGGTGGCTGACCACCGAAAAGTTGCCATGGGCAAGGTCATCCGCCGAGCGCGTACACGAGCAGGGCTCACCCAGAACGATCTGGCCCAGCACCTCGGCATCACTTTCCAACAGGTCCAGAAATACGAGACCGGCAACAACCGTGTGCACTTCACGGTGCTGCTCGATGTGAGTTGCATGCTCGGCACGACGCCGGAAGCGCTGCTGCGGGAATACCGCGAGGTCGTCGGTGATGAAAGCGTGGTCGAAGACGATGCAGGCCGGGATGATCGTGACATCGTCCGTCTGATGGGGCTCGCGCATCAGGTGGACAACAACACGCGGAAGGCGGTGATTGAGCTGCTGGCGGCTCGCGTTCGGTCTGAGAAGGCGGAAGACGAGAAAGGCTAAGCGAAGTCGTTGCGGGCGACTGCGCTCTCTCGCGTGACCGCGAGCGGAATCATGTCTCGGCATGTCCTGCGTATCCTGGCGGCAGAAGCCGGCGTTGACGTGGCGGACGCGGCGGCCACGTCCTCACGAGCGAGCAAATCATCGTAGAGCAGGGGGCGCGCCGATCATGAAATGCCCGATTGACGGAGAAACGCTCCAGATCGCCAAGCGCAAAGGCGTCGAGATCGACTACTGCCCCACTTGTCGCGGCGTGTGGCTTGATCGTGGTGAACTCGACAAGATCATCGAGCGCTCCGCGCCGGTGACGGACGATCAAGACCGTCAAGGACAGCGCGGCAACGCGGGCTACAGTCAGAGCGGGTCCAGCAGACCGAAGAAGAAGGAGTCGTTCCTGTCGGAACTCTTCGACTTCTAGACGGTTCAACCCATAAGGAACGAGCCTTGGCCCCGCATTATTCAGCCCACGAGCACCTGATGTACGCCGCTTTGCCGTAGAATAATCTCCGCGAGTCTGAGCCGAAGAGATTGCGAGCGTGGCGAGTCCACGTGAGCGGACACTTGATGGTCTGGTGTGCTTGTTCACGCGAGACGAGTCTAGTTGGACGCGTTTTGTTGCCGCGCCGCGAGGGCGCGGAACCGCATTGGATCAACTGTCTCGACGGACGGCGCTGGCGGCGGTTACGGCGGCGGCGCCTAGCACCACCGGTCGAGGCGGTGGCAGACCTGAGCCCAGACATCGGCGAACCGGCGTTCGATCACCAGGGTGAGCCGGCGGCTGTGCCGGATCACGCGCGTGCCGGTCACCAGCAGGAGCCGGCGGAGGCTGTCCCGCCGTGCCGCGCTCGCGATATCGGGCGAGCACGGCTTCCGCGTCCATCTGCTCGGCGGGGATGCTGGTCACAAGGTGAATGCGGTCCAGCAGCAGATCGTCGGGCCGCTCCTTCACGACCATGATCACCCGGCGCGGCTGCGCCCAGGTGCCCGCCCGGTAGCTGAGGTCCAGGCACCATTGGCGCGGCTCCTTGGGCGGCCGGCCGCGCGGGCGCTTCTTGTACGGCGCGCCCAGCCGGTCGAGCGCCTTGTTCGCCTTGAGCCGCGCGATGTAGGGCGTGTTGTCTGCTTCCAGGGCGGATAGCAGCTCCTCGCCGGGGAACCCGGCGTCGAACCGGATCATCGCGACCTGGCAGATCTCGCGCTTGGCTCGCGCGACCACGTTACGGATGAACGTCACCGCGTCCTGCGCGCTGCCGGCGTTGCCCGGCCGCAGCCAGGTATCCAGCATGTCGCCGGTCTCGGCCGCGCTGGCGACCAGCGGGTCGTAGATCCGGCCGGCGTCGTGGCCGTTCCACTTCGCACCGGGTTGATGGCCGTGGACCTCCAGCGGCAATCCGTCGATGTCGAGCGTCAGGTAGCGCTGGCGATGCCCGCGGCGGGCGGCGCGCAACCGAATGCCGGCGACCTGCATGATGGCCTCGGAGAGCGCCTCCAGGTTACCGGCCCGGGCCAGGATGCCGAGCAGCCGGGACAACGTCGGCTGCGAGGCCAGCGCCCAGTCGGTCGCCTGGTCGCCACGGCGCGCGCTTTCCGCGATCCGGATCGCCAGGTCGTCGCGCAACCGGTCGACGTCCTGGCCGGGTCGCCACCCCTGAGCGATCAACACCACGGCCGTGCAGATCAGGCTCTTAAGAACGTGGGTAACGTAGCGCGGATCCCGCGGGTCGTGCAGGTCAGCGACCAGGCGATCCAGCACGCCCGTCCGCTCCAGGATGTCACGCACCAGAACCGCCCCGGCGTCGCCGCTGAGCGCCTCGTCCCTGGCTCGTTGCCGCGCCCGGGTTGGGCCAACAGCGGACACGCGAAATGACTCTCCTCTTCCTACCTGTCAGACTGGCCAAAGCCTGTTGCTCTCGCGTCTGCCCTCAAGTCGTTCCGAGCTACGCGGCCGCTTCCGTTCCCGGAAACCTCAATCCGTTCGTTAACGCTTCTGATACGAACAATCAGTTAAACGCGCTTTCCGATAGTAAGCGTGTGGGGGCTACAGTGGCGCACGACCAAGCCGCGGACATCGTCGCATCCGCCGTTGCCGACGTCGGGCACATCGACGTTCCAGAGGTCCTGAAAGACCGGATCGCGCGCCAGAACGCGCATCTCGTGGAACTCGCGGCCAACCTGATCGCCTCGGGCATGAACGAGCCGCGCATCAAGGACGTGGTGCGCGAGGCGATGGGCTCGTACGAAGAGGAACTGGTCGAGACGATCCTCGCCTTGAAGGCGGAGGCGGATAGTGTCTGATTGCAAGCTGACGGATGAGGCCGGTCGTCTTGCGGCGCTGACCCGCTACGACGTGCTGGACACCGAACCGGAAAAGCCCTTCGACAAGATCACCGGCCTGGTCCAGAGCGTCATGGACGTGCCCATCGCGGCCGTGTCTCTGGTCGACGTCCAGCGACAGTGGTTCAAGTCGATCCAGGGCCTGGACGTTGCCGAGACGAGCCGCGAGATCGCGTTCTGCCATCACACCATCCAGCAGCGCGAGCCAATGATTGTCCCGGACGCCACCGCAGATCCGCGGTTCGCGAACAACCCGCTGGTGACGGGCGCCCCTTATATTCGGGCCTATGCGGGTGTACCGCTCAAGACCCCCGATGGCTACAATCTCGGCTCGCTGTGCGCGATTGATTACGAGCCGCGGCAGTTCGACGCCGGCCAGATCGCTATTCTAACCAGCTTCGGGAAGCTCGTGGTCGACGAGCTGGAGTTGCGGCAGATGGCGAGCACGGACGGCCTGACCGGCGCGCTAACGCGCCGCGGTTTCGTGGAGATGGCGACCCACGAGATCGAGCGATCCCGGCGCTACGGCCGGCCCCTCGCAGTCGTGTTGTTCGACCTGGATGACTTCAAGACCGTCAACGACACCTACGGTCATCCAGCGGGCGACAACGTGCTCCGCTACGTTACGGGCTGTGCGACCGACACGTTGCGTTCGAGCGATACACTTGGACGGATCGGTGGCGAGGAGTTCGCTCTCCTGATGCCGGAGACTCAGCCCGAGGCCGCGCTGGACTGCGTGGAGCGGCTGCGTCGCACGATCGCCGACACTGAGATCCCGATAGATACCGGCCGCATCGCCGTCACAGCGAGCTTCGGGGTTTGCCCGCTGACAGATCGCTACGGCGACGTCGAGAGCTTGCTGGCCGCCGCGGATCAGGCGCTCTACGGCGCCAAGACGAGCGGTCGCAACCGCACCGTCTTCGCTCACGGCCCGCAGGTCGCCTTGCCTGCAGACCCAGTGTAACGCGCGGCGCGTGCAAACACATGTCTCGCTCGGGCCACGTCGGCCTCCGGCTCACGGCCCGGCTCGCGCGCGATCAAGCCGGCACGGACCTCGGCCGCACGCGGCCTCGATCGGGGCTCTAGTTGTCTTGCGTATCACAACACCTTCTTAATCGGTTACCGTCTATTGAGGTGGCGAGGATGACTCGCGCCCGAAGCTAAGGCCATCAGGCCCGCATGCGTTGGTCTGTCAATCCGCAGGGCGAGCCGGCCATGCAATCAGTGCAAGTACCGAAAAAGCCAACCAGATCGTGGAAACCAGGATCTGCCGGCACACGACGTAGATTTGGAAAAAAAAAGATGAGGGCGGGCCGACTTAAATCCCGTTACTCGATCATCGGGTTGATCGCGATCTTAATCACGCTCCAACTCCTCATCATGGTCGCAGGAATTGGCGGAATCGCCACCGTCGAAGCGGTTCGGGGCTTTGTCGTAGGCGAAGCGCAGTACACGAAGGCACAGCAACGCGCTACCAGCGCGCTGCGCCGCTACGTGCGTTCCGGCGACACGTCGGACCTGGCCACCTACAATCGGGAGATGGATGTTCCCAGAAGCATCGGTCTGGCTCGGATCGTCCTCGAAACACCTGACGTGCCGGATGACTACGCGCACGATTTCCTGGTCGAGGGCAACATCCATCCGGCCGATGTTCCCTATCTCGTAGACCTGTACAATCTGGCAAGCGGCACTGGCTTCCTTGAACCAGCCACGTCTGCCTGGCGGGAAGCGGATCGGCTGATTCAACAACTTGACGCGCTCGCGCTGGAGATCGCAGCCCTGCGCCAAGGCCGGGTAGCCGCGGACATCGGGGACACCCGACAGCGTGCGTGGCTGGACCGTATAGACGCCTACCCCCCATTTTGCACGGAGGCAGGGCGGACCTCCCTTGAACCCGCGGATTCGTGCGGGTTATGGGCGCTGAGGCAATACACGAAATCAGCGTGGAGGTCCGCCCATGGCAGAGGGTAACCAAGAACAGCTGCGATTTCATCCCGTCGAGGGCTGCACGGTCCGGGCCGAGTTCAACGGCGGGGCCATGTCCTCGGACTTTGGCCCGATGCTGCTTCGGGGTGTCG
>NZ_NRRL01000165.1 GCF_016583645.1 Rhodovibrio sodomensis | reverse complement strand
GCCCGGCCCCCATCTAGGACATGTGATGGCCCTGGACTCCGCGATATCGCTGATCGTGTCGGTCGTGCTCGCCCTGGCGGCCGCGGCCTCGGGGGCGTTTTTCAAACCCGGCACATGGTATCAGCAGCTGGCGAAGCCGCCGTGGCGCCCGCCGGACTGGCTGTTCGGCCCGGTCTGGATGGTGCTCTACGGCATGATGGCGGTCGCCGCCTGGATGGTCTACGAGACCGCCGGTTTCGCGGGTGCCGGCACGGCGCTCGGGATCTATCTGGTGCATCTGCTGTTGAACGCCGGCTGGTCGGCCGTGTTCTTCGGCATGCGGAGCCCGGGCTGGGGCCTGATCGAGGTGGTCGGCCTGTGGACCTCGATCGCGGCGACCATCGTGGCGTTCCTGCCAGTCGACACGACGGCGGCGCTGCTGCTGCTGCCCTATCTGGCATGGGTCAGCTTCGCCACCGCGCTGAACTTCCGGATCTGGCAGCTGAACCCCGGCGGCAAGCCGGCCGGCCAGCCCGCGAAGCCTGCGCAGACCGCCTGAACCCCGGGCCGGCGGCCGTCGCGCGGTGCGCCGACGCCCGTTGAAACCGGCTGGCCTCCGGCCAAACTCCAAGGGGCACGCGAATGGCGCGCTTGCCGACGCGCGCTTAAGGAGTTTGCCGTGACCTACCGGAACGACGATCGGGCCGACGGGGCCAACACCGACGGCGATGCCCAGCTGACCCCGCCCGCGCAGCGCCGCAAGGGCCGCACCGGCTGGTTGGGTCTGGGCTTCCTCGGCCTCAAGCTGGGTCCCAAGGTCGGCAAGTTGGCGCTCGCCGGGGCCAGCGTGGCCGCCTACTCCACCCTGTTCACCTGGGAATTCGCGCTGATCCTGGTGGCTGCGATCTTCGTTCACGAGCTGGGCCACGTCTGGTCGATGCGCCGCTGCGGCATGCCGGTCAAGGGCGTCTACCTGCTGCCCTTCGTGGGCGGCGTCGCGGTCGGCCAGGCGGACGCCGAGAACCGCCTGAGCGAGGCGCAGAACTACGAGATCGCCATGATGGGCCCGGTGTTCGGGCTCGCCTCCACGCTGCCGCTGCTGGCGGTCTACGCCGCAACGGGCAGCGACTTCTGGGGCACCTCCGCGGCCTTCGTGGCGATCGTCAACCTGTTCAACCTGCTGCCGATCTTCCCGCTCGACGGCGGCCGGGTTCTGCGCGCCCTGTTCGCGTCCGCCGGGCGCGGGCCGATGCTGATCGCGATGACCGTTTCGGTCGCCGTCACCGGGCTGGCGCTGTTCGCGCTCGGCATCGGCGCGATGGAGCTGTACGCCGAATTCCGCCACGGGCAAGGGACCGGCCACCCGATGTCGCGGACCACGATTGTGGCCGCGCTGCTTGCCTACCTCGGGCTTGCGGCCCTGTTCGGCGGGGTGATCCTGCTGGTCGCGGAGACCTCCGGCGGCGCGCTCGCGCTTGAGCTGCTGCGCGGCTGAGCGGCACGCTGGACGCAGGCGCGCACCCACTCCATTTTGACTGGCACGCGGCTAAAGCCGCTTGCCGCGTCGTGTCACGAGGACGCATGCCGGAAACCGTTTGCCCCCGCCCCACGCGCAGCCTCGCCGCGCTCGCGGGACTGGCGTTGCTCGCCGCCTGTTCGCCAGCCGCCGATCCGGTGGACACGCGCGCCGACCTGCCGGAACGGTTTTCCGCAAGCGGAGAGGCGCCCCGCCCGGATCCCTGGTGGCGCGCGTTCGAGGATCCCCAGCTGACCAAGCTGGTCGAACGTGCGCTGGAGCACCGGCCCAGCCTGCGGGAAACCTGGGCCCGGCTGGCTCAGGCGCGCGCCATCGCCGGGCGGACCGCCGCCGAGCGCTGGCCCAGTCTGGACGCCACCGGCGAGGCCAGCAGGCAGGACAGCGGCGACCTGCGCGCGGAGTCCGGTGGCGCCCGCGGTCCGAGATCGAGCCCCGCCGCCGTCCAGGGCAGCGACGGACAGAGCTACAACGTTGGCTTGAGCGCGTCCTATGAACTGGACCTGTGGGGCCGGATCGACGCCCGCGCCGACGCCGCTCGGCTGGACGCCCGGGCAACCCGCCAGCAGCTGGAAGCCGCCGCCCTGTCGCTGTCCGGCGAGGTCGCGGACACCTGGTACCGGCTGGTCGCCGAACGGGCCCGTCTGGACCTGCTGCGGCGGCAATTGGAGACCAACCGAACGGTCGAACGGATCGTCGAGGTGCGCGTGCTCCAGGGTCAAGCCGGTCTGGCGGACCTATTGCGCCAGCGCGAACTGGTCCAGCAGACCCAGGAGCAGATCGCCGCGGCCGAGGGTCAGGTGCGACTGATCGAGAACGAACTGGCGGTGCTGCTTGGCCGCGCGCCGCGCAACGGCGATCTGCCGGATGCCCGGCGCTTGCCCGACACGCCCGCCCTGCCGCGCACCGGCGTCCCGGCCGAACTGATCGCTCGCCGCCCGGACGTGCAGGAGGCGCTGCTGCGGGTAAAGGCAGCCGACAAGCGGGTCGCGGCGGCGATCGCCGAGCGCTTTCCGCGGATAGATCTGACCGCGTCGCTGCGCAGCGCGGCCGCCCGGCCGGGCGATCTGCTGACGACCTGGACGTCCAACCTGGCGGCCCAGCTGAGCCTGCCGCTGTTCGATGCCGGGCGGCGCAAGGCCGAGGTCGACCGGACCGAAGCCGTGGTCGCGCAGCGGCTGGCGGCGTTCGAGGACACCGCCCTGACCGCGCTGCGCGAGGTCGAGGACGCCTTGGCCCGGTTCGACCAGCAGCGCCGGCGGATCGACCGGCTGAACCGGCAGATCGATCTCGCGCGCCAATCGGTGGAGCGGCTGCGCGCGCGCTACGTCAACGCCGACGCGGATTATCTGGACGTGCTCGATACCCTGACCCGCGTGCAGACCCTGGAGCGCCAGCTGATCTCGGCGCGCCGGCAGCGCTTGGCCGCGCGCGTCACGCTCTCGCGCGCGCTGGCCGGCGACGTCGATGCCCCGGCGCCCAGCGGCGAGGCGTTCGACCTGCTGATCCCCGCAGACCGGGGGGACGACGCCGACGCAAATCGGCCGGATACCACTAAGGCGAACACCACCAAGGCGGAGACCACCAAGGCGGAGGGCCGGACGTGAGCGCGACATCCGATCCAGGCGGGCTGGGGGACCGCCGGGCACCCGGCCGAACGGCCTTGATGGTCCTGGTGAAAGGCGTGCTGCCGCTGCTCGTCCTCGCCGCCGCGGCGGGCGGCGCCTATTGGCTGCTAGCGCATCAGCCCGGCACCGAGCGCACTGAGGAGGCGCCCGGCGAGAGCGCGCGTCTGGTCGAGGTAACCCGGGTCAATCGCGGTGCCTACGACGCCATGGTCGAGGCGTGGGGCGAGGTGATCCCGGCGGACCAGGTCGAGCTCGCCCCACGGGTCGGGGGTGCGATCGTGCAGGTTGCCGAGACCCTTGAGCCGGGAGGCCGCGTCGCCAAGGGCGAGGTCCTGGCGAAGATCGACAAGAGCGATTACCAAGTCGCCCTGGAACGCGCGCAGACTGCTTTAGCCAAGGCCAAGGCGGATCTTCGGATCGAGCAGGGCAACCAGAAGGTGGCCCAGACCGAGGCCAGGCTGCTGAATCAAGAACTGAGCCCACAGGAACGCGCGCTGGTCCTGCGCAAACCACAGTTGCAGCAAGCCAAGGCCGACGTCGCGGCCGCCCGGGCGGACGTGCGCCAGGCGCGCCTCGACCTGCGGCGCACGACCGTCGAAGCGCCGTTCGACGCGGTGGTCAGAAGCGTGGCGATCGATACGGGCAGCCAGGTCTCAGCCGGCATGACCATCGCGACCCTGATTGCAACGAACCGCTATTTCGTCGAACTGGCGATTCCGGCGGCGAAGCTGCAATGGATCACGGCCCGGCAGTCCAGCCAGGGCGCCGGCTCGCCGGTAACACTCGCCAACCCGAGCGTCTGGGGCGAAGGGCGCACGCGCCGCGGCGAGGTGGTGCGGGTCCGCCCGAACCTGAGCGAGCAGGGCCGAATGGCCCAGATCCTGGTCGAGGTCACCGAGCCGCTGGACCGTGAGCCGCCGATGCTGGTGGGCAGCTATCTGCGCGGCCGGATTCAGGGCCGGCGCCTGGACGCGGTGGTCGCGCTCGACCGGCAGAACCTGCGCGAGGGCGACAGCGTCTGGGTGATGACGGCCGAGGACCGCTTGCAGATCCGGGCGATCGAGATCGCCTACCGCGGGCCGCGGCGGGTCTATATCAGCGCGGGCCTGTCGGGCGGCGAGCGGGTCGTGACCAGCGACATCGCCACTCCGACCAACGGCATGAAGCTGCGCACCCGCGAGGACGGCGGCACACCCGCCCAGACCGGCGGGGGGGCGGTTTGAGCGACCCGTCCGACCCACCGCAGGACGCCTTGGCACGCCGCCGGGCGAACCGGCCGGGCGCGAGCGCGCGCGGCCCGCTCGCCTGGATGGCCCGCCACCGGGTCGCGCCCAACCTGCTGATGGCGGTACTGCTGATCGGCGGCCTGTTGATGTCGACCCAGATCAAGCAGGAGGTGTTCCCGGCGTTCCAAAGCGACACCGTGATCGTCCAGGTCGCCTACCCCGGCGCCAGTCCGGCCGAGGTCGAACAGGGGGTGATCCTGGCGATCGAGCAGGCCGTCCAGGGGATCATCGGGATCGACGAGGTCCGCTCCACGGCCCGAGAGGGGATGGGCACGGTCACCGCCGAGGTCCAGCAGTCGGCGGATTACCAGCAAGTCTACCAGAAGGTTCAGCAGGCGGTCGACTCGATCACCACCTTGCCGGACGATGCCGAAGAGCCGCAGATCAAGACCACCGAGTGGCAGCGCGACGTCCTGGATCTGCAGCTCTACGGCGACGTCGACCGGCAGGTCCTGCGAACCGCCGCCGAACGCGTCCGTGACGCGTTGATCCAGCACCGGAACATCAGCCAGGTCGGCCTGGAGGGCATCCGCGAGTACCGGATCTGGATCGACGTTCCGCAGGCCGCGCTGCGGTCCTACGACTTGACCCTGCAAGAGGTCCGCAACGTGGTCGCGCAGTCCGCGCTCGACCGGGCAGGCGGCAGTCTGGAAACCGGCAAGGGCGAGTTCCTGGTCCGCCTGAAGGAGCGCAAGGAGTTCGCCGACGAGTTCGCCCGGATCGCGGTGGTCACCAGTCCCAGCGGGTCGATCGTCCGTCTGGGCGACATCGCGGAGGTGTCCAACGGCTTCTCCGAGGCCGACCAGGCGGCCTGGTACAACGGCAAGCCCGCGATCGGCATCGAGGTCTTCCGGGTTGGGAGCGAAACCCCGCAAGGGGTCTCGGAGGCGACCCGCTCGGTCCTGCCCGAGGTGATGGCGGAGCTGCCCCGGCAGATCGACTACGCGATCCAGGACGACAACTCGAAAATCTACCAGCAGCGCGTCGACCTGCTGCTCAAGAACGGCTTCATCGGGCTGTGCCTGGTGCTGCTGCTGCTCAGCCTGTTTCTGGAATTCAAGCTCGCGTTCTGGGTCACGGTGGGTATCCCCGTGGCGTTCCTGGGGACCTTCATCTTCCTGCCGGCGTTCGGCGTCTCCATCAACATGGTCAGCCTGTTCGCCTTCATCCTGGCGCTCGGCATCGTGGTGGATGACGCGATCGTCGCCGGCGAGAACATCTACGAGCACCGCCAGCGCGGCATGGGCGCGATCGAGGCCGCGATCCACGGCGCGCGCGATATCGCGGTGCCAATCTCGTTTTCCATTCTGACCAACATCGTGGCGTTCCTCCCGATGGCGATGATCCCGGGCAGTTGGGGCCAGATCTGGGCGGTGATCCCGGCGGTCGTCGCGACCGCGCTGGTGATCTCCTGGGTCGAGGCGCTGTTCATCCTGCCCGCCCATCTCGGCCACGTGCGCGAGCGCGGGCGGAGCCGAGCCGCCGTCCGGCTGCACGCCCTGCAAAGGCGCTTCGCCGACGCCTTCCAGGCGGTCACGGACCGGGTGTTCGCGCCGTCGCTGGCGGTCTGCATGCGGCTGCGCTACCTGACGGTCGCCGTTGCGGTCGCGATCCTGGCGATCATCGTGGCGATCCCGATGAGCGGACGGATGGGCTTCATCCTGATGCCGGAGGTGGAATCCAGCGTCGCCGAGGCGACCGCCGTGCTGCCAGTCGGCGTGCCAGATGCGCGCACCCGTCAGGTCCGCGAGCGCATGATCGAGGCGGCCCAGGGCGTCCTGGCGGAAAACGGCGGCGACCGGCTTGGCGACGGCACGTTCGCGCTGATCCAGGGAAACCAGGTCGAGATCCGCGTCTACCTGACCGATCCCGGCGTGCGGCCAATCTCGACCCAGGCGTTTATTGAGAAATGGCGCGCGGCAGTGGGCGAGCTGTCGGGAGTGAATTACGTCCGCTACTCCAGCCAGGGGGGACCCGGCGGCGGGCCGTCGGTGTCGGTCGAGCTCAGCCATCCCGACATCGACACCCTGGAGCGCGCGGCGGAAGACCTCGCCGGGCGTCTCGACGCCCTGGCGCCGGTGCGCGATGTCAGCGACGGCACTGGCAGCGGCAAGCCCCAACTGGACATTACCCTGACTTCAGAGGCGCGCGCCCTGGATCTGACGGCTGCGGAGATCGGTCGGCAGGTGCGCGGCCAGTTCTACGGCTTGGAGGCGGTCAAGCAGCAGCGCGGGCGCAACGAGGTGACCGCCATGGTCCGCGCGCCACGCTCGGAACGCGACGGGCTGGAGGACATCGAGGAGATGCTGATCCGAGTACCCGGCGGCGGGTCGATCCCGTTGCAGCAGGCCGCCGACGTCACCCGCGACCGCGCCTATACCGAAATCACCCGGCGCAACGGCCGGCGGACGATCACGGTCACCGCCAACGTCAACCCGATCGAGGCGACCAGCCGGGTCACCGACACCCTGCGCCAATCGATCCTGCCGCAGATGGCGCGCGACTATCCCGGACTGGACTACACGTTCGGCGGACGACAGGAATCCATGCGCCAGGCCCTGGAGTCCTTCCTCTACACCGTCTCGGCGGCGCTGTTCCTGATCTTCGCCCTGTTGGCGATCCCGCTTAGGAGCTACGTCCAGCCACTGATCGTCATGGCGGCGATCCCATTCGGCGTGGTCGGCGCGATTATCGGCCATCTGATCATGGGCTACGCGCTGTCGATCATCTCGATCATGGGGATGATCGCGCTGGGCGGCGTCGTGGTGAACGGGGCGCTGGTGATGATCGATTACGCCAACCGCCGGCTCCGGGAGGGACACGACGTCTTCACCGCGATGCACATGGCCGGCGTGCGGCGGTTCCGGCCGATCGTGCTGACCACCCTGACCACGTTCGGCGGCCTGGCGCCGATGATCTTCGAGACCAGCCGGCAGGCGCGCTTCCTGATCCCGATGGCGCTGTCGCTGGGCTTCGGCATCCTGTTCGCCACCGCGATCCTGTTGGCGCTGACGCCATGCCTCTATCTCGTGCTGGACGACATCCGGCGGCTGCCGCAGCGCCTCGGTCTGAGCGCGAGTCCCCGGGCCGGCGCGCCTGCGGAGTAAACGGCGCACACCTATCGCGGTATTTCCGGTACGCGGCTCCCCTCAAACATGTATTCGAAGGGATAGGCCGCAATTACCTCTAATGCGCACAAACGTCCGACAATTTGAGTTTGCACACCAAAATGCCACAGCAAGCGGTCGTTAAGCATCGCAGAAGTGCGGCTTTGCACCGATTCCTGGCGCGGCCTACGCAAAAAGCGTTAATGTTTTGTTATACCCCTAACCTTCCAAAACCCGAAAATCTTGGTGGGTTATAATGCGGAAGTTGTCGGACACCTGTTCGCGGAATGCTTTCCATTCTCTTGGAATAGTCTCTCGGAAGAACGCCAGGATGGCGTC
>NZ_NRRL01000164.1 GCF_016583645.1 Rhodovibrio sodomensis | reverse complement strand
CAACGTCCTGGCCCATCGACGGCGCACGCCGCTCAGCGTGGTCTTTACCGAGCCCAACATCGCCACCGTCGGCCGCAGCTACGCGGAACTGCAGCACATGCCCTGCGAATTCGCGGTTGGCGAGGTGGACTTCGCCGACCAGGGCCGCGCGCGCGTTATGCGCGTTAATGAGGGCGTTCTTCGTGTTTACGGGGAACAGGGAACGGGCCTTTTCCTGGGCGCAGAGATGATCGCGCCGCGCGGCGAGCATCTGGCGCATCTGCTGAGTTGGGCCGCCCAGAGCCGGCTGGACGTGCCCACGATGCTCGACATGCCGTTCTACCACCCGGTCATCGAGGAAGGTGTTCGGACCGCTTTGCGCGATCTGTGCGCCAAACTGCGGCTCCGCCCGGCCCCGCCACCCCGGTCCATCGATTGCGGGCCCGGCAGTTGATCCCTGTACCACCGCATGGCGGGTCGGGTAGCCGGTCAAGATACACGCTCTGATTTCGCCTACGAGCCGACAGTCAGGCACGTAAAGCGCCATTCAGCATGAGGAATGCCGAGGATGCCGTTCCGTTCTTGGCCTCGAACATGGATCGCGGGAACTGATGGCCAGGAGCATTTCTCGTGCATTGCCTCGAAGGCTTCCGGGTCACTTGGGCTACATAGCCCAGCGCAGCGCGCCGGGTTCGTCACCGTGTAGAGTACGTTGCCGCCGCGCACACGCTCAATCGAAGGTGCGGCACACCCGGCAAGCATGACGATCAGGGCTATGTAGGCATAACGCATCGCCTGTCTTCCTTCGGGCGGATAAGCTTGGCCCGCCAACCGGCGACAGCGTTGGCATCTGAGCGCGATCGCGTGCCATCCCGGGAATTTGTTGGCGTTCAGCCAGTAGCGGCGCCGATCGCCGCCACGATGTCTTACCGACCGGCAGTCGAAAGCCGCCGTATCATGGTCCCTGGCTGACAATGGCGCGGGCCGGCGGCACGCCGGCCGCCGGTCCGCGCACCAAAGGCGAGGTTTAAGACAGACGCTTGCGGGCGACTGTGAAGCCACCGGCGACGACAAGACCGTAGACGACGTGCCCGACAAGCGCTGCCCACATCATCGCGCCCATGCCGAGCAGGAAGGGCAGGCCGGACGCCGGCGCGACGATGCCGATGGCGAAGAACCAGGTGACGATGCCCAGGATCGCGCCGTCGGCGATCCAACCAAGGCTTTTGAACCGAGTTACCAGAAAGTAGGCAGCCGGGTAGGCGATCACGCCGGTGGCGATGTGCACCGCTTGGGCGGCCGTCTGGCCGATCGGCAGACCGATGACGTTGGCGAACAGGCTCTTGGCCAGACCGGTCGGCTGCAGGGGCCCGCCGATCCACGCCGGCGCGATCGCGCGGGCGAAGATTTCCCAGGCGAGCAGTGCGGCGACCGCGGCGATCACCAGGGCAGTCCCGGTGCGGACGTCAATCCGAGCGTTCTGGGTGACGGTAGCGATGGACATGGCGAAGCCTTTCTCGGTTGGTTCAAGTATGGTTCCAGATGCGGCCGGGGTCTCCCGGCCTGTCGCTCAGGTCCATTTGCCATCATATGTCCGTGTCGGTGGTGAGCCGCATCACACTTAACGCACCCGTGATGCCGCGTGAGGTTCGGCGCCTCGCGTAAAGCCACGATACTTCAAGGCACCGTGAGAACCGTTTGCTTAATGCTGCGACCATCTACCAAGTACCCCTAAGGTACTTGAGTACAGGAAGGTCATCATCATGCCAAAGAAGCTGGATCGTCGTTCGCTTTTGAAAGCGGGCCTAGCGACGGGCGCGGTCGGTTCCGTCGGGGCCGGTATCCACGGGATGATGCGGCCGGGCGACATCTTCGTCGGCGCGTCGCACGCCGCAACGCCGCCGCCTTTCCCGACCGGGGACACACGTCCCGTCCAGGCGGCGTTCGACACCTATCGTGACGCGATGCAATCGGGCGGCCCCGGCAAGGACGGCATCCCGTCGATCGACGATCCGGTGTTCATCGAGGCCCACGCAGCCGACTCCCTCGATGACGGCGACATCGTTTTCGGCATCGAGCCTGAGCGGGATCGGCCCAAGGCATATCCGCAGAAAATCCTCGTCCAGCACGAGATCGCCAACGACCGCGTGGACGGCACCGGGCTAGCGGTGACGTACTGCCCGCTCACTGGGACCGCGATCGGGTTCGCGCGCCAAGACATCACGTTCGGTGTCTCTGGGCGGCTCTTGAACAGCAACCTCGTCATGTACGACCGCGCAAGCGATACCTGGTTCCCACAGGTGCTCAGCGTCGGGATCAAAGGCCCCCATACCGGCGCGTTCCTCAGAGAATACCCGATGGTTTGGACGACCTGGGGCCGCTGGCGGCGCAAGCATCCTGACACGCGGGTCCTCTCCACGGACACCGGCTACTTCCGCAACTACCAGCGGGATCCGTACGGCAGCTACAACCCGGTCGCCGGGTACTACGAGCCGGACAGCCGCCTCATGTTTCCGGTCCTGAACCGTGACAACCGGTTCCCCGCCAAGCACATGGTGCTGGGAGCGCGGACGTCCGGCGGTGCGGCCGCGTTCAGCCTCGATCGACTGAGCAAGGATGGCCGGATCGAGGCCGAGGTCGGCGGCGAGCGCTTGGTGGCGAGGTACGAAGCGGATCTCGATACCGGATACGTCCACCGCAAGGGCGCGAGCGGAGAGCGAATCACCGCTTTCCAAGCCATGTGGTTCGCCTGGTACGCCTTCTATCCGGAGACAGCCGTTTATGCGTGACGTAGTCCGCGATCTCCTTCGCGATCCCGCGAGCTGGTTCACGGTGCTGGGCGTAACGCTTGGCTACCTGATCCTGTTCCAGTTCGCGCTCGGGGATCTGGCGATGAGCGACCGGATGCGCGGCATCTCGGGCCAGATCGCTCGAACGTGGCCGGACCTGTTGTTTCAACAACGCGGTCTGTTGCGCTTCGAGCCGATCGCGATGCTCAAGGGCCCCTTCTTCACCTGGACGATCTCGCCCATCAACATCGCCATCGGTGTCGTCCTGGGCGGGCTCATCGGCGGACAGATCGCCCTCGCCCGGTACGCCCGGACGTGCGCGCGAGCCTGCGGCCTACATCCGGCCACCGGGATGCTCGCCGGACTTCCGGGCCTGCTTGCCGGCGGAGCATGTTGTGCGCCCACGCTCGGTCTACTGCTCGGCCTCCAGATGACGTCCGGTCTGCTCACGTTGAGCCAGTGGCTGATCCCCATCGCTTTCGTGTTGGTGGCAATCGGGTTCGGGCTGACGCTGCGGGTGGTCCGGGAGCGATGCGCCGGATCGGTGCTGCAGTCGACTTGACGGGAAGCACAGGGCCGCCCATCGCGGCGAACGGCACTTTGTCCCCTATCCGATCGCTGCTCACCGTTTTGGAACCTTGTCGTCGCGCGCACGCCAAGTCGGCTACGAACCGCGAAGTGTAATGACTCGGCCGACCGAACAGATCAGGCATGTCACGTGTCCGCGAGGTGTGATGGCTACCACACCGCAATTTACCGCGGCCGTCCGATAAGTGCAGACGAAGCGGTTCTCTAACGAGGAAGATTGCGATGCGTCCGACCTCACCGATAGCCTGCCGATCCGAAGCGCCGTTTTTGCTCCGCGAGAAACTGAACCGACCGTTGGTGACGGGCTCGTTGGAGGTCGATTGGTCCGGTGGATCGGTGCTGCGGCAACGGACCGCCGAGATCCCTCATCGGCTCGCCCAACGCGCCGATATGCGAGGCATAGGAAGCGACGCATGAATCAGCGTTGGCGCCATGCCGGCCCCGAACCGGATATCAAAGATCTGTTGAGCGATCCGATCGCGGCGCTTCTGCGGGCACGCGACGGTCTGACACGACGGGAAGTGGAGCGTGCCGTCGCGGTCGCCCGTGGCAAACGGGCCTCCGAGTCTGAGATTAACGGCGGCATCGAGCCTCAACCCGACGCTTAGGCTGACCAGCCCGTGCAGGATTTGGGTGGAGCCGCACTCAGCTGCCAAAAAGCCGACAGAAACAGCTCATGGAGCGGGGGCTTGTCGGGCAAAACAGATCGCGACCCGAAATGTCCTTTCGTATCACGGCGTGCCGAGGCCACACGGGTTGGACCAGTTTCCACCAGACGAGAATGGCGCGCAATTCGTTCTACGAAACAAGCGAAGGTCCGAGCGGCCTCGTGTCCGCTGGCCAGAGCCCGTCACCGTCCCCGACCGGAAGCTGGTCGGGTTCAACGTCGAAACCTGTCATGAGGTCTGACAGGTCTGTCTGTCGACCGACGTTACCGGCAATTAGGCGCTTAGCCGTGGGGGCGAGGCAGACCCTGTCGGGTGCGCTCGCCCTTGGCGTAAGAGGCCGGGGCAGTGGCCTACTCTCTGCACTGCTGCCCCGGCATGAGGCGAGCGCGCCGTTCTAACTCAGATGATGGACCTCCTGGAGCCCGTGCACGGGTGTGGGGATGCCCTCCATCCGCGCCTTCAGCTGCAGCGACAGGAACTGTGAGTAGTGCCGCGACTGGTGCAGGTTGCCGCCGTGGAACCACAGGGCTTCCTGCTGGGTCGGTTTCCACATGTTGCGTTGCTCGCCTTCCCACGGACCAGGGTCCTTCTTGGTGTCGGAGCCGAGACCCCAGCACTTTCCGACCTTGTCCGCCACGTCCTGGCCGATCAAGTCGGCGGCCCAGCCGTTCATCGAGCCGTAGCCGGTGGCGTAGACGACCAGGTCGGCTTCGAGCTCCGTGCCGTCGGACAGGACCACCGAGGTTTCGCTCAGATGATCGACGTCGACCCCGCTCTTCAGCTTGATTGAGCCGTCGGCGACCAATTCCGACGCGCCCACGTCGATGTAGTAGCCGCTACCCCGGCGCAGGTACTTCATGAACAGCCCGCTATCGTCGTCGCCGAAGTCGAGCATGAAGCCCGCCTTCTCCAGCCGTTCGTAGAAGTCGGCATCGCGCTCGCGGATCTGGTCGTAAATCGGCTTCTGGAACTGGCTCATGATCCGGTAGGGCAGGGAGGCGAAGATCAGATCCGCCTTCTGCGTGGTCATGCCGCTGCGCACCGCTTCTTCGGAATAGAGCGCGCCAAGGCCGAGCTCCATCAGCGAGTCTGACTTGACCACGTGGGTCGAGGATCGCTGGAGCATGGTGACGTCGGCGTCGTGTTCCCACAGCGCTGCACAGATGTCGTGCGCGGAGTTATTGGATCCGATCACGACCACCTTCTTCCCGGTGTAGGCATCCGGACCAGGGTGCTCGGAGCTGTGCTGCTGCTCGCCGCGGAAGCGGTCCATGCCGTCGAACTGCGGAACGTTCTTTTTGCCGGACATACCGGTCGCCAGCACCAGTTGCTTGGGTCGGAGCGCGACTTCCTCTCCATCACGTTCGACAATCACCGTCCACGTCTGGCTGTCCTCGTCGAACTGTGCGCTCTTGCAGGTGGTGGCGGTCCAGTAGTTCAGTTCCATTACCTTGGTGTACATCTCCAGCCAGTCGCCGATCTTGTCCTTGGGCGAAAACACCGGCCAGTTCGGCGGGAACGGCAGGTAGGGCAGATGGTCGTACCAGACTGGGTCGTGCAGGCAGAGCGACTTGTAACGGCGCCGCCAGCTGTCGCCGGGGCGCTCGTTCTGTTCGACGATGATCGTGGGCACCCCCAGCTGGCGTAGTCGGGCGCCGAGCGCGATGCCGCCCTGACCGCCGCCGACGATCACGACATACGGCTGTCGGGTGCGGCCGAGGTTGGCGAGTTCCTCTTCGCGCTCCTCTTTCCAGCTTTTCTGGTTCTTCGCCGCGCCGTGCTTGGCGCCCAGCGGGCGTTCGTAGCCCAGCGGCTCCTCGTGGCCCTTGAGTTCGCTCATCGTCGTCAGCAGCGTCCAGATCAGGCCATCCTTCAGGCGCAGCAGTCCATACCCGCGCGCGACTGCGGTCTCGAAGGTGAACCAAGCGGTGATCACGCCGTCTTCGTCGGCGACCGGTTCCCGGCCGTCCAGAGCCCACCCGTACGGATCGGTCGTGTCCAGCTGCTGGCTCAGCATGTCGCGGACCTGGTCCTTGCCTTCCGCCGTGTAGAGGTTCCAGGTGAAGGTGACGAGGTCGCGCCAGTAGCAGTCCTCCTGAAACAAACCGACCGCGCGGTCGATGTCGCGATCGGCGAGCGCTTCTCCGAATTCGTCCAAAAGATGCTTCGCCCGGCCTTCCGCAGTGACGTCGAGCATGAGCTCCTCCCCAGTGTTTTGCGCGGTTTTACGCAGCCGCTATTCCCAAGGGCGGAAGGCTAACCGAATTGCGCTTACAAAGCGATGTCGAGTGGTGGGCGGACGGCGCATTTGACAGTCGGCAGCCGTTAAACTCATCGTTTATGTGTGCTTTGCTGTTTCACTGGCTGATAACGGCCGGAAACTACCGGCTGTTATCGGGCGAACCGTGGCGGGTTGATCTTTGAAACCCGCCACTAAAGTGGGGGTTGCGGGTCAATCGGCCATTACCCGAAGCGGTCATAAGTGCTGGATTTTTCGGACTGCTTGTCAGTTTCTAAGAAATAAAGGTGGTAATTGTGATTTAGAATACGTGAAGCTACATTAACTCACAATAAATTGATTAGATCTCTATGTTCTCCCTGTTAGAGACAAAATGTTTTAGTAGGAGGTCTATATATGAATATCTATACGAATGCTACGGTCGACGCCACGGAAGCCGCATCTGAGGACCCGCATGGGTGCTGGTGGGGGCTCGCGGTGCTCGCCTCGGCCATGCTGTTCGGCATGACGACCTGGTTCTCGGCAACCGCGGTGGTGCCGCAACTCGGCACCGTCTGGCCGATCACATCTGGGCAGGCGGCGTGGCTGACTATTGCCGTGCAGCTTGGCTTCGTGGTGGGCGCGCTTGGATCAGCGATCCTCAACATGGCCGACCTGATCGCGCCGCGGCGGCTCATGCTTTACGGCGCCACCGGCGCGGCGGCCAGCAACGCCCTGCTGCTCGCCGCGCCCGATGTCTCCGTAGCGATCGCCCTGCGCTGCTTGACCGGGGTGTTTCTGGCCGGGGTCTATCCGCCGGCAATGAAGGCGATGTCTACGTGGTTCCGTTTCAAGCGCGGGACCGCCCTGGGGGTCATGGTGGGTGCCCTGACCCTCGGCTCCGCCACGCCGCACCTGGTGAATGGTTTGGGTGGACTGCAGTGGCAGCTGGTGATCGTGGTGACCAGCCTGCTCACCCTAGCGGGCGGTCTGTTGGCCGAGGTTGTGGGACGCGACGGCCCCTTCCCTTTTCCGAGGGGCCGCTTCGACCCGCGCATGGCCTGGCGGGTGTTTACCGACCGCGGCGTGCTGTTCGCTTCCCTGGGGTACTTCGGCCATATGTGGGAACTTTACGCCATGTGGGCGTGGTTCTCGGTGTTCATGGGCGACACCTTGAGCCTGCAAGGTGTCGGCGCGGCAGGCCGCTGGTCGGCCATCGCAACCTTCGCCGTCATCGGTATCGGCGCCGTTGGGTGCTGGCTGGGCGGCGTGCTCGGTGACAGGCTGGGTCGCGCCAGGGCGACAATTCTGGCGATGACGATCTCCGGAGCCTGCGCGCTCGCCATCGGCTTCCTGCAGACTGCTCCTATCCCGGTGATTCTCGCAGTGAGTCTGCTCTGGGGGTTCTGGGTGGTCGCCGACTCGGCCCAGTTCTCCACAGCGGTCACCGAGATCGGCCGCCAGGACTACGTGGGCACCGCGCTCACGCTGCAACTGGCCATTGGCTTCATCCTCACTATTCCCACGATCTGGGTCGTCCCGTTGATCGAAGAGGCCGTGGGGTGGCGCTTTGCCTTCGCCATCCTGGCCCTAGGCCCAGTGGCCGGCATCGTGTCCATGCGAAAAATTCGGCTGCTGAAATCGACCTGATGTAATTCCTTGTACGACTGCGTCCGGCAGAACATGACCCGAGGCTGCCGACATCTGATTGGCGTGGGGCGTCGGGAATCCATCATAAAGCGGTCGACACGACCGCCCCATTCTACCTGGTCGGTCCATGCGTCGGCGCTAATCGCTGCACCTTGGCCGACGATCGTGTACAGATCGCGATGTAGGGGTCGTAGAACGTGACACGCTCCACCGAGCGCGCGAGGACCTCTTGCTCCTGGGTTGGCGACGCCGTCGTCATCGAGGCCGAAACCCTGCTACACGTGCCCACGTCCGCGGACCGTCCGCCGGTCCCGGTCGGCCGTTTTACCAGGAACGCACGCGAGTCCGCATGGCTTCGAAGAAGACGCTGAACACGCAGAACCTTGAACGTCTGGGGGTGCGCCGGCTGGCGGAACTGCTGATGGAGATCAGCCAGGGCGACGGGGCCGCCAAACGGCGCCTGCGGCTCGAACTGGCCGGCGCCGCGGGGTCCGACGACGTCGCTCGCGAGGTCCGCAAGCGCCTCTCGACCATCGAGCGCTCGCGCTCCTTTGTCGACTGGCAGCAGCGTAAGGCGCTCGTGAAGGATCTGGAGACACAACGCCAGGCGATCGTGGAGCAGGTGGCCAAAGAGGACCCAGCGACCGCGCTCGATCTGATGTGGCGTTTTCTCGGGCTGGCGCACTCGGTTTTCGAGCGGTGCGACGACAGCGACGGCTCCGTCGCCCGGGTCTTCCAGAGCGCCTGCAACGATGTGGCCAATCTCGCCGAGGCGGCGAACGCCGACCCCGAGGAACTGGCCGAACGTGCGTTCAACACGCTGACCAACAACGCCTACGGCGAGGTCGACGACCTGATCCCGCTGCTGGCCCCGCACCTCGGCGACGGCGGCTTGGCGCACCTCAAGGCGCGGATGGAGGCCTGGGCCGAAGAGACGCCGGGGCGGCCGGCTGAGGAAGACCGTCAGGTCATCGGCTACAGTTCTTCAGGTCCGATCTACGCCGACGACATCGATCGACGTCGCCGCGAGATGGCCGCCCGTCAGGCTTTGCAGCAGATCGCCGACGCTCAGGGCGACGTCGAGAGCTTCATCGCCCAGTACAGCGACGCCGCGCGGCGAGCCCCGCAGATCGCCGCGGCGATCGGTGAGCGCTTGGTTGCCGCCGGTCGTCCGGCGGACGCGTTGGCGTACCTCGACGCGGTGGATACGAAGCGGGCGGCCTGGCTGCCGGTCGAGTGGGAAGAGGTGCGGGCTAACGCGCTGGAAGCGCTAGCCCGATCTATTCATGAACGGGCGCTCAATTTCCCGCTGCACATGGCGTTTTCAACCGGCAGGCGTATCGGCACGTGAAAGCGCCGCCGGAATCGGCGATTTTTCGAGACTCTCGATGACGGCGGCGCTGGGGGTGGACGGTCAGTCGGCGGCGGCCGGGCACATCGCCCGGGCCGCTACGGCGGCGCGATGAGCTGCGGGATTTTCGCGCCAAGCAGTCGTGCGATCGCCTGGTCCGGATAGGCGGACGGGAGCTGGACGACGACCCGGGTCGCGTACTCCGTGACCTTCGCGGCAAGCTTCAGCAACCGCAGCCGGATGGTGTCGAACTGGGCTTTTCGCCACTGGGAGCGCTTCGGCGCGAGGGTCCGCAGGGTCCAGAGAAGCCAGTAGGCCGCGGCGTGCAGGAAAAGGCGCATCTGGTTCGCCGTCGCCCGGCTGCAGGAGGTCCGGTCGCCGGCCAGGTGGGTCTTGAAGGCTTTGATATGATTTTCCGCCTGTCCTCTCCGACAGTACACGTCCTCGTACAGCCCGCGCGGCTTGCCCTTTTCCAGGTTGGTGACGATGAACCGCGTGTCCGTGCCCTGCGGCCCGACCTCCACGCGGGCGATGATCCGCCGGGCGCGGTTCCAGCTGGCGGCCGCGTCGTAGAACTCCTTGCAGCGGCGCAACTTACTGCCGTCGCCGGCAGCGAAGCGCTCGGCCGTGCTCGTCTCCAGCGTCTCGACATGACGCCGCAGGGTCGAGGTGGTGCCCAGGCCGAAGATGTAGCCCACCTTGTTGGCCTCGCAGTACGCCATCGCCTCCGGGCAGGCGTAGTGGCTGTCTCCGCGCACCAGGATCTCGACCCGCGGCCAGATCGACCGGATATGCCGGATCAGGCGGCGCAGGAACGCGCGCACCTGACGCCCGTTCGGCCGCTTGGCCGGGCGGATCATCGCGGCGACCAGCCGGCCGGCATCGTCGAACACCAAGATCGGCTGGAAGCCGTAGTCGTCGTAGTGCGCATTGAACAGGCGAAGCTGCTGATGGCCGTGAACTGCGTCGAACGTGTCGTCGACATCGAGGACGATGCGCTTGGGCACCTTCGTGAAGGAGCCGGTGTACTGCTCGACCAGCGCGCCGGCCATGCGCAGCAGAGCGCGCACATCCGGGGCGTTCTCCATCCGCGAGATGGTGGGCTGCGAGCAGAGATCCGGCTCGGACGGCAGCCGCTCGGTGGCCATCTTGAAGACCGGATCGTGGCGCAGGCTGGTGGCGTCGTTACCGTCCTCGTAGCCGGCGGCGATCATGAGCATCCGGAAGCGCAAGATCGCTGCCATCTTGTGGTCCACCCGCTCGGGATCGCGCGTGTCGACCAGGCAGCCGGCGAGCCGGTCGGCCAGACCGATCCGTTCCTCGACCTCGCGCAAAAGGAGAAGACCGCCGTCGGAGGACATCTCGCCGCCGTCAAATCGGGCGAGCACACGCTTGCCCGAGACAGGTGACAGGCCCGGCAGTTCAGGGGTATGTTC
>NZ_NRRL01000163.1 GCF_016583645.1 Rhodovibrio sodomensis | reverse complement strand
CGCTGTCATCAGGTATCGCATGGCTCGCAGTCTGGCGCGGCCCCGCGCGCGTTCACACGATCGTTGCTGGCCGCGGGCGCGGGGCCGCGCCAGACTGCGAGCCATGCGATACCTGATGACAGCGATGATCGGCGTGGGTCTGCTGTGCGCGAGCGCGGCGGCGGCGGGCGAGGCGGACGTCCTGGGCGTCGAGATCACCCACAGTGGCGACGACCGCTACCGCGTCACCGTGACGGTGCGTCACGCGGACGCGGGGTGGGACCACTATGCCGACCAGTGGCGGGTCGTCGCCCCGGACGGCACGGTGCTCGGCACCCGCACGCTGTACCATCCGCACGAGACCGAACAGCCGTTCACCCGCTCGCTCGGCGGGGTCGAGATTCCCGCGGGCGTGTCGGACGTGACGATCGAGGCGCGCGACAACGTCCACGGCCGCGGCGGCAAGACGATGACGGTCGACGTGCCGCGATAGGGGCGGGCTATCCCGTCTCTACTCTCCTCCACAAGACTTGTCCCCTCTCCTCCTGTGGGAGGAGAGGGCTAGGGAGAGGAGGTTGCTCGCGGCGTCGATGCCCTGGATCTTGATGGCCACGGCATAAGCGCTCGTGGTCCCTCCTCCCCTAGCCCCTCCTCCCAGCGGAGGAGGGGAATCATGAGGGTGTTTGGAGACAGGCGCGGCACCGGTCGCGAGCTCAATCCACCGCGGCCACGCGCTTGACCGGTTGGCCGTCGCCGCGGTCCCAGTGGCGGCCCAGTTCGCGCTCGATCCGCTCCTCGAAGTGCCGGCGGAAGTCGTCGATGCCGTCGGCGATCTTCAGCACCTCTTCGCGGTCGAGCACCAGCACGCGGGTGTGTTCGGCCGCCCGCGCGGTCGCCTGGCGCCGGTCCTCGCCCAGGATCAGGCGCATGCCGAAGTGCTGGCCGGGGCCCAGCCGGCGGCGCTGCTCCTTGCCGGTTTCCGGGTCGTGGGTGATCATTTCGACCGCGCCGGAGACCACGGTGTAAACCCCATCGGCGCGGTTGCCCTTTTCGTAGATCCGGTCGCCGGCGTGGTAAAGCACGTGCCGGGCGCCGGGCGCCGGCGGCTTGGAAAGCTGGACCACGTTGCGCGGCGTGATCGCGTCCAGCAGCCAGTTCATCAGCACCCGGAAGCGCGTCGACATGCCGGGCAGGAAGGCGACGTAGTACGCCCGCCAGATCAGCCACGCCGGGAAGCCGGAAATCTTGATCCCCATGATGTCGCCAACCCCGCTGCGCGCGCCCAGCGAGGCGAGCGCACCCTTGGAGCTGTAGACGAACGGCGCCAGCTGCTTGCCGTTGACCGCGTCGTCGATGCATTTCGCCAGGTGGCGCGCCTCGCGCACGGCGAACTGCGCGGTCGGCGGGGCGTAATCCGACTTCGCGTCCGGCCGGTCGACCATCGGGATCAGCGCGCAGTCGCCGAGCGCCCAGACGTTGCCGTGCGCGGGCACGCGGAACGACCGGTCGACCTGGATCTTGCCGGCCTTGAGCGGCAGGTCGAGGTCGCGGACCAGCTTGGACGGCGCGCTGCCGATCGTGGCCACGATCGTGCGGGTGCCGATCCACTCCCCGGCGCTGGTGACCAGGTGCGTGCCGGAGGCGGACTCGACCCCGGTCGAGAGCTGGAACTCAATGCCGCGCGCCTCCAGCTTGCGCCGGGCGTAGGTGCCGAGCGCCGGGGGCAGCTCCGCCAGCACCCGGTCCGCCATCTCGACCACGACGATCCGGATCTCCGACCGGTCGATGTTCTTGTAATACTTCAGCGAGCGCTCGATGAACTCGGCCATCTCGCCGACCGTCTCGATGCCGGAGAAGCCGGCGCCGATCACGGTGAACGTCAGCGCCTGCTGCTTGACCTCCGGCAGCTGGGTGATCTCGGCGTGCTCCAGCTTCTCGATCACGTGCGAGCGCAGCAGCCGGCCATCCTCCAGCGTCTTCAGCGTCATCGCGTGTTCGGGCAGGCCGGTGATCATCGACAGGTCGCTCGACTGACCCAGCGCGATCACCAGATGATCGTAGCGGACCAGCGTGTGCCGGCGCTGCACGCCCTGGAAGACCGTGATCTCCTGGCGCTCGAAGTCGATCGAGTGCACCACCGCCTTGCGCACGAACACGCCCTTCAAAAGCAGCCGCAGCGGGGACGCGGCGTGCGGGGCCGTGACCTGGCCGGCCGCGACCTCGGGCAGCAGCGGCTGGAAGACGAAGTAGTTCTCCGCGTTGATCAGTTCGATCTCGGCGCTGTCGCCCATCCGCCGGCGCAGGTTGCGCGCGGCGAACATGCCGGCGAAACCGCCGCCCAAGATCACGATGCGGGGTTTCTCGGACACGGAAAGCGGCCTCTCGAAAGCGATAGGATCAATCGGCGCGCGCCCGGCGTGGACGCATCAAGCCGACCGGTGAAGCACGAACGGGTGCGGCCGGCGGGCGGTTCCGGCCAAGCGCGCAAGCGCTTGGCACCCGCAACATCGGGCCGGGGCCGGGAAAAGGCAACCGCGCCGACGCGTCAAGGCGTCGGCGCGGTTGGGCTGACAGCCGCTGCGATGCAGCGCAACGCCGGCCGCGCTGGCGGCCGACCACGTCCGCTGGCGCAGCTGACGTGCGGTCGGTCGCCGCCGGCCGGACCCGCGGGCGCGCCGTGCGCGAACGATCGGGCCCCGTGGCCGGCCGGCGGCGTGCGCCGCCCGGCGCTTAGACGCTGTAGTACATGTGGAACTCGATCGGGTGCGGGGCGGTCTCGAAGGTCTCGACCTCCTCCCACTTGAGCTCCAGATAGCCCTCGATCTGGTCCTTGGTGAACACGTCGCCCTGCAGCAGGAACTCGTGGTCGCCCTGCAGCGCCGTCAGCGCCTCGCGCAGCGAGCCGGCGACGTTGGGCACGCCCTGCAGCTCCTCCGGCGGCAGGTCGTACAGGTTCTTGTCCATCGCATCGCCCGGATGGGTCTTGTTGCGGATGCCGTCGAGGCCGGCCATCAGCATGGCGGAGAAGGCCAGGTACGGGTTCGCCGTCGGGTCCGGGAAGCGGACCTCCACGCGCTTGGACTTCGGCGAGTTGCCGTGCGGGATCCGGCAGGCCGCCGAGCGGTTGCGCGAGGAGTACGCCAGCAGCACCGGCGCCTCGTAGCCCGGGACCAGACGCTTATAGGAGTTGGTCGTCGGGTTGGTGAAGGCGTTCAGCGCCCGGGCGTGCTTGATGATGCCGCCGATGTAGTACAGGGCCTGCTCGCTCAGCCCGGCGTAGCCGTCGCCGGCGAAGGCGGGCTTGCCGTCCTTCCAGATCGACTGGTGGCAGTGCATGCCGGAGCCGTTGTCGCCGAACACCGGCTTGGGCATGAAGGTCGCGGTCTTGCCGTAGGCGTGCGCGACGTTGTGGACGACATACTTGTAGATCTGCATGTCGTCGGCGCACTTCACCAGCGTGTTGAAGGAGATGCCGAGCTCGTGCTGCGAGGGCGCCACCTCGTGGTGGTGCTTCTCGACGTTGATGCCCATTTCCTCCATCACGGTGACCATCTCGGCGCGCAGATCGGTCCCGCTATCGACCGGCGGGACCGGGAAGTAGCCGCCCTTGACGCGCGGCCGGTGGCCGAGGTTGCCGCCCTCGAACTCGGCGCCCGACATGTACGGGCCTTCCTCGCTCTCGAACTTGTAGAAGCAGTGGTGCATGTCGGTGCCGAACTTGACGTCGTCGAAGACGAAGAATTCGGCCTCGGGCCCGAAGAAGCAGGTGTCGCCGATGCCCGACTGCGACATGAACGCCTCGGCGCGCTTGGCCGTGGTGCGCGGATCGCGGTCGTACGGCTGACCGGTCGACGGCTCCAGCACGTCGCAGTAGAGGATCAGCTGCGGCTGGGCGGCGAACGGATCCATCACGGCCGTGCTGAGGTCGGGCTTCAGGTTCATGTCGGATTCGTTGATGACCTTCCAGCCCTCGATCGACGAGCCGTCGAACATGATGCCTTCGTCCAGCAGGTCCTCATCGACCGTCTTCACGTGCTGGGCGACGTGCATCCACTTGCCCCGCGGGTCGGTGAAGCGGAAGTCGACGTACTTCACCTCGTTGTCTTTGATCATTTGCAGAATTGTCTGCGCGTCGCTCATGTCGTTCCCCGTTCTCGATTCTTGAGATTTGACGTTATCGATTGCGGCTGAGCCGAACGGCGCACACCCGCGTGGACGGGCGCCCGCCGAACGACGGCGAGGGTGAACCGGCGGGATCGACCCGCCGCGGGCGGCTCAGCGGGTCAGACCGCTTCGCCGCCGCGTTCGCCGGTGCGGATGCGGATGGCTTCATCCACGGTCGAGACGAAGATCTTGCCGTCGCCGATGCGCCCGGTCTGCGCGGCCTGCTGGATCGCCTCCACGGCCCGTTCGACCTGAGCCTCGTCGAGCACGACCTCGATCTTCACCTTGGGCAGGAAGTCGACGACGTACTCCGCCCCGCGGTAGAGTTCGGTGTGGCCCTTCTGACGGCCGAAGCCCTTGGCCTCGGTCACCGTGATGCCCTTGATCCCGACCTCGTGCAGGGCGTCCTTCACCTCGTCGAGTTTGAAGGGTTTGATGATCGCCTCGATCTTCTTCATGGCCCCTCGTTCCCTGCCTCTCTGTCTCTGGGCCCCGGTTGGCCGGCCTCGGGGGTCGAGGCCGGGTCCGGTTCCGCCGTTCATGCCGCGCGCCCGGGAGCGCGGCTCCGGTTGTCCCCGCCTCTGAACCGGCTGGCCCGATCTCGCCGGGCCCGGGCACGTCCAGGTGTCGGGCGACCGGCGCGGTGCTCCCGCTGTTGCTGCCGGGCGCGCTCATCTGCGCTTAGCCGCAAGCGGCCCTCGCCGTGTCGCAGCGCCGCTGTTCCTGAGCGAGAGCAAGCGCCGTGCCAACCGGGTCCCGAGGCCGCATGCCCGCGGCGCAGCCCGGCATCGCCGGCCTGGCGCGCTGCGGCGGGCGCGGTGCTGGTCGCGCCGTTTGCCCAATTCCTGAGCAGTCTGCCTTCCCGGACGGCAGCGGGCGCGCGCGGCCGGTGGTCAGCGGCTAGGCGCTGCGCCGGTCGCGCGCCCCGGTCAGCCAGGCGTCGATCCGCTCCGCCGCCGCCAGGACGTTGTCCTTGGTGTTGGCGTACGACAGGCGCAGGTAGCCCTCGCCGGCGGCGCCGAACGCGGTGCCCGCGACCGTCGCCACGCCGGCCTCTTCGAGCAGCGCCGTCTCCAGCTGCTTCGCGCCGTAGCCGGTGCCGGCGATGTTGGGAAAGGCATAGAATGCGCCGCCCGGGGTCGGGCAGGTGATGCCGGGAATGGCGTTCAGCCGGTCGACCAGCGCCCGCCGGCGGTCGTCGAACGCGGCGTGCATCGCGGCGACGTGGTCCTGGCTGCCGGTGAGGGCGGCGAGGCCGGCGTGCTGCGCGGGGGCGTTGACGCAGGAATGGCTGTTGATCGCCAGCCGCTCCGCATCCGCCACCAGCGCTTCCGGCCAGACGCCGAAGCCGAGCCGCCAGCCGGTCATCGCGTGCGTTTTCGACCAGCCGTCGAGCAGGATCACCTGATCGCGCAGCTCCGGATAGGCGAGCAGGCTGGCATGCTCTTGACCGTCGTAGATCAGGCGGCTGTAGATCTCGTCCGACAGAACGGCCGTCTGCGGGTTGCGCGCCAGCACCCCGGCGATCCGGTCCATTTCCGCGCGCGGGATCACCCCGCCGGTCGGGTTGCCCGGGGTGTTCAGGATCACCATCCGGGTGTCGGCGGTGATCGCCCCGGCGAGCGCGTCCGCGGTGACCGCGAAGCCGTCCTGCTCGCGCAGCGCCAAAGGCCGGGGGCGCGCGCCCGAATAGCGCACCAGGGATTCGTAGATCGGGAAGCCCGGGTCGGGGTAGACGATCTCCGTCCCCGGTTCGCCGAACATGGTGATGGCGAAGAACATCGTGACCTTGCCGCCCGGCACCACCACCACGTGCTCGGGGTTGACCTGGGCGCCGGTGCGCGCCGCGACGTCGTCCGCCACGGCCGCGCGCAGCTCGGGGATGCCCTTGGCCGGCGTGTAGCCGTGGTGGCCGTCGCGCAGCGCCTTGCAGGCGGCCTCGACGACGTGTTCGGGGGTGCGGAAGTCCGGCTGGCCGATCCCCAGATTGATGATCGACCGGCCCTGATCGGCCAAGGCGTTGGCGCGCGCCAGAACCTGGAAAGCGCTTTCGGTACCGAGGCGGTCCAGGGCGGCGGCGCGGGTGACCATGCGGGCGGGGTATCCATCATTGGCCGGGGGAGACGGCGGCACGCGGCGGGCAAGGCCGGACCGTCGGCGGGCTGCATGCTAGCCGTCGGCGCAAGCCCCTCGCAAGCCCGCACATCCAACCGCTTGACGGGCCTGTTACCGGCGGTTAGAGACACGGGCGTGCGGCGGGTCCGAACGGGCCGCCGCACCCTCCCGTGTGGTGGCCATAGCTCAGTCGGTTAGAGCGCATGGTTGTGGTCCATGAGGTCGCGGGTTCGAATCCCGCTGGCCACCCCACTGATTTCCCTAGGTTTTTTGCACCGCGTTCGCGGTTTGCCCCGGAGGCTTCCGGCGTATTCCGGCACTCGCGATACAGCGGCTTTCGGCGGCTTTACAGCCGCTGACAGTACCTGATGTCGGAAAGAATGTCGGAAATTTCCGGAAGGGCTATTCGTCCTCACCGGGCGACTCGACGTGCTGGATGACGGCCCACTCGCCAGCCGGCCTGAACCATACGATCGCGCCGAGGCCGAGTTCGACGTCGACACTCCGTGCCGTGTCGACGGGCCAGCAGATCGCGCCGTCCCAGACTGACGTGGCGCGCCGGCCATCAGGAGATTGGAAGCCGAAGACCTGGGTGATCTGCCCCCAACGCGGACGATCAGATGTATCTGCCTGGCTGCGCCGTTCGGCGTCGGCGATCTCTATCTCGGCTTGGCTCGCACACTCGCCCCGATCCGCGCTTTCGATCGCGTCCAGCGTTGCTTGGTGGCGGTCCTCATCTACGATCCGACTGATCGCTTCGAGATTTCGCCGGTCACGCCGCATCTGCCGGAGCGCGCCGCGCATCGCGTTGATCTGCTCTTCGTCCGGCTGCTCGACGATCTCCTGGATGAGCTCGCGGAACGCCTGGCGCTTCTTGTGCTCGCGCAGGAGGTCGTTGATCGAGCGCGTCGAATCGCCACTTTGCAGAGCGTCGTCGATTGCTTCCTGGAGCCACTGCTGACCCTGTCGGGCGTCCGCGGGCTGGATCTCGCCGAGCACCACCCTCCGCCGCTCTAGTTTGTCGCGCATTTCGCGTATCAGCTCGGCCCGCCTCTCCGTCGGCCACTTGTCCAGCTCGCGCTCGAGCCGCTGTTGCGCTGTCCGCGCCTGCAAGCGCGGCAGGCTAAACGGCGGATCCTCGCGGAAGGTCGCCAGCGTGCGCTCGGCCTCTTCGGAGATCGGCGGCTCCTCGCTTGTGAGATCGGTCTCCGGGCTCTTGGCTTGGCCCATCCGCTCGTAGAGCGCGGCCCTGACGCCGGCGGCCAAGGCCATCGTGCGCTGCGCCCGGCCGGGGATGCGCCGCATCAGCTCAGAGAGGGCGTGCCATAGGTCCTCTTCGGTTGGATCGGGCGTGCCGTCAGGCATAGACTGGTCGTCACTCATTGCAGAACCTCCGCCACTCGTCGCTGACAGACACCCTATCGAGAAATGCGCTCTGCGCCTCGGCCGCTGGGCGCAGGCGCGCGCGGGCTGCTGCCAGGCGCCTTGCGCGATCGGCCCCGAGCGTGTCTGCACTCTCGTCGCTCATCGCTAGGCCCCTTCGCCGGATACGACCCATCGCTGCATCCGGCCTTGAGGATATAAAAAAGGCGGCGGAGGCACATACCCCCGGCGCAGGCTCCTGAGCATTGTGTGAGAGGCCTCAGCGGGGCGCTACGGCTATCCTGAGAGCGGCGCACCAGATTAGGAAGGGCGCACCAGATATGGGCGAGCGCGACGGCGATCTGCATCGGCTGATTGTCAGCGACAGCAAACGCAGCGCCGCCAATTCCGAAGCCGTCGTAGTCTTACTGAGTCACAAGATATTGGACGATTTTTGTGGCGACCCCCACATAAAGTGGTAACCTTGGAGATTCAATCTTGATGTGGGGGTGTCGATGGATCTCCAGTGGATGGATGGGCCGCAGGCTGAGCGCTTCACGCTTTATATGGACAGTCTGGCCGCTTGTCTTCGGCACAGAGACCGGATTGAGCCGTTCCGGCGCTACT
>NZ_NRRL01000162.1 GCF_016583645.1 Rhodovibrio sodomensis | reverse complement strand
GGTCCGGCCCGGCGCGCGCGCCGTCGGCCACCGCGGCATCGGCGCGGTCCAGGGCGAACGGGGCGGGCGCGAAGGCCTGGTAGCGCCAGGCGTCGAGCAGCAGCCGGTCGGCGTGGCCGCCCCGGCGCAGCGCCAGGTGCATGCTGTGCTCGCGGCCGACCGCGCGGCCCAGCTCGGCCGAGTCGAAGCCGTCGATCACCGGCAGCTCCGGCCGGACCGCCACCGCGACCCGGCGGACCTTGTCGCGCCCGTCCGGCGCGGTGTCGCGCGCCTGCAGCAAAACCCCGGCGGCGTCGCGCTTCAGCAGGGTGCGCACCTTCTCGAAACCGGCCACCGCGTCGCCCGCCGCGCGGGCCAGTCCGATCCGGTCGAGGCAGCGCCGCCGCAGCAGGCGCGCGACCTGGTCGGCCAGATCGTCGGGCACCGTGACCTGGGCGCGCGCAGCCCTGGCGAACAGCCGTTTCCGGCGCGCCTTGTCTATCATATCCGGTCGCGGGCGTAACCACAAACCGCGTCCGGGCAAATCCTCCCCGGGATCGGGGACGATCTGCCCGTCGGGCCCAACGGCGAAGCGCAGCAGCCGGGTCTTGTCGTCGACCCGGCCGCTGGCGATGCAGCGGCGCCGCGGCCCCTTGGGCTGCGGCGCCGCCGGATCGGTCTCGACGCTGCCATCGCCGACGCCGCTGTCGCCGATGCCGCTGTCGCCGACATCGCGATCGGCAGCCTGGGTTGGCGGTGGTCCGCCCGTGGGTTGCGCGCTCACGTCGCTCGCGATCTCCCTTCGGACGGCGGCGCCGGCTGGCGCAGGCGGGTTAGCCGCCCTGCTGCTCGGCCGCCTCGCCGGTGCTTTCGACCGTCGTTCCGCCGGCGCTTTCGCCGGCCGGTTCGGTCGTCTCCTCGCCCTCGAACCAGTGGGCGCGCGCAGCCATGATGATCTGCCCGGCCTCGTCCTCGCTCGGCGCCTCGTCGCCCAGCATCTCGACCAGCTCGTCGCTTGCCAGGTCGGCCAGATCGTCGCGGGTCTTGATGCCGTTCTCGCCCAGCTTGACCAGCATGTTGGCGTTGAGCTGCTCCATCTCGGCCAGCTCGTCGCTGACGCCGAGCTCGCGCCGGCGATCGGTCAGCTCGCTCTCGCGCTCCTCCAGGTAGGACTGCGCGCGGTTGCGCAGCTCCTCGGCGACCTCCTCGTCGAAGCCCTCGATCTCGGTCAGGTCCTCGACGGGCACGTAGGCGACCTGGTCGATCGCGGTGAAGCCCTCGGCGACCAGCAGGTGCGCGATCACGTCGTCGACGTCGAGCGCGTCGATGAACATCTGGCTGCGCTGGCGGAACTCCTCGGACCTGCGCCGGGACTCCTCCTCCTCCGTCAGGATGTCGATGTCCCAGCCGGTCAGCTGGCTGGCCAGCCGGACGTTCTGGCCGCGCCGGCCGATGCCGAGCGACAGCTGGTCGTCCGGCACCACGACCTCGATCCGGCCCTGGTCCTCGTCGAGCACGACCTTGGACACCTCGGCGGGGGCGAGCGCGTTGACCACGAAGGTCGCCGGCTCCTCCGACCAGGGGATGATGTCGATCTTCTCGCCCTGCAGCTCGCCCACGACCGCCTGCACGCGGCTGCCGCGCATGCCCACGCAGGCGCCCACCGGATCGATCGAGCTGTCGTGGCTGAGCACGCCGATCTTGGCCCGGGAGCCCGGATCGCGCGCCACCGACTTGATCTCGATGATGCCGTCGTAGATCTCCGGCACCTCCTGGCGGAACAGGTTGGCCATGAACTGCGGATGGCTGCGCGACAGGAAGATCTGCGGACCGCGCGGCTCGGCGCGGACGTCGTAGATGTAGGCGCGGATCCGGTCGCCGGTGCGGTAGGTCTCGCGCGGCAGCGATTCGTCGCGGCGCATGATCGCCTCGGCGCGGCCCAGGTCGACGTAGACGTTGCCGAACTCGACGCGCTTGACGATCCCGTTGACGACCTCGCCGACGCGGTCCTTGTACTCCTCGTACTGCCGCTGGCGCTCGGCGTCGCGGACCTGCTGGACGATCACCTGCTTGGCGGTCTGGGCGGCGATCCGGCCCAGGTCGATCGGCGGCAGCTCCTCGACGATGTGCTGGCCGACCTGGATGTTCGGGTCCTGCACCTTGGCCTGGTCGAGCGGCAGCTGGGTGTGCTCGTCCTCGACCGCCTCGGCGGATTCCACGATCTCGCGGTAGCGGCGCAGCTTGATCTCGCCGGTCTTGCGGTCGATCTCCGCGCGGATGTCGTGCTCGTGGCCGTACTTGGCGCGGCCGGCCTTGGAAATGGCCGACTCCATCGCCTCCAGCACCTCCTCGCGGTCGATCCCCTTCTCCCGGGCGACCGCGTCGGCCACCTGCAGCATTTCCGTCTTGAAGGCCGTTGCCGTATCCATCGTGGCTCTCGTTCTCGCCTGCTTGAAATGCCGGCCGCACGCCGCGCGGCCGCCGTTTTTTCGAATGTGCGCACTCGCGCGTGGGGGGAAGGCTCAGCGCTTGCCGCGCTTGGCCTTCTTCGCCTGCTTCTCTTCCTGCTTCGCGGCCTGCTGGGCCTGCTTCAGCATCTCGTCGGTCAGCACCAGCTTCGCCTTGTCGATCTCGTCGAAGCTGATCCGCCAGTCCATGCCGTCGACCGCCATCGAGACCTCGCCGTCGACCACGCCCAGCAGCTCGCCCTTCAGGCGGCGCCGGCCCTCGAACGGCTCGACCAGTTCGACCCGCGCCAGGAAGCCGGCGAAGCGGTCGTAGTCGGACAGCCGGGTCAGCGGCCGGTCCATGCCGGGGGAGGAGACCTCCAGGTTGTAGCCGCCCGGCAGCGGATCCTCGACGTCCAGGATCGCCTCGATCGCCTGGCTGCAGTCGGCGCAGCCCTCGACGTCGACGATCGAGCCGTCGAGCGGCTCCACCATCACCTGCAGGCGCGCGTCGTCGCCGTCGCCGGTCAGGATGGTGCGCACCACCCGGTAGCCCATGCTCTCCAGCGTGGGCTCGACCAGCGCCTCGATCTCCGCGGCCTTGCCGGTCGCGGTCTTGCGCGGCTCGCCGTGCGCCGGCGCGGCGGCGCGGTCGGCCCCGGCGTGGTCCGGCGGAGTCTGGTCCGCGGCCGTCTGGGCGGTGGTCTTAGCGGTGGTCTGGGCGGTGGTCTGGGCGTCGTCGGCCATGACCGTCAGCGTGCCGTGTCCTTCGGGTTGCGTGCGTGCCGCCGGCCTGCGTCGAGGGATCCGGTCGCCGGCGCGCCTGTGCCGTGATCTTAGAGCAAGATGCTGCAAGGTGAAGCCACCTTTCAGCTGACTCTTGCTCTCTCTTCAAGCAGTTAGAGCAAAATTCACGATCAAGGCCGACTCGACCTTCATCGATTTCGCTCTAGGGTCCCGGGCCGCGCGCCCGGCGCGGCTTTCAGGGGGCCGATAACAAAAAAGCGGGCCATGAGGCCCGCCCTTCGGCGGCCCGGTCGGAAGCCTCGCACGCCACCGACCGAACTATGACGTAACGGTAACATAGCGGCGCACTGGCCCGCTCGCAAGTCCCGTCGGACGGGGAATCTCGAGCGCCCCGTCGCAGGCTATGAGGGAGCGCGACGGCCTGCGCGCTCCCACGAGCCTTCGGGGCGCCGGCCCTCCCTGTCCCGTCAAGGGCGAGTGGACCAAGGCGCCGTCGCCGCTTAGACCGGGCGCGCGCGGCGTCGGTAGGTCAGGAAGATCGGCTGGCGGCCGGCCTCGATGGCTTTCTGTTCGTAGCGGGTCGCCGGCCAGTCGTCCGGGCGTTGGCGCCAGTCGGCCGCGCGTTCGGCGGTCCAGGCGAACGCCGGGTGGCGTTCCAGTTCGACCAGCATCCAGCGCTGGTAGCTGGGGTCGTCGGTCGCCAGGCGGAGTTCGCCGCCGGCGGCCAGGACGCGGGCCAGCTGGTCCAACTGGGCCTGCTGCACGAAGCGGCGTTTGTGGTGCTTGCGCTTGGGCCACGGGTCCGGGAACAGCACGAACACACGGGTGAGGCAGGCATCGGGGAGCACGTCGAGGAGGTCGCGCCCGTCGCCCGGGTAGACCCGGACGTTGCGGGTCAGGCCTTCGGCCTCGACCTGGCGCAGCAGCCGGGCGATGCCGTCGCGGAAGTGTTCGGCGCCGATCACGCCAACCTGGGGATGCTGCGCCGCCTGCCACGCCAGATGCTCGCCGGCGCCGAAGCCGACCTCCAGCCAGACCTCCCGGATACCGGCGTCGAACGGCGCGCGCAGGTCGAGCGTGCCTTCCGCCGGCGGGTCGACGCGCAGGCGCGGCAGCAATGCGTCCATCACCCGCTGCTGCGCCGGGCGCAGCGGCCGGCTCTTGTGCCGGCCGTGCAGCTCGCGGTGCGGGCGGTCGTCCTGCGGCGGGGGGCGGCGCATCGATCCGTCGACATGCATGGGGGAAAAAGGGCGTGGCGGCGGGGCCCCGCTCTTCCGAAGGGAGGAGGGCGACAGGGGGAGGTGGATGCCGCGTCGGTGACGCACGCAGGCTGTGCGGAGCCACCTCACCCTGTCCCCCTTCGTCCAGTGAAGCAGAGGGGACCCGCCACGATGCCCTGCGCGCGGCGCTACTTGATGTTGTAGGCGCTCTTCAGCTGGTCGACCAAGTCGAGCTTTTCCCAGGAGAAGCCGCCGTCGGCGTCCGGATGCCGGCCGAAGTGGCCGTAGGCGGCGGTCCGGGCGTAGATCGGCCGGTTCAGCTTGAGGTGGGTGCGGATGCCGCGCGGCGACAGGTCCATCAGCTCGCGCAGCACGCTCGCCAGCTTGTCGGTGTCGACCTCGCCGGTGCCGTGGGTATCGATATAGACCGACAGCGGCTTGGCGACGCCGATGGCGTAGGACAGCTGGATCGTGCAGCGCCGCGCCAGGCCGGCCGCGACCACGTTCTTCGCCAGGTAGCGCCCGGCGTAGGCGGCCGAGCGGTCGACCTTGGACGGGTCCTTGCCGGAGAACGCGCCGCCGCCGTGCGGGGCCGCGCCGCCGTAGGTGTCGACGATGATCTTGCGCCCGGTCAGGCCGGCGTCGCCGTCCGGCCCGCCGATCACGAACCGCCCGGTCGGATTGACGTAGAACTCGTCGTCCGGACACATCCAGCCGTCGGGCAACACGTTGGTGACGTGCGGACGGACGAGCTCGCGCACCTGCTCGCTGGTGGCGCGCTCGCTGTGCTGGGTGGACACCACCACGCTGGTCGCGCGGACCGGCTCGCCCTCCCGGTACTCCAGGGTGATCTGGCTCTTGGCGTCCGGCTGCAGCTCGGGCTCGGCGCCGGAATGGCGCGCCTCGGCGAGCGACTGCAGGATGTTGTGGGCGTAATAGATCGGCGCCGGCATCAGGTCCGGCGTCTCGTCGCAGGCGAAGCCGAACATGATGCCCTGGTCGCCCGCGCCCTCGTCCTTGTCGTCGCCCGCGTCGACGCCCTGGGCGATGTCGGCGGACTGCTCGTGCAGGTGGTTCTCGAACGCGGCCGTCTGCCAGTGGAAGCCGTCCTGCTCGTAGCCGATCTCGCGCACCGCCTTGCGCGCGACCTCTTCCAGCAAATCGCCGGTGACCGACGACGGGCCGCGCGTCTCGCCGGCCAGGATGATCCGGTTGGTGGTGGTCAGGGTCTCCACCGCGCAGCGCGAACTCGCGTCGTGCGACAGGAAGGTATCGACGATGGCATCGGAGATCCGGTCGCAGACCTTATCGGGGTGGCCTTCGGAGACGGACTCGCTGGTGAAGAGATAACTGTCGCGTCGCACGCTGATACGCTCCGGATTGGATGACACAGGCCGAACAGGCACCGGCCGGCCGGTTGGGATGCGCGCGGCGGCCGATTGCGACCCGCGGCGCGGCGCACAAGTGCCGCGTCAAAGCCCCGGGGTCAAGCGCGCAAAAGCGGGGTCGGCCAACAGCTTGAGCCGCCGATCCGGCGGCGCGCCGGAAACCGGCGCAGCCAGGGCGGGCGGAAATCCCACCGCGGCCGGTTGGCCGCGGTGGGAGGCCCAGGCTCAGCGGGCGTGTCCGTCCGGCGTGGAGGTATCGTCCTCGTCCTCGGCCGGCACGGCGAGCGCCTTGGTCAGGTCGAACAGCCGCTTGCGCACCTGCGGATCGGCGATCCGGTAATAGGCCCGCACCAGTTCCAGCGTCTCGCGCTTGGCCATCGGATCCGGCTCGTAGGGCTCCGGCTCCTCGTACAGGCCCTGGGCAAGGGCGGGCGAGCGCTCCTTGGTCTCCGGCGACATCTCCTCGTAGAAAAAGGAGACCGGCACGTCGAGCACGCGCGCCAGATCGTACAGCCGGCTGGCGCCGATCCGGTTGGCGCCGCGCTCGTACTTCTGCACCTGCTGGAAGGTCAGACCGATCGCCTCGCCCAGCTTTTCCTGACTCATGCCCAGCAAGGTCCGGCGCAGGCGCACGCGGCTGCCCACATGGACGTCGATGGGATTGGGTTGGCCGGAGCCGCGTCCGTAGGTGGGTCGCTCGTTGCCGCTCATGCGTCCTGATTTCTCCCAACGCCGTACTCGAATCGTTGGGACGTGTTTCTATTCATACACCCGTATGCGGTCAACACAGGACTGCAGCCCCCTAATCCCCTATAGAAGACGGGATAATACGTCACGCCCGATACCATGTACAGGAATACCATGGTACGCGTCAGACGCGATAACTTTTGCGAAACGCGTCCCAGGGTGTCCGGGGCCGGATCAAAAGCGGCGTGAAATCAACCCGATGGCAAGCGCGCCCAGGACCAGGGCGAGGGCGGGAAGATCGCCCCAGCGGGCATAGGGCGTGCCGCCCTGGATCGCTTGCGGCAAAGGCCCGTCCAGGATGCCTACTCTTTGCAGGCCCAGGCGTTGCAGCGTCCGGCCCCAGGGGTCGACGATCACGGAAATGCCGGTATTGGCCGCGCGGACCAGCGGCAGCCCCTGCTCGATCGCGCGCAGGCGGGCGCTCGCCAGGTGCTGGTAGGGACCGGAGGAGACGCCGAACCAGGCGTCGTTGGTGACGTTCAACAGCCAGGCCGGCCGGGTGCCCGGTTTCACCACCTCCCGCGGGAAAATCACCTCGTAGCAGATCAACGCGGAAAACGGCGGCAGCCCATCGATGTGCATCGCGGCGTGGCCGTCGCCCGGGGTGAAGTCGCTCGAGCCCTGGGTCAGCTTGGGGAACGGAAGGTACTCGCGCAACGGCACGTATTCGCCGAACGGGACCAGGTGGACCTTGTCGTAGTGGCCCAGCGTCCGCCCTTCGGGCCCGAGCGCCAGCAGGCTGTTGTGATAGACACGCCGGCCGCCGCGCTTGGCCATCCGCGGCGCCCCGGTCAGGAGCGCGCCGTCGGTCGGCGCGGCCCGGGCAAGCAGCTGGCGCAGGTCCGGCCGGCGGGACAGGAAATAGGGTATCGCGGTTTCCGGCCAGATCACGTGCGTCCGGCTGTCGAAGCTGGGCCGGCGGGTCAGCTCGACGTGCTTGCGCAGGTGCTGCAAGCGCAGGTCGTCGCGCCACTTCAGGTGCTGCGGGATGCCCGGCTGGACCAGCCGCAGGCGGACGCCGTCGTGCACGTCCGCGCCGACCGCCGGGGCCGCCTGCAGGCGCACCAGACCGCCGCCGACGACCAGCATGACCACCGCCAGCGCCGCGCCGGCGCCGGTCCAGGCGGCGCGTCGGCTGCCGGTCCAGCCGAGCAGCGCGGGCAGCCCCGCGGCCAGCACCGTCAGCAGGCTCAGCCCCCAGGCGCCGACCAGGGCGGCGGCCTGCTGCGCGGCTGGCCAGAACCCCCAGACCGTGGCGGCGAGGTTCCACGGGAAGCCGGTCAGGATCTGACCGCGGACCCATTCCGCAAGCGTCCAGAGCGCGGCCAGCGCGAGCACCCGCCCCCAGGCCTGCGCGGTGCTGCCCGGCCGGTCCCACAGCGGCAGCGCGCGCAGGCCGGCCAGCATCAGCCCCTTGAAGATCGCCAGCCCGGCGGCGAGGCCGAGCACGGCGAACGGCATCATCCAGGCGTGCCGGGCGGCGTTGACGAAAAAGGCGATGCCGATCCAGTACAGCCCGGCCGTGAAGTGGCCCAGCCCGAACGCCCAGCCGACCCAGAAGGCCGTGCGCACCCGCGCCGTGCCCGCCGTCAACCAGAGCAGCCCGGCGACCGCCGGCACCATCAGGGGCACCAGGTAGACCGGCGGCAGGGCGAGCGCGGTCGACGCGCCCAGCAGCGCCGCGACCGCCAGCCGCCGCCAGCCGGCGAGTCCGGCCGTGCGCTGGGCAAGG
>NZ_NRRL01000161.1 GCF_016583645.1 Rhodovibrio sodomensis | reverse complement strand
GCCGCCGGCCTGAATCGAGACACGAAAAACACCACATCCACATCGTACAATACCCCGCCAAGACCCTTACGCGAACGGCTCGCGGCGGCTACCAGACGGCATCAAGCAGCTGCGTGCAAAATCCAGGGTAGGCGAGCGTGACCGTCCGGCCCAGCACCAACCGGCTGAGCGCCGCCTTGGCGGCGTCCGACAGCGGCCAGGGCTCGAAATCCGGCCGGCCCAGCGGCAGCTTGGGCGCCTGCAGCCCGACCAGCCGGACCTCCCGACCGTCCGACAGGAACAGCGTGTCGCCGTCGACGATCTCGGTGACGCGGCGGCGCTCGCCCACGTCCAGGGTCTCCGGGATCGCCGGGCGCGCGTCGGCCGCCGCCGAACGGCCGGGCCGCGGCACCGCACCCGCCAGCCCGCGGGCCGCCAGCCCGCTTGCCGAGAGTCTCAGCGCGCCGCGCCGTGTCCAGTGTCGTTGCAAGCCGCGCTCCCGTGCCCGCATCGCCGCCAGTCCAATCGCTGCCAGTCTAACAGCCGTGGACGCGCGAAGGGGATGCGCGCGGCGACGATTTGCGCCATATCGGACGGAAGCCGCCCGCGCGCGCGACTCGGCGCCGGCGCGCCGCGCCCAAACGACGACGACCCGAACGAGGATTGATGACCCGGCCGCAACGCGACCTCTTCCCGCCCGTGCCCGCGGACGCGCGCGGCCAGCTGCCGCTGGACGGCCGGCACACGATGTACTGGGAAACCGCCGGCAAGCCGGGCGGCCAGCCGGCGCTGTTCCTGCACGGCGGCCCCGGCGCCGGCGCCTCGGCCGAACACCGGCGCTTCTTCGACCCGCAGCACTACCGCGTGGTGCTGTTCGACCAGCGCGGCGCCGGCCGCTCCACGCCCCTGGGGGAGACGCGCGACAACACCACTCAGGACCTGATCCAGGACATCGAGCGGCTGCGCGACCACCTGGAGATCGCGCGGTGGCTGGTGTTCGGCGGCTCCTGGGGCTCGACGCTCGCGCTGGCGTACGCGCAAGCGCACCCGGAACGGGTCACCGGGCTGGTCCTGCGCGGCATCTTCCTGGGCCGCGCGCGCGAGATCCAGTGGTTCCTGACCGGCATGCGCGCCTTCTTCCCCGAAGCCTGGGCCCGCTTCGCCGGCCACATCCCGGAGGCCGAGCGCGACGACCTGCTGACCGCCTACCTGAGCCGCCTGAACGACCCCGATCCGGAGGTCCATCTGCCCGCCGCGCGCGCCTGGAGCACCTACGAGGGCAGCTGTTCCACCCTGCTGCCCAGCCCCGAGACCATCGCCGCGTTCGGCGACGAACGCACCGCCCTCGGCCTGGCGCGCCTGGAAGCCCACTACTTCGCCCACGACGCGTTCCTGGACGACGGCCAGCTGCTGGCCGACGCCGACCGCCTGCGCGCGATCCCCGGCACCATCGTGCAAGGCCGCTACGACGTGATCTGCCCGCCCGAAAGCGCCTGGGAGCTCAAGCAGGCCTGGCCGCAGGCCCAGCACGTCACGATCCCCGACGCCGGCCACTCCGCCATGGAACCCGGCATCCGCCGCGCCCTGGTCGCCGCGACGCAGCGCATGAAGGGGGTGACGTAGGAGCGGGAATGGGCGTGCCACGCGGCACGCAGCGCGCGCCCGCGCCCCGGCGTGCGATAACGCCGCCCGCCGGCGGCTCGGGACGGCCTTCGCGGCGCTCGCCTCGCTTTGGGTCGGCCCAGGCCACCCGCGCAGGGCGCGCAACCTACGCAGACGTCTCGAAACCCGCCTGCCGCCCATGCTATAACCCGCGGCGGCCCGTACACCGGCGCCCCCGCGTCCCCGTAGCTCAGCTGGATAGAGCAACAGCCTCCTAAGCTGTAGGTCGCAGGTTCGAATCCTGCCGGGGACGCCAGCCCTTAAGCCGCCCGCTCACCCTCGCGGTCCACGATCTCGACGATGTCGGCCATGATCGCGGTCAGGTCGTAGTCCTTCGGCGTGTAGATCGCCGCGACGCCGGCCGCGCGCAGGGTTTCCGCGTCGCTCTCCGGGATGATTCCGCCGACCACGACGGGGACGTCGCTGAGGCCCTGTTCGCGCATCCGGCGCATCACCTCCTGCACCAGCTCGACGTGCGAGCCGGACAGGATCGACAGGCCGACCACGTGCACACCCTCCTCCAGCGCGCCGCCGACGATCTGCTTGGGGGTCAGGCGGATGCCTTCGTAGACCACCTCGAAGCCGGCGTCGCGGGCGCGCACGGCGATCTGTTCGGCGCCGTTGGAATGGCCGTCCAGGCCCGGCTTGCCGACCAGCATCTTGAGCCGCCGGCCGAGCCGCTCGGAGACCTGCTCGACCCGGGCCTGCACGTCGGCTAGGCGCTGCGGGCGCTGCCCGCCGCGCGGCTGGCCGCCCTGCTTGCCGACCCCGGTGGGCGCGCGGTACCCGCCGTAGATCTCGCGCAGGGCGTCGCCCCATTCGCCGGTGGTGACCCCGGCGTGGGCGCACTGGATCGACGGCTCCATGACGTTCCGGCCCGCGCGCGCGGCGGCCTTCAGCTCCTCCAGCGCGGCTTCGGCCTTGGCGTCGTCGCGCGCCGCCCGCCACTGGTTCAGGCTCTCGATCTGCGCCTGCTCTTCCTTCGGGTCGACGGCGAGGAACGAGCCGTCGGTGCCGCTGGTCAGCGGGCTCGGCTCGCTCTTGGTGTAGGCGTTGACGCCGACCACCGTCTGCTCGCCGTTCTCGATCGCGGCCACGCGGCGGGCGTTGGATTCGACCAGCCGCTCCTTCATGTAGCCCTGCTCGATCGCGGCGACGGCGCCGCCCATCCGGTCGATCCTGGCGATCTCTTCGCGGGCGGCCTGGCACAGCTGGTCGACCTTGGATTCGACCGCCGGGTTGTCGCGGAAGATGTCGTCGTACTCCAGCAGGTCGGTCTCGAACGCCATGATCTGCTGCATCCGGATCGACCACTGCTGGTCCCAGGGCCGCGGCAGGCCCATCGCCTCGTTCCAGGCGGGCAGCTGGACCGCGCGGGCGCGCGCGTCCTTGGACAGCACGACCGAGAGCATCTCGATCAGGATGCGGTAGACGTTGTTCTCCGGCTGCTGCTCGGTCAGGCCCAGCGAATTGACCTGCATGCCGTAGCGGAAGCGCCGGTACTTCGCCTCCTCGACGCCGTAGGTGTCGCGCGTGATCTCGTCCCACAGCCGGACGAAGGCGCGCATCTTGCACATCTCGGTGATAAAGCGCATGCCGGCGTTGACGAAGAACGCGATCCGCCCGATCACCCGCGGCAGATCGGTCTCCGGCACCTGGCCGGTGTCCTTGACCGCGTCGATCACCGCCTTGGCGGTCGACAGCGCGAAGGCGAGCTCCTGTTCCGGCGTCGCGCCCGCTTCCTGCAGGTGGTAGGAGCACACGTTGGTCGGGTTCCAGCGCGGGATCTCGTCGTAGGTGAAGGCGATCACGTCGGCAGTCAGCTTCATCGACGGCTTCGGCGGGAAGACGTAGGTGCCGCGCGACAGGTACTCCTTCATGATGTCGTTCTGCACCGTGCCGGACAGCCGGTCGCGCGCGATCCCCTTGCGCTCGGCGGTGGCGACGTAGAGCGCCAGCAGCCAGGGCGCGGTCGCGTTGATCGTCATCGAGGTGTTCATCCGGTCGAGCGGGATGTCCTCGAACAGCGTCTCCATGTCGCCCAGGTGGCGCACCGGCACGCCGACCTTACCGACCTCGCCGCGCGCCAGCGGATGGTCGCTGTCGTAGCCGGTCTGGGTCGGCAGGTCGAAGGCGACCGACAGCCCGGTCTGTCCGGCCGCCAGGTTCTTGCGGTAGAGTTCGTTCGACGCTTTCGCGCTGGAGTGGCCGCCATAGGTGCGGATCATCCACGGCTTGTCGCGCGCGGGCGCCTCAAGGGGGGCGTGCCCGTCGCCCGGGGCGTGTGCTGCGGTGCGGCGCTGCTCGGCCATGCTCGATCTCCTGACCCGCCAAAACCTTACGTGAAGGCTATCATCGGCGACATTTTATTGCGTTTCAAGCCGCTATCGGGTTAAGAAATATGTTCTTGTGCATTGCAAAAGATCGAAACCGTCGCTATGAGTCAAGGCGTATGGGGGTGCAGACCCGGGGTGCGGGGGTCGCCTGTCGGGCGCGGATCGGGCGCCCGCGGGCCCGCTTGAGACCCGGCGAGGACCCTGCGTGAGACGCGGCGTTGCCGGAACGGGGACTGCCAAAACGGGCACTGCCAAAACAGGCTTTGAAGGAGCGAGACATGAGCCAGGCGGCCGAAGCCGACGTGGTCAACCTGCGCGGAGGCCAGGAGAAGAAGGATCTCTACGAGGTCGGCGAGATCCCGCCGCTCGGCCACGTGCCGAAGCAGATGTACGCCTGGACCATCCGCAAGGAGCGTCACGGCGAGCCGGACGCGGCGATGCAGGAAGAGGTCGTCGACGTCCCCGAGCTGGACAGCCACGACGTCCTGATCCTGGTGATGGCCTCCGGCGTCAACTACAACGCCGTCTGGGCGGCGCTGGGCAAGCCGGTGTCGGTGCTCGACTTCCACAACCAGGACTACCACATCGCCGGCTCCGACGCCGCGGGCGTGGTCTGGGCCGTCGGCAACAAGGTCAAGCGCTGGAAGGTCGGCGACGAGGTCGTGGTCCACTGCAACCAGGACGACGGCGACGACGAGGAATGCAACGGCGGCGACCCGCTGAACTCGCCCAGCCAGCGGATCTGGGGCTTCGAGACGCCGGACGGCGGGCTGGCGCAGTTCTCCCGGGTGCAGGACCGCCAGCTGATGAAGCGCCCGCCGCACCTGACCTGGGAGGAGAGCGCCTGCTACACCCTGACCAACGCGACCGCCTACCGGATGCTGTTCGGCCACCGGCCGCACATCCTGCGCCCGGGCCAGAACGTGCTGGTCTGGGGCGCCTCGGGCGGCCTGGGCGCGATGGCGATCCAGATCATCGCCGCCGCCGGCGCCAACGCGGTCGGCGTGGTCAGCGACGAGAGCAAGCGCGACTTCGTCATCCAGCTGGGCGCGCGCGGGGTGATCAACCGCAAGAACTTCGACTGCTGGGGCCGGCTGCCCGACGTGGGCACCGAGGAGCACAGCACCTGGATGAAGGAGACCAAGAAGTTCGGCAAGGCGATCTGGGACATCACCGGCAAGGGCAACGATGTCGACATCGTCTTCGAGCACCCGGGCGAGGCGACCTTCCCGGTGTCGACCTTCGTGGTCAAGCGCGGCGGCATGGTCGTGTTCTGCGCCGGCACCACCGGCTACAACATCACCTTCGACGCCCGCTTCGTCTGGAACCGGCAGAAGCGCATCCAGGGCAGCCACTTCGCCAACCTGCTGCAGGCCAGCCAGGCCAACCAGCTGGTCTACGACCGGCAGGTCGACCCCTGCATGTCGGAGGTGTTCTCCTGGGCCGACATCCCGCGCGCGCACACCAAGATGCTCAGGAACGAGCACAAGCCGGGCAACATGGCGGTGCTGGTCTCCGCCAAGCGCCCCGGCCTGCGCACGCTCGAGGATGCGGTCGAGGAGTAGCGGCCGAGACCGTCGGCCAGCCGCCCGCGCGTTGATCGATAATGCGGGGGCGGCTGGCCGGCCAGGCAGGGCGCCCTAGGTTCCCCGGTCGCGGAAAAAGCCGGGGGCCGTACGGGCCATCCGCGGGCGATCCCGTTGATCACGTGCAAGGACGAGAACGCCATGAGCCAAGCCGCCCAGATGCAGCGCCAGGACGACCAGGGCCTGGAGGTCGGCGACCTGCTGGAGACGTGCCGCAGCGCGCTCGCGGCCGCGCAAGCCCTGCAGCGGGAGGCCGAGGCGGCGGTCGCCCGGCTGATCGCGCCCGAGGGCAAGGTCGAGGGCAAGGCCGTGATGCGCGAGCAGTTCGCCGCGCACGGCTATGCCTGGATGGCGACTTACGTGGCCACGCTGACGGAGACGCTGGCCTGGGCCGACAAGCTGGAGGAACGCGGCCAGCTGCGCGCGCAGGAGCGGCTGATCCTGCAGATCGGCTTCGGCGAATACCTGGCCCAGCTCGCTGGCGGCATCGCGATGAGCCAGGGCGAGCTGGTCCGGCCCGAGGACATGGACGTCGGCTCGGACGCGATCGACGCCTTCCAGAACGACGCCAGCGTCAAGGCGCTGGTGCGCGGCGGCAACACCAACGCCGCCCGGATGCGGCTGTGCGCGCTGCTGGTCGAGCGCTTCGACCAGCGCGACTTCGGCGAGGCGGGCTTTGACGACGACACCATGGAGATGGTGCGCGACCAGTTCCGCAAGGTCGCCGACGCCCACGCCTGGGACGCCCACGAATGGCACCTGAAGGACGATCTAATCCCGATGGCGGTCGTCGACCAGCTGGCCGAATTGGGCGTGTTCGGGCTCACGGTCCCGGAGGCGTACGACGGGCTCGGCATGGGCAAGACCGCGATGTGCGTGGTCACCGAGGAGCTCAGCCGCGGCTACATCGGGCTGGGCTCGCTCGGCACCCGCTCGGAGATCGCCGCGGAGCTGATCCGCCTGGGCGGCACGCAGGCGCAGAAGGAGCACTACCTGCCCCGGATCGCCAGCGGCGAGATCCTGCCCACCGCCGTGTTTACCGAGCCCAACGTCGGCTCCGACCTGGGGTCGCTGAAGACCCGCGCGGTGCGCGAGGGCGACAGCTACAAGGTGATCGGCAACAAGACCTGGATCACCCACGGCGCGCGCTCGGACCTGATGACCCTGCTCGCGCGCACCGACCCGAACGATTCTGGCTGGCGCGGGCTGTCGATGTTCCTGGCGGAGAAACCGCGCGGCGACGACGCGACCCCGTTCCCGGCCGACGGCATGAGCGGCGGCGAGATCGAGGTGCTCGGCTACCGCGGCATGAAGGAGTACGAGATCTCGTTCGACGCGTTCGAGGTGCCGGCCAGCCAGCTGCTGGGCGGGGTCGAGGGGACCGGCTTCAAGCAGCTGATGGCGACCTTCGAGAGCGCGCGCATCCAGACCGCCGCCCGCGCGGTCGGCGTGGCGCAGAACGCCCTCGAGCTCGCCATGGGCTACGCGATCGACCGCGCGCAGTTCGGCCGGTCGATCGTCGAGTTCCCGCGGGTCGGCGGCAAGCTCGCCTTCATGGCCGTGGAGACGATGATGGCCCGGCAGCTGACCCTGGCGGCCGCGCGCGAGAAGGATGAGGACCGCCGCTGCGACATCGAGGCTGGCATGGCCAAGCTGCTCGCCGCCCGGGTCGCCTGGTCGGCGGCGGACAACGGCGTCCAGGTCCACGGCGGCAACGGCTACGCGCTGGAGTACCCGATCTCCCGCGTGCTGTGCGACGCGCGCATCCTCAACGTGTTCGAGGGCGCGGCCGAGATCCAGGCCCAGGTGATCGCCCGCGGCCTGATCGCGAACCGGTTGGGGTAGACGCCGGCGCGCCTACACCGGATGCCTACCGAAGGGCGGATCGCCGTGCACAATCGGCGGTCCGCCTATTTTTGCGGTATATTACGGCGCTACCGTACGAAGTGACTCTCGCTTGTAACGCTTACAGCCCGCGGCCGCCGCGAGAGCCGTTAGAACCGAACGGGAACCGCCCAAGGTGACCTTAAATCGCCAGCAATCACCGCCGGATGCCCGCCAGTTTTTGCACGGCTCGCGCGAGCTAGACCTTCAACGCGACGCCGTATTCGCGGGCATTCACCAGGAATGCGCGAACATTCGCCACGCATTCCGGAAGCTTTGGTGGCAGATCGTTGCGATGACGATCGTGCAAACCGTCATTGTCATAGCTTTGGTCGAGCTAATCTGATGGTAAAAGACCGACGGGTGTAACCGCGCCCATGGCCGTACGCTCGCGCGAGACCGCGTCTCGAAGCGGCGTTCCGCGCTTTCTCGTGCTATCGTCCGCTTGGCCAACTGCCGCGAAGCTTGCGCTAGACGTGCAATCGTATGATCATCATCGCCGTAAACGCGCAGAACGGCGGGGCGCACGATGGACGCGGCGTGGATCAAGAAGGAGCTGGAGGCTGTGGACTTCACCACCAGCCAAGCCAACGCTATGGCGCTCGTCCTGTCTCAAATGGCGACCAAGGACGACGTAGACGGTGTGCGCCAAGAGGTGGGTGAACTCCGCCAGCACGTGGACGCCGGCTTCAAAGAGGTCTACCAGGAGTTCGGCAAAGTGCGCCAGGAAATGGGGCAGATGCACCAGGAAATCGGTCAGATCTGGTGGAAGGTTGCCATCCTGATGACCCTGCAGGCCGGCCTGATCGTCTCGCTGATCAAACTCATCTAGCGACCCCACGTACCCCCGCCCCCTGGTAGACT
>NZ_NRRL01000160.1 GCF_016583645.1 Rhodovibrio sodomensis | reverse complement strand
GAGGGCTGATGTCGGCCATCTGGGAAACTCCTGTCCTGAGAGTTGGTGGTCGGCAACCCCATCGTCTCAGGCAGGAGACCCGCCCGCACCTGTTATCCGCTAACCCCCGCGATAGCGGGTTCGTTCAGTCCGGTCTCCAACCCACGCTGCGGACCTTTCTTGCCCGCGGACTCCGCATAATCGTGGGCTCCGCATAATTCCTGTTATGTGGAGCTCCGCATAACCGCAAGATCACGCAAGGCTTTAACGCCGAATGGGGCGCTGCTTTCTACGCCGGCGTGCGCTCCGTCGTCGACACCGGCCGCCTATACGGCTTGAGCCCGCTCGCCGCCATTCGGCGCGTCCTTGCTGGCCAATCCGTCATTCTACCGGCCGCCGCCTGACCTACTCGCCGGCGGGGGTGAGCAGTCACCGCGGCGGGTCCGGCCTGCACAGCGACGACTTTCTGCGGTGCGCCAGCCGCGACTTCTATCCAGCACAGATGCGCGACAACATCGTCGGCATTCGCTGCGTCCAACCAGTGTTGGGAGAGTCGCGATGAAGGAAACCCCGAAACTATCTAAAAAACCTTCCTCGCTCCGGTACTATCAGGAAGGTGTGCCTGACATAGCCACAAACGACTGGACCCTTACCATCCGCCGAATCGATGGCCACGAGTTCCAACTCACGTACCAAGACCTGATGAACCTGCCCCAAGTGTACCAACATCGGCGGATGGTGTGCGTATGCTTATGGAGCATCAAACGTCACTGGGACGGCGTGCTGCTGCGAGATGTTCTGGCGCAAGCCGACATCGATACAAGCAGCCCCGATTATTATCTGAAACAGCTGAGTCATGGCGCCGAGGGCGGTACATACGACTGCACGATCCACCTGCTTTCCGCGATTGAGCGCGACGCACTTCTCGTGCACAGTGTAGACGGGGCGCCGCTGCCAGCGGAACAGGGATACCCGCTCCGGCTGATGGATTTCGGTCTGTACGGATACAAATGCGTGAAGGCGATAAGCCTTCTTGAGGTCACTTACGAAAACCGTCTTGGATATTGGGAGGAATACGCCGGGTATGCGTTGGATGGAACAGTTCAGCCGAAACGATATTACGCGGTCGATCGGCGCCAACATTTCTTCTTCGACGGCGAAGGGGAAGTTCACGACGGCGATATTGAAGAGTAACGGGATGAGTGGTGCGCGATGACGGCGTGGCTGCTCTTGGGCATGGTCGGTTACGCCCTCGCAACCTCGGCTTCCCCCGGGCCGGTCAATATCATCGCGGCGATGTCCGGCGCCCAGTACGGCGTGTTTCGCAGCGCCCCCTACGTACTCGGGGTCACCGCCGGCTTCGTCGCGGTGCTTGCGCTCGTCGGCTTTGGGTTGGGCGTGGTGATCGAGAGCCGACCGTGGTTGCGCAGCACACTCGCCGTGGCCGGCGGCGCCTACCTGGTTTACCTCGCGATCGGTCTGGCCCGTGCCGACCCGCAGCAGTTCCGGACCGGGGACGTCACGCCGCCGAGCCTCGGCAACGGTCTGCTCGCGCAGTGGCTCAACCCGAAGGCCTGGGTCGTCGCGCTGTCGGCGGTATCGCTGTACACGACGAGCGGGGCGTATACGTTAACCTTGGTCACGTTTTGCGTCGTGTTCTTCGTGGTCTGTTTCGGTTCGGTCTTGTCCTGGGTCGCGGCCGGCACGTTCGCCGGCCGGTTGCTGCATGAACCCAGGCGGATCCGCGCATTCAACCGCGTCATGGCGCTCCTTCTGATCGCAACCGTGATCGCGATCCTCGGCCCCGAACTGATGCGCGGCGTCGCTTAGACTGCGCGTTCCGCCGGAAGTTGGGCACCGATTCCAATTCAAGGTGGGCGCCCATTCCGATGCAAGGTGGGCACGGATTCCAATTGATGTTGGGCAGGCATTCCAACGGATGATGGGCACCTGAGCCCGGGTGCAGATTGCTGTGATCGGCTGATCCCGACGACCGGCTAGACTTCGCCCCTTCCACAACTTGCAGGGGTGAGGGATGCCGGCAGAGAGGATGCCGATGCGCAAGATCCGAGACGTGCTGCGGATGCGGCACGCGAATGGCCTGTCTCAACGAGCGATCGCCCAGAGCCTGGGCGTCAGCAAGGGCTCGGTCGACAACTACCTCCGGCGTGCGCAGGTCGCCGGGCTCGGCTGGCCGTTGCCGGAGGAGCTCAGCGACCAGGCGCTGTACGACAAGCTGTTCCCGCCGGCGCGCGTGCCGGAGGCGGGCCGGCGGCCGGAGCCGGACTGGGCGGCGGTCTACCAGGAGCTGCGCAAGCCGGGGGTGACCCTGCGCCTGCTGTGGGAGGAGTACCGCGCCAACCACCCCGACGGTTACGGGCAGAGCCGCTTCTACGCTCTCTATCGGGCCTGGGCTGGGCGATTGGCCCCGCGCATGCGCCAGACGCACCTCGCCGGCGAGCGGATGTTCGTCGACTTCGCCGGCCAGACGGTGCCGGTCGTGAACCCGCACACCGGCGAGATCCACCAGGCGCAGGTCTTCGTCGCCGTGCTGGGCGCGTCCAGCTACACCTACGCGCAGGCGACCTGGACGCAGCAGCTGCCCGACTGGTGCGCCGCCCACGTCCGGGCCTTCGCCTTCTTCGGCGGTGTCGCCAACCTGCTGGTCAGCGACAACCTCAAGGCGGGCATCGCCAAAGCCTGCTTCTACGAGGCCAGGCCCAACAGCACCTACGCCGAACTCGCCAACCACTACGGCACGGTCATCCAGCCAGCCCGCCCGCGGCGCCCGAGGGACAAGGCGAAGGCTTCATACTGCACCTCATTCGGGTGATTGCGCGGGAGAGGCGGCGGTGTCGGCGGACCGCGCGTTTCCGCCGTGTTGCCGGAGAGCGGTATCATCCTCTGGCAGGCACCATAGACCCCGGTTGCGACCGGTACGAGATTTGGTGAGCCACCCTCGTTGTCCCCAGGCGTAGACAGTCGTCGAGGTGATCCCGAACCTGGCGGCGACCTCCTTGGTCGTCAGGAGCCCTTTTTGCCGGAGTCGCTCGCGAAGGCTCGGGAGCTTATAGGTCGACCGGATGAAGTTGATCTTTTTGTCATCGAACGGCTTGCCCTCCCAGGTGCGCCAGCCGTTCGCGTTGAGGATCTCGGCGACTTCGCGATCGCAGTGCTGATCCAGCAGGCGGTCGACCTCGGCGCGGAGATCGGGCTTGATCTTGCGGATCTGGGCGATTGGCCGCGGACGCTCGAGCTCGAGCGTGCGCGTGGCGCCGCCGGACAGCCGGACGTGAACGGTGATCGTCTCCGCCTTGATCAGCGTGACGTCCGTCACCAGCAGGCGCAGGATGCGCTTGCGCTCGCGGTTGTCCACCCGGGGATCACGCCAGATCCGCGGGAAATCCTCGGCGAGGGCGAGGACGCGCCGGCGCGTCTCGGCGTCAATCGCCGCCGCCTGCTCCTCCCGATGGCGTTCGTAGGCCTCGACCGCCTCGGCGTGATGGCGGAGTTTGCCGTTCCATTCCGCCTCGAGGGTGTCGGCGACGAGACGATTGTCGGGATCGACTTTCATGTAGCGCGCCCGCGCTTGCTCGGCCTCGTAGCGTGTGCGCTCCAGATGCTGTCGGCGCAGGGTGTCGGTCTCGGCGGCACGCGCCTCCAGCTCTTGCTGGACGGCGAGCGTGACCTCCAGGGTCATGGGCACCATCAGGTCCAGCAGGAGCCCGCTCACGGCCGGGTCGACGACTTTGCCGGGTACGCTCTGACAGACCGTGCCGCCCTTGCGGACCAGGGAGTCCTGGCAGACGTAGAGGGGCACGGCACGGCCGTGCTCCTGGTGATAATGCACGCCCATGCGGGTCCCGCAGATGCCGCACAGGATGCGGCCCTGCAGCAGCGCCGATCCCTCGCGGGTAGGCCCGGCCCGCCGGTCGCCGCCGAAGGCGCGGCCGTTGTCGCTCAGGCGTTGCTGGTTGGCCTCGTAGCGGGCCCAGTCGATGTAGCCGGGATGCATGTCGGGCATGACCACCAGCCAGTCGGCGCGGTCGACGTTGAGCTGGGCGGTGCCGCCCTCGGGGCGGTGGTGGGTTTTGGTGCGCCCGTAGACGAAAGCGCCCGCGTAGCGCGGATTGTGCAGGACCTGCAGGATGCGCGCGTGCTGGGGCAGCGCCCAGCGCAGCTCGCCCTTGTTGGGCCCCTTGCGCAGGCGGCGCGGGAACAGGATGCCCTCGGTCTGAAAGAAGCGGACAGTGCGCATGGCGCTGCCGGTGCGCTCGAAGGTGTCGAACACGAGGCGCAGCGCGTTCTGCACTTCGGCGTCGGGGTCCAGGTCGATCGTGCCGTCGGGCCGGTAGACGAGGCCGACCGGCGGGCCCATGACCAGCTCGCCGCGACGCGCCTTGTTGAGCTGGCCGCCGCGCATGCGGGCCTTGCGGAAATGCAGCTCGGCCTCGCTCATGGTGCCCTTGAGACCGAGCAGCAGCCGGTCGTTGAAATTGGCGGGATCGTAGATGCCGTCCTCGTCGAGGATCAGCGTGGCGGTCAGGGCGCAGAGCTGGATCAGGCGGTGCCAGTCCGCGGAGTTACGCGCTAGGCGCGACACCTCCAGCCCCATGACGATACCGGCCTTGGCCAGCGCGACATCGTTGACGAGTTCCTTGAAGCCGTCGCGCAGCATGGTGCTCGCCCCCGACAGGCCAAGATCGCAGTCGATCACGCGCACCCGCTCGAGCGGCCAGCCCGCCGCGACGGCGCGGTCGCGCAGGGCGTACTGACGCTGGGTGCTCTCGCCGTGGTCGGTGACCTGGCGCAGGCTGGACTGGCGGACGTAGAGATAGGCGTCGCGGCGGAGGTGGTCGGCTGTGACCTTGAGATCAGGCATGGACGGGCTCCTCGACCAGGGTGACGACGAGCCCGGCCAACAGGCGGGTGAGCTCGCTCGCGGACGGCAGCGGCTGGCACGGCACGGCGGGCAGGTCGGGCGGCGGCTCGGGTGCGTTCAAGGCCGTCCGGACCCAGGCGGCCATCCCCTGGCGCCGGATGACGCCCAGCCCTGCACCGGACATCGGCGCCGCTTGCAAAACGCTGGCTCTCAGCGCCTCGTAGAGTTCGACGGTCGCCGCGCGATCGTCGCCTACCGTTCTGCGTTGCGTTTTTTTTTGCGCGCCAGAGCGCGTTCGAGACTGCGGCGATGGACGTTGCGCCCGAAGCGTTCGGCGATGGCCTCCAAGCACTCGGCGGTCGTCAAGTCCGGGTTGGCGGCTTTCAGCTCCTCCACGAAGGCCACGACCTCGGCGGAGATCTTGTGGCCGCCCCGCGGTCCGCGTTGGCGGGGAAGCAAGCCGGCCAGGCCGCCCTCCGCGAGGGCGGCCTGGGCCTTGTAGAAGGTCGGCCGTGAGACGCCGAAGACGGCCGCGACGTCGCTGACGGCCTGCCCCTCGGTCTGATGCCGGCGCACCATCTCGTAGCGGACCTGAACGAGATCGCGGGGATCGAAGAACGGGTTGCTGGTGAACAGCGGGTCGCCCACCGCCTGCGGATGCGGGTTGAGAACGCCCTCGCGGGCCAGGGCCTGGCGTTTGGCATCGTCCTTGGGCTGGGCCATGGGCGTCTCCGGTGCAGGGTCGTAAAGACAAATACGCCGCATTCCGTGGCGTGTCAAACCCCAAACCTGCACCACATGTTGATTTCTTTGCGATTCCTGCGGATGTAGCGGACCGAACGGTCGGCACCTGCGGCGCAATACGCTTTACAGATGCGGCATAATCGGGTTTACGCATCGCCGCTCTCCCACCGCGCGACTAGCTGGTCCAGCGCCGCCCGCAGTTCCTGCAGGTCGGTGAAGCCAAAAGCCGCCCGGCCGGCGGCAACACGCTGGAACGCGTCCGGCGGATCGATGTCGGTCAGGGCCGCGGCAAACGTGTGCAGCGTGCCGTCCGGCTCCTGGCAGACCACCCGGTCATGACCCCAGTTCACCCCGCGGCTGACCAGCTCGAAACGGCGTCCGGCCAGCGGGTGAAAGGGATGCGTTATGCACACCGTGTCGGCGGTTGCGCCCACACGGCCTGCAGTTGACGACATTGTCGAAATCGAAAGTCGAGGTCGGCGTCCAGGTCGTGGAGAGATGGGTGCTGGCGCGCTTGCGCAAGCGCACCTTCACCTCGCTGGCCGCGCTCAACGCGGCGATCGCCGAGCTGGTCACCGATCTGAACGTGCGCACCACGCGCCATCTGGGCACCAGCCGCCGGGCCCTGTTCGACAGCCTGGAGGCGCCGGCGCTCAAGCAGCTCCCGGCGGTCCCCTACGAGTACGCCGAATGGCGCGAGGCCGGTGTGGGCCTCGACTACCACGTCGAGGTCGACCGGCACTTCTACTCCGTGCCGTCCAGCCTGCTGCGCGAGCGGGTCACCGTGCGCGTCACCGCGGCGAGCGTGGAGATCTTCCATAAGGGCAAGCGCGTCGCCGCCCACGCGCGCAGCCCCGCCAGCCGCCGGCACACCACGTTGGCCGAGCACATGCCCAGCAGCCACCGGCGCTACGCCGAGTGGACGCCCGAGCGTCTGCAGCGCCAGGCCAACAGGATCGGGCCGAACGCGGGCGCCCTGGTCGCCGTCATCCTGCGCGACAAGCCGCATCCCGAGCAGGGCTTCCGCGCCTGCCTGGGCATCCTGCGCCTGGCCCGGAGCTACGGCGAGACACGCCTGGAGGCCGCCTGCGCGCGGGCCATCGAGATCGGCGCGCGCTCGTATTCCAGCGTCAGTTCGATCCTCAAGAACAACCTCGATCGTCACGCCCCGGAGCCGGCCGCGGAGGGCCCGACGATCGACCACCCCAACATCCGCGGCGCCGGCTATTACCACTGAGGAGACACCGATGCTCACCCATCGCACCGTCGAGCAGATGCACGAGCTGGGTCTGCGCGGCATGGCGCGCGCTTTCCAGGAGATGCAGACCAACCCCGAGGCCGAGGCGCTCACCCATGCCGACTGGCTCGCCCTGCTGCTCGACCGCGAGGCCGCCGATCGCCGCGATCGCCGGCTCAAGACCCGGCTGCGCAGCGCCAAGCTGCGCTTCAGCCAGGCCAGTGTGGAGGACATCGACCACCGCGCTCCGCGCGGCCTCGACCGGGCGCTGGTCCAGCAGCTCGCCGGCGGCGGCTGGATCGCCCAGCACGAGAACCTGCTGATCACCGGGCCGAGCGGGGTGGGCAAGAGTTGGCTCGCCTGCGCCCTCGGCCAGCGGGCCTGCCGGGACAACGTGACCGTGCTCTACAAACGTCTGCCCCGGCTGTTCTCCGAGCTCGCCATGGGCCGCGGCGACGGCCGGCACGAGCGCCTCATGCGTGCGATGGCCAAGGCCAACCTGCTGATCCTGGACGACTGGGGCCCGGAACCGCTGACGGGCGTCCAGCGTCGCGAGATGCTGGAGATCCTGGAGGACCGCTACGGGGCTGGCTCCACCATCGTCACCAGCCAGCTGCCGGTCGAGCAGTGGCACGAGGTGGTCGGCGATCCGACCCTGGCCGATGCCATCCTCGATCGCCTGGTCCACAACGCCCATCGGCTGGAGCTGAAGGGCGCGTCCATGCGCAAGCGCATGGCCACGATCACCGAAGCCGAAATGCCGTGATCACGCTCGCCCAGGTGGGTCCACACCACGGCGCGTGCCGCGCGCTGCGCCTTATGGGCGCGCGCGGCTCGCTTGGGCGTGGACTACGTGGACGAGCGGCCACCAGCTTGACCCCACGCAGGGACCGTGCAACCAAACATCAGCCGACCGCAGCCATCGGCGCCCGGGCAGCAAGCTGCCCAACTTCGATCGGAACGCCTGCCCAGCTTCCGTTGGAACAGGTGCCCAACTTCCGTTGGAATGGCTGCCCATCTTCGTCGGAATGCGCACTTAGACCGGCTTGCTTGAAGGCCGAAACGGCCGTCACGCTGAATGCCGCTCGAACGTCGTTACGAAACGGCTGAATTCAGCTGAATGCTGTTTTCTTATGCTTGGCGCCCCCGCCGACCGTCGGTCCATTCTCGACGCCTGGTTCGCTTGGGGGAGTCGGGACCCCGGCTGGCACGGGGCCGATCGCGGCCTGAAAGCGCCGCCGCGCATGCGCGTGCACCCGAGAGTCCGGTCGCCCTGAAGCCCTGCCGCCATACGGCGCGTGGACACAGCAACCGGGGCGACAATCGAGTAGGGAGGAGCCTCGCGGCTCCCCCCTCTCACACCACCGGGCGTACGCGTCTCGTACCACGGCGGTTGTCGGTCGGGGTGACCGCTTTGTAAAGGGCGACCAGGGCCGTCAGGCCGTGCCGGTCGAACCAGGCCTGGGACATGGCGCGGGCGGCTTGCGGCGTGTTGGCCAGGGGCCACCGGCCGCGGCCGGAGCCGGCCAGCTTGCGGGCTTCGGGCGGGGGCACGCCGTTGTGGGTCAACAGGCGGTGCAGGCCGGACGAGGTCTTGGCCTGCTTCAGCCGGAAACACCGCAAACGTCGGCGGAGC
>NZ_NRRL01000159.1 GCF_016583645.1 Rhodovibrio sodomensis | reverse complement strand
GTACAGACGCGATCGCACCCGCCTGGCGCGCCTGGGTCGATCCAATGGCCAGGCTCGTGACGGATGCGTTGCCAGCCTACCGCCGGATCGGCCAGTCCTACCCCAGCCATCTGACGGTCAACCATTCCAAGCGCCAGTACGCCGGGACCGACGTTGACAGCGGCGAGCGCGTTCACGTCAACACGGCGGAGTCGTATCACGCGCTGTTGCGGCGCATGGTCGTGGGCGTGCATCACCGAATCAGTGGGAAACACCTCGACCGCTATGCCGCGCAAGCGGCGCACGCGTGGAATCACCGGACGCGTGACGCGGTTACTTTGTTGTCGCTGGTTGCACGGCCAGCCGAGCCGCTGCCCTTCCGGACGCTGACCGCATGACGGCCATTCACCGTACCGACCTGCTGCCCACGGCGGTGAACGTCGGCAAGGAAGCCGCCGTGCGCGACTTGCTGCGGGCGTGGCGCCGGGCAGCGGATGCCGTCGCCGCCGACCAGTGGACGCGCTTTTTCCGCGACGGCCGGTTCCAGAAGAACATCTCGGCGGCCCAGGAGGCCGCCGCGCCCGGGGTCGCTGCCGCCAAAGCGGAAATCGGCGCCCAGCGGATCCAGATGGTGCGCTATCAGGTCGTCGGCACGCTGACGTCGTTCATCTCCAATCGCCAGAACGACTTCGCCGAGATCGTGGGGCGGCACGCGGCGTTCGACGACCGGACAAAGCACATGCTGCGGGTCGTCAACAAGGGGCACGCTTGGTTCGACCGCAGCCGCGAGATTGTCATGCCGGACACGGGTGAACCGGTCCCCGACGACGTCCGAGATCTGGCGCGCCGGATCATGAAGCAGGTGCTGAAGCAGCATCGCAAGCCGTCGTTCAAGCGCGCCAATATGGTGATCGACCGCCGGCAGGCGACGCTGGCCGACGCGGCGAACGCCACGGCGTTTCCGCTGTGGCTGCGCCTGGGTGCCCTAGAGAAGGGTCGGCGGATCGAAATTCCGCTGCGCTCGCACCCGTACTTCGAGAGACGACAAGGCCAGCGTTGCCAGACGGTCCAGATCAACGAGGGCGACGACGCCGGAATCCAGGTCGGCGTCATCACCGACGTCTCAGGGCCGTTCGCCGAGCAGCGCGCGGCTTACAAGCCTGTGCGCGATCACCTGTCGGTCGACTTCGGCCTGTCGACGCTGATGGCCACCGACGCTGGCGACCTGATGGGGCGTGACGCTTTGCGTCATCTGGAGAAGCTGGACAAGCGCATCTCCACGATCGCCCGGCATCGGCAGAAAGCCGGCCTGAAGGTCCGCTCGAAGCGTTACGATCGGGCCGTGCGGCAACTCCGGGGTTGGCTCAGGACCGAGATCAACCGGATCCTGAACCGGATCGTCTTGCTGCAGAAGCCGGCGCATCTGACCGTGGAGAGGCTGGACTTCCGGATGCCCTGCCTGTCCAAGCGCATGAACCGCATCCTGACCAACTGCGGTCGATCGGTCTTCCGGGCCAAGCTGCAAGACCTGGAAGAACGCTACGGCGTGACGCACACGGAAGTGCACGCCGCCTACAGCTCGCAAGCCTGTTCACACTGCGGCTGGGTGGAGAAGAACAACCGCCGCAGCCAATCGGAATTCCGGTGCCGCTGCTGCGGCACGCGGATGCATGCCGACGTCAACGCGGCGCGGAACCTGGGGACACGACGTTCGTGTTCCGTGATGGGGAACCCGCGCCGAAGCCGGCGTGCCGTCCTCGACGAAGCGCTCCGGCGCTTTGCCGAGCAAAAGCCGTGTCGTCCGCCTGATGCGACGTCACGGCGATCCCCTGGGCGGGGCTCCAGGGGTGACCCGGATCGACCTGAAACTCAGGCCGGTTCGGGGATCACGTTGCCGAGTGCGCGGCCACCAGATGTGGTGGCTGTGAGCGCAAAGCAATAATGCCCGAGATCGGCTTCCTGCGAACGCAGCATCGCATCGGGTACCGGGGCGCCGACCGCCAGGATCGCCTGGGAGCCGACCACGACGATCTCCGTTTCCCCGGTTAGTTCGACGGCGGCGCGGATCACGTGCTCAAGTTGACGCCGGTTCATCTCGCGTCCTTCGCACGATCTCCTGCCGTTCGGCTTCGGGCAGGGCGCCGGCGAGCGGGTGGTTCCGCCGCAGTTCCGCCGCTTCCGCCGCCGATGCGCTGAGCACCCAACGGAAGCTCTCGGGACGCTGCGCCACCTCGCTCCAGCGTGCCAACAACGCCGAGCTTGCCGACCCCTGCTCGCGCATCCGGGCAAGGTTGCGTAACGCCCGCTGGCGGAGCGTTTCCAGATCCGCCTGGTTCAACTCCAGCGCGCGCGCGCAATAGAGGTCCGCGATCCGCTGCGTTCGGTCCAAGAGGCAACCTCTTACGATCGGATGACGCGTCGGCACCGCCTTTTCAGCCAGGGCAGTCTAGATCAAGCGCGCCCTTAAAACCATCCGATCGGTGCATGGCTAAGTTTTAACCGCCGCCCTGCGCGATCTCCTTCGCGCGTTCGCGCAGCTGGAACTTTTGGATCTTGCCGGTCGAGGTCTTGGGCAGGTCCTCGAACACCACCTGCCGGGGCGCCTTGAACTTGGCCATGTTCTGGCGGGCGAAGGCGATCAGGTCCTCGGCCGTGGTGTCCTGGTGGCTCTCGGCCAGCTCGACGAACGCGCAGGGCGTCTCGCCCCACTGCTCGGACGGCATGGCCACGACCGAGCAGGCGGCCACCGCCGGGTGCTTGTAGAGCACGTTCTCGACCTCGATCGAGGAGATGTTCTCGCCGCCGGAGATGATGATGTCCTTGGACCGGTCCTTGAGCGCGATGTAGCCGTCCGGCTCGGTCACGCCGAGGTCGCCGGTGTGGTACCAGCCGTCGGCGAACGCCTTGTCGGTCGCTTCCGGATTTTTCAGGTAGCCCTTCATCACGATGTTGCCGCGCATCAGCACCTCGCCCAGCGACTTCCCGTCCCAGGGCAGCGGTTCCATCGTCTCCTGGTCGGCGACGATCACGTCCTCCTGGACCGGGTAGGCGACCCCCTGACGGGCCTTCTTCTCCGCCTGCTGCTGCATCGGCAGGTCGTTCCACTCGGCGTGCCAGGCGCAGGTGACGGCGGGGCCGTAGACCTCGGTCAGGCCGTAGACGTGGGTCACCTTGAAGCCCTCGGTCTCCATCCGCTCCAGCACGGAGGCCGGCGGCGGGGCGGCGGCGGTCATCACGTTGACGGTGTGCGGCAGCGGGCGCTTCTCGCCCGCCTCGGCGTTCAGCAGCATCTGCATCACGATCGGCGCGCCGCACAGGTGGGTGACGCCTTCGTCCGCGATCGCGTCATAGATCGGCTTGGCCGCGACCTGGCGCAGGCAGACGCTGGTGCCCGCCATCGCCGCGACCGTCCAGGGGAAGCACCAGCCGTTGCAGTGGAACATCGGCAGGGTCCAGAGATAGACCGGCTGGCCGCCCATCGACCAGGTGAGGATGTTGCCGACCGCGTTCAGGTAGGCCCCGCGGTGGTGGTAGACCACGCCCTTCGGGTTGCCGGTGGTGCCGGACGTGTAGTTCAGGGTGATCGCCTCCCACTCATCCTCCGGCATGCGCCACCGGAACGCGGGATCGCCGCCCGCTAGGAAGTCCTCGTACTCGATCCCGCCCAGCCGCTCGCCTGGACCGGCGGCCTGCGGGTCGGCGATGTCGACCACCGGGATGGCGCGGCCCAGCTGGTCCAGCGCCGCCTTGATCGTGGGCGCGAACTCGGTGTCGGTGATCAAAAGCGACGCCTCGCCGTGGTCCAGGATGTAGGCGATCGTCGCGGCATCCAGCCGGACGTTGAGGGCGTTCAGCACCGCGCCCGTCATCGGCACGCCGAAGTGCGCCTCCCACATCGGCGGAGTGTTGGGCGCCATCACCGCCACCGTGTCGCCTACGCCGATGCCCCGCTGGTCGAGCGCGGAGGCGAGCCGCCGGCAGCGGTCGTACGCTTCCCGCCAGCTGTACGACCAGCTGCCGTGCCGGATCGCGGTGCTGTCCGGAAACACCTGGGCCGAGCGCTTCAGGAACGACAGCGGGGTCAGCGGCACGTAGTTCGCCGGCGTCTTGTCCAGGTGTTGCTGGTAGATGTTGTCCGCGCTCATTCCGTTCGACGGCCTCCCGTTCGGTGTCACGATTGCTTGGGTGTCGACGCTGCGGCCGGGGTGCGCCCGGCACCGGATTTCTGGTTGATCCGCTCGGGCGAGTACGCGCGAACGTGTTGAGCCACGTCAAGGCCGGCGCGCCTGGGTGCGCTAGGCTGCCAACCGCGCGGCGCGGCGCGGCGCAGGCTGGCATTCGGCGCGCTTGGCGTCCGGCCGGGCTCGGATTTGAATGCCGGGCCAGCATGGCGCATGCTCGCGGGCGCCACAAAGTCCGGCCGCGCGCCATCGGCCGGAAAAAACGAGATCGATGGGGGTATCGCGATGGGCGACTACACGGAGAGCTTTCGGCGTTCGCTGGAAGATCCGGCTGGGTTCTGGGCCGACGCCGCCGAGGGCATCGCCTGGGACACGCGCTGGGACAAGGTCCTCGACGACAGCGACGCCCCCTATTACCGCTGGTTTACCGGCGGGCGGCTGAACACCGCCTACAATTGCCTGGACCGTCACGTCGACGGCGGGCGCGCGGACCAGCTGGCGCTGATCTGGGACAGCCCGGTCACGGGCCAGCTGCAGAAATACACCTATCGCGAGCTGCGCGACGCGGTCGCCCGCTTCGCCGGGGTGCTGCAGGCGCGCGGCGTGGGGCACGGCGACCGGGTGATCGTCTACATGCCGATGATCCCGGAAGCCGCGATCGCCATGCTCGCCTGCGCGCGGCTGGGGGCGGTGCACTCAGTCGTGTTCGGGGGCTTCGCCGGGCACGAGCTCGCCAAGCGGTTCAACGACGCGAAGCCGAAGGCGATGGTGACCGCGTCCTGCGGGATCGAGCCGGGCCGGACGGTCGAGTACAAGCCGCTCTACGAGCACGCCTTGAAGGAGGCGCAGCACGTTCCCGACACGGTGATCGTCAAGCAGCGCGACACCCACCGCTGCGCGCTGGAAAGCGGCCGCGACCTCGACTGGGACGCCGCGATGGCGGACGCGGCGCCGGCCGATTGCGTCACCGTCGCCGCGACCGATCCGCTCTACATCCTCTACACCTCCGGCACGACCGGCGCGCCCAAGGGCATCGTGCGCGACAACGGCGGGCATGCGGTCGCGCTCAACTGGACGATGAAGGCGGTCTACAACCTCGATCCGGGCGATGTCTGGTGGACCGCCTCCGACGTCGGCTGGGTGGTCGGCCACTCCTACATCGTCTACGGGCCGCTGCTGCACGGCAACACGACCGTGATGTTCGAGGGCAAGCCGGTCGGCACGCCGGACGCCGGCGCGTTCTGGCGGGTGATCCGGGATCACGGCGTGGTGTCGCTGTTCACGGCACCCACGGCGTTCCGCGCGATCCGTCAGCAGGACCCGGACGGCCAGCGGATCGGCGACTACGCGATCCCGCAGTTCCGGACCCTGTTTTTGGCCGGCGAGCGGTGCGATCCGGACACGCTGTACTGGGCGCAGAACAAGCTGGACGTGCCGGTGATCGACCACTGGTGGCAGACCGAGACCGGCTGGGCGATCGCCGCCAACCCGATGGGCATCGAGCCGTTTCCGGTCAAGGCCGGCTCACCGACCGCGCCGATGCCGGGCTGGAACGTGCGCGTGATCGACAGCGAGGGCCGCGAGATGCCGCGCGGCGAGATCGGCTCGATCGTCTGCAAGCTGCCGCTGCCGCCGGGCAGCCTGCCAACCCTCTGGCAGGCGCGCGAACGCTACCACCAGGCCTACCTGGAGGCGTTCCCCGGCTGCTACCGGACCGGCGACGCCGGCTACTTCGACGAGGACGGCTACCTGTTCGTCATGGGCCGGACCGACGACGTCATCAACGTCGCCGGCCACCGCCTGTCGACCGGCGCGGTCGAGGAGGTGCTGGCGGAGCACCCGGACGTCGCCGAGTGCGCCGTGGTCGGGGTGCGCGACGACCTGAAGGGGCAGCTGCCGGTTGGCCTGGTAGTGCTGGCCGCCGGGGTCGACCGCCCGCACGCCGAGATCCAGAAGGAATGCGTCCAGCGGGTGCGCGACGAAATCGGTCCGGTCGCCGCGTTCCGCCACGTCGCCGTGGTCAGCCGGCTGCCCAAGACCCGCTCCGGCAAGATCCTGCGCGCGACCATGCGCAAGATGGCCGACGGCGAACAGATCGAGGTGCCGCCGACGATCGACGATCCCGCGATCCTGGACGAGGTCAGGCAGTCCCTGCAGGACCTGGGCTTCAAGATCTAGCGATGCGGGGACGTCGCCGACGACTCCGGCCCCGCGCGGCGCGGCGCCTAACCTCCGCGCTCAGGACGCTTTTGCGCGCCTGGGTGCGCCAGCGCGAGGCGGCGGCCCGGCTCAATCTGGTGGACAGCCTGCAGTCGCAGGTGCCGGACGACCGGTCGCACGATCCCCGGCGGGGGGTGTGATCGCCGCCAGTGCGCCCCATGCGGGAGCCTCCGCCGGCTTCCAGCGGGCCGCGGGACAGGCTATATCTGGTCTGAGACGTCATCACAGGAGCCAGCCCATGCGCCGCGTGTCGGACTCGGAAGCCCAGGACCGCCTGCACGAACTGGTGCGGGCCGCTGCCGCCGGCGAGCGCATCGCGATCACGGCCGACGACGGCGGTGTGGCGGAACTCGGCCCGGCCGCCGATGCCGATGCCGATGGGCGAGGGGACGACACCGCGGAAGACCTGCGCCCGGGCGACCAGAAGACCCCCGAGGAGCGCCAGCGCGCGAAGGAACGGTTGATGCGTCGGCTACGCTCGCAAACGCCCACGGGTAAACCGCGCGACTGGACGCGCGACGAGCTGTACGACGACGATTAGCACCGGTGTTTGCGATCGACACCAACGTTCTCGTATACGCCGAAGGTATCGGAATTGGATGGAAATGTCGGCGTGCTGACGGCCTGATCGGCGCACTGCCGCCCGAGCGCCTGTTCATCCCGGTCCAGGTTCTGGCCGAACTCTACAGGGTCCTGCGCCGGAAAAGCGGGCTGAGCGCAAGCAAGGCCCACCGCAACGTGCTGGAATGGCGCGACCTCGCACATACGCTGCCTTCCAGGGCGCAGGATCTTGAGTATGCGCTTCGCCTATCGCCGAACCACGGCCACCAGATTTTCGATGCGCTGATTCTCTCTGTCGCGTCAGCCAGCGGCTGTGATGTCCTGCTATCCGAGGACATGCAGGACGGGGCCACGTTCGCGGGCGTGACCGTGGCCAACCCGTTCGCGGACCGCCCGGACCCGCGGATCGCCGCATACTTCCCAAACTAGACCCGAAAGGGAACCGCCATGCGCCTAGCGAACAAAGTCGCCGTCATCACCGGGGCCGCGCGCGGGATCGGGCAGGCGATTGCCGAGCGGTTCGCGCGGGAAGGGGCGAAGGTCGTCTTAGCCGACGTTCTCGACCAGGAGGGCGAGCAAGCCGCGCAGGCGATCCGCGAGGCCGGCGGGGAGGCCGCCTACGTCCGCTGCGACGCGGGCGACAAGGCGTCCGTCGACGCGCTGGTCGCCAAGGCGCTCGAGCTCTACGGCCGGATCGACACGGCGGTCGCCAACGCGGCGATCGCCCCGGTCAAGGACTTCCTGGAGCTGAGCGAGGACGACTTCGACCAGGTCATCCGGGTCAACCTGAAGGGCGTCTTCCTGCTGGGCCAGGCGGCGGCCAAGCAGATGGTCGCGCAGGGCGGCGGCGGCACGCTGATCAACATGTCGTCGGTCAACGCCGTCGTCGCGATCCCGCAGATCGCGCCCTATGTCACCGCCAAGGGCGGGATCAACCAGCTGACCAAGGCGGAGGCGCTGGCGCTTGCCCCGCACGGCATCCGGGCGAACGCGATCGGCCCCGGGTCGATCGGCACCGACATGGTCCGGCAGGTCAATTCGGATCCGCAAAAATGGCGCGGGCTGATGTCGCGCACGCCGATGGGGCGGCTGGGCGAACCGGACGAGGTCGCCAAGGTGGCCGTGTTCCTGGCGTGCGCGGACAGCAGCTACATGACCGGCCAGATCCTCTACCCGGACGGCGGGCGCCTGGCCCTGAACTACACGGTGCCGCCGCCGGAGGAATAGGCCGGCGTGGGCCCGCTTGCGGGCCATGCCGCCGCGCCTTACCTGAGGTCAGGCAAGGAAGCGGAGGACGGCCGTGGCGACCTCGACCCTGACGGCGAAGGGCCAGACGACAGTGCCCCGGGAGATCCGGCAACACTTTGGCGTGAAACCCGGCGACAAGATCGCCTATGAGATCGATCCCGACGGCAGCGTCCGGTTGCGCACCCGTAAGGTGCGCCTGGCCGATCTCGCCGGCATACTCGGCAAACCGTTGAGAGCGGCGTCGCTCGAAGAGATCGACGACGCCATCGGAGAGGCTGCTGTGGAACGAGCACAGCGGTCGTGATTGGGATCGATACGAACGTTCTGCTGCGTTTCCTGACGCAGGACGATGCGGCTCAAAGCGAACGCGCGACACGCTTCCTGGAGACGCACTGCAGCTCGGCCAGTCCCGGCTTCGTCAACGTGGTCGGGTTGGCGGAACTCGTGTGGACATTAGGGTGTGGACTCAAATCATAGGAATCATGTGCGCATCGCGATCAGCGCCACGGTAGCTTCGAAGGTTACTTTCAGCTTGTCGAAGCGCATAGCGAAGCGTCTGTAATCTTTCATTCGATTGAAAGCACGTTCGATCAGGTTCCGTTCACGATAGAGATCGGAGTTTTCTTCGGGTTTTTGAC
>NZ_NRRL01000158.1 GCF_016583645.1 Rhodovibrio sodomensis | reverse complement strand
CGTGCTCGCGCACCATCCGGACAGCACGCTCGCGTAGCTCAGCCGGGTACGGCTTCCTGTTTGTGGTCTTTCCCATAAGCTCCAGTCTCCCAGACGTTGGAGCCTCCGGAAAGCTCGGGGCGGTTCACCGGCCTGGATCGTACCGGTCTTGGCGTCGAGAGGACGGATCGTGAGGTTGTGGCTGAACCCCCGACGTTCTCGAACGCGATCGTGACAGTCCCGCCGGGCGTAGCCTCCACCTTCACCGGGATGAACGCGAGTTACTTGCCCTTCACGCGCATCCCGGGCCCGTGCGCCGGCACGGCCAAGAGGCCGAGCAAGAGCACCAGGGGAATGCCGCGAGCTGGGATTATCCGTATCGTCATGACCATCACCTGTGTGTGCCTGTGCGTCTCGATCCGGCGAGCTCTCATGGCATTGGTTCCCCGCCGAAGCGCTCCAGCGCGCTCGCCGCGCTGATCAGCGCCAAGTGGGTGAACGCCTGTGGAAAGTTGCCCAGGTGGCAGCCGTCGATGCCGAGTTCTTCGGCGAACAGCCCGAGGTGGTTGGCGTAGCTCAGCATCTTGTCGAACAGCAGGTGCGCCTCGTCCACGCGCCCGGCCCTGGCCAGGCACTCGACGTACCAGAAGGAGCACATCGTGAAGTGTCCTTCCTGGCTGCCGTCCAGCCCTTCGGGTTCGGTGTCGTCGTAACGGTGCAGCAAGGCATCGTTCGCCAGACGCCATCCGATCACGTCCAGCGTGCTCAGCCACTTCGGATCGACCGGCGAAATGAAACGCACCAACGGCATCATCAGCGCGGCCGCGTCCACCGTCTTCGAGCCGGCCGACTGGACGAACGCGCCAAGCCGCGGATCCCAGAACTCGCAAAAAATGCTTTCGTAGATCTCGTCACGGACGGCGCGCCAGCGGTCTACCGGTGCCGGCAGCGATTCCCGGGTCGCCAAGCGCAGACCGCGATCCAGGGCGACCCAGCACATCAGCCGGGAATGGAGGAACGCCCGCGGGCCGCCGCGAACCTCCCAAATCCCGGCGTCCGAGCGCTGCCAGTTCGCCGCCACGTGCTCGACCGCGCGCTGGACGTTGACCCAGGTGTCGTGTGGGACCGGATGCACGTGCTTGTCGGCTAAGTAGAGGGCGTCGAGGAGTTCACCGTAGATGTCCAGCTGCAACTGCGCGTGCGCGGCGTTCCCAACGCGAACAGGCCGGCTCCCGCGGTAGCCCTCAAGGTGGGTCAGCTCGGTCTCATTGGGCTCGCCCCGGCCGTCGAGTGTGTAAAGCACGTCGAGCGTGCCGCAGTGGCCGCAATCGCGGAAGCGTCCCTGGATCCAGTCCATGTAGGCGTGCGCCTCGTCGGTGAAGCCGAGGCGGAGAAACGCGTAGACCGAAAAGGCGGAATCACGGATCCAGCAGTAGCGGTAGTCCCAGTTGCGGCCACCGCCGATCGCCTCGGGCAGGCCGAACGTGCCGGCCGCGGCGATGGCGCCGTGTCGGCGGGAGGTCAGGAGCTTCAACACGAGCGCCGACCGGCGCACGGACTCCTGCCACCGGCCACGGTAGACGATCTGCCCCAGCCAGGCGCGCCAGAAAGCGGTAGTTCCGTCGCGCTCGCCCGCCAACGCATGCGGGTCGCAGGGCACGGGCGGCTCGACGGCCGCGTCGGTCAGCAGGAACGCCGCCTGTTCGCCGGCGCGCAGGGTCATGCGCGAAGTGGCGGCACCGTCGCCGGCCTCCATCGGCACGCTGGCGTGCAACTGCAGCCGCTGGTGGCTCCCGCCCGCCGCCTCGAAGCGAATGTGCGTGGAACCGACCTGTGCGGCCACGGTTCGAGCGCGGGCGTAGTCCAAGGCCGGTTGGCAGGTCATCTCGACCGGCACTTCGCCCGTCACCGCCCGCACCAGGCGGACGATCGCCGGGGCGGGCCAAGCGCCGGTACATGGCATGAAGTCGGTGACTTCCAGAATGCCCCGCCCGGACAGGAATCGGGTCAGCAGGACGTTAGTGTCGGGCAGATAGATTTGGGTGCTGCGCCCTGGCGTGAAGCCGGGCGCGATGCGGAACTGGCCGCCGCGGGTGTCGTCCAGCAGGCCCGCGAACACGCAGGGCCCGTCCAGCCTGGGATAACAGCAGTAATCGATCGTGCCGTCGCAAGCGACCAGGGCCAGCGTATCCAGATCGCCGATCACCCCGTGATCCTCGATCGGAGGATAGCTCATGGCGCCTCCGTGCTGCCGTCGTTCACCGCAAGTCTAGCGATCGACCCAGCGCCACAGGGATCAACTCTGTTCAAACATCTTGTGAGACCCGTTCGACAGACCCGGTCCGGTTGTCACCGGCAGTCAGGATCCGTCGAAACCGGGAACAGGCCGGGCTTTGCCCGTGACCGCCGCTGCGGGGATCACCGCGTAGCACGAGTTCGCCATGAGCCGGATCGCGTGCGCCCAAGACAGGTCGCGCTAGGAGAACACCGGTGCGTTCGTGACGACACCGATGGCCAGCGCCAAGGTGAATGCGATCCAGAAGAAGGCGACCGTTTCGCTCGAGATGGTGCAACCTCCGGGGCCGAGAGCACCGCGCGTCAGCTTCCGTTCTCGACTCCCGCAATGTCATACACTGCTGCGGCTGCGCTGTGCGTGAGCTCACAGTTCGCGCCAACGTAAGCCGGATCGTGCGATCGGACAGGCCCAGCCCGTTCGCCGGCGTCTTCACCGCGTCAGGCCTTGGCAGTTACATCGGCCACAAGACGGCGCCGGGACGGCCCTCGGCAACGAAGGACCTGACCGCCGCATCTCGGAAACCCCGGCGTGGAGGCGCCCTCCCGAAAATCCCGTCGGCTCAGACGAGGCCGTCCGGCTTGGATGGCGTCGTTGCTGTGCTTGATCGCGGCTGCGCTTGCCGACCGGCCTCCCGGGGCCGGTCGGGCTCGCCCGGCCCCAATCTTCGGCTCCCGTCGGGGTCAAGCCGGGCCGGTCGGGACCCCGGCCGGAGCGTCGGATCGTTGGCCCAGTACATGGGGCCAACACGGAGGTCTCCCACGAGGTTTCGCCCGGGACGCCGGATCAGCGCCTTCATGATGCGCCTCCTGTGTTTTGCCTGGGTCTTGGCGTCACGCCAACGCTGTTCTGCGTCCCACCAGCGTTCATGTCTCACGTGCGGTGGCGACCCCACGCTGTGGTGTGCCCGCTGTCACAGGCTGCTTCCGCGGTGCGCCGCGGTTGCCCTGCGCCGCGTTCGCGAAGAGAACTCAAGGAGACCTGGCAATCGCTCACGCCAACCGATCAAATCTCTTCAAAACCCCTGTGAGACCGGTTTCGAAAACCGGTGCGCCGAGACGGTCGCCTACCCACATCCCACGACCAAGAGCCGTTACCCAAGCAGGTTCCGACGAACGGAAAGGAGGTCCACCATGACCCTCGATCAGCCGAGAGACTTCGCTAAAGCCGTCGGCGTCGGTGCGATCGTCGCCGTGCTGACGGGTGCCGTTACTGCGCCGCTGTTCAAAACCGGCATCGCACCGATGCCGCAGGCGCCTAGCCAGGCGTTCGCGGAGACGCTGCTCGGGCCCGTCGCGGATCCGGTCGGCCTAATATTTCACCTGCTGTACGTGACGGCTGTAACGACCCTGATTCTTGCCTTCGTAGGTCCGCGGCCGAGCAAGTGGGCGATCGCGGGAGCCAGCGCCGCGCTGTGGGCGATCGCAGTCGTGGTGTTCTTCCCGATCGTCGGCTGGGGCATCTTCGGGGCCGCGGTGACGCCGAAGATCGCGGTCGCCGCGCTCGGTCCCCACGTGCTCTACGGCGTCCTGTTCTGGGCGGCCGACCGCCTGCTGTTCCGTGCACCGGGCAGCACCGATTGCACGTTCGGCCGGGCGTAAGCGAAGCCCGGCGCGAACCGACACCGCGGGCTCAAAGCCGAACCGCAAGGGAGGTGCGGTTATGAAGGTCGCCGATGCGATGAACGAGCACGTGCCGCACATCGAGACCGGCACGAAAGTGACGGAGGCCGCGCGCAAGCTGGCGCGCACCGGCGTTGCGGATCTGGCCGTCGTCGATGGTCACGGGCGCTTCCTGGGGGTGCTGTCCGAGGGCGACCTGCTGCGCGCGGTCCTCCCCGCGTTCAGTGACCTGATAGATCGGGATTCGCTGGGAAAGGGTTATGATCTCTTCGAGGAAGCCCGGGCGCGGGTCAGCGACCAGCCGATCGAGATTTACCTGATCGCCAATCCGATCACGGTGGCCCGAACGACGACATCACGCGTGCCGCCGGCATCATGGCCGCGCGTATGATCAGGCAACTTCCGGTGGTCCGCGACGACAAGCTGGTTGGCACGATCGCCCGGGCCGACATCTGCGCGGCCTCCCTGACCCGCGTCACCGCAGCGACCGCTTGATCGCTGCCGGTGAGCGGGATCAAGTCCACTCGCCGGGACGATGGTCCAGGGGCGTGATGTTCGCCGCCAAACCGCAGATCCGCATCAACCCGGAACCTGGAACGCGTTTTTTTCGCCGGGCGAGCGGATCGAGGTCGGATCGGACGGCTTAAAACCGGCCGGCAGGAGTCCGATCTGGCCGGCTAATTGCGACGCAGGCTGACTTCAAGGAGACAGAGTTCGACGTGCCGTTGAACGACGTCAAAGGGCAGGTGAAGGCCGTTCTGGCCGGATTGATCACAGCGCTCGGTACGGCTTTGGTCATCATTCCCCTGTTTGTGTTCGATCTGATCATGATGCCGGAGCCGCCAAGCCAGGCGTTCGCCGAGACCCTGCTGGGCCCGGTTAATCCTTATGTCGGGTTTCTGTTCCACGTCGGATACGTCACCCTCGTGTCCAGCGGCTTTCTGGTCGCTGTGGGCAGGCGTCCCCCGGTATGGGCGATCGCGGTCTTTTGCATGGGGCTTTGGATCTTCGCGATGATCAGCTTCTTCCCGATCATCGGCTGGGGGGTGGCCGGGGCGACCGTGCGCTCAAGCGTGGCCCTCGGGGCGATCGGCCCGCACGTGGTTTTCGGTGCGATCCTGTGGGCTTGCTCCCGGACCATCTTCCGCGAGGACGAAGCGAGAGCGGCGGGTGACATTGTGAGCTAAACCGCCGCCTGGCTCCCGGTTTTGGGCGCATGCAGACTGGTTGGACGGATCGCGTGGGCGGAGATCCGAGGCCGCTCTTGCGGGCTCTTGCGGGCGTTGCCGCCAAACCTGCCTGACCTCAGGGCGCCGACGATTTCAGCCGTCGTCGCTAGTCCGGAAGCGTAGGTGCGCGATGTCCACCGGGAACAAGCAGCTCCATATCCACTCGAAGCCGATCCGGAGTTTGCGCCAGCCGGTGGGGATCTGGGCCAGGTAAACCAAGCGCCAGAGCAACCAAGCGGACCGACCGGCGAGCCGGAGCCGACCGACTTGCGCGACGGCGTTCTGGTCCCCGATGGTGGCCATGAACCCCTTGGAACGGTACGCCACGGGCTGCGTCGGCGCGCCCACAATGTCTCGCAGGATGTTGTCGGCCAGCTGCCCACCGGCCTGGTTCGCCGCTTGCGCCGTCGGTGGCAGCGGTTCGCCGTCGCCATCGTTGGGCACGGCCGCGCAGTCGCCAAGGGCCCACAGCCCGGGCCGATCGGGGACGCTCAGATCCGCGTGCGTCGTGACGCGTTTACCTTCCATGGGCAGGTTCGCTGTCCGCATAAGCGGCTGCGCCGACGTGCCGATGGTGGCGACCTTCGTCATCGCGGCGATGCTGGTGCCGTCGTCCAACGCGATGGCGTCCGCGTTAATTTCGGCCGCCTGTGCTTCGGTGCGAATCGCGATCCCTGACTTGGCCATCCGGCGTGCAGCCACGGCGGCGAGATTCTCCGGAACTTCCGGTAAAATGCGCGGACCGTCGTGGATGACGTGCACCCGCAATGCGTCACGCGGAACGTTGGCGTAGTACCGTCGCGCCGCGCGGACGAGGTCGTTGATCTGACCGGCCAGCTCGATGCCGCTGAAGCCCCCGCCGATCACCGCGAACCTGGCCCGCGGGTCGTCCTGCAACGGGCCGCCGTCGCGTTCGATCGCCTCCAGTTGTCCGATCACGGCGTTACGGATCGCGAGCGCATCCCCCACCGTCTTGAGGGCGTAGGAGTGCTCCGCCATCCCGGGCAGAAGGGCGCGGTGGGCGGCCAGGCCGCAGGCGAGGACGAGATGCGCGCCCGCTACCGTCTGCCCGTGCTCCAGGGTCAGCGTCCGCCGCTCCGCGTCGAGCGCGCGTACCCGACCGGTCACGATCCGGGTCTTCGGCAGCAGCTGGCGCAGCGGCACGACGGCGTGGCCGGGCAACATGGAGGCACCGACCGCCTCGGGCAGCAAGGGCGTGAAGACCTGGGCGTTGTCGGCGTTGACCAGAGTAACCTGCCAGCCCTCGGGCAGGCGGCGTTCCAGTCGCCGACACGCCGCCACGCCGGCGAACCCACCGCCAAGCACAACAACAGTCCGGTCCTGCTCCGTCCGGGATAGCTCCGAGGTCGTCATGGAATGCGGCATTTGAGCGGCAGCATGCGATTATGGGTACGTGGGCGTCAGGTTTTCAGGCCATGTGCCAGCCGTGGCTGACGACGACGCTCTGGCCGGTCAGGGCCTTCGACCGGAACCCCGCCAGATCGACGGCGACCTCCGCGACATCGGCGGTGGTCGTAAACTCGCCGTCCACCGTGTCCTTGAGCATGACATCCCGCACCACGGCATCCTCGCTGATCCCAAGTTCGGCCGCCTGCTCCGGGATCTGCTTGTCGACCAGCGGCGTGCGCACGAAGCCGGGACAGATGGTGTTCGTGCGCACGCCGTGCTTGGCGCCCTCCACGGCGACGGTGCGGCAGAGCCCGAGCAGCCCGTGCTTGGCCGAGACGTACGGGCCCTTGAACGGCGAGGCGACTTTGGAGTGGACCGAGCCGATGTAGAGCAGACACCCGTCGCCCTGCTTGTACATCCGAGGCAAGGCATGCCGGGTCAGCAGGAACGCCCCGTCGAGATGGATCGCCAGGACCTTGCGCCAGCTCTCGAAGTCCAGGTCATCCAGGCTCTCGATGTGCTGGACGCCCGCGTTCGAGACGGCGATGTCGAGGTTGCCGAATTCGCGTGCGACCTGCCCGACACCGTCACAAACGACATCAGGGTCGGTCACGTCCATCGCGAGCGCGATCGCAGCGCCGCCGTCGCTCTGAACCTGCTCGGCAGCCTGGACCGCCCGGTCGCCGTCGATGTCGGCGATCGCCACGCGCGCGCCTTCACGGGCGAACCGGGCGGCGATGTCGTAGCCGATACCACCGGCCGCGCCGGTCACCAGCGCGGTTTTACCGTCCAGCCGCATGATTCCTCCCTCTGATCAGATCTCGAAGTCGATGGTCGATTGCCGGCCCAGCTTGTCGGCCGTCTGGTCCAGCCAGTGCGCGGCGGAGGCCCGGCCGAGGTCGCGCAGATGGGCGAGGAACGCGAACTCCGGGTTGAACTTCGAGGAAGCGCCGTAGTCCAGCATCGCGCTCGCCGGCGGGATGCGGTGCAGAAAGATCCGCTTGTGCTTGCCGGCGTCGAGTTCGCCCTTGTCCACGAGGTCGGTGACGAATGAGATCGCCCGCAGTTCGCGCAGCAGCGAGGAGTTGAACGAGATCTCGTTCATCCGGTTGGCGATCTCGTGCGGCGTGGTCGGCACGTGCTCGCGTTCGATCGGGTTGATCTGCACGATCACCACGTCCGGGCAGTCACTCTCGTAGATCAGCGGAAAGATCGCCGGGTTGCCCATGAACCCGCCGTCCCAGTACGCCTCGCCGTCAATCTCCACGGCCTGGTAAACCTGCGGCAGCGCCGCGGACGCCATGACCGTGTCCGGCGTCAGCTCCGTGCGGTCGAACACCCGGATCCGTCCGGTGCGGACGTTGGTCGCCGAGACGAACAACTGCAGCTGATCGCAGGCGCGCACCCGGTCGAAGTCGATCTGATCGGCCAGGATGTCCCGGATCGGGTTCATGCCCATGGGATTGAACTGATAGGGCGACAGCGTCCGTCTCGCGGCATCGAGCGCCCAGTACGCCGGCGACATGTCCAGGTTCCAGCTGCCGGTCATCAGTTCGACCGGCCCGCGCAGCCACGGACCCAAGCCGGCCATCTCGGAAATACCGGTCCAGAAGGCTTCCAGGCGCTCGCGCGCCGCCTCGCGGCCGCCCTGCGTCAGGCCGTCGGCGACGGCCGCCGCGTTCATGGCGCCGGCGCTCGTGCCGCTGATGGCGGCGATCCGAACCCGGCCGTCTTCCAGGATCCGGTCGAGCACGCCCCAGGTGAAGGCGCCGTGCGCGCCGCCGCCTTGCAAGGCCAGGTTGATCGGTGTCTTGGACGCCACGATGTGCCCCCTCGGCTGTTTCCAGGCTCGGCAATACAGGCCACGCCTGTGACGAGAAACAGGGTTTCACCCGGTTTTGATGGACCGCGAGGACGCGTGCGTGGCCGGAGCTCGCCAGCTGCGGGGTCAGAAGGTGTCGGCGGTCAACGGCTGAAGCGCGTCGTGTTTTTCGTTGCGCAGAGCCTGGATCACCTGACGGACCCGGGTGCGCAGCACGGGGTCCATCCGCACGGCCTCGGCGATCGCCCGATAGCGAGCCGGGTCGAGACGCGGGGTCGCCTCGATGATGCGGTGGATGCGCGCCCTCATCGCGCGGTTTCGCGAACCGGACGCGTCAGACGCGGCGTGCTCGCGACGCTGCCGGATCACCCGATCGATCTGCACGGCGGCGATGACGAAACTGCGCAAGTCCGCCCGGCTGTAGGTCCGCGTCCGGGCTTCACTGGCCGTAGCGTCAGTGCTGACGCTGACGATGGGGGTATCAGCTGGCTCGGGCGCCGCATCCCCCCGCGGCGCCGGGAGCGCGATCAAGCCGGCCAACACCACGGCACTCAGCATCAGCGATGGGCAAGAGATCCGTTTCATGGCGGTACCTCCTGGATGGTTGTGGAACCGTCTTGGCTTCCACCACTCAGAGTGCCGTCCGCGGAGATATCCCGTTATGCGGGCGATCACAGTTCACGCGGCTTTGATGCGCGCGTGTTCGCCGGCGAGGCGCCGGCTGTCTCAGCCGGGCAGCCAGACCCGGAACCGCGTGCCGGTCGCGCCGGTGTCGACCAGGCTCAGCTGGCCCCCGTTCAGGGTCGCCATCTCCTCGGCGATCTGCAGCCCG
>NZ_NRRL01000157.1 GCF_016583645.1 Rhodovibrio sodomensis | reverse complement strand
GTCAAAAACCCGAAGAAAACTCCGATCTCTATCGTGAACGGAACCTGATCGAACGTGCTTTCAATCGAATGAAAGATTACAGACGCTTCGCTATGCGCTTCGACAAGCTGAAAGTAACCTTCGAAGCTACCGTGGCGCTGATCGCGATGCGCACATGGTTCCTATGATTTGAGTCCACACCCTAGCCAAGCGCCCCGCGCGCTCCGCCCTTCCGACAGCCCGCCGCCCGGGTGCCACCACGGCCATGGCAGCGGGTCCCTCTCCCGAGACGGGAGAGGACAGGTGAGGGTGGGACTCCTCGGCTACATCCGAGGAGTCCCACCCTCACCCTCCCACGCGCTGACGCGCGGGCCCCTCCCTCTCCCGTCAAGGGAGAGGGGATGCACGCCGCGCGCCCCCCAAGCGCCCCGGGGGCCGCTCAGTCGTCGCCGCCGTCCGCGGGCCCGCACAGCTGGCGCAGCAGCGCGCGCCTGCGGGCGAAGCCGGCCTCGGTCAGGACCACCGACTTCGCCTTCGACACCGGGTCGCCGATGTAGCCCTTTTCGTGCAGCCGGTCGGTCGCCTCCCAGTCGACCCCCTTCCAGACGCGCCAGGGCTCGCCCTTGCCCTGCTGGTGCGCGGTCAGCAGCAGCACCGCCAGCACGGCCGCGTCGACCCTGTCCTCGTCGAGCTCGAGGTCCCCCGGCTCCGCCTGCTCGCCGTCCTTCGCCGGCAGTGCCGGCCGGCGGTGCGCGGCGTCGTCCGGCGCGGCCGCCAGCCGCGGCGCCCGGCTGTCGCGCTCAGCCATCTCACCATCCTCCGTGCCAAGTCCAACCCCACGCCCCCAAGACTACCCGAAACGCACGCCCGCACCGAACCCCCGGGTTGCGCGTCCGCGCCCGTGTGCGCGATAAGCGGGGAGGGACAGCGCACCGGCCGCACGCGGGCGCGGTCCCACGCCGCCCGGCCCACACGGCCGGCACGTCAGGCGGGTTCGGGCGGGCGAACCCACCCGTTCCGCTTGACAACGATGGGCCCGTAGTTCAGCGGTCAGAACGCACCGCTCATAACGGTGTTGTCCCAGGTTCGAATCCTGGCGGGCCCACCAATCTTAGAAATTTTCCCCAGGCAACCAAACGAAATTTAGTATATCTTGTTGATTGATACGCGAATCACCACCCTCTCGAAGTCTTTCTTCTAAAAATCTTAAATCAAAGGATATTTCGGTCAGTATCGTATCTTTGTGACTTGGGGATAATCGAATTTTTGATCTATCTTCAAGCGCGTCGATAATATTGGAGAAATACTCTTGTACATTCATTAATACAGAATCGAGATACGGTAGCCGTTGTCCTGAATGTAGTAAGCTGTTACGGGTCCTGTATATTCTGTGAATCTGCCATGCGACTCTCTCCGTATGACGTTTTATGAATTTGTTAATAGAAGCTGGTGTCTTATGACTTTCGTGCAACAGGTGTAGTCGCCACAGAGCTAGCGGATTATCTGCCACCAGTTCGCATAATTTTAATCTAGTGCTTTCATGTTCAGTCGTGCACATGATTGATATAAATTTACCAATATCGGATTCAAAGTTTTTATCTTCTTTTAATAGCTCTAAAAACGCGCGGTCATAACTAGTTTTTAAATCTGAAAACAACCATGAGAAGTTTCTATAGGAGTAATATATTCCTGAGCACGCGGTCACATATTCGACATATGTAACGATTCTTGCGTTTTCGCTTGGATCAGGCAGTAAAACTTCTAAGGAGGACCAGACAGATACAAATTGAGTTTCAAGACTTTCAGAGTTAAATGCGTTCGAAAAACTGGTTAACGCGCGAAATACTTGCTGCTGGCTATTTTTATTCAGATGCTTGAAGATCGTATCGATCCGTCTTTCAGTGCGTGCAGTGGCCTCTTTGCTCGAAACTGAAGATCTTCGCAACAGAGGGGCTTGGTGTTGTCCGAGCGGAGAGCCAATATTGTTTTTGGGTTCATGAACAAAAATACGCTCGTCCCAAGAAAATCCAGATTCTGGGTTTATTGAATATATAAAAGATCTGTTTACATGGAGCATCGTAGATACGAAGTTTCGCGCCGCAGCGGGGTCTTTTTCTTCAATATCTTCTGCATATAGAAGACTTTTTCCCTTTCGATTCTGAAAAAATGATCTAGATTTATTTTTAATGTTATTGTCAAGATCGGCCAACCTTATCTCAGTAAAATCAAGGCTCGAAAATTGATTTAAGTATTGTTTAAACTTGTTCTCGACCCATACATAAGTCGTAAAATTGAAAACATCCTCGGTAAAGCAAGAGAGAAACTCTTCAAGGAGTTGGTCCGGTTCCCGTTGATTGGGATCCCCGGTTAGTAATATCTCGTTTATTATATGCCTAATGTATTGGCGAGTATATCCTATATTTATCAAATATGCGCCGAATTCACGGCAGAGCTTTTGCGTGTGCTCTTTGTGATGTGGGGTGTGTATTGCCTCTTTTAGTAATCTTTTAGCCGTTAGGGCATAGGAGTCGTCTAAATTGTCGCGAGCGTATGCGAAGAGGTCCCTTGCATCCTTAGGTTTTTCCTGAGCTTTAGTAAGTCGCTGGCATATGAAATCAGTTCTATTTTTGAGTATAGACTTCGAAATCGGATCGTTTTTTAAGGAATATATCATTTCTTGGACGATCGGTTTGACAGAGACAGGGTTTAGAGCCTGTTGTATAATTTGTTGAGTAGCAAGGTGGCCTTCGTACGCTCGGTGCAATGTGGATAACGCCGGGGTTCTGTAACTATCTGCAGTGTAATCAAAAAACATTTCGTCAAAAATCTGAGAGACAAATTGTATCCCCTGGTAATGCGCAGAAGATGGCCAATTGTTAGGAAGGGTCCGCATGGAACACTCTGACTGGTTGCGCTTATTGGTAACGGTTACGGTTTTTGCGTGTACCGGAATAGCCTGCTGCGCGCAAGAGCGGTGTTAGGGGGCCGCTTTCGATACCGATTTCCACGTCATAACAGGACAGGTGCGTCGGGATAAGGTTGAAGATAACCGCACCCAGCTAGAGATGTTCAGTTTTTGTGGTCGACTGTTCGGACAATCTTGACTTTGAACTGTATGAGGCAGGCAGCTAATCGCCGACTACGCACAGAACGCCCCATGCCCTTCCGCTTCCAGGAACTCGACTGTAGTCCGACCGATATCGGCACGCTGATTCTGCGCCGGCGGGTGGGAGCCGCGGATGGCAGCGTTCATGCACGAGATCAACCTGGGCGGGGATTTCGGGTGAACTCGGCGGTCAAGGCCTCCGAGGTGGCGCTGGGCGGGCGCGAACCCGGGGCTCTGGCATGACCTAGCCAGCGGGCGCCAGGGATCACGGGTGCGGCCCGGGCTGCACCGTGCGGGTCCACCGCCCGCAGGATGCCGACCAGCCCCCCGCCCGGCCGGCACCCCGCCAGCACCCTCATCCGGCGCGCGGCCGGCGTCGCCCGCGCGCCGGGTCGGCCGTCACGCCTTGGGCGCTACGACGTTTCCATGCCGTCGACGACGACCTTGGCGCAGGCGGAGGCGACCTGTTGCTTGTAGGCCTCCTTCACGTTGTCCACCCAGCCGGCCTCGATGACGTAGGTGTCGCGTTGCCAGCGGCTGCTGTCCTTCAGGCCGGCGTGCTTGTCGGGCTGCTGCTCGGCCTTGGCCACGCACACCGGGGTGAAGGCCTGCACGATCGCGGCCTCGGCGCTGTTCGCCTGCATGGTGCTGGCGGTGCCGGCCGTGACCCAGCCGCCGAACGCGAAGCCGACGACCATCGTCGCCACGGCGCCGCCAGCCGCGCCCAGCGCGACGGGCTTGGCCCATGTGGGGATGTTCATGTCTGATTTTCCTAACGAACAAGGGAGAAGCGTCTGACGTGCCGGGCGCGGTATCGAACAGGGCCTTGGGCCAGAGCCGCGGATCGTCACAAGCCGGCCGGCCGAAGCGCGCAAGCTTGCGCATCCGGCAACATCTCGTTTAACGAACGTAAATTATACTATGTTAAAAGTCAAGCGGCGGCCTTGGGCGCGGGCCGCGTGCGGGCCCGTCGTCCCGGCGTCCCCCTCGTCCCGGCGCCCCCCGTCGTCCCGGCGCCCAGGCCGTGCTAGGAAGGGGCTTCGTCCCGCAAGCGGAACAGAAGCTGCCATGGCCTCCCTCTTCCAGGAACTCGACTACCGCCCGACGGACCTCGGCACGCTGATCCTGCGCCGGCGATGGGAGCCGCGGCTGGAGGCGTTCATTCACGAGATCAAGCTGGGCGGCGATTTCGTGATGACCTCGGCGGTCACCGCCTCCGAGGTGGCGCTGGCCGAGCGCGGGCTGGCGGCGTTGGCGCAGAGCCGGCCGGCGGCGGCCCCCAGTGCGGCAGGGGCCGGCGGCTGGGCGGTCGCGATCGGCGGGCTCGGGCTCGGCTACACCGCGCGGGCCGCGCTGGCGGACGACCGGGTCGGGCAGCTGGTGGTGGTGGAGTATCTCGACGGCGTGCTCGACTGGCACCGCGAGGGGCTGCTGCCGCTCGGCCCGGAGCTGACCGGCGATCCGCGCTGCCGGCTGGTGCAGGGCGACTTCTTCGCGCTCGCGAGCTCGGCCGAGGGGGTGGACCCGGACACCCCCGGGCGCACGTTCGACGCGGTGCTGGTCGACATCGACCACTCGCCACGTCAGCTGCTCGACCCGCGCTCGGAGAGCTTCTACCAACCGGCCGGCCTGCGGCAGCTCGCCCGGCACCTGGCGCCCGGCGGGGTGTTCGGCCTGTGGTCCAACGACCGCCCGGAGGACGCGATCGTCGCGCGGATGGCGCAGGCGTTCGCGGCGGCCTGGGCCGAGCCCGTCACCTTCCACAACCCGCTGCAGGACAAGCCGTTCACCCAGACGGTCTATCTCGCGCGCACGGCCCGTTAGGGCGCGCATGGTAGATGGCGCGCGCGGCGCTTGATCGCGCCGGCGATTCCAGCCACACGACGGCGGTGATGAGCGACCGCGGATCTCCCGACACGGCAAACCGGCCGGCGCGCTACGACGCCGTCGTGCTGGGCGGCGGCGCGGCGGGGCTGATGTGCGCGCTGACCGCCGGCGCCCGCGGCCGGCGGGTGGCGCTGGTCGAGCACATGCCGGAGGTCGGCAAGAAGATCCTGATCTCCGGCGGCGGGCGCTGCAACTTCACCAACCTGGAGGTCCGTCCCGACCGCTTCCTGTCGAAGAATCCGCACTTCGCCAAGTCCGCGCTCAGCCGCTACACCCAGTGGGATTTCATTTCCCTGGTGAGCGACCACGGGATCGCCTGGCACGAGAAGACGCTGGGCCAGCTGTTCTGCGACCACTCGGCCCGGCAGATCGTCGACCTGCTGCTGCGCGAATGCGCCCAGGCCGGGGTCGCGGTGCTGACCAGCGCGCCCGTGAGGTCGGTCGAACGCGCGCCGGAGCCGGACGGCGGCTTTACCGTGCGCACGGACAGCCGCACCCTCAGCGCGCCCAGCGTGGTGCTGGCGACCGGCGGGCCGTCGATCCCGAAACTGGGCGCGACCGCGTTCGCCTACGAGCTGGCGCGCGACTTCGGCCTGCCGCTGATCGAACCGCGCCCGGCGCTGGTGCCCCTGACCCTGGGCCCGGACGACAAGCAGCTCGCCGCCCCGCTGTCCGGCGTGGCCGTCGACAGCGCGGTCAGCGCCAACGGCGTGCGCTTCCGGGAGGCCACGCTGTTCACCCACCGCGGCGTCTCCGGCCCGGCGGTGCTGCAGGCCTCCAGCTACTGGCAGGCGGCCGACCTGCACGCGGGCGCGCATCCCGGCGGCCGGAAGCGCGCGCGCAGCCAGCCGGTCGACCCGGCCGGCCTCCCGGTGCACTTCGACCTGCTGCCGGCGGTCGGCGATCCCGACTGGCTGGTCGCCGCCAAGGCCGAGCGGCCGCGCCAGCAGCTCGCCACCGTGCTGGCGGAGGTGCTGCCCCAGCGCCTGGCCCAGCGGTTGGCCCAGGAGTTGGCGGGCCAGCTGGCCGACGGCCAGGGCGCGCGCCCGCTCGCCGAATGGCCGGACCGGGAGCTGCGGGCGATCGTCCGGCGGCTGAAGGACTGGCAGCTGGTCCCCGCCGGGACCGAGGGTTTCGCCAAGGCGGAGGTGACGGTCGGCGGGGTCGACACCGCCGCGCTCGACAGCCGCACGATGCAGGCGCGCGCCGTGCCCGGCCTCTATGTGATCGGCGAGGCGGTGGACGTGACCGGCTGGCTCGGCGGGTATAACTTCCAGTGGGCCTGGTCGTCCGGCTGGGCCGCCGGCCAGGCGGTCTGAGGGCAACGGGCGTGCTTCGACACGCCGCCTTTGGGCGGCTGCTCGGCATGACGTCAGTGTTTTTGTGACTAAAGTTTTTGACGTCATCCTTGAGCAGGCTTGCGTCAGCAAGCCGTGTCGAAGGACGCCTGACGGGTATCGGGCCCATGCAGACCTACCTCCCCCTTGCCCCCGCCGCCAAGGGGATGAGGGGAACCCGCCGTTGCGCCGTGCCACCGCGAGCAACGCACAGCAGGGACGACGATGACCGGTTTCGAGATCATGATCCTGGGCAAGTTGGGGCTCACCTTCGGCGGGCTGCTCGGCTTCGGGCTGTGGCAGCTCTGGCGGCTGCAGCGCGAGGGGTACTGAGCGGCGCACTTGCCGATCGGGGGGTGGCAGCGCCGGGCAGGCGGCTTACCTGTTGGACGGGCGGCGCGTTAAACGGGCGGCGCGCGAACTCTCAGCCAGGCGCGGGCGTTTTCTCGGAACAGCCCCCACCATCAGCGAGGGACGGTCATGGCACAGGCGGCGAGCGGACCACAGGCAGCGGGCGCGGCGGCGCGGCGCATCGACCTCGCGGAGCTGGCGGAGCATGCGCTCGCAATCGCCGACGACCGCGGCTGGAACGGCGTTGCCCTGCGCGAGGTCGCCAAGCGCGCCGGGCTGTCGCTGGCCGCACTCTACCGCCACTGCCCCAGCAAGTGGGCGCTGATCCGCGCCTACGCCCGGCGGATCGACGACCAGGTGGCCGACAGCATCGAGCCGGAGGATCTGGAGGAGCCGGCCAGGGACCGGCTGTTCGAGGTGCTGATGAACCGGTTCGACGCGCTGGGCGACCACAAGCCGGCGATCCGCTCGATCCTGGACTGCACGCTGCGCGACCCGGGGCAGGCGTTCGGCGGGTACACCCAGCTGCGCCGGTCGATGACGCGGATGCTGGAAGCGGCCGACATCTCGACATCCGGGGTGCGCGGCGAGCTTCGGATCAACGGGCTGGGCGGGGTCTACCTGCTGGCGCTGCGCACCTGGCTGGACGACGACAGCGCCGATCTGTCCAAGACGATGGCCGCGCTCGACGGCTACCTGCGCCGGGTCGAGCGCCCGGCCGAGGTGCTGGAGGGCCGCGAGCGGGCGCGCGACGTGGTCCGCGACGCGGTCAAGGACAGCCCGGTGGGCCGCGGCCTGTCGCGGATGGTGACCGCTGGCGGCGGCGACGACGCCAGCGGCCCGGTGATCGAGGGCGCGGCGACCGAGGTCCCCGACCCGCCCGGCGCGGACCCGCGCGACGACGGCGCCGGCGGCGGCGGCCCGCTCGACGATCCGCGGCGCGGACCGGGGTCGGCGGCGGTGCATTGACGCCCGGGCGCGGACGGCGCGCGGGGCCCGGCCGTCCCAGACGCCGCGGTTAACCTTTGTCTTTCGCAGTGCAAAACGGCGGGGCGGATGCGCCCTGCCGTACAGGCTTGAACCCTGGGCCGTTTTTCGCTCCTTGAAAGTTTTGTGCACCGCACAAATATGTGCTTGACAGCGGCAATGGTGCGCTGCAAATACCAGGGCCGACGGCACGGCGCTGGCGCACGCGGCCGCAACGTTTTTACGGAGGGATCAGACGATGGCGAGCAAGACCGGCAACCCGTTCCTGGATCAGAACTTCACCGAGATGTTCGATCCGCGGAAGTACATGGATCAGTTCCAGGTCCCCGGCCTGGACAACAAGGGCTTCATGGAAGCCCACCGCAAGAACATCGAGGCGCTGACCGAGGCCAACCGGGTCGCGTTCGAGGGCGCCCAGGCGATGGCGCGCCGGCAGACCGAGATCGTCCGCGAGGCGATGGATGAGGCCGCCAAGGCGATGACCCAGGTCCAGGGCGCCGGCTCCAACGAGGAGCGCGTGGCCAAGCAGACCGAGATCGCCAAGAATACCTTCGAGACCGCGCTGAAGCACGCCCGCGAGCTGGCGGAGATGAGCGCGAAGTCGCAGAACGAGGCGCTGGAGCTGCTGAACAAGCGCGTCGCCGAGAGCTTCGACGAGATGCGCGACAGCATGCAGACCGTCGTCAAGCAGAGCGAGAAGGCGACCGGCCAGGCCACCAAGGCGGCGCAGAACGCGGTCCAGACCGCCACCAACGCCGCCAACGGCACCGGCCAGACCGGCACCGGCCAGACCGCTACCGGCGGGACGAGTTCCAGCTCCGGGTCTTCCAAGAGCAAGGGCGGCTCCTCCTCCAGCGTGAACGCCAACTAAGCGCCGCTGAGAGGATCGCCGTCCAAACCGGACGGCAGTCGGACGAGCAAGCCGGGCCGGCGTCCCACGAGGGGATGCCGGCCCGGTTTTTTTGTGGACGGGCAGGAGCGGCCTTGTAGCCTGCTTCGACACGCCGGCCTTATGACCGGCCATTCAGCATGATGAAGTTGGCTTTAAACAACTGATAAAACACACTTTTAATCCTGAGTTAGGACGCCGAAGGCGTCCGTGTCGAAGGTTCCCGAACGGCCGGTCGGCGAGGACTGGAACTCCCGGCCCGCGTGCGGTAGGTCTTTACATGTTGAGCCCATCAGCTGCCGGCGACACCCAAGGCCCGCGATGACCGACGACCCGGCGCCCGAGATCGGGATCGACGATTTCCTGAAGGTCGACGTGCGCGTCGGCACGGTGACCGACGTGGCGGATTTCCCCGAAGCCAGGCGGGCGGCCTACAAGCTGTGGATCGACTTCGGCCCGCTCGGCACCCGCAAGACGTCCGCGCAGGTGACCGCGCACTACTCCCGCGAGGATCTGCTCGGCCGGCAGGTCGCCGCCGTGGTCAATTTCCCCGCCAAGCAGATCGCCAAGTTCCGCTCGGAATGCCTGGTTCTCGGCTTCCCGGACGCGCACGGCGATGTCGTTCTGATCGCCCCCGAGCGCCCGGTCCCGAACGGCGGCCGGCTGTACTAAGGACCTGAAAAGCAAGAAACGAATCGAAGGCTGGGTGAATTTGCCAGAATAGAATCGGCGTATAGGCGGCATGATCGGGCGCAGGTTGGTAGGTTTGGGGTATGGGTAAGTTCGAAGACCTTCGCG
>NZ_NRRL01000156.1 GCF_016583645.1 Rhodovibrio sodomensis | reverse complement strand
GGTCAGATCCTGGCCGCCGGCCACGCAGTCGCCGCCCGCCCACACCCCGGGCATCGAGGTGGCGCGCGCGGCATCGACGCGGATCCGGCCGCGCTCCAGCGCGATCGTGTGGTCGCCGGCGTCGAGCGCGCCGTTGGCGCCCAGGCGCTGGCCGATCGCCTTGAAGACGACGTCGGCCTGCAGGGTCAGGGTCTCGCCGGTGCCCGCCAGCCGGCCGTCGGCGGTCGTCCGGGTGTACTCCAGCTCGAGTCCCGAGACGCCGTCCGGGCCGCCCAGCACGCGCCGCGGCGCCAGCCAGTGCTTGATCGTGACGCCGGCGGTCTGGGCGTGCTCCTGCTCGACCCGGCTGGCGTTCATCGCGTCCGCGCCGCGGCGGTAGACGATGGTGACGTCCTCCGCGCCCAGCAGCTTGGACTGCACGGCGATGTCGATCGCGGTCATGCCGCCGCCGATCACCACCACCCGCCGGCCGACCGGCAGGGTCGACAGGTCGCGCGCCTGGCGCAGATCGGCGATATAGTCGACCGGGTCGAGCGCGCCTTCCAGGTCCTCGCCCGCGACGCCCAGCGCGTTCACGCCGGCCAGGCCCATCCCAAGGAAGACCGCGTCGTAATCGCGCCGCAGGTCGGCCAGCTGCAGATCGCGGCCGAGCGCCCGGCCGGTTTCCAGCGTGATCCCGCCGACCTCCAGGATGTAGGCGAGTTCCCGCTGGGCGAAGTCGTCCACCGTCTTGTAGGCGGCGATGCCGTACTCGTTCAGGCCGCCGCCCTTGGGCCGGGCGTCGAACACCTTGACCGTGTGGCCCAGCACCGCCAGCCGGTGGGCGCAGGCGAGGCCGGCCGGGCCAGCGCCGACGACCGCGACCGTCTTGCCGGTCGGCTCGGCCCGGGCGAACAGCTGCCGGCCGTCGGCGAACAGGGCGTCGGTGGCGTGGCGCTGCAGCCGGCCGATCTTGACCGGCTTGCCCTCGCTCGCCACCCGCACGCAGGCGCCCTCGCACAGCGTCTCGGTCGGGCAGACGCGCGCGCACATGCCGCCCATCACGTTCTGCTGCAGGATCGTCTCCGCCGCACCGATGTCGTTGCCGGCGGCGATCTGGCGGATGAACAGCGGGATGTCGATTTCGGTCGGGCAGGCGTGCAGGCAGGGCGCGTCGTGACAGAAATAGCAGCGCGCGGCCTCGACGGCGGCCGCGTGCTGGCTGAGCGGCGGGTAGGCGTCGGCGAAGTTCGCCGTCAGCTGGTATGGGGCCAGCCGGCCCGTCGCGACGTCCCGGGTGCGCGTGCTTTTCGCCAACCGTACCTCCCGCCTGAGCGGCCGGGCGCGGCTTGGAGCCGCGCCGGCCTATGGTCCGACCCGCCGGCGTAACCGGCGGCAAGGCGGTATTGACGCAAAACCTGATCGATCGGTCAAGTTTCTCCGGACGACCCGACGGGGCCGCCGGTGCGCGTCCGGGCCGGGGTGGACAGGCGGCCGGAAAAGGCTTGCAGTGCCGCCAGGGCGCGGACAACCTGTCGCACGGGGAGGCGGTTCGGGGCGCGCCAACCGGTCCAACCGCGCAAAATTGAACGATACGGAGATTGATGATGAAGAAGCTCGCCGCGGCGCTGGCGGTGCTGGGCACGGTCGTGTTTTCGCCCAGCCCGGGGTCGGCCGAGCCGGTCAAGATCGGCATGGTGATGACGCTGTCCGGCCCGCCGGCCGCGCTCGGCGAGCAGGTGGTCGACGGCTTTCGGCTGGCGCTGGAACAGCAGGGTGGCCGGCTGGGCGGTCGGGAGATCGAGCTGATCGTCGAGGACGACGAGCTCAAGCCCAACGTCGCGCTGTCCGCGGCGACCGCGCTGGTCGAGCGGGACCAGGTCGACATCGTCGTCGGCACGGTGTTCTCCAACATGGTGCAGGCGATTTTCCGCCCCGTGGTGGAGAGCGAGACCTTCCTGATCTCGCCCAACGCCGGTCCGTCGACCTTCGCCGGGCGCAACTGCAGCCCGTACTTCTTCGTCACATCCTACCAGAACAACCAGAACGCCGAGACGATGGGCGCGTACGCCCAGCAGGCGGGCTACGAGAGCGTCTTCATGATCGCGCCGAACTACCAGGCCGGGCGCGACAACATGGACGGCTTCCAGAAGCACTACGAGGGCGAGATCGCGAACCAGATTTACGTCCCGCTGAGCCACCAGGACTTCTCCCCGCAGATCGCCCGGATGGCGACCAGCGACGCCGATGCGGTGTTCGCCTTCATGCCGGGCGGGCTTGGCGTGCGCTTGGTCGGACAGTTCCGTTCCGCCGGCCTGGCGGACCAGATGGACTTCATGTCCGTCTTCACCACCGACGAGACCACCCTGCCGGCGCAGAAGGACGACGCGCTTGGCTTCAAGGCGGCCGGCAACTGGGCGCCCGATATGCCGAACGACGCGAGCCGGCGGTTCGTGGCGGCGTTCGAGGCGAAATACGGCTATGTCCCCGGCGGCTACGCCATGCAGGGCTACGACACCGCGATGCTGATCGACAGCGCGCTGGAGAAGACCGGCGGCGTGGATGACCAGGACGCCTTCCGGGAAGCGCTGCGGGCGGCGGACTTCACCTCGCTGCGCGGCGACTTCGCGTTCAACAACAACCACTACCCGATCCAGGACTTCTACCAGCTGAAGGTCGAGCAGCGCTCGGACGGGGCCTACATCACCAGCATCGAGCAGAAGGTGTTCGACGACTACGAGGACAGCTTCGCCGACCAGTGCCAGATGTAGGACGGGCCTCTTGGCCGGTGACGCGGCGTTTGCGGACGCCCGTGCCGCCGGCCGCAGCTAACCGAGCGTATCGATGTCCACCACCCTCCTGCTGATCCAAGTGCTGAACGGGCTGCAGCTGGGCGTGATCCTGTTCCTGATCGCCGCGGGCCTGACGCTGGTGTTCGGGGTGATGGGGTTCATCAATCTGGCCCACGGCGTGCAGTACATGATCGGCGCCTACCTGTGCTGGGCGCTCTACCAGGTCACCGGGAGCTTCCTGGCGGCGCTCGCGCTGGCGCTGCCGGCCGCGCTCGCGCTGGGCGTGCTGCTCGAGGTGCTGGTGTTTCGTCACCTGTACGACCGGGATCACCTGGTGCAGGTGCTTGCGACCTTCGGCGTGATCATTTTCGTCAACCAACTGGCCGAGGTGCTGTTCGGCCCCGCCGCGCTCAGCGTGCCGCCGCCCGAGCTGCTGGACTGGTCGTTTCCGCTGATCGGCGGGATGCGCTACTCGGCCTATCGGATCGCGCTGATCGGGGCCGGGCTCGGGGTCGCGCTGGGCCTGTGGCTGGTGATCGCCAAGACCCGGGCGGGCATGCTGATCCGGGCCGGGGCGACCAATCCGGACATGGTCGACGCGCTCGGCGTCAACGTCCGCCGGCTGTTCCTGGTCGTGTTCGCGTTCGGCGCCATGCTGGCGGGCTTCGCCGGTGTGATGGCCGCGCCGGTCTTCTCGGTCCAGCCCGGGATGGGCGACAACCTGCTGATCGTGGCGTTCGTCGTGATCATCATCGGCGGCATCGGCTCGATCCGCGGGGCGTTCGTCGCTGCCCTGCTGGTCGGGCTGGTCGACACGGTCGGCCGGACGCTGGTGACCGACGGGCTTAGGCTGATGATGGACCCTTCGTCGGCCAATCAGATCGGACCCGCGCTCGCCTCCATGCTGATCTATCTGCTGATGGCCGGCGTCTTGTTCTTCAAGCCGCGGGGCCTGTTCGCCGCCGGCGGGGCCAGATGACGGCATCCGCCCTGTCCGCCGCGGCCGACGGTCGGCCCGCGGGCCGCCGCTGCGCCGTCGGGATCGCGCTTGGCATCTTCGTGCTGCTGGCGCTGACCCCGCTGCTGTCGCAACTCTACGGCGGCGGGTACCTGACGACGCTGGCGATGCGCGCGATGATCCTGGCGATCGCGGCGATCTCGCTCGACCTGCTGATCGGGCAGGGCGGCATGGTGTCGTTCGGCCACGCCGCGTTCGTCGCGCTCGGCGCCTACGCCTACGGCATCGCGATCGACGAGGGGGTCTATTCGATCTTCGCGATCCTGCCGGCCGCGTTCGCCGCCGCCGGCCTGTTCGCGCTGGTCACCGGGGCGATCAGCCTGCGCACGCGCGGCGTCTACTTCATCATGATCACGCTCGCATTCGCGCAGATGCTGTACTTCGCCATGGGATCGCTGTCGCGCTACGGCGCCGACGACGGCCTGACGCTGTGGAGTTCGGCCGACGTCGCCGGCACCGGGCTGCTGAAGTCGGACACCGGTCTGTTCCTGAGCATCCTGGCCGCCCTGGTCGGGGTCTGGCTGCTGGTCAACCGGATCGCCGTGTCGCGGTTCGGCCGGGTGCTCCGGGCCGCGCGGCAGAACCCCACGCGGGTCGCCACGATGGGCTACTCGGTGTTCCGCTATCGCCTGACCGCCTATGTGATCGCGGCCCTGATCGCCGCGCTGGCGGGCGTGTTCTGGGGCGCGCAGGCGAACTTCGTATCGCCGGCAATCGGCTCCTGGCAGCGTTCCGGCGACCTGATCGCGATCGTCGTGCTGGGCGGCATGGGCTCACGCAACGGGGCGCTGATCGGCGCGCTGTTCCTCGTGTTCATCGAGGAGGTGCTGTCCGGGATCACCCACGACTGGCGGCTGATCTTCGGGCCGATGCTGGTGCTGATCGCGCTCTACGCCCACGGCGGACTGGCCGGCTGGATCGAACGGCTGCAGGGCCCCCGGCGGAGTGGCGGCGGATGACCGATCCGGTGCTGGAGATCGATCGCCTGACCAAGAGCTTCGGCGCGCTGTGCGTGACCGACGACGTGACGGTCACGCTGATGCCGGGGGAATGCCACGCGCTGATCGGCCCGAACGGGGCCGGCAAGTCGACGCTGGTCCATCAGGTGTCCGGCCTGGTGCGGCCCGACCGCGGCCGCATCCTGTTCCAGGGCCGCGACGTCACCGCGCTCAGCCAGCATGCCCGCGCGCAGGCCGGGTTGGGCAGGTCGTTCCAGATCACCTCGATCATCCCGGAGTTCACCGCGCTGGAGAACGTGGCGCTCGCCGCCCAGGCGCGGGCGGGCAAGTCGTTCCGCTTCTTCCGAGACGCCGGCCGGGAGCGGGCGTTGAACGAGACCGCGCGCGCCTGCCTGGGACAGCTCGGCCTGGGCGACCGCGGCGACCTGGTGGCGGGCGAGCTCAGTCATGGCGAAAAGCGGCTGTTGGAACTGGCGATCGCGCTCGCCGGCGCGCCCAAGGCGCTGCTGCTGGACGAGCCGATGGCCGGGATGGGCCGGGCGGAGAGCGCGACGCTGACGCAGACGCTGCTGGGCCTGAAGGCGCGCTACCCGATGCTGCTGATCGAACACGACATGGAGGCCGTCTTCACCCTTGCCGACCGGGTGTCGGTGCTGGTCGCCGGGGCGATCGTGGCCACCGGTACCCCGAAGGAAATCCGGAACAACCCGCAGGCCCGCGCGGCCTATCTGGGGGAGGCGACCGCGTGAGCGCGCCGCTGCTGTCGGTCGAAGGTCTCGCCGCCGGCTACGGCGCGGCGCAGGTGCTGTTCGGCGTCGACCTCCAGGTGCGCGAAGGCGAGGTGGTGACGCTGCTGGGCCGCAACGGCATGGGCAAGACCACCACGATCCGCGCGATCATGGGCCTGATCCGCCCGTGGCACGGCCGGGTTCGGGTGCGCGGGCGTGACCTGACCGGCGCGCGCCCGCACCGGATCGCCCAGGCCGGCCTGGGCCTGGTTCCCGAAGGCCGGCAGGTGTTCCCGACGCTGAGCGTGGAGGAGAACCTGATGGCGACCGCCAGCACGGGCCGGGGCCGGGCGCGCTGGGACCTGGCGGGCGTCTACGGCTTCCTGCCGGCGCTCAAGCAGCGGCGCGACAATCTCGGGTCGCAACTGTCCGGCGGCGAGCAACAGATGCTGGCGATCGGTCGGGCGCTAATGACCAACCCGGCGCTGCTGGTCCTGGACGAGGCGACCGAGGGCCTGGCGCCGATGATCCGGGAAGAGATCTGGGACCGGCTCGCCCGGCTCAAGGCCGACGGCGAGGCGATCCTGGTGATCGATAAGAACCTCGCCGCCCTTGCCCGCCTCGCCGACCGCTACGTGGTCCTGGAGAAGGGCGAGGTGGTCGCCCGGCTGGACGCCGGCTCGGACACGGTCGATCCAGTTCGCGCACTGGAACACCACCTGCACGTCTGAGCGGGTGCCGCGGCGCATTCGGGACCCCGCAGGGCATCGCAGCAAGTCCCCTCTCCGACACAGCTGGAGGAAGGGGGACCCAAGCCGCCACGGCGCCGCTTGCTCTAACTGCTTGAACAGAGAGCAGGATTCAGCTGAAGGCGGGTTCGCCTTTCAGCATCTTGCTCTAGAAAATCCGCGGCGCGGGCGTGTAGATGCCTTGGCCGTCGCGCGCCTCCAGGGCCTGCAACGTGCGCTGGATCGCCGGCTTGAACCAGCTGATCAGGCGCTTCGGGCCGACCGTCCAGAACAGGCCGAGCTGCAGCGCCCGGTCGATCTCGGCGAGTTCGGCGACGCCCTCGGCGGCGGCGTGGCCGGCTTCGTTGACGACCGCGCTGACGGCGCGCAGCGCGATCAGGCCCGGGGCGTCGGGGACCTCGACCAGCGCGATTCCCTCGTGGCCGCCGGTCTTGTGCAGCTCCCGCTTGGTCGCGGTGTCCAGGCCGGCGGCCGCGAACGCCAAGCTGGGCCGTTCCATGAACGGCGCCGGCGCCACGTCCAGCAGGGCCAGGCCGTTCGGGCCCGCGCGCTCGGCCGCCGTACGGCCGTCGGTGGTGGCGATCGGGCAGACCTGCGCCAGCAGTTCCATGAACGGGCCGACCTCGTTGACCGCGTCCGGGGTTTCCGGGGCCGACCGCGGGTAGCTGTGGAAACCCTCGCCGCTCTGCCGGCCGAGCTTGCCGGCGCGCGCCAGCTCGGCGAGCCGCGGATCGGGGGCGAAGCGCGCCGGTTCGCCCAGCGCGCGCCACAGCCGCTCGGCGTGGTCGGCCGCGACGTCGGTGCCGGCGAGGTCGATCCGTTCGAACGGGCCCAACGGCGCGCCCAGCGCGGTGCTGAGGCAGGCGTCCAACTGGGCCGCGTCGGCCAGCCCTTCGCCAAGCATCCGCCCGGCTTCCAGGACCAGCGGCTGGCTGCACCGCTCGACGATGAAGCCCGGGCTGTCCGCCGAGCGCACGGCGATCTTGCCCAGGCGCATGGCGAACCCGTTCAGCGCGGGCCAGGCGGTGTCGTCGCAGACCACCTCCAGCACCCGGGTGCGCGGGACCGGATCGACGAAGTGCAGGCCGGCCAGATCCGGCCGCCCGGCCGCCCGGCCGAGCGCGCTCACCGACAGCGTGCGGGTGTTGGTGGCGAGCCGGGCCTGCGGCGCGGCCTCGGCCAGCGCGCGAAACACTTGGGTCTTGGCGTCGAGGTCTTCGGGCACCGCCTCGATCGCGAGATCGACGTCGCTCAGGTCCGCAAGCCCGCCCAGCGTCAGGCTGGCGAGCGCGCGGTCGCGGTTGGTCGCGCTCAGACGCTCGCGCCCGACCGCGCGGTGCAGGGCGGCCTGGATGGTCTGCCGCGCGCCTTGGGCCGCGTCGGGATCGCGGTCGACCAGCACGGTCGGGAGTCCGGTCAAGGCGCAGACCTGCGCGATCCCGGTGCCCATGCGTCCGGCGCCGATCACGGCGACCCGCCGGATGGCGTGCTCGCTCATCAAACCCCCGCTCAGCCGTGCGCGGCTGCGTTAACTGCGCGGGCGGTATCGCCGCAGAGGGGGCCGGCGGTCAACCGGCGGCGCCGACGGTCAGCTTGTGCGGGAGCCGTCCGGGCGCCGCAGTGCCGCGGGGCCTATTGGAACGCCTGCAGGCCGGTCTGGGCGCGGCCCAGGATCAGGGCGTGGATGTCGTGCGTGCCCTCGTAGGTGTTGACCGCCTCCAGGTTCATGACGTGGCGGATCACGTGGTACTCGTCGGCGATGCCGTTGCCGCCGTGCATGTCGCGCGCCTGCCGGGCGATATCGAGCGCCTTGCCGCAGGAATTCCGCTTCATCAGCGAGATCATCTCCGGCGTCTCGCGGCCGTCGTCGATCAGCCGGCCCAGCCGCAGGGCGCCCTGCAGGCCGAGCGCGATCTCGGTCTGCATGTCGGCCAGCTTTTTCTGGATCAGCTGGGTCTGGGCCAGCGGCTTGCCGAACTGCTGGCGGTCCAGGGTGTACTGCCGGGCGGCGTGCCAGCAGAACTCGGCCGCGCCCATCGCCCCCCAGGCGATCCCGTAGCGCGCCTTGTTCAGGCAGCCGAACGGACCCTTGATGCCGGCGACATTGGGCAGGAGGTTGTCCTCCGGCACGAACACCTCGTCCATCACGATCTCGCCGGTGTCCCAGGCGCGAAGCGAGAACTTGCCCTCGATCTTCGGGCTGCTCAGGCCGTCCATGCCGCGCTCCAGAATGAAGCCGCGGATCCGGCCGTCGTGCGCGTCCGACTTGGCCCAGACGATGAACACCTCGGCGATCGGGGAGGAGGTGATCCAGATCTTCGATCCCGACAGCGAATAGCCGCCGTCGACCTGCTTCGCGCGCGTCTTCATCGACGCCGGGTCGGAACCGGCGTCCGGTTCGGTCAGGCCGAAGCAGCCGAGCCACTCCCCGCGCGCCAGCTTGGGCAGGAACTTCTGCTTCTGGCTTTCGCTGCCGTAGGCGTGGATCGGATGCATCACCAGCGACGACTGCACGCTGAGCGCCGAGCGGTAGGCGCTGTCGACCCGCTCGACCTCGCGCGCGATCAGGCCGTAGGCGACATGGTTGACGCCGGCCCCGCCGTAGGCTTCCGGGATCGTCGCCCCGAGCAGGCCGAGTTCGCCCATCTCGTTGATGATCGCGCGGTCGGTACGCTCGTGACGGTTCGCCTCCAGGACACGCGGCATCAGCTTGTCCTGGCAGTAGTCCCGCGCGGTGTCGCGGATCATCCGCTCCTCGTCGCTCAGCTGTTCGTCCAGCCGCAGCGGATCGGCCCAGTCGAACGCCGGCTTGGCCTGGGGCTGCTGATCGGTCTTGGGCGCGGGATCGGCGGGCGTCATGGCGGGTCCTCCGCTTGGGGTCGTGTGGCGTCGCGATGGACGCTGACTCGGGCCGGCGCGCGGGGCTACCGCGCGCACGACGGCGACCAAGTGTCTGGGCCGAGAGTATAACCGCGCTGGGTCGGGGCAAGCCAGTCCGGGGCGCCTTGAGGCGTGGCCCATCGCGGGGCGCTTAGGACGCCACCGACGATAATCGCTACGTTTTCGTTGGCCTTGGTTTGATGGTGTAGTTCCACTCGGGATGGAAGGAATCGCCGGTGATGTCGAGGGTGGCCATGTCGGCGTTGGAGACCTTCAGGCC
>NZ_NRRL01000155.1 GCF_016583645.1 Rhodovibrio sodomensis | reverse complement strand
CGAGCGCGCCGACGCGCCCGACCGCGCCGGCGGGCGCCCAGCCGGCCCCAGGGGCGGCGGCTGCGGCCCGGGGCGATCTGGCGGAACGGATGATGCGCGCGCTCAGCAAATACGAGGCGATGCGCCGCGCGGACTAGTTCGACCGACCTCGCTCCGGCCGGTTGCGCCGGCCCGTGCCCTGGCGCCGGGCGGCGACCTGGCCTAGGCTCGCGGCATGGACCTGATCGTCGAACCCGGCGGCGACGGCTGGCAGCTGCGCCTGCCGGACGGCACCGTCGTTCCCTGCGCGGTCGGGCGCGGCGGCGTGGGGCCGAAGCGCGGCGAGGGCGACGGCATCACCCCGGCCGGCCGCTGGCCGGTGCGCCGGGTGTTGTACCGCCCGGACCGGATCGCCCCGCCCGAGACCGCCCTGCCGGTCGCCGCGATCGCGCCCGACGACGGTTGGTGCGACGACCCGGGCGACCCGGCCAACTACAACCGCCCGGTGACCAGGCCCTACCCCGGCCGCCACGAGACGCTGTGGCGCGACGACCGTTTGTACGATCTGCTGGTCGTCCTGGGCTTCAACGATGCCCCGCCGGTCGCCGGCGCCGGCAGCGCGATCTTCCTGCACGTCGCAGCCCCGGACTTCGCCCCCACGCAGGGCTGTGTTGCCGTCGCGCCCGCGGCACTCCATATCCTGGTTGCACAGCTACGACCGGACAGCCACGTCGCGGTTTGGGCTAGCTCGCCACCGACACCAACCCGGATTGACTCACCATGAAAACAGGCTGGCACACCATCTTGGCCGGGCGGGTCCGCCGCGCACGCACAGCCGGCTGTGTTCTGCTCGCGGGGGTGCTGGGGGCCTGTTCCATGGCAACCAGCACCGGCCCGGCCTCGATCTCGCCGAGCTACGACCAGGCCTACATCTCCGATGTCGCCGAACGCGGCGGCATGCCGCTGATCGTGCGCGGCGACCCCTTCCCTGGCAACAACGGGCCGTTCGCGCGGCAGGTCGCGACCGCGCTAACGGACTCGCATTTCGGGCCAGAGTTCACCGTCTTCGCCGACCCGGCGGAGGCCCCGGACGGCAGTGCCAAAACGGTGCTGGTGGTGAACGCGACGCAGCGGGTGAATTCGGGCACCGTGTGCCACTCCGACGCGAGCGACAGCTCAGCCGGTAGCGCGGTCGGCCCCGCGGGCAAGATCGACTTTACCATCGCCTTTTGTTCGGGCAACCGCCGGCTCTCGTCGCTGCGCGGACAGCTCGCCGAGGTTTCGGGCCCCGAGGATCCGCGGATCGGCGAACTGTTCCAGCAGGTCGCCATCCAGCTCTACCCGCCGCACAACCCGGACCGAAACGATCGGGACCTGATGATCGACTAGGGTAAGCTGCTGGAAGGTAAAATAAGCTTTTTCCTTAGTCTGACCTGCGCTTTACAACGCTGGAACCGCATCCGTGCCGCACGCTCGGGCACATCTGCGGGGCCTTATCCTTCCCGCGCGCCGAACAGGGCGGAGCCGACGCGCACGTGCGTGGCGCCGAGTTTGACGGCCGTCTCGTAGTCGCCGGACATGCCCATCGACAGTTTGGGCAGCGCATTGCGGGCGGCGATCTTGGCCAACAGCGCGAAGTGCGGGGCCGGCTCCTCGTCGACCGGCGGCAGGCACATCGCCCCGACGACCGGCAGGTCCAGTTCGTCCCGGCACCAGGCGATGAAGGCGTCGGCGGCGCCGGGCGCGATGCCGGCCTTCTGCGGCTCCTCGCCGGTGTTGAGCTGAACGAACAGCTCCGGCCGCCGGCCCTGCCTGGCGATCTCCTTCGACAGCGCCTTGGCCACGCTCTCCCGGTCGACGCTGTGGATGGCGTCGAACAGCTCGACCGCGTCCTTCGCCTTGTTCGACTGCAGCGCGCCCACGAGGTGGAGGTCCAGGTCGGGAATTTGCGCACGCCGCTCCGACCAGCGCTGCTGCGCCTCCTGCACCCGGTTCTCCCCGTACACCCGGTGCCCGGCCTCGAGTGCCGCCTGCACCCGGTCGTCCGGCTGCTTCTTCGAGACCGCGATCATGGACACCTGCGCTGGATCGCGCTCGACGGCGCGCGCGGCCGTGTCGATCTTGCCGCGGATCCCGGCGATATGTTCGGCGATGTTTTGGGCGGCGTCGCTCACGCCTCGTCCTCCCTGGCTTGTGTGTCCCGGGCTTGCGCGTCCCGGGATCGCGCGCTGCAGGCCGTCATAGGTAGCCGAACCGGCGCATGACCTCGCCGTGCTCGCGCTCGATCCGGGCGGATTGCTTCGGCGTCAGCTGCTTGCGCCAGTTGCCGGAGGTGCCGGTCCGGAAAAACCGCTCGGAGTTTTCCGAACGCTCGATGAAGCCCTCTTGCTCTTCCATTTCGCGCAGCTTGCGAAAGCTGGTCCACTCGACGACCTGGCGGATCCGTTCGCGGTCGCGCGAGAGCCCGATCCCCATGGCGAGCTTGGAGAAGTGCTTGATCGGATCGTGCAGCAGATCCTCGTAGCGCAGCACCAGCCGGCGCCGGGACTTGCCGCCGGTCCAGGAGGTGACGTGGCCGGACCAGGTGGACAGCTTCTCGAACACCTGCCGGTTGGGTACCGGAGCGGTCTCGAAGCCGACGTTGGCCAAGGCGTCGATCATCTCGTCGATACTGATGCCCCAATGATCCGCCGCGGAGATCGCGACATCGCGCGGGTCGCGCACGATGTAGACGGCGCCCAGCGTCACGTCGTGACGGATCAGCGGATGGCCCAGGAACTCGCCGTGGCAGTTGTGCGTCTTGATGAAGACGTCGTTCTTGTTGACCGCCGCGATACGCTGCTGCGCCCGGGGCCGCAGGTCCATGATTCGTTGGTGGGACAGGTTGTCCGGCTGCTCGTGGCTGCCCAGCAGCCGGGTGAACCACAGGATGTTCGCCTCGCTCACGCAGGTTTCGCCGATCTCGTTCAGCGACAGCGGACGGTCCTTCGCCAACAACATGTTGGCGATGAACGCGCGCATCCAGGTGTTGCCGGACTTGGGATAGGATGCGACCCAGAAGATCTTACCCACGGGGGAGCCTCGTGTTCGTTACGGTCGTCGCTCGGGCGGCGTTTCACCGCTCTAGCCCTTCCGCCTGGGGGCGCGGGAGCGGGGCGGCGGCAGAAGGAACCTAATAGGACTGGCGGCAGCGGCCAAGCGCCCCGGCACGGGGTCCGGCCGGATCCGTGGGCCGCGACTGTGGCAATTAGAACACAGTGTCGCAAAAACCGCGCAGTGAGTGTGCGATCCCAGTTGCAGCAAAAACGCTGGCTGGTTATTTATCCTCACGACCGCACGCCCCTGCGCGCATCAGCTGAAAAACGGGGCGTAGGTTCTTGGCAGTCAACGAAGTTTAAGGGGGGATCCCTATGAAGAAGAGCCTTTTCGCAACCACGGCGATCGTCGCCGCATTCGGCATGGGCGCCACTGCGGCGCACGCCCAGGATGACAGCGGCTGGTCCGTCGGCCTGTCCGGCTACAGCAACTTCATGGTCGGGTTTGCCGATCAGGATACGCCGACCGGCAACAGTGCGGCAGGCGATGCCTCGCTCCGTGGAGGAACTGGCTTCCACGAGTCGGACTTCGACTTTTCCACAGATACAGAAGTTGAAGTCAATGCGTCGGTGACGTTGGACAATGGAATCGAGGCAGGCTTTTCGACGCAGTTCATCGGTGATGCCGGGTCCGACGAGGACAACGGTGTTGACGAGCAGATCATCTACCTCGACGGCTCGTTCGGCCGGGTTGAGTTGGGTCATGAGGATGGTGCCAACGACAACATGCACTACGGTGCTACGTCGGTGAAAGCCGTATACGTTGGTACCTACAACAATACCACTGGCAGCCTTGTCCAATTTAGGGGTAATGCGCCAGTCCTGACTCCGTTCGTCGACTCATCCGACAACACAAAGATCAACTACTTCACTCCTCGGATCGCGGGCGTGCAAGCCGGTGTTACCTACGCGCCGGACGCTGACAAAGATAGCTTTGCGCCGCGGCGTGATGCCGGAACTACAACCGACCTGTTTGAAGGCGGTGTTAACTACGTCAACTCCTTCAACGGGTTCGACATCGCCGCTGCCGTTACCGGCGCGTACGCAAACTCTTCCACTGCTGGGCCGTCTGGAGATGAGTCCTGGAACGTCGTGCCGGGTGTGGTCGTCGGCTACGGCGGTTTTGAGTTTGGTGCCTCTGTCGGTTTTGGTGACCAATCCGGGCAAGAGACTATCGTGTATGATGCCGGTGTTGGGTACTCCACTGGGCCGTGGTCGGTGAGCCTGACCGGCATTTACAGCCAAGCCGACAATACGAACGCCTTCAACGGCCAGACGGTTGAAGACGAGTTCTATGAGGTGAATGCTGGCATAAACTATGCGCTTGGGCCGGGAGTGAGTATCTTTACATCGGTCGCTACAGGCGAATTCACCGATGAGGGTCGAACCACCGGCGGCAATAGGTTGTCCGACAACGAATATGTTTCCGTAGTGAGCGGTGTGGGCGTCAGCTTCTAAGCTGAAGCCGTATCCGGTTTCTCGGAACCGTAAGAGATTTGCGAGGGCAGCAGGTTTCCTGCTGCCCTCTTTCTCTTGGACGTCATTCTCTGCATACTCGCGCGCGCGTCCGACCGTCGGGGTGTTGACGCGTTTGACTGAGCATATGCCAGACAAGAGGTAACCGTCGTGCTGTCCCCACGCCTGCTGAAAGGCATCGCGACCAGCGCCATCTTGGGGCTTTCCCTAAGTGCTTGCGGCTCCACCGTCGAACGGCCGTCCGGACCGCCAGAGTCCGGCACGCCAGATAACCCGGCCAACACAGTTGGCAAGGTTGGCGGTGGCAATCTCCTCCAGTTCGGCACGGGGACCGACGACGCCCCTCAAGGCGGCACCGGAATCGGCGTCAACGCCTATCTCTGGCGCGCGTCGCTGGATACGCTGTCGTTCATGCCGGTGGACTCGGCGGATCCGTTCGGCGGGGTGATCCTGACCGACTGGTATTCGCCGCCCGAGGCGCCCGACGAGCGGTTCAAGGTCAACCTGTATATCCTGAGCCGGCAGCTGCGCGCGGACGGGCTGCGCGTCTCCGTCTTCCGCCAGGAGCGCGGGCCGCAGGGCAGCTGGCGCGACGTCGAGGCCCACGGGCAGACCGCGACCGAGCTGGAGAACGCGATCCTGGCGCGCGCCCGCGAGATGCGGATCGCCAGCACGCAGTAGCCGCGCCCGGCGGCGGCCGCGGCCCCCCAGCGATCCGCCCGGGCCGCCCGCGCCACGCCCGATGCCTTGCAACTCTCAGCGCAAGAACCCGATGACGAGCCGCTACAACGTCAAGGAAACCGAGGCCAAATGGCAGCGCGCCTGGGAGCGGGCGCGCGCCTTCGAGGTGACCCGCGATCCGGCGCGGGCTAAGTGCTACGTCCTGGAGATGTTCCCCTACCCCTCGGGGCGCATCCACATGGGTCACCTGCGCAACTACACGATCGGCGACGTGGTCGCCCGCTACAAGCGCGCGCGCGGGTTCAACGTGCTGCACCCGATGGGCTGGGACGCGTTCGGCCTGCCCGCGGAGAACGCCGCGATCGACCGCGGCGTGCACCCGGGCGAATGGACCTACCAGAACATCGACGCGATGCGCGCGCAGCTGAAGTCGATGGGCCTGTCGATCGACTGGTCGCGCGAGATCGCCACCTGCCATCCCGAGTACTACCGCCACGAACAGGCGATGTTCCTGGAGTTCTACCGCCAGGGCCTGGCCTACCGGAAGGAGGCCTGGGTCAACTGGGACCCGGTCGACCAGACGGTGCTGGCGAACGAGCAGGTGGAGAACGGCAAGGGCTGGCGCTCCGGCGCGGTCGTCGAGCAGCGCAAGCTGCCGCAGTGGATGTTCCGGATCACCGCGTTCGCCGACGATCTCTTGGAGGCGATCGGCGATCTGGAGCGCTGGCCGGACAAGGTCCGGCTGATGCAGCGGAACTGGATCGGCCGCTCGCAGGGCGCGCGGGTCTATTTCGACCTCGTCGGGCGCGACGGCGGTAGCCGCGACCAGCAGCTGGAGATGTTCTCGACCCGCCCGGACACGCTGTTCGGCGCCAGCTTCTGCGCGCTCTCCCCGCACCATCCGCTGGCCGAGCAGCTGGCGCAGGACGACCCGGAGCTGCGCCGCTTCCGCCAGGAGTGCGAACAGCTGGGCACCTCCGAGGAGGCGATCGAGCGGGCGGAAAAACGCGGCTACGACACCGGCCTGCGCGCGCGCCATCCGCTGATGCCCGAGGTGACCCTGCCGGTCTACGTCGCCAATTTCGTGCTGATGGAATACGGCACCGGCGCGATCTTCGGCTGCCCGGCGCACGATCAGCGCGACCTTGAGTTCGCCCGGCGCTACGGCCTGCCGGTGACCCAGGTGGTGCTGCCCCACGGCGCGGACGCGCCCGAGGCGGAGATCGAGAGCGCGATCACCGGCGACGGTACACTGGTCAACTCCGGCTTCCTGGACGGCCTCGATGTCGAGGCCGCCAAGCAGCGGGTGGTCGACAGGCTGCAGGAGCTGGGCCGCGGCGAAGGCACGACGCAGTACCGCCTGCGCGACTGGGGGGTCAGCCGGCAGCGCTACTGGGGCGCGCCGATCCCGATGATCCACTGCCCGGCCTGCGGGGTGGTGCCGGTGCCCGACTCCGACCTGCCGGTCGAGCTGCCGCACGACGTCGATCTGTCCAAGCCGGGCAACCCGCTGGACCGCCACCCGGGCTGGAAGCAGGTCGACTGCCCGGACTGCGGCGCCGCCGCCGAGCGCGAGACGGATACCTTCGACACCTTCATGGAATCGTCCTGGTATTTCGCGCGCTTCTGCTCGCCGCGCAGCGACACGGCGTTCGAGCGCGCGGACGTCGACTACTGGCTGCCGGTCGACCAGTACATCGGCGGGGTCGAGCACGCGGTCCTGCACCTGCTCTACGCCCGTTTCTTCACCCGGGCGCTGCGGCATTGCGGCTATCTCGACATCGCCGAGCCGTTCGACGGCCTGTTCACCCAGGGCATGATCGCGCACGAGACCTATAAGGACACGGCCGGCAAGTGGCTGTCGCCGCAGGAAGTGATGCGCGATTCCGACGGCAACCTGGTGGACACGCAGGGCCACCCGGTGACCGCCGGCCGGGTCGAGAAGATGAGCAAGTCCAAGCGCAACACCGTCGACCCGACCGAGACGATCGAGGCCTACGGCGCCGACACCGCGCGCTGGTTCATGCTGTCGGATTCGCCGCCCGAGCGGGACATGGAATGGACCGAATCCGGCGTCGAGGGCGCCTACCGGTTCCTGCAGCGGCTGTGGCGGATGGTGACCGGCGCGCTCGACGAGATCCCGGCCGCGGGCACGCCCGAACCGGCCGACGACGCGCTTTCCAAGGCCGGGCTGGCGCTGCGCCGGGACGCCCATCGGAGCGTGGCGGCGGTCGGCCAGGACATCGACCACTTCCGGTTGAACCGCGCGGTCGCCCGGCTGTACGAACTGGCGAACGCGCTCGGCGGGTTCGAACCGGCGACGGACGCCGACCGCTGGGCCCGGCGCGAATCGGCGGAACTGCTGGTGCGCATGGTCGCCCCGATGATGCCCCACGTGACCGAGGAGCTGTGGCAGCGGTTGGGCTACACCACGATGCTGGTCGACCAGCCCTGGCCGGAAGCCGACCCCCGGCTGCTGGTCGCCGACACGGTCAAGATGGCGGTGCAGGTCAACGGCAAGGTGCGCGGCACGATCGAGCTGCCGCGCGACGCCGACGAGCCCACGGCGCGCGAAGCCGCGCTGGGCGACTCGGCCGTGCAGCGGGCGCTGGGCGACAAGACGCCCCGCAAGGTGATCGTCGTGCCCAATAAGATCGTCAATGTGGTCGCGTAACCCCGGCCGGCCCGGCCGGCGCGCCGGCGCGCTCGCCCTGGGCGGGCTGCTGGTCGCCGCCGCCGGCTGCGGCTTCCAGCCGATGTACGCCGAGCGGGCGCAGCCCGGCAGCGGCCAGATCTCGCCCGCGGTCCGCAACAGCGTGGCGATCGCCCCAATCCCCGACCGGATCGGCCAGCAACTGCACAACGCCCTGCGCGACCAGCTGAACCCGCGTGGCCAGCCGACCGATCCGGCCTACCGCCTGCGCGTCAGGATCAGTTCGGTGTCGGAGCCCAGCACGCTGCGCAGCGACGGCACGGCCACCCGGCGCAGTTTCACCCTGCAGGCCACCTGGCAGCTCGACGACTACGACAGTTCGCGCCGGCTGTTCACCTCCAGCGCCGGCGCGCGGACCAGCTACAACGTGGTCGACCAGCCCTACGCCACGGTCGTGGCGTTCAGGGACGCACAGGAACGGGTGGTCGAACAGGTCGCCCGCGACATCGCGGCCCGCGTGACCGGCGTGCTCGCGCGCGGGGTGCGCCCCGCACAGGCGAACGCCGCGCAATGAAGGTCAAGCCGGCGAACGCGGACCGCTTCGCCGCCAAGCCGGACGCCCAGGTCCGCGCCGTGCTGGTCTACGGCCCCGACCGCGGCCTGGTACGCGAGCGGGTCGGCAGGCTGGTCCGCTCGGTCGTCGCCGATCCGGAGGATCCTTTCCGGGTCGCCGAGCTGACCGGCGAGCAGATCAAGAAGGCCCCGGCCGTCCTGGCCGACGAGGCGGCCGCCCTCGCCTTCGGCGGCGGCCAGCGCGTCGTCGTCGTACGGTCGCCGAGCGAGGACACCGCCGCGACGTTCCGCGAGTTCCTGGCCGATCCCGCCGGCGACTCGCTGGTCGTCGTGGAGGCGGGCGATCTCGACGGGCGATCCAAGCTGCGCGCGGCGTTCGAGAAGGCCGACCGCGGGGCCGCCCTGCCGTGCTACCGCGACGAGGGGCGCGACCTCGCTGGGCTGATCCAGGAGACCCTGAAGGGCCACGGCCTGTCGGTCAGCCGGGAGGCGCTCGACTACCTGGGCCAGCAGCTGGGCGCCGACCGCGGGGTCACGCGCAGCGAACTGCTGAAGCTTGCCCTCTACAAGGGAAGCGGTGAAGTCCAGCTCGAAGACGCAAGATATTGTGTTGGCGATAGCGCCGCCCTGTCGCTCGACGACGTCGCGCAGGCGGTCGCCGAGGGCGATCTGGCCGGGCTCGAACGGGCGTTCGACCGGGCCCTCGCGGAGGGCGCCAACCCGATCCAGCCGCTGCGCGCCACCGCCAACCACTTCAAGCGCCTGCACCAGGTCGCCGATGCGGGCGACGTCGCGCAGGCGGTCGAGAGGCTGAAGCCGCCGGTGTTCTGGAAGCTGAAGCCGCGCGTCACGGCGCAGGCCAAGGCCTGGACGCCGGCCCGGCTGGGCGAGGCGCTGGACGGCCTGCTGGAGGCGGAGGCGCGCTGCAAGTCGACCGGCATGCCGGCCGAGGCCGTGGCCGCGCGGGAGCTGATGCGGGTCGCCAGCCGCTCTCCCCTACGCCAGCGCCGCAAACGGCCCGCCGGCCGGCGCTAACGCGTTTCATGTGAAACAGACGTCGTCAGCCGGGTACGTATCGCGCGCTGGCCCTGCAATATTGAACCACAGAGACACAGAGGCACAGATCGGGACAGCTGTTTCAGCCAACCCGTGGCCTACCGGAACTGAACAAGCAGATTGGTTCCGCTAAACGCAAGATGAATCTGGAGCGTTCTCGAGGGTCCGGGAACGGCAGTTTGCCAGGGCGAGACGGCTTTTGCCGGACCGCTCGTGAACGTGGATTGAACGGACCCGCGGGCAGCGAGGCAGGTCTATGGGGATTGTGTCGA
>NZ_NRRL01000154.1 GCF_016583645.1 Rhodovibrio sodomensis | reverse complement strand
GCCCACACGGCCACCCCGGCGGCGGCGCGCGATCCCACGGCCCGGCCTTGCCGACCGCCCGCCCCGCCCGCCGGCACGAAAACGCGTGACCGGGCGCGTCGGATCGCGTAATCGGTGCAGGGTAAGCACACGATCGTCTGTTGGCGATCACGGGCGCGGTCGAGCGGAGCGCGCGAAGGTGGGTCCGGGCGGGTGAGCGAAGCAGGCCAACAGTCGGGCGGCGGCCCGGTCGGGACCGCGCGCGGCCAGGTCGCGCGGGTCAGCACGGTGGCGTTCCAGGGCATCGAGGTCGTGGATGTCGACGTCCAGGTCACCACCGGCGGCGGCCTGCCCAGCTTCCAGGTCGTCGGGCTCGCCGACAAGGCGGTCGGCGAGAGCCGGGAGCGGGTGCGCGCCGCCCTGGGCGCGCTCGGCCTGGCGCTGCCGCCCAAGCGGATCACCGTCAACCTGGCCCCGGCCGATTTGCAGAAGGAAGGCAGCCACTTCGACCTGCCGATCGCGCTCGCGCTGTTGATCGCGCTGGGCGTGCTGCCGGGGGAGGAGCTGGCCGGCTACGCCGCCTTGGGCGAGCTCAGCCTGGACGGCCGGCTGGCTCCGGTCGCGGGCGTGCTGCCGGCGGCGATCCACGCCCTGGACCGGGAGCGCGGCCTGATCTGCCCGTCCGCCCAAGGCGGCGAGGCCGCCTGGGCGGACGGGCTGGAGGTGCTGGCGCCGGAGTCCCTGATCGCGCTGATCAACCACTTCAAGGGCAGCCAGCTGCTCCCCGCGCCCACGCCGCGGATCGCGGAGGCCGATCCGGCCGCGCCCGACCTGCACGACATCAAGGGACAGGAAAGCGCCAAGCGGGCGCTCGAGGTCGCGGCGGCGGGCGGCCACAACCTCTTGATGGTGGGGACGCAAGACCCCAAACGATCTCCGCGTTTCCAGTGGAAAAACCGGTTTTCCACCCGGCATCACGCCCATGCGATTGGGATCGCGACTCGGTAGCTTTCCGTTCCGACTCGGCGTTATTTGGTGGAGCGAGGAGTAGAACGAAGCCACCTTTGCAGATACAGTTTCAGCGGAGCACCCGCATAGATGGTACACAGGGCATTTAATGCTCGCCACCGGTAACTTGCCTACCAGATGTAGGCGACAGCGTGTCTACATTGCTTACATCTAGCTATCCGAGCCAAGTGTGGGCATTGACATAACACCGGACTCGATACCATACCTTAGATGTCGCGAACAAAAAAAGGCGACCTGGAGCAGCAACTCCAGATCGCCTCTGTTCGTAACGGGTCTGAAACGGGCCTTCGCAGACCCGCCGGGAACGACCGCTACGCAGCTTGCTCACAATGCGTACTCGTGGCCGTTCGCCGGTGTCAAGAAAGGAAGGCCCTTGATGGTCATAGGAGTGACCAATGACACCGACGCGAACGAACAGGGTCCCCACCGAAAGTGAAGCGGCCCTAATCAGAGGAATGATCGCTAGGGGCGATCTTCAGCAGGACATCGCTGCCTACTTCGGGCTCAACGCTGGGCGTGTCTCTGAGGTGAACACTGGGAAGCGCCACCCGACAGTTCCGGCTGCCGATCCAGCCGAACTGCCCCCGTCGGGACCTTACCTCGTTGAAGCCGCGGAGTAGTTGAGATGGCACAGAAGAAACCCCTGAAGCCGGGCCAAAAGGCTCCGACCTCCGGCCAGTATGAGCGGATCGGCCCGAAAGGTGGCTCGTCTGGAATCGAGCGCACCGTGACTAGGGGCGAACCAATGCCTCCAACCCCGAAAAAGGGGGAGGGCTATCGGTTGGTCGACCCGACCAAACACCGAAAGCGGTAGGTTCTACGCCGCTATCATTCCAGTGGGGGTGGGGCCTCTCTCCACCCCCACATCGGTGCGGGCGATACCATGAGGGCTACGGCAAGAGGCCACCCCACGGGCGTGGGTGCAGCTGACTGCACTTTTCTCTCCCCTAGCCGCCGCCTAGCATCCCGTCGTACGCACCGCTTGGATATGACTCCACCTGAACACACCACGCTTGAAAAGACGAATTTTAATCCTATAACGAAGTATATTCAGAACGCGGCCAAGAACTCGCTAACGCCGATTTCATGGGGGCGCATGTTCATTTGTTCGTGCTGTCGCGCTAAATCCCTACACAACTCCTTCCAACTGTTCGGCTTATGACCTGTCACAACCTTATTTTGAGCCATTTTTCAAGTTCTTTGATGTGTACAGCAAAGTCCCTACCTTCCTCTGGACCACCTTTGTGAATAATACCGGCGACGGCATCATTGTCATCCAGTAACGGTCCACCCGACATACCTTGAGTCAACATTTGGCTCACCTCAATGAGGGAGACGGCACTCTTCACCGTGATCGTGGTGACAACGCCTGGTCTCGTATTTAGCCTGTCGCCCGGCGCCCATTTTGGATATCCCAAAGCCGTCATTCGCTGGTCAACGGCGGCTTCACGCTAACTCTTGGAAAGCTCAAAGTACTCGTTTTCTGGGATTGCGTGCGATAGAACTGCAAGGTCTAGATGTGGCTCTCGCTTGAAGATCTTTGCTTTGAATTTATTCGACGGCTTCGACGGGTGGAAAATATCGACCTCGTTTACGCCTTCAACGCAGTGCGCGGCTGTTACGAGGCCCACCCCTCTAAGGAAGAAAGCAGTGCCCTGACTGCTCGTTTCATTCTCAACAACCCACACAGCCCGGTCACGGACTTCGTTTTTCGTTGGCGTGACCGTAATCGGCCAATGCGGGAAACATTGATTGAAGCGGATTGCTAGGCCGCGTACAACGGGATCATGTTGACCTTTTATATGGGACAAAAATGAAATTTTCCCCCGAAGATGTTCTGCAAGGCTTCCGCGACCCCCGTGCTCTTTATGATACGTTTTTTCCGCACCTTTAATCCCGTTACGCTCGACTGAGAACAGCGCTGCTCGGATATTTCGAACGTAACGCCGATCGACATTCAAAATCTGATTGATTTTAAGACCGGTAACTAGGCGGCGTGAATCTCGGTCCGCGTAGTGCAATTTCCGCTCATTGATGGAAAAACCGTTCTGGATAATCAGGCGTCGAAGTTGCGATGCCAATTGCTCTGAGGATAAGCGTCCTGCTGGCGGCGGTGCAGTTTCGAAAAGAGCTGCTGGTGGATGGAAACTCGAAAATGTTAGATCGTCTGCATATCGTGTGTAAATACAACGGGCCTCTTTGGAGAAATTCATCAGTCCCTTGTCAAGCTTGAAGCAAATCATATTCGACAACAGAGGGCTGCTTGGGGCACCTTGTGGAAGTATCCCCTTGTTGCAACATATAATACCGATGATTTGAGCGACGCTAGCGTCGAGGTTTAATGATAATAACATACCCTCGACACGATTTTGAGAAATCGTCGGGAAGAAATTTGCTAGATCTATATTGACGACGTACTTGCGCCGCATGTGAGCCAGCGCATTGGTCTTGACTGATCGTTCAGCCACAAACCCGTGAACCGGATTGCGGCGCCGGTAAATATCGGCGAGTTTATCCGAAATTCTACGTTGTAGGAATTTTAGTCGCGCATCCGGTGCGTTGATAATTCGACGTTTGCGACCGTCAGTCCCGATAGGAAAATTGTGGTACATGCTCGCCCGATAGTACCGAATTTTTTTTAACTCATCTGCGCCGAGGCCCAGATAAGTGAGGAGGGACGCCTCGTCAGCGAGTTCGGGAGGAATTGAGATGTGGACAGTCTTGCCGAACATCGAAGCCCAATCTGGCACGGGGTTTCCCTTCCAATCACGCCGGAGCCACAAAGACCATTGGCCAGCGTGCACGATATGTGCAGACGTTTCATCTTACGCCGCGGTTACGACAGCGCGTATGCGAAGGGAAACCCCGCTGGTGAGCGTGTATCAACAGTGTAACTGAGTTTCAACCGGGCGTCCGATTCGAGCATGTGCGCAACCGAGAGTGGCTGACTTCCTGTTCGCTCGTATCCGCAAAGCCGACTTCGTAGCGGTATGCCTCTCAGGGCTTGATAGGCCGAGGGCTAATACGGAGACCGCGTCGGGGCTGAGCCACAAAAACTTAACCACCAGCGCGAGGCGTGTTGAAGCCCGTAGGACTGTGAAACGGGAACCGGAGGTGGTCGAAGGGTATGCCGACAGGATCCTCCCGGTAAGCGAGAAAGCGAAGAAGGAGTTGAAGAAGCGGACGCTCACGAAGCTCTACAACGAGCGGCCAACGTGGCTCGACAATGCCCACCGGGAGTTGGACCGGGCGGTCGCTGCGGCGTACGGGTGGCCTGAGGACATTAGCGATGAGGATGCCCTGGCGCGGCTTATGAAGCTGAATGAGGAGCGCCGGGAGAAGGCCGGAGGATTGGCGAAGGCGGCTGCCGAGTAGGTGCAGTCAACTGCACTTTCGGAGCTTCTCTATGGCCCGCGTGGGTGCAGTAGAGCTATACCATCGTGCAAGTCAGGTGCAGCCCTACTGCACGTATACAGGAAGTCGAAATCACCGTGTTAACGGCACGTAAGAGGCGTGTTACCTACCCTACATAATAGAGTTCGGTAGGTAGTCAGTTGGGTAGCTCTCCCCTTGGTTCCCTCCCCATGAAGGACCCATCGTTACCTACCTATCACCTGCTACCAAAAGGCCTTCCTCTAGGTAGGACGGAAGGAACGTAAACCTCCTCTCTCAGCCGTCGGTCTCCACCTTTACGATCCCTGGCATGTTGGCGGTCACCTCGAAGACCTCCTCCATCACGTCCTTCGCTTCCTCGGCCTTCGAACGGGCAACCACGATGGCGTCGTGGATCGGCAGGGCCGTGATCCCTCGGTCCTTCAGCGTCAGCATCACCCTGACCAAGATGTTGCTCTCGGTGAACTGAAGACCGAGCCCCTCACCTTGGAACAGGCGGTGGGCGATGGCCGGGTGGGCTTCCTCGATGGTCTCGATCACCTCCGTCACCTTCCAGGACTTCGGTAGCCCCTTCCGGCTATCCTTGGGGAACCTCTCAAACCGCTTGTCCGCCGCGATGGCCGCGTTGAACACCGCCTTGACGGTCTCCCGGTAGCCCTCCAGGCGCGGCACTCGGTAGACATCCCAGTCAGGTGCAGTCGACTGCACTTTCGCGTATAGCAGCCTTGGGTTCATCTGGCCGAAGTCCAGCGAGGCAACCCGCTCTCCGTCGATCCGGAGGCCCTTGAGCCGGTCTTCAGACTTGAGCGGCTGCCAGAAGCCACCGTAGAGGCGACCCCCCTGGTCGAACCGACCACGGGCGAAGATGCGGCGCAGAGCGCGGTCGCTGGTGTCTACCTCGGGGTAACGCCAAGGGTCCGGATCGTGGAACGCAAGGTCGGCGCTAGCGAGCCATTGGTTGATCGCCGTCACTTCCGCTCGGTAGCGGATGGTCTCGGGTGTGTCGGGGTAGTCGATCCGTTCGCTCTTGTCCCAGAAGTCCTCTCCCCGGTCGCGCAGTTCGATGACTTCCTGGTAGCCACCGCTCTTCCCGAAGTCGCTGGCGTCCAGGCCAGCTTCGTCCAGTAGGTCGACCAGCGCAGGACCGGCGGCGATGGTCGTGCGCTTCAGGCCCGTTCCGCCGTTCGCGAAGGGGCTGGGTCGGCCCCGTTCGCCGCGTTCGACTTCGAGGATGCCGACACTGGGATTGGCCAGAAGGTCCACGATGGGGCGCACCTGTTGGCCGTAGGTGGCCGGGCGGTAGCGACACCGGTTGGCGAGGAAGGTCTTGGACACGCTGATCGCGACCTTCGGGTGGTCTTCGGTAAGATAGCGATAGGCGACGTCGCTGATGATCGCCTCAATGGTCTGCTCGTAGAGGGGCCGCGCGTCGGCACGGTGGGCGCGCTGTCGGAGACCCAGCCGAAAGGCCGCTTCGTCTGCGGTGCGGATCACCTTGGCGATCAGGTCCTTGGCGTCTGCGGTGCGAGCGCGTCGGGACGGGTTGTAGGGTTTGTGCCGATCGGATTGGTCGCCCCGGAGGGCAGCGGTCCCGTCGTCGGCAATCGGGGCTGTATTCGGGGTGTCGGTGTCCACGACGGTGGGCTTTCAGTTGTCGGACGCGGGCAGCATCAGGTGAGCGCCCCGTCTACTCAGGATTGGCGAAATGCGGCCCTTGGAGGGGCTACTGGGGTGGCGGCTAGGTTGGTAGCGGGGAGACCGTCAGAGGCACCTCCGCGGCCCGGAAACTGGCAGCAGGACAGAGAAAAGGGGCCAGAGGGTTGCCCCTCCTAGCCCCCGAGGTCACCGCTTCCCGACCGCGTAGATGATCCAAAGCTGGATCAGGGCCGTGGCAAGCTGGACGTATTCAGGTTGTATCATGTGAGCATGTCGCGCCCACTAAATGTAGCTGCCGGGATCGGACCGCCCCCTACATCGTAACACTTCCGCTTCCCCCCGCCAAAGCAAGAGGCATTTCCGGGGTTTCCTGGGCCGTCGTCCGGTCGCCGGTCAGGCTGGCCTTTCGCCGGAGCCAAGCGCGGCCCAGAGATCGGCCTTCTCGCGTTCCTGGGCGGCCCTAGCGCGGTCGATGTCCTTGGCGATGTAGAGGCCCACGGCCCCGAGGGTGTCCATCAGGGCTTGGCCGAGGAGTTCCGAGGACCGTGCTGGTGGGGTTAGGTAGACGCGATGGTTCTTGCCGGTCTCGTGGTTGTACCACTCGCCAGCGTGCTGGTCGGTCAGGGCGCGGAACAGTCGAGCAAGCTGAAACAGGAACGCACGGTCTGACTTGAACAGGCTCGGCTCCCGGTGACGCAGCAGGACCACGGCACAGACGGTCGCGATGATGTCGCGGGGCTTGGCGTCGTTCGCAACGGCGACTACGGAGCGCATGACGTCATCCTTCCAGCGCACGGTGGGGCGCCCTCGGTCGTGTTCGGCAAGGTGGTAGCGGGCATGGTCGAGCAGGACGTTCCAGCGGGCTTCCACCTTGGCCCAGGCGGTCGGGTCGCTTCGGCGGTCGAGCCACCGGCAGACTTCGGCTTTCAGCGGCCTGATCTTCGCGACGGTGACGGTCGGTTGGTCGGGTGCGCCGTGTCGCCGCTGGCGTTGACGGTGGGCGTGGCAATAGGGGCTGTGGCCGGAGCGCGGTCGCTCGCAGCCGGACGTGCGGCAGTTCATTTTGATAATCCTCGAAAGCTAGTCTCCGCTCCCTATGACACAGGAGCGCAGAAACTGTTGGCAGGGTTATAGCAAACCTCTTGCCCGGCAGACGTAGCTTCGGGCTGAATGTGTACGTTCAGGCTGAAGCGATGCCCTAAATAGCCGCCGCCCGTTTACTCCGGCTCACAAGGGCCATGAAGGTGCAGTCGACTGCACTGCACTTTTCCGGTCACCCGACCTTCGCCGCGTCCTCCAGGATGCGATAGACAGACGCACGCCCGATCCCCACGCGCCTAGCAATCTCAGCCGGTCCGACGCCATCTCGCTTCAGGTTCAACACTTCGTCCGCTTTGGCGCGCGCCGTAGGCTTCCGGCCCTTGTACTTGCCCTCGCGCCGCGCCTTCTCGATCCCTTCCCGCTGGCGTTCCAGCATGATCTCGCGCTCAAACTGGGCGATGCTGCCCAGCACGTTAAGCATCAGCTTCCCGGTCGCCCCGCTGGTGTCGAGGCCCATGTCCAGGATACGCAGGTTCGCGCCCTTGGCTTCCAGGTGCTTCACGATGTCCGACAGGTGACCAACCGAGCGGGCCAACCGGTCGAGCTTCGTCACAACCAGGGTGTCGCCGTCGCGGCAGTAGTCGAGCGCAGCGTCAAGCTGTTCGCGGGCCTTGGTGTCCACACTGGACACCTCCTCGGTGAACACCTTGTCACAGCCGGTCGCGGCAAGGTCGCGCTCTTGGGCGGCGATGCTGGCCTTCTGGTCGAGGGTCGAGGTACGGGCGTATCCGATGAGCATGGCGGGTCTCCGGGGCTGAACGTCTCACTGAGGTCTTAGACGTTTACCCCAGGTCGTCTCAAAATGCCAGCGTTATTTTCAGTGAGACGCATCCGGGTGCCGGAGCGGACGTCCCGCTAGAGCTTGCCCTGTGAGACGCGCTTGTTTCCGCCAAATCGTGCTATGGTCGCCGCGAAGGCGAGCTTGGAGGAACGGGTGGTGGCGCGGCTGGTAGTCGAGTGTGCCTCATGCGGGCGTCGAGCGCAGATCAGTGGCACGGCTAAGTCAGGACCGCGCACGCAAGCCCGGTTCCGATGTAGCGTCTGCGGTGGCGAAGGCCGCGTCGTGGAAACTCCACAGAAGGTCGCCTGCACCCAGTGCGGCAGGACAATCCCGGAACGCCGCTTAGAAGCCGTCCCTACGACGAGGCTTTGTGTTGTCTGCGCTGACGACGATCCGATTGGTCAGCCCAACCGGCGCAGTGCCGAGCCTTGGGGAGACCGAGAGGCTTGGAAGCGTGATCGCGGTAGCTGGCGTCGATAGGCTAACCGCAAGCGTAAGGCGGGCTACACCTCACCTCCAGCGCACTCGACCACCCAGAACACCTCGTACACGCGCTCCCCGGTCTTCCCCTGTCGCACCTTGGTCCACCCAGCGGGGCACACTTCGTCCGCCCTGGTCTCCAGCGCGTTCATAACCGGCGCCCGCGCCTCGACACCTCCAGGCTGATACTCCAGCCGATAGGTCCCCGCTGGTAGCTCCCGCTCGCTCACCTTCACACTGCCACACCCGGTCACCACCAGTGCGGCCAGCACCACAATCCACCGCATCGCATCCCCCTCGCTTGGTCTACCCTACCTACCATCCCTGGAAGCCGGTCGCAGCCCCTCAGGCGCCCGCTCCCCTCCAAGGTAGCCCTTTAGCCCTCACCCCCTCAGCGGCACCTCAGCGGCCCGCATTTGGCCAGCACGGGCAGTCCCGCTGGGTGGAGGTAGGTGGCCCCCCGGTGGCCTACTCGACCCCACCGTGTCGCTCGCCAGGAAACACCCATGGGGTACGGGGGAAGCTCCGATCTACAATCAGTCAAGTTGGCCCTCGCAAATTTGCGCCAAACATCCGGGGGTCCTCCGCCCCCCACCCTGGTCTTGATGGGTCCCATCCGCCGCTCCTACGGCTTGCGAAGGTCACACACGTCGGTCAGGTGTCAGGGAAGGCGAAAACAATCTCAGACACCGCGCCGTTCTTCCAGGCGAACACCAGCTTGCCGCGCGGGTAGTCCACGGTCACCCGCTCGAATAACCGCCGCATGGCCGCATTGGCCGCCTGTTTGTCAATAGGGTCGGCATGTAGAGCAGTCTCAAGCTCGCCTAGTCGTTGTTCAACGAACGGCTTGTAGGCGGCCTCGACACGCTCAAGCAACGTGACGCGCTCAGCCTCTTTCGCGTCCGCTTCCGCTTCAAGCGCCCGTAACCGCTCGCTGAGGGCCGCTGACGCCCCGTGGCTAAGGGCCTCGACCACATTCCCGATCTGCTCCCGGATGGCGTCCAGGGTACCCTCAAGGGCCTCTAGCTGGCCGTCAAGGTCATGGTCCCCCGAGGTGGCCGTGCCGACGAGGAAGTCTGCATCATCCACTATGGCGCGCTCTACATCGGCCAGGGTCACGGCGCGGTAGGTGCAGCCCGCCCCGCCTTTTGCCTTCACACAGACAAGGTAGGGCTTCCCAGCCTTCGCACCGCTCCCCTTGGTCACCCGCGTCATGGCTGATCCGCAATGCGGGCACCGCGCTAGGTTCGCTAAGGACGCCACCGACGATAATCGCTACGTTTTCGTTGGCCTTGGTTTGATGGTGTAGTTCCACTCGGGATGGAAGGAATCGCCGGTGATGTCGAGGGTGGCCATGTCGGCGTTGGAGACCTTCAGG
>NZ_NRRL01000153.1 GCF_016583645.1 Rhodovibrio sodomensis | reverse complement strand
TCCGACAGCGACAGCCTCGGCGACAACCCCAGCGACAACAACCGAGAAGGAGGTGACGACACCGAAAGCTAAGCCCTCAACATCATCGACCCGCACCGGCTACGACCTTGTCGCTCAACCGGTCACGTTGCTTGACGCGCTACAGCTCGTCTTGCGTCATGGCATCAAGAAGGTGATCGCGCGAACAACGACGCGGTGAGGCGAGTGTATGGCGCTCTATCGATACTGAAATTCGGCGCGATGACACATGGTGTCATGTGGTGGTGCCCCTTGATCGGGGTGAACAGGGAATTCGGTGCGGTGTCCCGGCGAGCGTCGGCGGCGACGCCAAGGCCGAAGCTGCCCCCGCAACTGTAAGCGGCGAGCGCCGTCGCCCGAAGGACCGGTATGAGGGTCCATGCCACTGGACGCGGCCATCAGGACGCGCTGGGAAGGCCGCCGAAGGCGCGATAACCCGCGAGCCAGGAAACCTGCCACCACGAGTTCAGACGCCAACCGGGCGGGGTGTACCGATGGACACATCACTGACGCCGTTCTTCAGGCTCAGAGACGCGATGTGCCCGCACGACCATTCCCGCCACATGACCCATGTGGACGGAACACAAAACCATGGATGACGGCAAGCTTCCCAAGGCGCACGAACTGACCCACGAACAGTATCACGCGCACCCGAACGTCCCGAGCATCGACCAATCGGATCGCAACGTCCCCTTCAACCTTCGGCAATCGGGTCCGACCCCTGTGCAAATGCTGGTGTCGACCCGGGTTCGCAAATCGCCGTTCTGGCATCTCTCGATTGAGGCCGGAGCTTGGCGCGCGACAGTCTACAACCGCATGTACCATCCCCGTGGTTACGTGAAGCCGGAAGACGGCGGCGCGATGGCCGAATACGACGCTCTAGTCAACCGTGTTACCCTCTGGAATGTGGCGGTGGAGCGACAGATCCAGGTGAAGGGGCCGGATGCCGAAGCCTTCGTCAATTACGTGATTACGCGGGACGCCACCAAGATCAAGCCGATGCACGGTAAGTATGCCATCCTGTGCAACGAACAAAGCGGCATTCTAAACGATCCCGTGCTGCTGCGGCTCGCTGAGGACGAGTTCTGGTTTTCGATCTCGGATTCCGACTTGATGCTCTGGCTTCAGGGCGTGAACCACGGCCTGCATTTCAATGTCACGATCCGCGAACTGGATGTCGCGCCCCTACAGGTTCAAGGCCCACTGTCCGAGCCTCTTATGGCCGACATCGTCGGCGATGAGGTCAAAGACCTTCCCTACTACGGCCTGATGCACGCAAAAATCGGAGGCTGTCCAGTGGTCGTGAGTCAAACCGGCTTCACTGGCGAAAAGGGCTACGAGGTCTATGCGTATAACGCCACGCTGAACGCGGAAGCGGTTTGGTACGGTATCCGCGGGCCTGGCGCGAGTTACGGCCTGCGCGTGATCGCGCCGGCGCACCACCGGCGCATTGCAGCGGGTATTCTGTCCTGGGGCCAAGACATCGACTTCGAGACCTCGCCGTTCCAGGCAAACCTGGCCTATCAGGTGCCGCGCAAGAAGGAAGCTGACTATATCGGCAAGGGAGAGCTGGAACGACAGCGCGCCGAGATCGATGCCGGCCGTTACCCCTTCGCACTGAAGCTCGTCGGCCTCAAGATGGAGGGCCATCCGATCACGGACTACGCCAGTGACTTCTGGCTGATCCGCGAGCCTGGCGCCGGTCGCGTCGGCTATGTCACCTCGCCATGGTGGTCGCCCGAACTAGAGACGAACATCGCGCTCGGCTACGTCCCCTATCGTTTGAGCGCCCGGGACACGGAACTGAAGGTCGAACTACCGGCATACTACTCCGATGTCTCTGGTCAGCCGGTTCGCGCCAGGGTCTGCCGCGTGCCCTTCCGTCCCTCTGTGAACCCCAGTGCCCGCGAACGCGCGGAGCAGGAAGGGCGCGACTGGGCGGATTAGCCTCCGTTCGCTATTACGTTCGCGACAGGTCAGTACGGGACGTCGACGCGAGGCTGTTCGGATCTCTGGCTTAAATACTTGTGTGAAGGGCCGCATCGCAGATCCGGCCCTTCACACTCCGCGTGGGCGGTCGTCGGCTGCCTTTTCAAACCACGGCTCAAGGGGTGCAGGCCGTTTGCCATTCGTAGCAACTAAGACCGCAGGTCGGCTCAGGCAGCGCGGACCTCGGCGATGAAGTCGTCGACCTCGTGGCGCAGGCGCTCGGACTGCTCGGACACCTCGCCGGCCACAGACAGCACCTGACTGGAACCCTGCCCGGCCTGCTGGGCGGCCTCGCTGACCCCGGAGATGTTGCGCGTGACCTCCTGGGTGCCCTGGCTGGCCTCCTGCACGTTGCGGGCGATCTCCTGCGTCGCCGCGCCCTGCTCCTCGACCGCGGAGGCGACCGACTGAGCGATCTCGTTGACCCGATCGATGGTGGTCGAGATGCCCTGGATCGCGTCCACGGCCGCGCCGGTCTCCGACTGGATCTGATCGACCTGGCCGCGGATCTCCTCGGTCGCCTTGGCGGTTTGGTTGGCGAGCGACTTGACCTCATTCGCCACGACCGCGAAGCCCTTGCCGGCGTCGCCGGCGCGCGCGGCCTCGATCGTGGCGTTGAGCGCCAGCAGGTTGGTCTGCTCGGCGATGTCGGAGATGATCTGCACCACCTCGCCGATCTTGTCCGCGGCGGCCTTCAGCCCCTCGACCTGCTGGTTAGTCCGCTGCGCCTGCTCGGAGGCTTCCGAGGAAATCCGCGAGGACTCGCTGACCTGCCGGCTGATGTCCTGGATCGAGCTCGCCAGTTCCTCGGAGGCGCTGGAGACTGTCTGGACGTTGGCGCTCGCTTCCTCGGATGCGGCGCCGACCGTCTCGGCCTGCCGGATGGTCTGCTCCGACGTGCTCGACATCGTCTGCGCGGCCTGTTCCAGCTGCCCGGCGGAGCCCGCCAGCTGCTGCACCACCTGGCCGACCGACTGCTCGAACTTGTCGGCGAGCGCGCGGGCCGTCTGCCGTTTCTCTTCCTGGGCGCGCTTTTCGGCTTCTGCCTGCTCGGCTTCCAGGCGCTGCTTGTCCGCAAGGCCCGCGCGGAAGGTCTCCAGCGCCCGGGCCATGTCGCCGACCTCGTCCCGACGGTCCTGGTCGGGCACGTCCGTGGTCATGTCCTGGGTATTCGCGATCGTCGACATCGCCGCCGTTAGGCGCGGGATCGGCCGCAGCATCCGCCGGAACAGCCCGAAGGTTAACGCGGCGGAGAGCAGCAGCAAGACAACGGCCGCGCCCATCAGACCGAGGGCGAGCTTGTCCTTGATCGCGGTCAGGCTGTCCTTGAGCACGCCGGCGTAGAGGATGCCGATCACGTCGCCGGCTGGATCGAAGATCGGCTCGTAGACGGTGAAGTAGTCCCGGCCCAGGATGGTGGCCTCGCCCAGGTAGGTCTCGCCCGCGGTGATCACCGGATAGACCGCGCCGTTCTTGCCCAGATTGGTGCCCACCGCCCGGTTGCCGTCAGGCTTGACGATGTTTGTGGTGCGCCGCCAGAAGTCGCCGTTCTCGGGCTCGTAGACGAACACGGTCGCGGTCTCGCCGGTCAGCAGGCCGACCTTGTCGATCATGCCGTGGCCGTCGAACTCGGGAATCTCCGGCAAGGTCAGGCGCTGCACCTGCTTGTCCGGGCCGAGCTGGACGTCGAGCTCCGGATAGCGCTCCGACATCACCACCGCCGCCGTGCGCAGGCTGGCGTTTTGCCGCTCGATCGTCTGGCGCTCGATCTCGGCGTTGATCTGGAACAGCGTGACCGCGCTCACGGCGGCGATCGACGCGCCGATCAGGGCGATCGTGACCAGCGTGGTCCGCGTGGTAATGCGTAGGCGCGCGAACGGATTGGTCATGGTCCTGCGTTGCCTCCAGCTTAACTGCGTGGACCCGCGGCGACCCGCCGCATGACGGTGCGCAGTACAGCTTCGCGAGGGTTACCGGGCCTTTAATGACGTGCATGAATTTTTCGAATGGAAACCTAGAAGCTGGAGCCGAGCCTCAGCACGGAGGTGCGGGGCAACAATTAAGAATTTTCCCGCTGAGAGCAGTCTTCTCATGATCGGTTACCGTAACAGGCCGCCGGAGAGGCTCTCGGCCGATTACCTTACCGCGGCATCAACGAAGACCCGAATGTACGAGGTATGTACAATCTGCAGTTCGCGATAATGGCGGGTTATCATTTCCAGAACAACGATCTCCGTCTAAGCGCCGCCAAATTGAGACAAGATCGCATCAGTGTTTTGGACGTAGCTTGCTACAAAGCGATGTTCGCCATCGTGGCAACCCTCCAACCTCTGTCGAATGGAGAGCAAGCCCCCAAAGGCCGGACGCATTGAGCGCCCTGCAAACCGAGCGATGCTTCAAGAGGTCGCCGACCGGTCCGACCTCCGGCTCCGTGCGATCGTCCGGGCGCTCGCCCGCCACGCTGCGCGAACGCACCACGCTGAGGCTTGTTCGAAAGGTGAAACGGACTCAAACTCGGAGGAGTAACCGAGAGGTCCCGCCATGCCCGCCGTCGCTCTCTACGCCCGCTACTCTTCCGACCACCAACGCGATGCTTCGATCGAGGACCAACTGCGCCTCTGCCGCGAGCGCGCCGCGCACGAGGGCTGGCCGATCGCGGACAGCTACAGCGACCGCTCGATCTCCGGCGCCAGCCTGATGCGCCCGGGCATCCAGGCGCTGATGCAGGACGCCCAAGCCGGACGCTTCCAGGTGGTTCTGGCCGAATCCCTGGATCGGATCAGCCGTGACCAGGAGGACATCGCCGGCGTCTACAAGCGCCTGACCTTCGCCGGGGTGCGCATGGTGACGCTGTCGGAGGGCGATATCAGCGAGCTGCACATCGGCCTCAAGGGCACGATGGGCGCGCTCTACCTCAAGGACCTGGCCGACAAGACCCGCCGCGGCCTGCGCGGGCGCGTGCAGGACGGCAAATCCGGCGGCGGCAACAGCTACGGCTATCGCGTCGTCCACCGGACGGGCCCCGACGGCACCCCTGAGCGCGGCGAACGCGCGATCGAGCCGACCGAGGCTGCGGTCGTGCGGCGGATCTTCACGTACTACGCCGTGGGCAAGTCCCCGACCCAGATCGTCCACGAACTCAACGCCGAGGGCGTTCCCGGGCCGCGCGGCAAGGCCTGGGGTCCGAGCACGCTGTTCGGCAACGCCAAGCGCGGCAACGGCGTGCTCAACAACGAGCTCTACATCGGGCGGCTGGTCTGGAACCGGCAGCGCTTCCTCAAGGACCCGACCACCGGCAAGCGGGTGGCGCGCCCGAACCCGCCGGAGCAGTGGGTTACCCAGGACGTCCCGGAGCTGCGCATCGTCGACGACGCCCTCTGGACCAAGGTCAAAGAGCGCCAGACGGCCATCCGCGCGCGCTACGTCAAGGACGACGGCAACGCCCTGACTGCCCGGCGCCGCACCCGCTACCTCTTCTCGGGGCTGATCAAGTGCGGGGAGTGCGGCGGCGGCTACTCCATGGTCTACCGCGACCTGTTCGGCTGCTCGACCTACAAGAACAAGGGAACCTGCACAAACGCTCTGCGCGTCCGGCGCCAGGAGCTCGAGGCGCGCGTGCTCGCCGCAATGCGCGACAAGCTCATGGACCCGAGCCTCTTCCGGGCGTTCTGCGAGGAGTTCACGCGCGAACTCAACCGGCTGCGGATGGACGCGTCCGCGGGGATCGCCGCCAAGCAGGCGGAACTTGAGAAGGTCGAGCGGGGCATCCACAAGATCGTCGAGGCGATCAAGGAAGGCTACCGAACCCCTGGCATGAAAGACGAGCTGTTCGCTCTGGAGGACCGCAAGGCCAAGCTGACCGAGGACCTGGCCCACGCGGCGACGCCGCCCGCCCTCCTTCACCCCAACATGGCGCAGCAATACCGCAAGCGGATCGACGGCTTGTTCACCGCGCTGCAGGACGAGCGCACGCGGCTGGAGGCGGGCGACGACGTCCGGGCGCTGGTCGGCCGGATCGTCGTCTCGCCTGACCAGGACGGCCGTGCCGCCTTGTGGCTGGAGGGCGATCTCGCCGGCATTCTGAGCCTGGCGTCGGGGACAAAAACACCCGCCGCATCGAGTGATGGGCGGGTGCTGACATCGGTGGTTGCGTGGGTGGGATTTGAACCCACGACCTTCAGGTTATGAGCCTGACGTTCAAAACTCCGGCGCATCTGTGGCTTATGAGATTCGACCGTACATTGGGCAAAAACCCGGGCACGCGGCATGCCGGTGGTCCGACGCCGTCCAATCAGCAGTTGTCGATGTGATGGGACGGGCCCGGCTCAGGTCGGCGCCCGGGCTCGGATGAGGTCGGGCAGTGGCGGGACGTCTGGGACATCCGGGATCGCGAGCCGGTTGCCGAGGTAATCCCAGAACGAGACGCCCAGCTTGTCGCAGGTGGTCATCAGCCCGAGGAAACCGACACCTGGCAGTCACGTCCGCGGTCGCTGACGGTGCCGCCGGAGAGCTTCCGGCGGGTGACCTGGCAGCGGATGTCGCGCTCCGAACCGTTGGTGTGTAGGGGCACCTCCGGGCGATCCAGAACGGTGAGCAACTCGCTCTTGCGGGCGTGCAGCCGGCGCAGCAGCCGGTCCAGCGGAGCGAACCTGGTGCGTCGGTCGAACACCCGGTCGAACCGCCGCCTGAGCTGGGCCTTGCGCTCGGCGGTGAGCGCCTCGGCGTAGAGCTTCAGGTCGGCGTAGAACCACCAGATAAGGCGGCGGACCCAGTCGACGGCCTTGCGCTGGGCGGCGTTGAAGGTGTCCAGGCCGTTGACCAGCCGCTCGGCATGGACCCAGCGCAGCGCGTGCTTGCCGACCCGGAACTGACCGGCGTCATCCGACAGCACCACTGCGTCCAGCAGGAGGCCGTGCTCGATCACCGCGCCCCAGAGCGCCCCCTCTGTCGCGATACGGACCGGGTCAGGCTGCACGGCGCCTGGTCCAAACCGAGTGCGCTCAGGTGCGCCTGCCAGCTCGCCGCATCCGGAAAGTAGGTCGGGCCCTCGGCGAGCTGGTCGATCACCGCCTGCGACAGGTTACGCCCGCGCATGTAGGCGAGCGCCTCGGCGTTGACGACGTAATCCGTGTGCCCGGCGCGCAGCAGCTCCAGGAAGTTCTGCCGGCTCTTGGAAAAGCGCGTCAGGAACGCGGTGAACCGGTCGTCGCCGATCTGGGTACAGTAGCCGTTGCGCGCCTGATGGCGAGCGCCGGTATCATCGACGCTGACCCAGGCCGCCGTCGCCAGCCCGGCGTGCAGCACGTCTTGGGCCTCGGTGAGGAACGCTTCGGCGTCCGTGTCGTCGAGCAGGCGGCGCACCTGCCGGCGATCGATGTCGACGCCCAGATCGCGCAGCTGCGTGGTGATCCGCGGGATGGTCATCTGCCCGCGATGGTACAGGGTTACGATCAGCCGGCGGAGATCGCCGCCGTAGTGCCCCTGGACGTGACCCGGCAGCTCCGCCGTCACGGTCCGCCCGTTGGGCGTCAGCCAGCGCTCGCGGCGGTACCGCACGGTGCGCGCCCGGATCACCAACTCCTGGACGAGGTGATCCTGGTAACCCTTGAACCGCGAGCCGTTCGGCAGGTCCGCCGGCTGCAGGTGGCGATCCTCGTCGATCCTCAGCCGACTGCGCTTGCTGCCGCGTCCGGGCTTCTTGCTCTTGGCTTTCGCTTTCGACGCGCCACGGCTCTGCGCCTTCTCCGCCATGCCGCTCGGCTTCACATCGGGCCGCGGCGGCTTGCCCTTGAGCCGGGCGTTCTCATCGCGCAGCGCGGCGTTCACGCGCTCAAGGAGCGTCTGCACCAACTCCTTGAGGTCCTCGTGCGAAGCGTTGTCCAGATCTGGCGGCACGTCGACCATACCCCGACGCAACCAGAGTAGAGTCCCGCGGACAACCCGTGATGAGTCTCACCTTACGCCGTGCCCGGGAAGATGCCCCAGTTACATTCGACCTAGCCTTGAGGCAAATGTCGATGAAGCCACCCGACGAGACGCGCGATTAATTGTGAGACTCTCTGGTTTTTTGTGAGACGTCACACCTACCCGGCCGCGAGCAGCCGCTCCGCCTCGGCGAGGTCGTCGGGGTGGTTGGTGTTGAAGAACGGATCGCGCGGGCCGTCGGGGCGGTCTTCCAGCGGGAAGTCGACCGTCACCAGCTTATGCCGGGCGGTCCAGACGTCGACCTTGCGCACCTCCTCCTCGACCATCGCGCGGCGCAGGTCGTGCCGCAGGTCGACGCGCCACAGGCCGAACACCGGGTGGCTGCGCCCCTGGCTCGCGGCGCACGCCAGGTCCGCGCCGTCGGCCTCGGCGGCCTGGCGCAGGCGGGCGACCAGGTCGGTCGGCAGAAACGGCGCATCGCAGGCGAAGCTGGCGACCCAGGTGACCTCGGAGGCGTGACGCGCCGCCCACTCCATGCCGGTCAGCACCCCGGCGAGCGGGCCGGCGAAGCCCTCCACCACGTCGGGGGCGACCGGCAGGCGCACGTCGGCGAAGCGGTTGGGGTCGCCGTTGGCGTTCAGCACCAGCCGCTCGACCTGCGGGGCGGCGCGGTCGATCACGTGCTGCAGGATGGGACGGTCGCCCAGCTTGCGCAGCGTCTTGTCGCCGCCGCCCATCCGGCGCGACTGCCCGCCCGCCAGCAAGACGCCGCAGACCGCGGGCGCGTGCGGATTGTTAGGTCCGGAGCTTGCGGTCTCAGCCATCGCCACGGCTGCCCTTGCGCTGGTGCTTCGGGTCCTCGTCGGCCAGCTTGTGCGGATCGACATCGTAGACGATCCGCTCGGCGCCCGACAGCGCCATGAAGCGCTTGCCCTTGGCCCGCCCGATCAGGGTCAGGCCCGCCTGCCGGGCCAGGTCCACGCCCCAGGCGGTGAACCCGGAGCGCGAGGCCAGGATCGGGATGCCCATCTGCACCGTCTTGATCACCATCTCGCTCGTCAGGCGGCCGGTCGTGTAGAAGATCTTATCGGCCGGCGAGACGTCGTTCAGGAACATGTAGCCGGCGATCTTATCCACCGCGTTGTGCCGGCCGACGTCCTCCATGTACAAGAGCGGCCGGTCCTCCTGGCACAGCACGCAGCCGTGGATCGCGCCGGCCTCCAGGTACAGGCTGGGCGTGGAGTTGATCTTCCGGGTCAGGCTGTACAGCCAGGAGGTCTTGATCGTCGCGTCGGTGGCCAGCGCGATCTCGTCGAACTTCTCCATCAGATCGCCGAACGAGGTGCCCTGGGCGCACCCGGACGTCTTGGTCTTCTTCTTCAGCTTCTCTTCGTAGTCGGTCTCCCGGTCGGTGCGCACCACCACGACTTCCAGTTCGTCGTCGTGGTCGATGCCGGTGATCGTATCGTCCGGGCGCAGCATGTTCTGGTTCAGAAGGAACCCGACCGCGAGGTACTCGGGGTAGTCCGCCACCGTCATGGCGGTGACGATTTCCTGGTTGTTCAGGTAGATCGTCAGCGGGCGTTCGATCACCACGCGGGTGGCGATCGGCTGGCCGTCCTGGTCGACGCCCTCGACCTCCTGGGTCAGGCGCGGGTCCTTCGGCTCCGGGCGAACCAGGAATTCCGCCAGCGTGCGCGCGTCCGCCGCCTTCGGCCGGGCGCGCGGCGCCGCCTTGGGCGCGGCCGTGGTGTCGTCGCTCATTGGGGCTCCCTTCGCCAACGGGTTGGCAGGGCGCGGCAGCGGGTTCCTTCTCCTCCAATGGGAGGAGAGGGACAGGGTGAGGTGGCTTCCTGCGGCCTTCGCGGCGCGAAAGCCGTGCAGACCTACCCCACCCTAGCCCTCCCCTTCGAGCGAAGGGGAGG
>NZ_NRRL01000152.1 GCF_016583645.1 Rhodovibrio sodomensis | reverse complement strand
CGCCCTTCAGGGCGTGGGAGGGTGAGGGTGGGACTCCTCGCCATGCGCCGGGGATTTCCACCCTTACCTGTCATCTCCCCTCGAGGGAGAGCGACCCGCCGCCGGCGCTCTGCGCACTCGGGCGGAAGGATGTGCGGCACAACGCGCCGCGGCCGCGGCCTAGAGCAAAATCGATGAAGGTCGTGTCGGCCTCCATCATGAATTTTGCTCTAACTGCTGGAAGAGAGAGCAAGATTCAGCTGAAAGATGGCTTCGCCTTCCAGCATCTTGCTCTAGACGTCGAACTCGCTGAGCGCGCGGACGCCGGTGGCGCCGGGGCGCCAGGTGTGCCGGCCGGCGGCGGGCAGGCGCGGCAGGCGGACCGGCTCGCTCGCCAGGCAGCCGGCGACCGCGTCCAGCCCATCGTCGCGGGCGTGCCCCAGGCCGGGGCGCCAGTCGCGCATCTCCTGCAGCAACGGGGTCGCGAACACGCTGTCGTGAGCGTGCAGCGCGCCCGCGGCGAGCGGGGCGTCGAAGGCTTCCAGGATGCGGATGTCCTTGGGCCGGCGGCTGGTCACCTCGCGCACCGCCGCCGGGACGCCGCCGGTCGCCAGCTCGCGGCGCAGCAGGCCGGGCAGGAAGCGGCCCAGGCCGTTCACCTCCAGGCTGATCGACGGCAGGTAGAGCGCGCGGGCGAACGCCGCCGCCTGCCGGCACAGCTGGGTCGCCTCGTCGACCGCGCCGGGCCCGGCCGGGTCGGCGACCGGCTGATGGGTCAGGTAATGCACCCGGTGCAGATAGGCGTTGCCGGCCGCATCCAGGAACACCGCCGCGATCACGCTGGCGTCGCCGCGCCCGGGCGCGCCATAGGACGGATCCCACCAGCAGGCCGCCGCCACCAGCCGCGCGCCGCGCAGGGTCAGGACCGCCTCGTCGTTGCCTTCGGTGTAGTCGAGCTCGGCCGAATAGCGGCGCAGGCGGGCCGGGTCGAGCCGGCCCTCCGCCGCGTTGACCGGCTGCAACAGCATCTGGCTGGCGAAGCTGTTGGGCCCGCTGCGCCGGGCGAGCTCGCGGATCGCCGCGGGCGGGAAGCGGTCCGGCCAGGCGGGCGTGCCGTCGGCGTCCTGGATCGGCACCGTGAGCCGGGTGAAGCCGTCCAGGAACGCCCGCGTTTCCCCCGCTTCCCGCCGGGGCCCGTCGGCGTAGATCGTGAAATAGGTGTGCGGCGTGCCAACGAACAGCTGCAGCCCGCCCGGCACCAGCAGGTAGTCGATCTCGCCCAGCCGCCGGCGCAGTTCGGCGCGCTTTTCGGGGGTGTCGCAGGTGTTCGGCACCTCGACGTCGTCGCAGATCACCACGTCGGCCCGGCTGCCGGTGACGTTCGCGCTCACCCCGCGGGCGAGCACGCTTGGGTCGCGCAGCACGCCGGGGCGCTCGACGGTGAACCGGTCGGCCGCCCACTCCGGCGCGCGCTCGGGCCGCAGGCCGGCGAGGAAGGGGTGCCGCTCGACGATGCCGCGGACCTGACGGACCATCTTGACCGCGAGCGCCTGCTCGGCCGCCAGCACCAGGATGCGCAGGTCCGGATGGCGGCCCAGCAGCCAGGCGCCGAACAGCCCGACCAGCGAGGACTTGCCGGCCGATCGGAAGGCTTGCAGCAGCAGCCGCGTTTCGCCGTGGCGCCAGCCGGCCTCCAGCCAGCGCGCCATCCGCAGGTGGACGGCCGCCGTCTGCAGACCCTGCTGGCGATCCCAGACCCAGACGAACTCGCCGAACCCGGGCACGCGGGCGCCCGGTAGACGCGGGGCCGCGCCCTGGGCGGGGCGGGTCATCGCACCGCCTCGATCCGGCCGAGCGCCGCGCGCGCCTCGCGCAGCAGCCGGTTCAAGCGGTCGGTTTCCGCCGCGTCGCCGGGCTGGCCGCCGTCCCCGGGCGCGGCGTCGAGTTCCGCGCTGACGCCGGCTTCGGCCCAGCGCAGCAGCTTGATCAGCGCGTCCAGGTGCGACAGCGCCGCCTTGCCGGCGCTCTGCCGGGCGCTGAACTCCTTGTCGCCCGCGGCCTCCGGGGGCGGGGTGTCGGTGTGGTCCTGGTAGCCCTGGATCACCCGTTCGGCGATCTCGGGCAGCGTCTCGAGCAGCCGCAGCTGCAGTCGCCGGGTGGCCTCGGTCAAGCCGGTCTCCCGATGGGCGTGCAGCCCTGGTTGGTCGTGCGGTTCAGCCGGCGGCTGCGGGCCTAACCGGTCAGCGCGGTGATCTCTGCATCGGACAGCCGGCGCGGATAGGCGAGCAGGCGGCGGACGTGGCCTTGCCAGGGGGCGGTGTCGTGGTTGCGCCCGATCCGCACGGTGCTGGCGCCGACCGGCTCTGTCAGGCTGTCCGCGCCCGCCTTGACCCCGTCGATGAACAGCGCCCGGGCGCCGCCGCCCACGGTCACGGCCAGGGTATGGGTCGCGCCATCGCTCCAGCCGCCGATCAGGCCGTCGACGTTGCCCTGGCTCGACCCGCCGGACTTCGCGAAGAACAGCACCCGGCTCATGTCGCCGGCATAGTACAGGTCGTGCCGGTTGGCCTCGGTCCCGTCGTTCAGGCTGAACAGGCGCAGCACCTCGCTCGCCGGCACGTCGGCCAGGTGCGCCTCGATCACAAAGCTCATGCCCGTGGGATCGTGCCAGCCGGTGTCGACCAGCGTGATCAGCTCGGCGGCGCGGCTGGCGGTGCCGCCGGCGGGGGTCTCGATCGGGCTGGTGGCGCTCGCCCCGGCCTCGCACTGGACGGCCGTCAGCGTGCCGCTGACGGTGAAGGTGACGGCGGTGCTGCCGGCGAGCGTGAAGGTCACGGCCGCGCCCTGCTGCGCGGTCCCGCTCGGCCCGCCGGAGAGCGCGCAACTGCCGGGGCCGCGCACCGACAGGGTGTAGGTTCCGGCGGCAAGCGTGCGGGTCTGGCTCGCCGGGTTGAAGCTGTCGTGCAGCAGGTTGGTGCGCGCGCCCTCGCACAACACGCCCAGCGGTTCGCCGGTCGCCGGGTCATGGTCGAACCGCGGGGTGTCCGCCGGCGCCGCGACCAGCTGGCCCTTGGCGTCGGTGACGTGCGCGCTGCCGCTGCGCGCGACCGAGAGTTCGTCCGCCCCCGCCCCGATCGTGGCGTCAAAGCCGAACACCGGCATGACCGCGACCGACGGCACCTGGGCCGCGACCCGGGCGCGCACGGCGACCAGGTCGGCCCGCCGGCGCTCCGCCGACAGGCTGGCGATCTGTGCCTTCGCCGCCCAGTGGCGCGCCGAATAGATGCCGGGCGCGATCTCCACGTCCTCCGCGGTGTCGGCCCAGGCTTCCGCGGTGTCGGCGGCGTCCTGGGCGGCGGTGGCGTCCGTGGCCGCGTTGCCGGCGCTGAGCGACGCGGCCGTCTCGGCGCCGGCCGCCGTGCTCGCCGCCTGGGCGGCGGCGCTGGCGTCGGCCCCGGTGCTGGCGGCGGCGGCGCTGGCGCTATCCGCCGCCGCCACGGCGGTATCGGCCGCATGGGACGCGGTCGCGGCCGCCGCGGCGGGCGCCTGGATCACACTCGGCAGACCGGCCGCGTCGAAGCCCAGCACGGTGCCGGCGCGCTCCGCCACCGGCGGCAGCAGCAGCGCGCTGTCGATATCCTCCGGCGCGCGCTTGATCGCCTGGGCGACCTGCGCCTCGAGCTGCTGCAGCATCAGCGTCAGCCGGTCGAGCTCGGCGTTGATCGCGCTCGCCCGGAACTCGCCGGCCTCCTGAAAGTCGGTGGTGCGCGCGACCGGCATGTCGCGGAACAGGGTCAGGGTGCGCCCGTCCGCCGGGGCCGGGCTCAGCGTCACCGTGCCGCCGCCGTCGGTGCCGACGCCCGCGACGACGACACCGGCGGGCGTGCTGCCGTCGTCCAGCACCACCGTCAAGTCCTCGGCCGCCAGGATCGGGAAGGGATAGGTGAAGACCGTCTGCACGCCGTCGCAGGCGTACTGGACGTACGGCCGCGCGTCGGCGACCAGGACGTCGGGCATGGGCGTTCTCCGATCAACGGGAAAATCGGTCGAGGAACCGGGTTAGGCGCGCGGTTCCATTTGCGTCTCCAGGCCCAGCATGGCGCGTCGCCGGCGGTTCTCCGCGTCCAGCAGGTTGCGGGCGTGGCGCTTGTCCTGGGCGTCCAGCCGGATCCGGTACTGCGTTTCGGCACGTTCGCCGGATTTGCGGCTGGTCTCGATCAGGTTGCGCTGGATCGCCTTGGCGGTGCCGCCGCCGGTGATCCCGGCCGCCGCCGCCCGGGCGCGCGCCTGGGCTTTCGACTGAGCGAGCTCGCGGGCCCGGGTGTCGCGCGCCGCCGCCTGCTCCTCCAGGGTGTTCAGCCGGTCGGCGACCAGGCCGGGGTCGGCTTCCGCCGGCGGGTTCTCCGCGTCGTAGATCTCGCGCGCCCGGCGGGTGCGCTCGCGCTCCAGGGCGACTTCGCGCGCGAACGCCTCCTCTGCCATGCGGCGCTCGTGGTCGCGCGCGGCCTGCGCCTGCTGGCGCTCCCAGGCGCGCTGCCGGCGCGCGGCCTCCAGGTTGGCGGCCTGGGCCGACTGGGCCTGGCGTGCCTCGCTTTGGGTACTGGCGTAATTGACCGCCCCGCCGACGACGGCGGGGACGACGGACTGAAAACCGGCCATTAATCGTTCACCTTGAGTTCGGTTGTTACGGACAACAGCGTGAAGGGCAGCGGCGCGTCGCCGGCGATCCGCCACAACGCCGACATGCCGGCGGGCCGCCAGCCCAGCGCGCGCACGCTCTTGTCGCCGCTGTAAGGCGGTACCGGCGCGTCCAGCAGCTCGCCGCCCAGGAGCTGGAACGGGGCGGCCGCGGCGCCGTCGCCGGTGTCGACCGCGAGCGCCTGGCTATCCAGCAGCCGAAAGGTCGCCTCGATCAGCCGCACCTTGATGCCGTAGCCGGTGCCGATGGCGTTGCTGACCAGCGGCGGCAGCGGCTCGACGATATGGGTGTAGCCCAGGCCGGCGACGATCGCCCCGGCCGGGGTGTCCAGCTGGATCGCCCCGCCGGACACCGTGACCGGCGGCTTGACGATGCCGTCGGCAAGCACCGACACGCTGCGGCCTTCCAGATGGTCCAGCCCGGACCAGGTATCCGCCGGCGGGTCGGCGGTGCCGGTCATCGCCGCGTCCAGGTGCAGCGCCTCCTCCAGCACCTCCAGGAAGTGCCCGCCGTCGCGTTCCACGACCAGATGGACGTAGGGGTCGATCACCGCGATCGCCCGCGCCTGCCCGTCGGTCGTGAAGCGCGACCAGGCGGTCACCTTTTCGCTGCGGTACTGGGTCAGCACGGCCAGGCTGCCGTCGCCCTGCACGCAGTACAGCAGGCGCTTCGACGGCTGGTAGTCCAGCTCGACGATATCGCGCACCAGGTGCTTGGCGAGCAGCGTCAGGTCGTCGCTCAGATATGCGCCCTCGACCTCGGAGTAGCTGAACTCGTTCAGCCGGTCGCCGGTCCGGCCGACGAAAACGGTCGCGCCGTCGATCACCTTGGGCGCGGTGTAGCGGTCGCTGCGCGAGCCGACCCGGGTCTGGCGCTTGACCTGCACGCTGGTCGGCGTCAGCGGGTCGCCGGTGACGCGCCATTCGCCGCCGCTGGTGAACACCTGCAGATCGCGCCCCGACAACAGGCCGCGCACCGCGTTGACCTGATCGCTCAACAGCTCGAAGTCGATCGCCTCGTCATCCAGGCCGGTGCCGGGGTCGAAGTTGAACAGGTCGTCGGTCTTCGACAGGAACAGCCGGTTCGGCAGGGTGCTGCCGCCGCCCAGGACCAGCCGGTTCTGGTGGAACGCCGCGATCGCGGGCCAGCCCGCGGCGAGCGAATAGGCGCTTTCGCTCCAGTCCGCCGTCGCCGCGTCCGACGCCAGCTCGACCCGGATCTCGCAGTCGACATTGCGCGCATCCACGACGTTGGTGATCTGCGCCTCGCCGCCGTGCAGCCGCAGGCGCGCGCCCTGATGGTCGGCGGTGAAGTGGTCGGCGCCGGCGACGAAGCGCACGTCGGTTCCCGTGCTTGCGGCGGGATCGAGCGTGACGTCCGAAGACGCGATCTTGGCGTGCGGCACCAGGTGGCGCGGCCCGATCGAGGCGAACTTCATCTGCGCGATCGACCAGGCGCCGGCCCCGTCGCGGGTGATCAGCCGGGGCACCGAACTGGGGTGCGTCACGATCAGCGTATCCGCGCTCTGCACCCAGGCGAGTTCGGGCAGGGTGCCCTGCTGCCAGGGGGCTGCGAGGTTGCCGGCGATCAGCTGGCCGTCCTGATAGACGTCCATCCGGAAGTTGGAGAACGCCAGGACGTAGACCTGGTCGACCGAGAACTCGAACGGGATCAGGCGCGCCGGCCCGGGCAGCTCGGTCAGGAACTGCAGCCCCGGCCGGCGCGACACGCCGCCGGTTGGATGCAGGGTCACGTTGGTCAGTTCGCGCGCGCCGTTCTCATACGCCCGCAGATCGCCGCGGCCGAGCAGCAGCGGGTCCAGTTCGCCGCCGGTGAAGTTGGTCTTGTAGACGTGCCGGCGGGTCATCGCCCGCGCGCCTCGATCAGCGGGAAGCCCTCGATCGCCGCGGGCGTCTCCTGCTGGGCGTCGATCTGCCGGGCGCGCTGGTAGGCCTGCTCGGCCAGCCGGCCGAGCGCTTCGGCCCGGCTGGTGCTCTCGGTGATCGGCAGGCAGAACTCGGCGGCGAGGCGGGCGACCAGCGCCTGGTCGAAAAACGGCGGGAAGTCGGCCTCGCGCGGGCGGAACAGGTAGGTCAGCATCAGCTGGTCGACGTCGGCATGCACCCGCCGCTCGGCGATCCGGTAGGGCACGCCCCGGCCGCGCGACGCCGTCCCGGCGGACAGCGCGCGCAGGAAGTCGGGCGGCAGCTGGAAGGCGTGCGCGAAGTCGGCGACCGGCTGCGCGGTCAGGCGCGGCAGGCGCGCCTGCGCGGTGGCGAAACTCCAGGGATGCGCGGATAGAAGCGCGTCGCGCAGCCCGGGATAGAGCGTGCGGCAGACCTGCGCCTCCGGCGTGGTTTCCTGGAAACTGGCGATCGGCTGGGCGCCCAGCGCGATCAGCGCGCGCGCGCACAGCTGGACGGCGGAAGACGCCATGGGCGGGGGTCCTTCGGGGTTCGCGGGAGGTGGATCAGCTGCCGGCTCGCCCACGCCGCGGGCACCCTCCTCTTCCTAGCCCTCTCCTCCCGGTGGAGGAGAGGGGACGCGCTGCGACGCCCGTCACCAACGGGTGGCGACGGGTGGGCAAGGCGCATCGGCGGGTTCCCTCTCCTCCCGTGGGAGGAGAGGGACAGGGAGAGGAGGAACCACGGCCCTCGGAGACAGGCGAAGACGTGGGGCTAGAGCAAGATGAAGGCCGACTCGACCTTCATCGATTTTGCTCTAGTCGGTGTCGCTCGCGCCGATCGCGGTCATGTCGGCGGCGTCGACGGTGCCGGCGGCGTTCGACTTGATCAGGAACAGGCCGGCGCCGGGAGTGGCGTCGGTATCGACGTTGGCGATCACGATGTCGCCCACCCGCAGCATCTCCGCGGCGGTGTCGAAGTAGCCGGCGGTGTCGACGGCGGCCGCCGCGTCGACGGTGGTGTAATGCCACAGCGTGAAGCCGTTGGCGTAGGCGAGCACGCTCAGGTTACGGGCCTGGAATGCCATCGACCGGGTCTCCTTAGGTTTCCAGGCAGCGCATGGTGACCACGCCCTCGGCGTCGATCAGGCACGCGCCCTGGGACATCATGTTGTTGACGAAGTGCGCCGCGCGGTCGCCGTGCCAGGAGATGTCGCTGGTCACATCGGACCCGGAGGCGTGGCCGATCGCGGTCTTGTGGTACCAGTGGCACTTGCGCACGCCGGCCTCGAGCTCGAGCCCGGAGTGCGGGATCCACAGCGTGCCCAGCCAGCGCTTGGCCTGCGTGCCCTTCCAGGGCAGCTCGTCCGGGCCGACGTAATCGGCGTTGGCGAACTCCTGGATGTCGAGCAGGTCGGACCACTGCTTCCAGCCGATCACGGCGAAGCGGTCGCCGTCGTCCGGCACGTCGGTGCCGCCCAGCATCTCGAAGCCGGTCAGGATCTTGGCCTTGGTCAGGCCGTCGGTGTCCGCGCCGGCGTAGTTGGTTGAGCTGTTGAGCCCGGCGAGGATCAGCTCGTCGGTCTTGCGCCCCAGCGCGTAGGCGCCGGCGTTGGCGACCACCATCCGCTCGTCGATGTTGATCTTCAGTTCGTCCAGCTTGTCGACCCAGTCGCCGGCGTAGAAGTCGGCGAGCTGGCATTCGACCGGGGTGTGGTCGATCGACATCACCGGCACCTTGCCGTGCCGGGCTTTGGTGGAGGCGGCGCCCTTGCCGACCTTCTGGAAGGTTGTGGTAGCCCCCTTGATGTTGGACTTGCTGCGCACCGTCTGGCGCAGCTTGGAGCCCTGGCGCTGGTAGGCCGTGTGCACTTCGGTCTGGAAGTGCCGGATGAAGGCCTGGTCGACCTGTTGGGACATGGTCTGTCGGTCTCGCTATGCGGTTGTCGGGGCGGGTCGACACGCGGACCACGGTTGTCGCCGTCGTGCGGCGGCCGTGAAGCGCGCGGACGCGCGCCGCCGGCCCGACGGACCTGGGTGGTCCGCGGGTTGTCGGCGGTCGCGGAATAAGGGTGACGGAAGGCCGCCGGCGGCCGCGCCGCCGGCGGCCGGCCGGGGAGGGAAACCGGGCGGCGCGCGGTATCGCCCCCCGCGGGAATTGGGGGCGTGCCGGCGGCCTTCCGTCGGCGCGGGCGTCGCGCGGCGGCTCAGTTGGCCGGCGCGACACCCGCGTTGCTGTCGGTGAGGTCTGAGAGCGAGCAGCGAGGCGGGCGAGCACAACTGATCCCCCTGCTCCAAACAACTGGGAGGAGGGGTTAGGGGAGGAGGTTGCCCGCATCGTCGAGGGCGGCGGCTGCCTCCTCTCCCTGTCGCTCTCCTCCCAATGGAGGAACGGGGACCCGCTGCGATGCCCTGCGCGGGGTCTTCAAGCAGCGCGGCGCGTCACCCGCCGGCCTGGCCCGGGAACAGGCGCTTGAAGCCGTCCTGCACCTTTGCGATCGTCGCCGGATCGCGCTGGCGCCAGTACTTCGGATCGGCCATCAGGCGCTTCAGGTCGTCCTCGTTCAACTCCGCCACCGCGGCGCCGCCGGCGCCCAGGCCGGGCTCGCCGTTGGCCATCATCCGGTGCATCGCGAGGATGCCCTCGTAGGTGGTCGACAGCGCCTCGAACACCTCGCCGGGCAGGGTCTTGCGGCCCCAGGCGCTGAGCGCCGCGGCGACCTCGCGCCACTTGTCCGGTCCGCCGAACTGCTCGACCAGCCGCTCCAGCTGGCGCTCCGCCTCGAACTCGCCGGCCAGCTCCTCGACCGCCGGCAGCATCCGCTCGGCGGCGAGGTCGTAGACCAGCTGCACCTGATCCGGGGTGAACCCGGCCGCGTGCAGGGTGGCGTTGACCTCCGGGTCCGGCTGGATCATCGGGTGCGGCGGCTGCACCGGGTACTCTTCGGGCGTGTCCGGCACGCCCATCGCGCGGCGGAACGCCCCGGCCGTCTCGGGCGGGCTGTCCGGCTGCGGCAGTTCGACCATCCGCGCCAGTTTGCGCTCCAGCTCCAGATAGGAGCGCAGCAGCGCGTCGCCCCGCAGCTCCCCGGTTTCGGGATCGCGGAATTTCTCGGGGATCCGCGGGGTCTCCGGGATGCGGCTGCGCCCGGCTTGCGGCGGGACGCGGTTGGGGTCGGCCGGCGTCGGGCCGCCGGCGAGCAGGCTGTCGGTCATGCGGGTCGATCCTCGTCAGGTGGAACGGAGAGACGGCGTCAGCCGCCGGTGCGCCCGCGCCGGATCAGGGCGAGCAGCGTGGCGGCCAGGCGGCGCTGGCCTTCCAGGTCGCGCAGAGCGGCCTCGCCGGCTTCGGGGGCCAGCACGCGTTCGAAGGTGATCCGGCGCAGGTGATCCAGGACGAGCGCGCCGTCGGCACCCGAAAAGCAGCGGGCGAAGGCGCGCGCCACCGCCTCGGCGTCGGGCCGCGCGGCCTCCGGCGTCGCGCTGACGGGCGGCGGGGGCGACCCGGGTGCCTGGGGCGCCTGGGGCGCCCCAGGCACCCGGGTCGCC